>CAJTTD010000001.1 GCA_910579205.1 uncultured Christensenella sp.
GTTATAAGTGTTGTGTGCGCCGGTTTGGCATAATTGATTTTAGAGAATCGAACAGCAAGTTTGTTTATCTTTTTAGTTAACTTCTTGCGCTTCTTTTCGGAAAGTTTATCCCAAATAATATCACTCATAAGCGAACCGCTAAACATACCGATTTTCGATATTCCCCACCAAGACAAACTGTGTTTTATATCTTTTGCGGTTGACTTTGCGCCTGCGCCAAGACATTGCGTAATAATTACAGCGCGCTTACCGAACATTTCGGGCGCAGGTCTATGCGGCATCCAACGATAACCTAAATGGTCTAATAATGATTTCATTGCGCCCGTTGCGTGCATTACATATGCAGGCGACGTCATAACGATCAAATCAGATTCAATAAGCGATTTTTCAATTTTATGTGTGTAATCAAAGTCTTTACAGTTATTTTCGCCTTTCATAAAGCAACTCGTACAACCTATACAAAAAGACGGACAATCTTTCGGCAGATAAAACTCAACTACGTCTGCGCCTTGAAAGTTTTGCAGAAAAATCTCTTTTATGCGATATGTAACGCCGTGTTTCTCCGTGCCGTTTATTACTGTTATTTTCATGGTAATGCCACCCTTAATTGCAATTTCAGACTCAAAATATACATCATTTGCCCGCGCTATCGGTTTTGCGTTCTTTTTTGGGGAATAGTTTTTCGGGTTCTTTGCAATATGTACGAACAACGCTTCCGCAATCACGGCAGACGGTAGCAAATAGCGCAGCGTTGCGTAAACCGCCTTTATGTGCGGGTGTTACGTATGCGCCGCCATAAGAAGCCACTCGTGTTTCTATCATTTCTTCGCCGCCGCAAAACGGGCACTTTTCGAGTTTGATTTCTTTCATATCATTTGCTCCTAATTTTTTCTGATACAGATAATATAGCTCATTTCTAAAGAAAAAGCAAGAGATTGAAAAAATACAATAGCGGAAATACGGACATGGATTGCGATATAATAGCCATACTTGACAGTACAAGTGTAGTTATGGTAGAATAATTTGAAAGTAACATCAAGGAGGATGGTGTGAAAGACAAAAACTATTTAAAGTGCGTACCGTCATTAATAGGTTTAATAGGGGTTATAATACTTATTTTGGTAGCATACGCTCTCTTGTTAACTTGTTGTTTATACACGCCTATAAGCAGTCAACTTCTTAATTCTGGATATATTGCTATTCCGGCGGTTTTTTGCGGCATTTTTCCAACGCTTATACTCGTCTTTTTACCATTGCAAGGATTTTGTTCAATAACGACTATAAATGAACACGGCATTAAAAGTGTGTTTTGTGGAAAGCTGTTAAAAAAAAATATTGTTTGGAAAGATATTTCATACTTTAAAATATGTAATAGAGGTATAGTAATATATTTATTTGTATCGTCTAATGAAAAAACCAAAAATTATTCATATACACGGCGAGTATTGCGACGTGATGTTATTCTATTGCCATTTAATAAAAAAGTTTTGTCGTTTATACGCAAATATACCGATATAATAATTGATGGCGTAACAAACGAACAAGAACAAATAATTTTAAGTTCTAATAAAAAATATAAATAAAAATCATAAGAGCATTTATGTGCAATGCATATGAATGCTCTTTTTATAAAGTGGGCGACCATGCAACGAACATGCCCGTAAGCATGCGGTTCGGCAGTCTTATAAACGGCAAGTACTCCATACTCGACCGCTTGCAGTACAAGTACGACAGCTGCGGCAATATAACCGAAATTCGCGAGAACGATATATTGCAGGCAAGATACGAGTACGACAAGCTCAACCGTATCGTAAGGGAAGACAACAAAGTCTTCGGAAAAACATGGTTGTACAGCTACGACTATAACGGCAATATACTCAGCAAGAAAGAGTATGCTTTTACGCTCAAGACCGACGACGAGCTGGAAGAACTTGATAGCGAAACCGTAGTGTACGGCTACTACGGCGATAGGCTAATGTCGTTCGGTGAAGAGCTGTGCGATTACGACCTGCTCGGCAATCCTACGACATATAGGAACAACGATCTGTCTTGGGTAAGAGGCAGACAGCTCGATAAGTTCGGTAGTTTGAAGTTCACATACGACGGACAAGGCAAGCGTACAAAGAAAGGCAATATAACGTTCACATACGACAGCAACGGCAAGCTGTTAAAGCAAAGCAACGGCATAAGCTTTATCTACGACAATAACGGCGTAGTCGGGTTAAAGTACGGAGATAAGACATATATCTATAGAAAAGACGTACAGGGAAATATAATAGCCATACTTGACAGCACAGGCGACGTTGTGGTAGAATATACATATGATGCGTGGGGCAACCACATCGTAACGCCGACCGATGAAGCGTATAGCGAACTTTCACAACTCAATCCTTTCCGTTACCGTGGATACTACTACGACACGGAAACCAAGCTGTACTACCTTAAAACACGGTATTACGACCCCGAAGTCGGCAGGTTCATAACGATAGACGACCTGTCGTATCTCGACCCCGATACCATTAACGGACTCAATCTGTACGCTTATTGCGGGGATAATCCCGTGATGGCGGTTGATCCGAGCGGTAGATGGTTCTTTACAGTATTATTTGGATTATTAATAGGAACTGCAATTAGTGGTGCTATAGAGATAAACAATCAAGTTAATGCACATGGCTGGGATGCTTCAAAATGGGATTGGAAGCAAATTGGGTGGTCTACTTTAGGCGGTGCTGTCGCCGGATTCATTTCAGCAATACCCCTCGGTGGCGCAATAGGAGCGTTTATATTCGGTGGAATAGGAGCAGTAGTGGGTGGTTATATTAGTGGCAATGTTAGTATAGATAGTTTTGAGTCAATTTTTAATGCCTTTGTTATTGGTGCATTTGCAAATCTAATAGGCTATGGTGTTGCAAAGGGAGTTGAAAATATTAGAGTTAATAATATAATGAAGATGTCGCCTAAAGCAAAATCAGCCGAAATTTGGAAATTGAAAGGTGTTGATCCTAGTACGCTTTCGAAGACTGTTCGATACTCACTAAAAAAGATGGCAGTGGATGAGTTGACCACAATAGTTCGAAATGCAAGTTGGTGGCTTCGTTGCGGCATACAATCGTCTTTTGTATCTTCTGCATTGTCTTCAATAGGAGGCTAAAATTTGAAAAAAATCATCAGGGTGCAACCAATGTATACAATGATCATATGGGCAGTTGCTCTAGGTATGTTGGTATTCTTTATGTTTTTAGGACATATTGGGGGCATGTCTCAAAGTGATAATATTTATATGTATTGTGTTTTTGGATCTATAGCAGCGATTGCGCTTATAATTTTTATTTACTATCTTCAGTTTGCAATAATTAATGAAAATGGAATCACTATAAGAGGATTGTTTTATAGAATAGTCAAGATTCAATGGAACGAGATAGCAGAAATTACTTGCGAAAAAATCGTAACATATGATAACAGAACCAACATATTATTGTCTTGGCTACTAATCAAACAGGATAAAACCGAATATATAAAGGGACGTGCTGGGCGCAATAAACGAAATAAGTCGCCTTGGTGTATCATAGCAACCAAACGAAACAAAGAAATTATAAGTAAGTTTTATGAGATTTTATACGATCAAAAAATCAATTAAACACGTATCCCCACACAATGTGTGGGGATACTCATCTAAGGAATAGTATGATTACAAGCCAAACTAGAACATCCGTTCGACTATACAAAAAGCAACCTATCGAGCAAGAAAAGCTTGATGAGATACTTCAATCCGCTATTCTCGCACCGAGCGCAAAGAACTTTCAACCTTGGCGGTTCGTAGTCGTGCAGCAAGACAAAGAACTTATCAACAGTATATCAAGTCTTGTGAAGCGAAGCACATTCATGAAAATCGCCGACTGTCTAATATGCGTGTTCTTGGATAAAGACAATGCATTTGACTATACAAAAGACTGTCAATCAATCGGCGCGTGTATAGAAAATATGCTACTTACAGCTACATCTCTCGGTATCGGCTCATGCTGGATAGGCGAGATACTCGACAGACAAACCGAAGTGAAAGAACTATTGCAAGTGGATAACGACCGCTACGACCTAATGGCGATAATCTCACTCGGCTACCCGTTGCGAACAAGTGCGACGAGAACGCCGAGAAAACCGCTATCTGAATGTGTCATAGCATATAAGTAAAAAGCTGTAATATCTCGATTCCCCGTGTAAAAGCGGAGAGTTTTTGTTCTTAAATAAAAAAATATTCAAATAATATAACTTTAAGTTTAGGCACATAGCGACAAATGCAACGACGACGGTAATATTTCCGCGCGAGCGATACAGGTAGGCGGAGTAACCGAAACGTATGCGTATACTTACAAGAACAATGCGGCAAAAGATTTGGACAGCGTAACGGTCGGCTCTGTAACGGTAATGCACAAAACGGACGTGCAAGGTCGAAATACCGGCAAAGAAATATATTACGGCAAAGGCAAAAAGATAGCGGAAGAGAATATCTATTACCGTAAAGTCGGCGACCATGCAACGAATATGCCCGTAAGCATGCGATTCGGCAGCCTTATAAACGGCAAGTACTCCATACTCGACCGCTTGCAGTACAAGTACGACAGCTGCGGCAAGCTGTTAAAGCAAACGGCATAAGCTTTATCTACGACGAAAGCGGAATAGTAGGGTTAAATGACGTACAGGGGAATATAATAGCCATACTTGACAGTACAGTCGATGTTGTGGTAAAATATATAGCGTATGGCAACCATATCGCAACACCGACCGAAGAAGCGTATGCCGAACTTTCACAACTCAATCCTTTCCGTTATCGCGGGTATTACTACGATACCGAAACAAATCTGTACTACCTTAAAACGCGGTATACTGAATTAATCTGAACGCTTATTGTGGAAATAATCCTGTGATGAAGACGGATAGCAACAGTTCAAGTTGGCGGTCAGATTTTTAGGATGGCATTTAACAGCAATATGTATTGTGTTGATAGTAGCAGTAGTAGTTGCATTATCGGTTGCGACCATGTGCAGGGGCTGCTGTTGCTGGAGCTTTAGGGGGTGATTTAATTGCTAAATATGCATATAGATTTATTATTATTTTAGTATAGGGAGATAAAATATTTTGAAATCAATATATAATAAACTTAGGGATGATTTTGAGTTTATTAGTAAATATGGTTTTCATTTTTCTTATGTTGAGCACCATTATGTTATGCCATCAGTTGTTTTTAGTGATGGAACTCAAAGGCTTCAAATTGGAATGCATTTTGATGACGGAAGAATGTTTGTACTTTTTTATGAATTTAAGGAACAGATTAGAGGCGAATCTATAATAGGGAATATAAAATTTTTAAGTCGAAAATATAATGATCAAGTGCAGACAGTTCGTGAAATTGTTGACCAATTTTTGCAGTCGATTTAACTATCAAGTACATTTTTAATAAGTATCCCCACACTTATTGTGAGGATAACCATTTAATAAGCATCGTGCAAATCAAAATACAATATTGTACAAATATTCATATAAATATGAAATGATTCAACATGAATATATAGACGCAATTCTACAATCCGTCATACTCGTACTATAGTACAAAACGAGCTGTAGAAATACATGACAGCTTGTAGTTATATGAATTAAAATCTGTGTCTTGACAGCACGGGTGAAGTTATGGTAGAATATATATATATGATGCATAGGGCAATCACATAGTAACGCCGACCGAAGAAGAGTATGCCGAACTTTCACAACTCAATTCTTTCCGTTATCGTGGCTACTATTACGATACCGAAACCAAGCTGTACTATCTTAAAATATTTAGGAGCTAAAAATGTCATTAAAAATTAAAGCTTTCCGTAATGGATTCGGGACTGATTATTTGCTTGATCGTAATATAGAAGAAAAAATTAAGAGATATGGGAGTTGCGCATTAAATACCCACATCAATGATTTGTTTTCGTTTTCTGAATTCGAACAAGTCTTTTTAGTTGTTCATATGCAATTTACTTTTAGCTACAATGGAATTATGTTTACTCTTTTTAACTGGGGCAACAATGCTGAATTTTGGATTGATGGTGATGATAAGAAAAGCTATAAGAAATACGAAGATCCTAAGCAGCTTTTGAAAGAAGTTAAAGTTGATGATAAGTATTTAAATGAGATTTGGGATAACATAGTAATAGCATGTTAATAAACAATTATAGATTTTTTATAACTGAATTTGTTTTAATATCCCCACGCTTGTGCGTGGGGATTTCCATTAAAGAAGCATTATGTAAATTACAGAAATATAATAGCCATACTTGACAGCACGGGTGAAGTTATGGTAGAATATATATATGATGCGTGGGGCAACCACATCGTAACGCCGACCGAAGAAGCGTATGCCGAACTTTCACAACTCAATCCCTTCCGTTATCGCGGGTACTACTACGATCCCGAAGTCGGCAGATTCATAACGATAGACGACCTATCGTATCTCGACCCCGATACCATCAACGGACTTAACTTGTATGCTTATTGCGGAAACAATCCCGTGATGAATATAGATCCGAATGGCAATTTCTTTTTAAGCTTACTATTTGCAGTAATTGCTGGTGCGGCTATTGGTGGCGTTATTAATGGCGTTTGTTCTGGGGCAAAAGGAGATTCGTTCTGGGGTAGCTTTCTTTCGGGTGCATTAATAGGCGGAGCGTTAGGTGCAGCATTTTTCTTGGGTGGAGCTACTATGCTTGCCATAGTTGGGAAAGCTGTGGCTGGGTTTGTTGTAGTAAGCACGGCAGCTGCTAATCTTGGACTGTTAGTCGGTATGTTCGCAGGCTCGACATTGTTAGCAGTAGGAGCCGGAATGGGAGCTTATGCAATAAATGAGAGTATGAACGGACGTGAAGTTGATAAAGCAGAAATGGTTAGACATGGCATCATTACAGGGTTAAATGGCGCGGGTGCTTTCATTGCTGGTATGGCATTAGCTGCAACCGGAGTACTTAAGTATATTTTGAAAGGAGTGCATATGGCATTTGCAGAAAAGATGACAACAATGATCGTTCGATCGATATGCTCGTTTGTTTTCCAATTTCCTTGGAAGAAAGCACTTAGTTCATGAAAGAATTAAAATATAAAAATGCGCTTTACGCGATTATATATTGTGCGTGTTTTATTACAATATGTTTAATATTATGTTGTGTTTTTGGCATTATAATAACTTACTTTTTTGAACATGTGCGAGACTTTACTCTAGTTTGCATTATAGGAGTGTCGCTTATTGGAGGTGTATGGATGATCGCAGGCTTAGTGATTATGTTGCAAGGTACTGTGGTTGTTACAGAGCATGAAATTAAGTATTACCGTTGGAGAACTGAAAAATGGAGAATTAATAAAGAGGATATTTGTGAGTGCATATATAATAAATTCCACTGGTATGACTTTCTTTTACCTATAACTGCAATCAATGCATTTATTTTAAGTTTCAGGCTTAAAGAAGGTGTTATCTCACAAAAAAAATATTGTTCTCTTTCGTTAAAGATGGTAAAAGAAATACATGATACATTCCATTATCCAATTAGAGATATAGATACTGTGTTTAAACAATAAAGTCGCAGTGAGGTTCTGATACAGGATATCACTGTCTAATTAAATGAGCATTATGTAAACCACATGAAATATAATAGCCATACTTGACAGCACGGGTGAAGTTATGGTAGAATATATATATGTTGCATGGGGCAACCACATCGTAACGCCTACCGAAGAAGCGTATTGCGAACTTTCACAACTCAATCCTTTCCGTTACCGTGGATACTACTTCGATACCGAAACGGGCTTGTACTACCTTAAAACGCGGTACTACGACCCCGAAGTCGGCAGATTCATAACGATAGACGACTTGTCGTATCTCGACCCCGAAACCATCAATGGACTTAACCTGTACGCTTATTGCGGAAATAATTCGGTAATGAATATTGACACGAGCGGCAGATTCTTGTTGTCGTTATTTCTTATATTGGGCGGCATTGCGCTTGGAACCGTAGTTGGTGGAGTGGCTGGCGGATTGTCTGAAATAGCTGTCGGCGGTAATTTTATGGACGGGTTTTGGGGCGGATTGGTAAACGGATTTATTTCCACTATAGGATTAGCGATAGGAGGTGCCATAGGAGGCCCGCTGGGACTAGTGGTTGCCGGATTATTCGGTATTGGGGCGAGTTTTACAGGTAGCATTATAACAAACGGTATAACAACCGATTGGAATATAGATAAAGGATTTCTAAACAAATATTTTTGGAAAAGTGCAACGATCGCTGCCGCTATAAATGGTTTAACTAATATGTTATCTTTTCGTTTGGGTAATATTATGGGTGCGAGTGGCAAAGCGACAACATTTATGAGACGTTTTGCGGAATGGCTTAAGATTGGCGGTTTTGCGTTCTCCGCAGCAGCGATGATAAGCTTTCCTATGATGGCTATTGGACTAATACCATCTACGCTTTTTGGGTCTAAAAAGGAGGTGCCTCGTAGTGCGGCGTAAAATACGACTGCTTAGTTCCCCTGTAATAGCTGTAAGTATAATTGTAATGATCCTATTTATGTTTGGAATATATACATTCTCTTTATGTTGTAAAGGTGGACAAGAAGCTTTTTTCGGCGATGTTCCATTACTTATCATATGGACTTTAATCACGTGCGGAATGAGTATTCTTTCGTTATTAATGGGCGCAAGGAGAGTGTTTAGTATAATTACCATAGACGAAACAGGGATATCAAGATCTTTTTTAGGCGTGTTTTATAAGTTGCATATATCTTGGGACGAAATTGCAGAAGTTTGTTACAAAAATAATGTAATACCGTGGCTGTTTTTTTCCAAGACGAAAAAGTTGTCCGAGTTAACATATAATAAAGCAATCGGGGTCAAGGACGCCATACAGATAAGTCTTGTCAGTAAAAAGCGGTATCAATTTATAAAGCAATACTTGCAACAATCCATAGTCGGTATATTGCCCAAAGAACTGGAGCGTTTGGAGAAAGTAAAAATATCCAAGAAGAACACTGACAAATAACTTATGAAATAGTATATGCTTATCCCCACGCTTGTGCGTGGGGATTTCCATTAAAGAAGCATTATGTAAATTACAGAAATATAATAGCCATACTTGACAGCACGGGTGAAGTCATGGTAGAATATATATATGATGCATGGGGCAACCACACTGTATTCGACGCGGAATTTTCGCTAACACGAAAAATGTTATCAATCTTCTTATGAAATTTTGAGGTGATAAATGCAGTTCAAAAAGACAGTATTACATTATTTTGCTTTTTTGAAAGACTGCGGTTTTAAAATACGAGGATGTTTTATAAAAGGCGAACTCGGGGCAGAATCGTTTGTTTTTCGCAAAAAAAGATATTAAACTATATGTAGACTTTTATCCTTTTACTCCTACCATCACTGAGATCAATGACGTTATTATTAGTTGGAAAGTTTTTGTTAGTATTGAACATATTAAAGGCAAAGAAGTTAATATTCTTAATTCTGAAGTATTTTCTAAAGAATCTATTGATGAGGTAAAAGAGAAATTAAATAGACTTAATCAAGTAGAACTGGAAAATATTTTAACTGTATATTCCGATTTTGTAAGAGAGAATGTAAATATTATCCTTAATCTAAATGCTAATAAAGAATAAACTTTTATCCCCGCACTAGTGTGTGTGGATACTCATATAAAGCACAAAGTAACCAAGGTAGAGGACAAGCTCATCGACAATACTGCGAACTTTACATATGATGTGTGTGGCAACCACATCGCAGTTAAGAATATACAGTGTCAATAATTATTGGCATGATCCGAGGAGTTTCAAAACTTTAGGAGGTATATGTTTTGAACAAAAATAAAATTATTCAATTGGTTATTGCTATTACTTCCATTGCGGTTTTTGTTGCAACCAGCATTATAGCTTTTATATATGGTAAATCTTTTTACAATACCGATTGGTTTATCCTTGTTTATGTTCTGGGAGGGGTTTCATATCTTTTTGGGCTGTTAGGTGTAATTATACCAAAATTAGTTTTTAAGCTGTTCAGTAATAGATTCAGTACTAAATCAGCAGAAAATCGAGTACCGGATATGTTGCACCTGAATATATGCAATGGCATTTCTTTATGAAATTTCGCTGGGGCTTGCTTGGTTTTGGATTGTTTTTAGTTTTAATTTTGGCAATCGTTGTTTTGGTAATGCAATGAACAGATAGCGGGATGAAGTGCATTTGTATATGCGGCTATTGGTTAATAGGTATTTGAGCTTTTCAAACTTTTGCAGCCGATATATTTATCAGTATAAAAGTCGCTTTCAATACGTTTATCAATAAACAATGCCGACAGCTTGGAATAAATTAGGAGCTTATTAAAATGAAAGAAAAGGCAAAAGATTTTATTCTATTTGGAATTCATGCAACAAATTTTCAAAGGAAAAGTAGTTTAGGTCTTTTGCCTTTTAATATCATTTTGTGCATGATAGCCGTTTTATTATTGCGAAATACCTACTTTATAATTTTTATATCTATTACAGTATTGATTGCTGTGATAAGTTCCGTTATTTATTATAAGAAATGGAGTGTTATTGTAGGTTTTATTTCTCAAGCAACACAGTTGTTTTTGTTCAGTATAATTTTAGATTCACTTTGTTTTGCTATGTATCATTTTTGTAATTTGTTCATACTAAGCGAATTTTTAATTTTTATCTCGCTTCAGTTAGCGGTATTAGCAGTATGCATACCACTAAATTTATACTATTACAAAGTGTTTAAAGATAAGCGCAAGATAAAGAAAAGTATTGTTGTTGGTAGTATAGCGGGTGTGATATATGAGATGTCGATGATTATTTGCAAGATTTATCTAACTGAAGTTTCATTAGGAATTATAGTTACGATCATTAGTTTATTGATAAATTTAATAATATATCTTTTAATATTTGTAATTGTTATGGCTGTGTTTAGATTGCATTTAATATTCAAGTACAGTCTTAACACAGAGTTGAACGAATTGGCTTTTACAACTAAATTATAAAATATTTTTGTGTTACGCAAAGTGTTGAAACGATAGTTTATACATAATAGCATGGTACTATAACTTACCAACTTTACCGAAAGATCATAAATTCGGAGGAGCAGGCGATTATATATAAAAGCAAAGAGTCGCTACCGAATAGTAACGACTCTTTTATAATGGGTGAACAAATATGAAGCGATCATGTGATTTATAAACATAATAGTTCAATTTGTTCCTATTTGGTGCCGCTGATCGGACTTGAACCGATACGGGCTTTCACCCGAGGGATTTTAAGTCCCTTGCGTCTGCCTATTCCACCACAGCGGCATATCTTATGTATTTCGCTTTAAAAGTAAAACGCGGAACGATTATCCGCGTCTTGTGATCGCGCTTAAGCGCGGACGTTGGAGGCGCCACCCGGAATCGGACCGGGGATTAAGACTTTGCAGGCCTCTGCCTTACCGCTTGGCTATGGCGCCGTATTGGTGGGAACAATAGGGCTCGAACCTATGACCCTCTGCTTGTAAGGCAGATGCTCTCCCAACTGAGCTATGCTCCCACACACAATGCCTTACTATAATATCAAATCGAAAAGGAAAAATCAACCTTTTTTTATCAATTTAATAAAATTTTTTATACTTTTTTGCGCGGCTAATGTCGATAGAAATTAAGATTGTGTGCGTAAAACCGTTGAACTCTTCATAAAATACTTTAAGGGGATAAAAAAGGAGATATATGTATCAAGTAACGGTCAGCGTTGACAGTTCAAAAGCGGATTGGCTTTATTCCGTCGAAGATGTTATAAATAATAAGTTAAAAAGCTGTTACGCCGTTTCCGCCATTTGCGCGTCGGGACGGCGAGTATATTGCAGTTTCGGATGCGAACCGCAAAACCGCGCCCAAATGCTTTCCGCAGTAAAGGAAGGGCTTGTTGAAATGTACGGCGTAGTTACAAAGTTCGACTATATCAAAAAAAACTTGCTCATAGGTTTGCCGCCGTTGCGCTATGAGATACTTTTGCATACGCTTGTCGCGTTTGACAGAGAAAACGAACATAAACTATTGAACGGTATTCTCGAAGTCAGAGACGGAATGAATCTTGACGGCATTTTCGACTTTAAACTCGGAGAACTTAAAGAACGCTGGTTGGAGATATGCAAGCTCACAAAGAGCAACGGAACATATTTGTACGACGATGAAACATATAATGAATTGCTGCGCTTTTTGATAAGCGCCGTTAACCCAAAGATAAATAAATTGACGGTATGCGAAAACAACGGCAAATACAGACTTACGGGAGCGATGAAAAATTCAACGCTCGAGCTTAGCGCATGCGACAGCATGGAGCTGATGTATTACTTGATAGATCTTGCGCCGCTCGAACTTGTTATAGACGGGCGTATATCCAACAGAGAACTGTCGCAAAGGCTTATCGGGATCTTTGACGCGAAAACCGTTGCGCCTTGCAAGAATAAGACAAAAAATTAACAATTTACCAAAACATGACTTTGTTTTCATTTGCTTTTTAATGCGATCGATGCTATAATATAAATCACGGTCGAATAGCTAAAAGCGACCGAATTTCAATCGTAAAGGAGATAACACTTATGAATCCGAACATCATGCTTTTGAGCGAAGCGACAGACTCCAACGCTACTATGTGGATATTCGTGGCGTTGCTTGTAGTGCTCGTCGTCGTTTTGCTCGTAGTGCCTATGTTTCAGAACAAAAAACGCGCGAAGCAGACTATGGAGCTTCACAACTCTTTGCAGCCCGGCGATAAAATAAAGACGGTCGGCGGCATAATCGGAACTATCAAAGAGATCAGAAACGTTTCGCCGAGCGAGCGTGAAATGGTAATCGAAACGGGTAGCGGCGATAACAAGACTACTATGGTGTTCGATATTCAAGCGTTATATCAAGTTATAGATCGCATGTCGAATGCCGCTGCGGAAAATACCGATGCAGCCGAAACCGATGTTTTACTCGCAAGAAACGACGACGTTAACGTGGTCAACAGCGGATCTCAAGAACAAGTTGCGGATAAAACCGAAGAAGTAAAAGCGACCGAAACCGAGACGGAAATTGCCAAATCGGAAGAAGTTGCAGTCAAAGATGAATCGGTCGAAAAAACCGAAGTAGATACCGAGACCGCCGCCGTTGTCGCGACCGAAGAAGTTGCGGACGAGAAAAAGGACGATGCCGAGATCGAAGCGAAAGAGACGACTGCCGAAAGCGCCGTCAAGACTTCGACTACTACGCGCAAACCCGCCGCTAAAAAGTCTGCCAACGCGACGCCCGCTAAGAAAAAACCCGTAAACAGCACAAAAAATTCGACAAAAAAGTAACAGACGGATTTAGAATATAGACGAAAACCTCCGCATATTGTAATGATGTATGCGGAGGTTTTTTATGCGCAGAAAAAGTTCGACCGAAAATAAAGGGTACGTATTCGAAATAATAAAAGCCAACATCATAGCGCTTATATTTGCGTTGGTCGCGGTATTATTGTCGGCGCTCGTTGTCAAGCTGTTCACGGTGTCGGACAAGGCTATACCTATAATCAATCAAGTGATAAAGGGTTTAGCCGTATTTATAGGTTGTATATTTTCGCTCAAGCGACCTAATAACGGTTGGTTGCGCGGAATGATATGCGGCTTTATTTTTATGTGGATATCGTATGTAGTGTTCTCGCTGCTCGACTCCCGCTTTGTCTTTGGGTTGTCTTTGCTCAACGATTGCGTGCTCGGCACTGTTTCGGGCATGATTAGCGGCATAATAGCGGTAAATATCCGTAAGCGCCAATAGTACTAATTTGCATAAAACTTTATACAATCGCTTGATTTTGTCGATAAAATAAAGTATAATAGACAAAAGAAATTCGGAGGTTGTTATGACTCATATCAAAGTAATTAGAAAATCGACTGTAGATAACGGCTGCGACACCGCTTGCGGCGAATGCCAGACAAGCTGCCAATCGGCTTGCAAAACAAGCTGCACCGTAGGAAACCAGTCGTGCGAACGTAAGACTGTAAAGGTTCTCAATCCGCAGAAAAAACAAGATCGCTAAATATGGTCCATACATTCGGATTAAAAGACAGGCTTTTCGCTTTAGACACCGAAAGCGGATCGTTTTTCGAAATCGATTCAATCATCAAAGCTTTGCTTGACGGCGACGACATGTCGCCGTTTTCGTCGTGTGAAATTGCCGACGCCAAAGCGGAGATAGAACAATTAAAAGCGGATGGTATACTGTTTGCGCCACAAGTAAAAGCGCAGCTTCCGCCGTTTACGCCCGTGATAAAAGCAATGTGCCTAAACGTTTCGCATAACTGCAATCTTGCGTGTGCGTATTGCTTTGCGGACGGCGGAACATATAACGGCGCAAGACGGAATATGTCGTTTGAGACGGCAAAGTCCGCTATCGATATGCTTGTCAAAGAAAGCGGGTCGCGCCGCAATCTCGAGGTGGACTTTTTCGGCGGCGAGCCTATGCTCGATTTCGACGTCGTAAAGCAAACGGTACACTATGCGCGCTCTATCGAAAAGGAACATAACAAAAACTTCCGATTTACCATTACTACCAACGCATACATGCTCAACGACGAAGACATCGACTTCTTTAACGAACAGATGTACAATGTAGTTATAAGCGTAGACGGTCGCAAGGAAGTTCACGACAGAGTGCGAAAAACTGCGGGCGGTAAACCTTCGTTCGATAAAGTCATAGAAAACGCGCTACGGTTTAAAGAACGCAGAAAAGGGCAATATTATGTACGCGGCACTTTTACGCGTTACAATTTGGATTTTGCATCGGACGTGCTTTATCTTAACGACCTCGGTTTCGATCAGATATCCATAGAGCCGGTCGTATTAAAAGGAGACAGCCCTATGGCGATAGGAAACGACGATCTGCCCGCTGTCCTTGCCGAATACGAAAAACTTGCTATAGAATACATAGAGCGGAGAAAGACCGATAAATGGTTTAATTTCTTCCACTTTATGATCGATGTGGACAACGCGCCGTGTGCGGTGAAAAGACTTAAGGGCTGCGGCGCGGGCGGCGAATACGTGGCGGTATCTCCCGACGGAACTGTGTATCCTTGTCATCAGTTCGACGGCATAGAGCGCACCGCGCTCGGCAATGTTGCAGATTGGAGACCGAACAACGAATTGCGCAAAAAGTTTTACGATTGTTCCGTCGCATCCAAATCGGAATGCTCGCAGTGCTGGGCAAAATACTACTGTTCGGGAGGGTGTATGGCAAATTCGTTCAAATTCAACGGCGATATAAACACGCCATACAAACCCGCATGCGAGCTTATGAAAAAGCGCGTCGAATGCGCGCTTGCGATAAAAGCGATAGAGGAGTCCGACGAAGCTAATTAGATATCGTATCTTGTCCTTACGCCGTCGCTAAAAAATTTAATTAATTTTGCGATTAGCGTTTTAAATAATTGACTTGCTTGCTTGTTTTTTATATAATGGATAAGATATCGGTATTATGGGGTTTCGTATAATTTAATCGATAAGCAATTACTATGGAGAATTCTATGGACGAAACGACTTCTTTGACGGAAGTTGCTGCAACTAAAGATCCGACCGAGCGTAAAGCTCCCGCGGATGCGCAGCCGACACGCAAAGCCGTCAAGAAAAAATCTACGATAGCAAAACTCGCGATAATCTGCGTGCTTCTCATGGCGGGCATGATTTTTGCGTTTTGCCCTATGCGGTTCGGGTTTACTAAGTATTCGCCGTTTATCAACTCGATCAATCTCGGTCTCGATCTGGAGGGCGGTGTTTATGCCGTTTATCAAGCGACAAATACCGACACCGATAACTTCGAGTCCAAGATGGAAGGCACGCGTTCGGCGCTCGAAAATTTGTTAGTCAGCAAAGGATACCCCGAAGCGACTGTTGTCAGAGAAGGCTCGAACCACGACCGCATACGCGTGGAAGTGCCCAATGTAAAAGACACGTCCGCGATATTGAATATAATAGGCGAACCTGCGCAAATAGCTTTCGTTTTGGATAATACCAAAGAAACGGTATTGACGGGCGAAGACGTTGTCGGCGCGCAAGCGTTTTACAGCGCTAACGACGGCGGATATGTCGTGTCGTTGGAATTGACGTCCGAAGGCGAAGATAAATTTTATACAGCCACGTCCAATAATATCGGACAAACTATGAGTATCATAGTTACGATCGGCGGTGAGTCCACCACTATAAGCTCGCCTAAGATCAACTCCGCGATCAGCGGTAACGCTGTTATATCGGGCGGCTTTACTGCCGATTCGGCGGAAAAGCTTGCCAATCAAATAATGAGCGGTACTTTTGACGTTGCATTGGAACTCAAAGAATCGGAAACCATTTCTCCGACATTGGGTAAAAACGCGCTTAAGTACGGTCTTATAGCGGGTATTGTCGGCTTTGCGTTGGTAATAGCGTTTATTTGCGTAGTATACAGAATGCTCGGCGTTGCAGCATCTTTGTCGTTGCTTATATATACGGTCGTATATTTATTTTTCTTGGCGACATTGCCTTGGGTGCAACTCACGCTTCCCGGTATAGCGGGCATACTGTTAAGTATCGGTATGGCAGTTGATGCCAACATCATTATTTTCGAGCGTATCAAAGAAGAATACCGAAACGGTAAATCTATAATGGCGGCATACCACGCGGGATTTAAAAAAGCGTTGTTTGCTATACTCGACAGTAATGTTACGACTGTTATAGCGTGTATTCTGCTCATGCTTTTGGGTACGGGTTCGGTAAGCGGTTTTGCATTAACGCTTCTTGTGGGCGTTTTGATCTCGCTTTTTACCGCACTGTTGATATCGAGAGCGTTCATTCGTTACTTCATCAATCTGAATTCTTACAACGATAAGCTGTATAACTTAAAACGCGGCACAATGTACGCCGGGCTTAGCGCGGACTCTACCGACGCCGCCATTGCCCAAGCTATGCAACTGGAAGAAGATATCAAAAAGCAGCGCAAAGAGGAAAAGCAGAAAGAAAAAGAGCTTTCCCGTAAAGCCAAAGTTGCTAACAAAGAAAAAAATAAAGGAGGAGAGACGGCATAATGAAAAAGTTTGACAACCTCCTCGAACGTGATTTTCATATCGTAGAAAAACGCAAGATAATATTCGCTATACCGCTCGTCATAATTTTTGTCGCTGCGGTCATGATGATAATTTTCAATTTCACGTTAGGCTCGCCGTTAAATCTCGGAACAGATTTTACGGGCGGATATTCTATAGACGTTAAACTCGGCAATAAATTGACGAGCGCGAATTACGATGCATACTGCGAGCGGATAAAAGACGCTATGTCTTCCGTCAAGACAGAAGACGGCGAAGAATTATCCATTCGCGTAGACAATATGCAAATGCAGGGTTCGGGAGATTCCGGCGCTATTCACGTAAAATATTACGCATTGAAAGGCGTAAGCGAGCCGGAAATGATAAGCAAAGTAAACCCTGCGATACAGTCCGCACTCGAGGATAGCGTTCTTAAGATAATTCCCGATACAGAGATCGACGGAAATAAAATATACATCACTTATAACGATGTGTTGAGCGAGCCTGCTTTTGCCGATCAGCGCGAAACGTTCCAAAAAGCGATCGAAAGTTTGAACGAAGAGCATGACGCGGCGATAGTATTGAGCGAAGACGAAGCGCAAGCAATAGTGCTTAACGCCGACAATAAAAAGCAGATCATAATTACATGCGAAAATTCCGTCAATGTTTCCGATGCCTTAACGGAAGCTATAACGGATGTAATGAAGATCAACGACGAATATGCGGGAAGCGTTACTCAAGGCGATCTCGTGGGCGCTACGGTGTCTACCGAGCTTATATTCAACGCCGTTCTTGCCGTTGCTCTCGCTCTGGTATTTATGCTTTGTTATATCGGCATCAGATTCCAGTTGTCGAGCGGCTTGGCTTGTATCATTGCATTGTTCCACGACATTTTGATAATGTTCTCGTTCATGGCGATATGCCGTATAGAGATCAACAATACATTTATAGCCGCGCTTATCACGATACTCGGTTATTCGATAAACAACTCTATCATTATCTTTGACAGAGTGCGCGAAAACACCAAATCCATATACAGCAAGGAAATGACATCCGAGCAAGTCGCAAACAAATCTATTCGAGAAACGTTGTTGCGTTCTATCAATACGACTATCACTACGTTGATAATGATATTGATGGTAGCTATTATCGGCGTTGAGGACATCAAGATATTTGCGTTCCCCATAATAATCGGCTTGATCGCGGGTACGTTCTCGTCTATATGTATAGCCCCGTCTTTCTGGGCGTTGTTCCAACGCGTGGGCAAAAACAAAAAGAATTTCCATATAGACAGCAAGCCTTCGCGCGACAAAACGGATAAAAAAGCAAAGACTGCCGAGATAGGCGCCTAACAATATGATCGTTTATTAAAAGCCTTCCTCAAAAGAAGGCTTTTGGCATAAGTGCCGAGCACATTATTATAAACTAACAATTCGGAAACAATTATGAACATGACTACGCAAAAAATCAACGATATCGTTCCGAACGAAAAAACGGTTGACGATCTCGCAATTAAGCTCGGACTAAACAAAAAGTTAGTCGAGCTGTTGATTTTACGCGGTTATGACAATGTTGACGCCATAAATGTGTTTTTGCACCCCGATCCCAATTCGTTTTACGATCCGCGTACAATGCTTGGTATGGACGAGTGCTGTATCCGTATAGAACAAGCGATAGAAAACAAAGAGAAAATAGTAGTTTACGGCGATTACGATGCGGACGGCATTTGTGCGGCAGCCATACTTTCGTTGTATTTATCGTCGCGCGGTATCGACGTTTATACCCATATTCCCGACAGAATAGGCGAAGGATACGGTCTTACCGTCGAGAGCGTGGAACGCATAATAGAAAACGCTACCCCCGATCTGATATTGACATGCGATTGCGGTATTTCCGCTCTAGAAGAGGTTGAGCTTGCAAAAGATCTCGGCGTTGATATAATTATCACAGACCATCATGAAGTCGGGGACAAACTTCCCGATTGCGTAGTAGTCAATCCGCATCAGCATAATTGCAAATACCCGTTTAAAGAGCTTTGCGGAGCCGGCGTTGCGCTCAAGATAGTTCAAGCGCTCGGAGGGATAGAAGCGTCGAGCGAGTATTACGACTTGGCTGCTATTGCGACCGTCGCCGATCTTGTAAAAATGACCGACGAAAACCGCTTGATCGTTCAGCTCGGATTGAGTCAAATGTCAAAGAGCCGCAATTTCGGGGTCGTGGCGCTTGTAGACGAACTGAAGTTGAAGACGGTAACATCTACCGACGTTGCCTTTAAAATTGCGCCGCGTATAAATGCCGCGGGCAGAATGGGTAGCGCATACCGTGCTTTTGAATTATTTACGTCTAACGATCCGATCGTTGTAGCCCAACGACTGCAAGAAATAATCGAAGCCAACAACGAGCGCAAAGCATTGTGCGACGAATTGTATACTCAAGCTGTGTCGCTGTTGCGCGGCGAAGACCTAATAACACGTCGCGCTATCATAATAACCAACGATAAATGGGAAAAGGGCATTACTGGGATACTTGCGGCGCGGCTCGTGGGCGAATTTAAGCGTCCCGTGTTCGTTTTGGTCAAAAACAACGACGAGTATAAAGGCACGTGCCGCAGTATAGACGGAATAAACATATATGAGTTGTTAAGCCGCAATGCAGACATTCTAAAAGAATTCGGCGGACATAATCAAGCGGCGGGCTTTACTATTTTGCCGCAGTATATCGACGATTTTAAAGCGCGCATTTATGCCGAATTGGACAAGTCGGAAGTCGATCTATTTATACCGACGATCAAATACGATCTCGAATTGAACGAACAAGACGTTACAAAAGATCTTGCGCTGTCGCTCGAGCTGCTGGAGCCTACCGGAAATAACGGCAATCCGCGCCCGCTTTTTATGACGCGTTCTACGTCGTTATCTGCCACTCCGCTCAAGGCAAATGCCAATCATACGCTGTTGAAAACATCGGGCGGCATGCAGCTTTTCGCATATAACTCTTATCAGCTCAACACTTATTACAACGGGGATGCTGTAAGAGAGCTGGTATACGAATTATCGGACGGCGGTTATGCGCCGCGGCTGTATCTTCGCGGCTGTGCCGTGGAAAAACTGTCTGTCAACGATGTTCTTGCAAAAGGCGGTTATTTGCGAATGCTCAATTATCCGCATGCGGAAGACGTTGAGTATACAGAGTACGATGATAGCGAGTTTTCCGATCTTATAGACAATAAATTCGGAATATTGATAATCGCGGGCAGCAAGAGTACATACGAACGTATAGCTGCGTTGAATTGCTCTAATATAGTACTGCATGAGATTTTTGCCGAGACCGCTACTAACGTCTACACCAGGCTCATGGTATCGCCCGATCTGAACAAAGACTTTATGCTTGAAAATTACAGCAAGATCGTGTTTGTAGATTATCCGCCATCCATGAATGTGTTAGGATATATCAACCGCAGAACAAAAGCGCGCGTTTATATACCTAAGACCGATAACCGTTCACAACTGTTCGACGGCGTTAAAGCGGACAGAAAAGTTTTCGGAGAATATTATAATGCTATCCGCACGCATGCCGACATAAAGGCTTCCAATGTGTTTTCGTACTTCAAAGCTTTGCACGGTAGGGCGAGAACTGTGGAATTGCCGCAATTTGTAGCGTGTCTTTCCGTATTCACACAATTAAAATTAGTATCGTTTGTTCCCGATAAAGGCGTAGCGATCAAAAACGAGCCTTGTGCGCTTGAAAATTCGGAAATATACAAAACGATACAAGCGTGGCAAAAATGAGCACTAACGCGCAAAAGATAATAGATAACGAATCAATGCATATACGTTCGCGCTGTGCGCTTATGTACAACGAGCCGCAAATGGCGCTGTTTGACCGTGCGCTCAAGTATGCCGTAAAAATGCATGACGGACAGTTCAGAGCTTCTGGAGAACCGTATATAATACATCCCATTTCGGTTGCGAACATATTGCTCGATATAGGTATGGACTGTGCCACAATTGTTGCGGCATTGCTGCACGACTGTATAGAAGATACGTCGGCAACTTCGGAAGAGATCACAGACTTATTCGGCTCGGAAGTATGCATGCTCGTTACGGCTGTTACCAAGCTGGAAAAAATGGTTTTTAAGTCCAAGGAAGAGGAGCAAGCGGAAAACTTCAGACGCATGTTCTTTGCCATGGCAAAGGACATACGCGTCATCCTAATTAAGCTCGCCGACAGACTTCATAATATGCGCACGATCGACGCGCTGTCTCATGAACGGCAAATTGCGATCGCAACCGAAACACTTGACATTTACGCGCCGCTTGCGTCCCGTCTCGGTCTGTCGTTTTGTAAGTGCGAACTCGACGATCTTTGTTTAAAAACATTGCACCCAGAAGCTTATGATACGCTTGTAAAAGAAATATCGTTAAAGCGGCAAGAGCGGCAAGAATTTGTGAATATAATTTGCGAATCGATAAGAAAAATGCTCGACGAAATGCATAAGGAAGGTCAAGTAAGCGGCAGACCCAAGCATTTTTACAGCATTTATAAAAAAATGGTCAATCAACACAAGACTTTCGAGCAGATATACGATTTGACCGCGGTGCGAGTTATAGTAGAAGAAGTCAGAGACTGCTATGAGGTTTTGGGCGCGATCCACACTATGTGGAAACCGATACCGGGCAGATTTAAGGATTATATAGCAGTACCCAAGCCCAATAATTACCAGTCGTTACACACTACCGTAATGACTGCGTACGGTATGCCGTTCGAGATACAGATACGCACGTACGAAATGCATAAGATCGCGGAATACGGTATCGCGGCACACTGGAAGTACAAAGAAAACCGCAATGTAGATTCCGACCTCGACGAAAAACTCAAATGGTTGCGCGGCGTTATGGAGACCGAAAAAGCTCAAACTGCCGATCCGCAAGAATTTTACGATTCGTTAAAACTCGATCTTTACAGCGGACAAGTATTTGTGTTTACGCCGCGCGGCGACGTTATTCCGCTGCCGGAAGGATCAACTCCCATCGATTTTGCGTACACCGTTCATTCGGAAGTCGGCAACAAATGCATAGGCGCAAAGGTCAACAACAAGATAGTGCCGCTCGAAACAAAACTCGCGACAGGCGATTATGTGGATATCATAACATCGGCTTCGTCCAAAGGTCCGAGTCGCGATTGGTTGCGTTTTGTAAAAACATCATCCGCCAAAAGCAAGATCAGAGCGTTTTTTAAACACGCCATGAAGGAAGAAAACGTCAAGCGCGGCAAAGAACTGCTTGAACGTGAAGCCAAAAACAGAGGCTATAATTTTGCCGATCTCATGGAACACAAGTGGCTCGACGTCGTAATGCAGCGCTATTCTTTTTCTTCCGTAAACGACATGTATGCGTCGGTGGGGTACGGAGCGTATTCGCCCAATCAAATACTGCTAAAGCTGATAGATTTTTACAAGCGCGAAAACCCGTCTACGCCCGAACGGTTCGTATCGGCGGCGACTATCAAAAACGAAGGTCGCGGAATAATAGTCAACGGAAATAACGATCTTTTGGTACGCACGGCAAAATGCTGTTCACCCGTTCCCGGCGATAGCATTGTGGGGTATATTTCGCGCGGGCGCGGCGTTACTATACATCGCGACAACTGTCCGAATATTAAAAATGCCGAGGAATTCCGATTGATCGAAGCGCATTGGGACGAGCGCAGATCGGCGCCGTTCGCCGTATCTTTGACGATAGAATGCAAGGATACGGGCGGAGTTTTGGCTAAAATAACAAAAGCCGTTTCGGACATGAAACTTTCCATAGAGAATATGACGGCGCGAGTGGTGGATAAAGACAAAAAAGCGGTGATTTCGCTGTGCGTTCGCGTCAATTCGTCTCCGCAACTCGATCTGATAGTCAATAAGATCAAGTCGATACGCAATGTCGATAAAGTTTACAGATCTATGAACTGATGAGGTCAACATGGAAGAGATAACTTTAATAACAAGCGTATGTCAGACAAACACATATATCTTGATCGATAACGGTGAAGCAGTCGTAATAGATCCGGGCGACAACGCAGACGCCATATTAAAAATAATACACGATCGTAACGCGCAACCGAAACACGTTTTGATAACGCACGGTCATTACGATCATATCGGCGCGGCGGCAGAACTGCAAAAAAGCGGCGCGCTTTTGTATATGTCGCAAACCGATCATGCGCTTGTGGATTTTGACGAACAAGGGCTTTTCGGCGCGCCACGCGGTAAGTTTGATTTGGACGTACCCGTGAGCGACGGAAAAATTTTAAATATTATCGGACATGATTTCAAAGTGATCTCCACAGCGGGACATACGCCCGGCGGAGTGTGCTACGTTATGGACGACAGAGTAATATTTTCGGGCGATACGTTGTTCAGATCGAGCGTAGGCAGAACGGATTTTCCTTTCGCGGATAGTTCCGCTTTGAAAGCATCGGTAAAAAAATTATTTGCTTTACCGCACGATTACACCGTTTGTGCGGGACACGGACCAAAAACCACGCTCGACTTCGAAAGAAAATACAATCCATATGTTGATTAAAGATATAAGCGAAAATACCGAACTGTCCGACGTCGCCAAATTGTTTTACGGCGATGAGTTTCCTCATATCGGTTTGTCTGATAACGACGGTGTTTACGAGATAGTTATAGGCTCTGATGTATTCCGCTGCGAATACGATAGCGCAGACTACGATATAATTCCGTCATCGCATAAAAACGGTCGGATGTCCAAGATCGCATTGTACGACGCTCTGTATGCCTTTACGGGGCGCAAAATGCCGTGGGGCGCATTGACGGGGGTGAGACCGACAAAGCTGTTTTACGAGTGCTTAAAGGGCGGCAAAACCGCTGACGAAGCGGTGCAAACAATGCAAAACGTATACCGCGTGGATAGTAAGCGCGCAGTGCTTTTGCGCGATATCATTGACGCTCAAAAGGGCAAGGTGAATTATTCATCCGACTATATAAATCTCTATATCCACATTCCGTATTGCACCACGCGCTGCACTTATTGTTCGTTTGTATCCGCACCTATAGATAAAAACATATCGCAGTCTCATGAGTATGTCAAATTGCTGTGCGACGAGATAGCACAGTCCGTCGCGCTTATAAAAGACAGCGGAAAAAAAGTGCTGTCGGTTTACATCGGCGGCGGTACTCCTACAGCGCTCGATCATGAAACGTTTGAATTACTGCTTGGCGGTGTGGGCGAGTTCGACTGCGAATATACGTGCGAAGCGGGAAGACCGGATACAGTAACGCAAGAAAAAGCGGACATAATGAAAGCACATAACGTTACGCGCGTGTGCGTAAATCCGCAGACTTTGTGCGAAAACACGTTGGAAAAAATAGGTCGGCGGCATTCGGTCTCCGATTTCTATGCAGCTTACGATATAGTGAACCGTTGCGGATTCGACATTAATTGCGACCTCATAGCCGGGCTTGCAGACGAAACGGCGGACGATTTCAAAAGCAGTTTCGACGGCGTTAAAAGATTGATGCCGCAGAATATTACCGTACACTCGCTTTCGAGAAAAAACGGCAGCGCAATTCGTTACGATCGCAACGAAAATCAACAAGCAGAACAGATGATAGACTACGCGCTTATAGCAAGAGGCGAGTATATACCGTACTATTTGTATAGGCAGAAACGCCAAGCTTCCAACCTCGAAAATATAGGATTTACCCTCGATAATGCGCAATGCGTCAATAACATAACTACTATGGAGGAAACGGTGGGCGTTATGGCTTGCGGCGCGGGCGCGATTTCCAAGTATGTGGGCGACGGAAAGATCTGCAGATTTGCAAACATGCGCGACGTTCCCTTATATATAAAAAACTTTGACGAAAAAGTCAAGGCGAAGCTCGATTTTTTTAAGGAACAATTCTTGCGGTAACTTATCGACAATTGCTGTACAAAAACTCGTGATTAGTGTATAATTAAACAAATGGGCAACAAATATTACATACATACATACGGATGCCAAATGAACGTTCACGAATCGGAAAAGCTTGCGGGGATATTGCGTTCCCGCGGCTTTACCGAGTGTGAAGATTTTGCGGACGCGGACATATTGGTATTAAACACATGCTGCGTGCGAGAAACCGCGGAGACCAAAGTTTACGGTCATTTGGGAAGGATAAAGAGCCAAAAGAAACGCGATGCTGTTTTGATAGTATGCGGTTGCATGACGCAACAAAAAGACGTAGCGGCACAGCTTGCAAAACGCTGTCCGTATGTTGATATCGTTTTGGGAACGTTCAATCAACAGCTTTTGGGCGAATACATAGACGTATTTTTGCAGACGCATAAGCAAGTGATAGAAGTTTGGGACAAAGAGCGCGATATAGACGGCGGTGTTGAGGTCGCGCGTTCGTCGGGAATAAACGCATGGGTAAATATCATGTACGGCTGCAATAATTTTTGCACGTACTGTATCGTTCCATACGTAAGAGGTCGCGAGCGCTGCCGTCCATTGGACGATGTCGTTAATGATGTGAACGACCTTATAGACAGCGGTTACAAACAGATCACGTTGCTCGGACAAAACGTTAATTCTTACCGTTACAAAGATAAAAACTTCATCGATCTTTTGTCTGCGCTCGAATTCGATAAAAAATATCGGCTCAAATTTATGACGTCGCACCCCAAAGATTTTTCTATTGATCTCGCGCGGCGCATAGCGCAGTCCAAAGTGCTTGCCCGCAATCTGCATTTGCCAGTTCAAGCGGGGAATGACAGAGTGCTTAAAGCTATGAACCGCAATTATACGCGCGCCGATTACATAAATAAGATCGACGCAGTGCGCGAATTAGTGCCGAATATAGGTCTAAGCTCGGACGTAATGGTGGGATTTCCCACTGAAACGGAAGCCGAGTTCCAAGACACTCTGTCATTGGTGGAGCGCATCCGTTACAATAATCTTTTCATGTTCATATATTCACGGCGCAGCGGCACGCCCGCCGATAAAATGGAACAACTCGATTACAAGACAAAGCAAAATCGCATAGACAGGCTTATAAAAGCACAATTCGAAATAACAAAACAGATAGCTGCCGATAAAGTAGGCAGCACTGCAGAAGTATTGGTTTCGGAAAAAACGGGATCGCGCTGTTTCGGCAAGACCGAATACGACGCGTCGCTGTCTTTTTCGGACGAAAACGCGAATGTCGGTGATTTTGTAACAGTCAAGATAACAGCGGCAAAAAATGCAAATTTGATCGGCGAGGTGATCTAATGGCAAATAACGGCTTGTCGCCTATGATGAAGCAATACAAAAAGGTAAAAAACGACTATCCCGATACTATCCTCATGTTTAGATTGGGCGATTTTTACGAGATGTTTTTTGAAGATGCATTGACGGCATCGCGCGAGCTCGATCTCACTCTTACGGGCAGAGCGTGCGGTTTGGAGGAGCGTGCGCCTATGTGCGGAGTACCGCACCATGCCGTTCAGCAGTATATTGCCAAGCTTATCAAAAAGGGTTATAAAGTAGCAGTCTGCGAGCAAATGCAAGACCCCGCGGAAGTAGTTAAAGGCATAGTAGAACGCGACGTAACGCGAATAATAACAAACGGCACCGTTACCGACATAGAAAGCTTAAACGACGATAAAAATAATTTCTTAATGTCTTTATACCTCGACGAAAGCGGCGTAGGCGCGGTTTGGACGGATATCACAACGTCGGAGACTTTCAACTATTTTATCGCGCAGCCCGTTAAAGTCAAACTCAACGATCTGCTTATGCGCATCCGCCCGTCGGAAATAATTTGCAACTCCGCTATGCTCGCGGAAAGCGTGGAACTGTCGGCTGTCAAATTCGGTTCTGTATGCGGTATGTCGCAGTATGACGATGCCATGTATGATTTTGAAACGGCTAAAAGTACGGTAGCGCGCTTGATAGACGAACGCGAACTCAGAGATTTGTGCAAGACTCCCGCGTGTATATGCGCGGAGGGCGCGCTTATCGCATACGTACAAAGCATGCAATTCAGAAAAGACGTAAACATCGGGGCGTCGGAAAATTTCGAATCCGATTCATACATGGACATCGATGCAAACACGGCAAAAACTCTCGAACTTGTAGAGTCGCAAAGCAAAAAGCGCGGTACGACGCTTAGAGATATCTTAAACAAAACGTGCACTCCCATGGGCGACCGATTGCTTCAACAGTGGATAGTCCGACCGCTCTGCACAAAAACCAGCATAGAGCGCAGAGCTTCCGCCGTGGAGGTTTTATACAAAGACACCATCTTGCGCGAAAAATTGCGCTCATCGCTATCCGAAGTAAAAGATATCTTGAGAATTTCGTCGAGCTTGTCTCTCGGCGAAATAAAGCCGAAAGACGTGCTTGCACTCAATTCGTCCTTTCATGCTATGCCGAGTGTCAAAGAAGCGCTCGAAGGTTGCGGCGACGCGCAAATGCTCGTCGATATAAATACCGCGATCGACCCGATGACAGAGCTGTCCGAACTGATAGACAACGCCGTATGCGTGCCTGATAAATCTACGGGCAAAGAGAGCGATAACTACATAATAAAGAGCGGCTATGACCGTCAATTAGACGAATATCGCGGGCTTGTGATAAACTCTCGCTCTATAATTGCTCAAATGGAGAGCGAAGAACGCGAAAATACAAAGATCAAGAATCTAAAAATATCGTATAACAGATTATTCGGTTATTTTATAGAAGTTCCGCGCCAATACGAATCTATGGTCCCGTCGCACTACACCAGACGTCAAACCGTGGCAAATGCCGAAAGGTATATCACGGACGGACTTAAGGAATTGGAGTTTAAACTTTTAAATGCGTCCGACCTATCCGAAAAACGCGAAAAGGAAATATATGCAGACGTGCTTGCACGACTGCGCGACAAATGCAAAGCTATAACCGAGCTTGGCAAGACTATAGCGGAGCTTGACTGCATAGTCGCGCTTGCCACAGTCTCAAAACAGAACGGGTACTGCAGACCCGAGATAGTCGATAGCGGAGAGCTATCTGTATCGGAAGGCAGACATCCCGTTGCCGAGCTTTTGCCGTCGGACGAGCTGTTCGTGCCCAACAATACGTCGCTCAACTCGACAGACTCCAAAATAATGCTTATAACAGGTCCTAACATGGCGGGAAAAAGCTTGTATATGCGGCAAGTCGCATTGATAACAGTTCTCGCGCATATGGGGTCGTTCGTTCCCGCTAAATCGGCGCGGATAGGCTTAGTGGATAAAGTGTTTACGCGGGTAGGCGCAAGCGACGACATTTCCACGGGCAGAAGCACGTTTATGGTGGAAATGAGCGAGGTCTCAACAATATTGGAAAACGTAACCGACTCGAGTCTCGTATTGCTTGACGAAATAGGCAGAGGCACGTCTACATACGACGGACTGAGCATTGCATGGGCGGTCGTAGAACACTTGGCGGCGCATTGCTCGGCAAAAGTATTGTTCTCGACGCATTTTCACGAACTCACGCAGTTAGAGGGCGTTATAAACGGCTTAAAGAACTACAAATTTACCGCTAAAGAGTATGACGGCGGTATCAGATTTATACGCAAAATTATGCGAGGAAGCGCAAATAAGAGTTTCGGTATAGAAGTATCGGCATTGGCGGGGATACCGCGCTCCGTACTCGACCGCGCCAAACAGTTGCTCGCACAGTTGTTAAACGCCGATATCGCCAACAAGCTTAACGACAGCAGACAGATATCCATGTTCGATAACGTGTCGAGATACGACGAAATAATCAACATATTAAAAGAACTCGATATCAACGACATCACGCCGCGCGCAGCTCTCGATATCTTGAGCGACATCAAGGAAAAAACCGAATTATGAAGATAAACAAGCTTCCGAGCGAGATATTCAACCGTATTGCTGCGGGCGAAGTTGTGGAAAGTCCGTCGTCGATAGTAAAAGAACTTGTCGAAAACGCAATAGACGCCGGCGCGACCGAAATTTCCATTTCTATAAAAGGCGGCGGGATAGATCATATACGTATCACGGATAACGGCTGCGGTATCGAATTCGACGATATGCCCACAGCATTCTTGCCGCATGCCACAAGCAAAATAAAAGAACTGTCCGATCTGGATAACATAGGCACTCTCGGTTTCCGCGGCGAGGCATTGCCCAGCATAGCGTCGGTCGCGGACGTCTCTATGATCTCGCGTGCCGCAAACAGCGATATGGGCGGCAAGGTAGAATATAAAAACGGCAAGATGACCGCACACGAAGAATGCGGATCGCAGCTCGGCACGACTATAACCGTGGAAAATCTATTCGAGAGGATACCCGCGCGCAAAAAATTTTTAAACAAGCCTTCGAGAGAAGAGACAAAGATATTTACGTTGATCGAACACATGGTTTTAGCTAATCCTAACACCGTGTTCAAATTCGACAGCGAAAGCCGACGGTTTTCTTCGTCGGGCGAGGGCGCGGAAAGCGCGTTGTTCGCGGTGTACGGAGAAACCGTTTTAAAGAATACCGTCAAGGTAGAATTATCCGACATGCCGATAGAGATAAGCGGTTTTACGTGTCTGCCTACTTTTACAAAACCGACAAAAAACTATCAAAACATAATTATCAACGGACGATATGTCGAAAGCGCCGACATTACTTATGCGGTCTATTCGGTATACGCTCCGTATTTGATGAAACGGCAGTATCCGTTGTTTGTGCTTTATATCGATATGCCTTACGATCTCGTGGACGTCAACGTTCATCCGAGCAAACTGCAAGTAAAATTTGCCGACACCGTAAAGGTGAAATCGACGGTAGCGCAAGCGATCAAAAATGCGGTCAATCCCAAGCTCGGCGACGCTAAAAAACTCGATATAGAAGAATTCAAATACGAGCCCGCGCAAGAACAAAGTTTCGGAAGATCGCATACATTGCGCTCGTTTTTCGATATCATGCCCGCATCGGACGCATCGTCTGCGCAAAGCGGCGATATGCGCCAAAGCCGTATTATGAGCGAAGTCGTGCGCAATAGCGTATCAGACAGCGAGACTAAAGAAAATAACGATACAACTACCGATACAAACTCCGTAGAAACTGTGTATTCGGATATATACAGTACTGCCGCAGATTATTCTAATAAAGAGAAATTTTCTCCTATCGAATGCAAATATATCGGAAAATTGTTCAATACTTATCTCGTACTCGAGCATGACAACATGTGCTATTTCGTAGATCAGCACGCCGCGCACGAGAAATTGTTATACGATAAATTATTGCGTTCTTACGAGCAAAAAAGATTGCGCACTCAACCGCTCATATTGCCGTTTGTATTCGACGTTTCGGCAGCCGACGCCGAATTGATAGCCGAAAACACGGACAAGTTCGAGGATTGCGGATTCGGTATAACTCCGTTCGGCGAGTTTACGTTTACATTGTCTTACGTTCCTTACGAATGTGCGGGCATGGATATGCAAGCCTTTGTTTCCGATCTGCTGTCGCTTGTGAACTCACGAGAAAAAAGTCCGATGATACTCAAGGAAAGATTGATGCAAGCGGCGTGCAAATCTGCGGTAAAAGGCGAGATAGACGATCTCGACAAATCGGAGATAGACGCGCTGTTAAGCGAAATGTCAGAGCGCAATATTACTCTTTTCTGTCCGCACGGCAGACCGATCGCCGTATGCTTTTCTAAGAAGGAGATCGAAAAGTGGTTCAAGCGCATCGTATAAAGACAGTAGCGATAGTCGGTTGCACCGCCGTAGGCAAATCGGATACGGCTTTGAAGCTTGCGCGAGATCTTGACGGGGAGCTTATAGGCGCGGACTCTATGCAGATATACCGCGGGTTCGATATAGGCACGGGAAAACTGACAAAAGAGGAATGCGGCGGCATAAAACATAGACTGATAGACATTATCGACGGCGATAGAGAGTTTTCCGTAGGGGAATATGTTAACATCGCATCCGCAGCTATTTCGGAAATTTCCGCAAACGGCAAATTACCCATCATAGTCGGCGGCACCGGTCTGTATGTTTATTCGTTGCTATCGGGCTGTAACTTTGCAAATACGCCCAAAAACAACGATGTTCGCAACTCGTTAAAAGCCGCTGCGCATTTTTTAGGCGCAAATGCAATGCATAGATTATTATCTGCGTCCGACAGAGTTTCTGCCGAAAAAATCTCCGTAAACGACGTTAAACGCGTTATACGCGCGCTCGAAATATATGCCGTAAGCGGCGAGCCCAAATCGGTCGGATCGGAGCTAAGTGTGGAAAAACCTTATGACGATCTTACCGTTGTTTTAACTTTGCCACGCGACATGCTTTACGAAAAGATAAACCGCCGTGTCAAGAAAATGTTTGACGACGGACTTATAGAAGAAACACTGTCGCTTATTAAATACAAGGATCATCAATCTATGCAAGCGCTCGGTTACAAGCAGATAGCGGCAGATCCGCAAATGACAAGGGAAGAACTTGAAGTTATCGTCGCGCAAAAAACGCGCAATTACGCCAAACGGCAAATGACCTACTTTAATAACATGAAGCTCAACAAAGTCTTTTTAGACGCTCGCGACTATTCGAAAGTTAAAAACCATGTAGAAAAGTTTTTGGGAGACGGGGTATGAACGATCTGATAAAATCGGCTATGACAAAACTTACTGAGCGGTTCGATCGCATAGACAAAACGGCGATTGTTAATCAAAACAAAGTGTTGAACGCGTTTATCGATAACAAAGTGGCGCTTCGCCATTTTTCGCCGACGAGCGGATACGGCTACGACGATTGTGCGCGGGATACGCTCAACAAGCTGTATGCCGCCGTTTTCGGCACGGAAGACGCAATCGTATCTCCGCTGATCGCTTCGGGAACGCATGCGCTGACAGTCGCGCTTTTCGGACTGCTGCGCCCTGGACAAACGCTGTTATGCGCCACTGGCACGCCGTACGATACGCTAAACAACGTAATTTTCGGCGACGGTATAGGATCGCTGAAAGATTTCGGTGTGCGATGCGAGATAGTTCCGCTCGACATTGGCGGCAAACCCGATATCAACTCGATAATTGCGGCATGTAAAAAGTTCCGTCCTTCGGTAGTTGCAATACAACGTTCGCGCGGTTATGAAATGCGCCCCGCTTTGACTGCGGAACAAGTGTGCGGGATCGCCCAGTCGGTCCGCGAATACGTAGGCTACGTTATGGTGGATAACTGCTACGGCGAGTTTGTGGATACCGTAGAACCGAGCGACTGCGTTGACGCATTGGTCGGTTCGTTGATCAAAAACCCGGGCGGCGGGCTTGCTCCGACGGGCGGATATATCTGCGGCACATCGAAAGCGATACAACAAATAGAAGGAAGGTTTACCGCGCCCTCTATCGGTCGGGAAGTCGGCTCGTATTCGGGCGATTACAGACCGTTTTATCAAGGTTTGTTTACCGCGCCGCATACCGTAGCGCAAAGTTTAAAAACCGCGCTTTTGTTTTCGCAAGTCTTTTCCGATCTCGGTTATATGACGATGCCGTCGGCAAACGACAGCTTGGGCGACATAATTTGTTCCATTAAATTCGGCGACGAACGCAAGCTTATCGAATTTTGTAAGGCTGTACAGAGCGTGTCTCCCATAGACAGTTTCGCAGTTCCCGAGCCGTGGGATATGCCGGGATACGAAGACAAAGTTATAATGGCTGCGGGTGCGTTTGTGCAAGGCTCGTCGATAGAACTATCATGCGACGCGCCCATACGCCCGCCGTATATAGCATATTTGCAAGGCGGACTTACGTTCGAGCACGGTATAATAGCTCTTGAAAAATGCCTAAACGCCGTTATTGTGGGAAAATAAAAGCACTATCGTTACAGTATTAACCATCACTCTGATTAACTTATTTCAATAGATACGTCGGGTTTGTTTAACGGCATGCCCGACGTATTAAATTATTACGCTCTCCGCATACTGTTTTTATCCGAACACCGATACACCGCGCATACGCATCGCGTATTAATTATTTTAAGCGGTCGAATAAAAACAAAGGAGTTAACATGTCGGAATTAAGTATTAAAAGAGTTGTTGGAAGAGAAATAATAGACTCGCGCGGCAATCCCACCGTGGAGGCGGATGTAGAATTGGAGTGCGGCGTTATAGGTCGCGGGGCTTCGCCGTCGGGCGCGTCTACGGGCGAATTCGAGGCGATAGAGCTTCGCGACGGAGATAGATCGCGTTTCGGCGGTAACGGCGTGCTAAATGCCGTTACCAATGTAAATACGATAATAAACGAAGCGCTTAACGGCGTAAGCGCTTTCGATACGTATAACGTAGATAAGATCATGATAGACGCCGACGGTACGAATAATAAGTCTAAGCTGGGCGCGAATGCTATACTTGCGGTTTCCATAGCCGCGGCAAAAGCCGCAGCAAGCGTGCTCAACATACCGTTTTACCGTTTTATCGGCGGTTGCTCCGCCACTCGTTTGCCTGTGCCCATGATGAACATTCTCAACGGCGGAGCGCATGCGGCTAACACCGTCGATGTTCAAGAGTTTATGATAATGCCCGTAGGCGCGGAGTCGTTTACGGAGGGGCTTCGCTGGTGTACGGAGGTTTTCCACACGCTTAAATCGTTGCTCAAAGGCAAAAACTTAGCTACTTCCGTAGGCGACGAAGGCGGATTTGCCCCCAATCTTGCAAGCGACGAAGAGGCGGTCAAGAACATCCTCGAAGCAGTAAAAAAAGCGGGGTTCAAGGACGGTACGGATTTCGTTATTGCCATCGACGCAGCGGCGAGCGAGTGGAAGAGCGGTAAAAAGGGCGAATATCATATGCCTAAATCAAACAAAACTTATACGACGGCGCAGCTTATAGAGCATTGGAAAGAATTGACCGAAAAATATCCTATCTTCTCTCTGGAAGACGGTCTTGACGAGGAGGATTGGGACGGTTGGAAGCAACTTACCGCCGAGATGGGAAACAGAGTGCAGCTTGTAGGCGACGATCTGTTTGTAACGAACGTAAAACGCTTGCAAAAAGGCATAGACTTATGCTGCGGTAATTCCATACTCATCAAGCTAAATCAGATAGGGTCGGTTTCCGAGACTATGGAGGCTGTCAAGCTTGCACAACGCAACGGATATACCGCAGTCGTTTCGCACCGCAGCGGAGAGACCGAAGACACCACTATAGCCGATCTTGCGGTCGCACTCAATGCGGGGCAAATAAAAACGGGCGCGCCAAGCCGTTCCGAGCGCGTTGCAAAGTATAACAGACTTTTGCGCATAGAAGAATCGTTAGGTGCGGCATCGTGTTATTCGGGCGCTAAAGCATTTAATATTAAACGCTGACATCAATAATTTAAGCATCGTATCGTTATAATTGTGGTACGACGCTTTTTTTGCTGTCAAATTAATGATCATAAATCTTCGATATATAATTGCAAATTAAATCGATTTGTGATAGAATTAAAAAGAGGTGTACGGTCATGAACGATTGTGTATTTTGTAAGATAATAAAAGGCGAGATCCCTTCAGAAAAATTATACGAAGACGATTTAATGGTCGTGATAAAAGATATTTGCCCGAAAGCGGAAAAACACTATTTGGCAATACCGAAAAAGCATTTCAAATTATTAAGCGAGATGACGGCTCAAGATGCCGTCGATCTTGGTAATTGCATGAAGAAAGCGGGTGAATTAGCCGAAACGCTGGGTCTGCAAAACGGCTTTAGGTTGATCATAAATCAAGGCGAAGATGCCGATCAAACGGTTTTCCATTTACATATGCACCTTTTGGGCGGGCAAAAGCTCCAAGAGACCGACTATAAAAATAAAGACTGACGGTATCGGCAGTGGCATCTGTTCTTAAAAGATCCATACTGTGGGATCATATAACTTCCGAGCGTTACTCCGACGCACGCGTTTCAGATTGGAACAGCGATCTAAAAAAAGCGACGGAGGCATTTCGTCGCGAAACGATAGTATCGCTCGGGATAGTTTCTGTGGATAACAGAGCGTTGACGTATAAATACGAACACTTGCGCCCGTTTATCCTTAAAACTTTGATTTTCGTCAATTTTTCGGATGATTGTCGCACCGTCGGGCTTATGGCGCGGATAATCGAAATTTTGGCGTCGCATACCGAACTCGAGCTGAATTATGTTATAGAACATATCGCTGCGACTGCCGGTGTAGGGTACGACTCCGTGTCTAAGCTGATAGACAGATATTTCAATGTATACGATAACAAGATATATGAGCGCATAAGCTTTTTAACATGTACAAGCCCGTTTACTGCGAAGGACGCTATTTGCGATCTCGCACTCTACGTAAGAACTAAATTTTTTTAGAGGTGCGGACTTATGCATGACATTACAAACAATCCGCACTTGCAAATGTATTATCGCGGTAAAGCAGATTTTTCGCTCAATTCGTATTTGTTTAACGAATACGTCGTGGAAAAACACGTTTCAAAAAGTGTGTTGACCGACTCTGTGCGCAATCTTTTGTTAAAGCTATGTTTCGATATTCAATTATCGGGCTGCAAGTATCTCGCGAGATTGGTTGCGGCGTACTACTCGGAAAGCGATTACGATGAGTCGCGCACTGTTGATAAGCTTACCGAACAGTACGGTGCGGATAAAAATTTTATTTTTGCAAGTATAGAAGAAGCTATTCATAAAAACGATAAATTCTTATCTAAAGCTGCGCTTTTGTTAAACGGCAATTCCGATCGTCTCGAATGCAAATGCATATCGGATGCGGTTGAGATAGTTGCGGCAATATTCAAAATTTATTATAATTATATCGTAGACGATGAATGCGACGACGAAATAGACGCCGTTTCATTGCTCGATGTCAAAAGGATCATACTCAATGGAAAATAATGTGCAAACTGTCGGCAAAGTTCTGCTTGTAGACGATGACGATAATATTTGTCAACTGATATCTTTGTATCTTCGCAAAGACGGGTATATGACCGATTTCTGCCATGACGGCGAGTCGGCATTGTCCAAGCTTCGCGATAATAATTACGACGTAGTATTATTGGATATAATGATGCCCGGCATAGACGGGTTGGAAACGTTGACCGAACTGCGCAAGTTTTCAGCCGTTCCCGTCATAATGCTGTCGGCACGAGGCGAACCTATGGACAAGATATCGGGACTCGATCGCGGTGCGGACGATTATATAACAAAACCGTTCGAGCCGCAAGAATTGATAGCGCGGCTGCGCGCAGTATTGAGAAGATCGAAACCTCAAGGATCGTCAAAACGCGTCGAACTGTTCGATCTTTCGGTCGATCTTACCACTTTCACCGCTACGGTAAACGGCGAAAAGATAGACATGCCACCTAAAGAGATAGAATTGCTTTACACTTTGGTCAAGACGCCAATGCATGTATTTACACGCGACGAATTACTCAAGCAGATCTGGGGCGATAATTATGCGGGCGACCCGCGCACCGTAGACGTACATATAAAGCGTATACGAGAAAAGCTCGGCGAGCATGAACATTGGACTCTAACCACAGTGTGGGGAGTGGGATACAAAATAGACGTATATTGATCAAAAATGAAGACCGTTATTTCCGCATTAAAAAGATTTTTTAAATCTCATATTTTCAGAAGCATTATTGCTGCGGTCGTAATTTTTTCTACGGTCTTTTTTCCTATGATATTTGCTTATCCCAATACCGCAGTAGAAAACCGCGGAGTTATTTTGGTAATAGTTATCTTTTCTTGTTTGTTCGAAGTTTTTGTATTTATACTTGTTACACATTTGACTGTCTACGTCAAAATTTCCGATGCCGCAAAAAATCTCGATTCAATGGCGCGAGACGGCGATTTGAAAAGATCCGAGGTTATTTCCATTGACAACACCGTCGACGAAGTCTTGACGGCGCTGAATGCAACAGTTGATGCTTATGTACGATTGGAGCAAGCGCAAAAATCATTTGTCGCAAGCGCATCACACGAGCTTAGGTCGCCGCTCACATCGGTGCAAGGTTTTTTGCAAGCCGTGTTAGACGGAACGGCAACCGACGCGGACAGAGAAAAATATCTTCAAATTGCGCTCAACGAAACAAAGCGGTTGAACTCGCTCATAACGTCTATGCTCGATCTGTCCAGACTCGAATCGGGTAAAAATCCGCTTATTATGAATAAGTTTGATATAAACGACGTGATCCGAGAAGTGGCGGCGCGTTTCGAACCGTCGCTGATAAAAAAGGCGTTACAGATCAATGTGGATTTTTGCCGAGACAGTTGCTACGTCTATGCGGACAAAGACAAGATATTGCAAGTTGTTATCAATTTAGTAGACAACGCCATAAAATATTCTCCGTCCTATTCACGAATACTGCTGATAACAAACATCCACGAAAACAAAGTGTATGTTACAGTTCGCGACTTTGGATACGGAATCAGCAAAAAAGACCAAATGCTCATATGGGACAGATTCTATATGACGGACAGATCGCGTACTCCCGTAAAAACCAAAGGTTCGGGTCTGGGACTTTCCATAGTCAAAAAAATAATCGACGAGCACGGCGAGGTGATATGGGTGGAAAGCAACCGCGGCGCGGGCGCGACCTTTATCTTCACGCTTACGCTTTTCGATTCTAATAAACATAAATTAAAAACGGGCAAAATTATCTCGGACGATCTATCGGACGAGACTGCAAATATTTCCAAAGCGGATAATGTGGGGGAATAAATGGAACAATTTTACGAACAAAACGTTGTCAATCACAATATCGATGAACGAACGAAAAGAACACGGCTGCTGAATATTCTTCAAATGGCTTGCATCATTCTTGCGGTATTTGCTTTAATGACGTGCATTATGTTTATCGGCAGTAAAGGCTTTATCGTTTATTTTGCTATTTGCGCTTCCGTGGCGTGTCCGTTTATCTTAGGCGCAGTAATTATCAATAGGATAAATAAGCGCACAAATACCGAATACGATTATACTATCGACGATGAAACTTTGAAGATATCCGCAGTATACTACAGAAACCGCCGAAAACTCAAATACAACATGAAATTGAGAGCTATTGAATCTGTTGGCGTTTTTGACAGCGAGGGTTATAAAAAAGTAGAAGGCAGAGCTCAGAAAAAACACTTGGCTCTTGTCAATTACGAAGACGAGGATAAAATAGTATATATACTTTACAATTCAGAAAAAGGACGTAAGATAGTATTTATAGAGCCTGATCGCGGGTTTGTGATCGCGCTTAAGCGCGGCGTAAACGCAATGACCGTGTTTGATAAAAGCATTTCGGACTTTGAGAAAAAGCTCGACAAAGAGGATGACGCATGATCTATCTCGATAATGCCGCAACGACAAAAGTTTTCGATCGCGCGATATCGGCAGCGGAAAAAGCCATGTCGGTCGATTTTTACAATCCCAACTCTACTTACGGCTGCGGCGTCGATGCCAAAAATAACATCGAACAAGCGCGCCGAACAATAGCAACTGTCGTCGGTGCGCAAAGCGACGAGATAGTTTTTACATCGGGCGCGACGGAATCCAATAACTGGGTATTCGAATGCGGCAGAAAAAATCAAAAAGGCAACGTTGTAATTTCGGCAGGCGAGCACGCATCCGTATACGAATGTGCAATGAGACTTAAAAGCCGCGGCACTGATGTGCGAATAGTGCCTTTGACAAGAGAAGGAACAGTCGATATAAACGCCTTTAAACATGCCGTAGACGGAGATACGACGCTTGTTTCGATAATACACGTAAGTAATGAAACGGGCGCGATAAACCCCGTCAGAGAGCTTGTAACGACGGCTAAAAAGATATCTCCGCGCGTATTGTTCCACAGCGACGGAGTTCAAGGTTTGCTCAAAACCGATATGCCCGTAAGCAGTCTCGGCTGCGATCTTTACAGCGCGAGCGCTCACAAGCTCGGCGCGCCCAAAGGCATGGGCTTTCTGTACATTAAGCGCGGCGTAAATATGCAACCGTTTATACGCGGCGGAGGTCAAGAAAACGGACTGCGCTCGGGTACGCAAAACACCCCGTATATAGCGGCGTTTGCAGCGGCGCTCGAACACTTTAGTCAGTCTGCAAACAAAGCAGATGTAATGAAAATCAAAACATATCTATACGACCGTTTTGTCGCTGTCGGTTATGATCCCGTCATACCGCTCGACATGTCGAGCGCATATATTTTGTGCGTTCATATCCCCGATGTCAAAGCGGAAATATTGCAAAACGCGCTTTATGACAAGGGGATCGTGATAGGCAAGGGCGCGGCGTGTTCGGGGAGCAAACGCGGAAACAGAGTGCTTTCGGCAATGGGACTGAGCGACGCTCAAGCGGAGTGCTGTATACGCATAAGTTTGTTTGCCGATACGAAATACGAAGATGTCGCAGCGGCAAGCGCTGTAATTATAGAAACGGCGGAAAAAATAAGGAGCAATCATGTCGGATAACGTCATACTGATACGGTTCGGAGAATTGTATCTTAAAGGGAAAAACTTGAGTTTTTTTGAGAACAAGCTCAAAGATAATATTCGCGCAAAATTGCACGGGATCGAATGTAAACTGTATTTCGGAAGAGGACGGTATGTAGTCAAAGAGTATGCTTCCGCCGATGAGGATGCAATAATATTCAGATTGCGTCAAGTTTTCGGTATACATTCGATATCGGTAGCGCAGCGTTGCGGATATGAAACGGATGAGATAGTAGCGCTTGCACTTAAGATAGTTCCCGACAGCGGGACTTTTAGAGTATCGTCGCACAGATCGTTCAAAAAATATCCGCTCAACTCTATGGAGCTGAACCGCATGCTCGGCGAAAAGTTGTTGCTTGCAAAGCCTGCGCTTTCCGTTGATCTTCACGAACCCGATTTTACACTGCATGTAGACGTGCGCGAACAAGGCGACGTTTATCTCTATGCCGATACTATTGCTTGTGCGGGCGGTATGCCGTCTGACACCGCGGGAAACGGATTGCTGTTGCTTTCGGGCGGTATAGACAGCCCCGTTGCAGGATACATGCTTGCCAAACGCGGAATGAACTTAACTGCGCTGCATTTTCATTCGTATCCTTACACATCTCAAGCGGCAAAGGATAAGGCGATAGATCTGGCATTGAAACTAAAACAGTATTGTCCGAAATTAAATTTAAAGTGCATATCGCTAACTAAAATTCAAGAAACAATCCATAACAAATGCAAGCCCAATTATATGATAACGCTTGTCCGAAGATTTATGATGCGCATAGCGCAGCGCGTTGCCGTCGCCGAAAATTGCGGTTGCATTATCAACGGCGAAAGTTTGGGGCAAGTTGCAAGCCAAACGTTGGAAAGCATAACGGTTACAAATGCAGTCGTCTCGCTACCGGTGTTCAGACCGTTGATCGGCATGGATAAGGACGAGATCATAGAAATTGCGGAAAGGATAGACACATTCAAAAAATCGATCGAACCTTACGACGATTGCTGTACCGTGTTTTTACCCGATTTTCCGCTTATAAAACCGACTATAGAAAAAGTGGAAGAGCAAGAAATCCGTATAGAAAATTATAACGAGTTGATCGACGAAGCTCTGCAAAATATAGAGTCGATCGAACTTTAACGATCATTCGTTGTCATAGTATCCCCATATAAACTTGTCGAAGTAATCTATTATATCTATATTTTTTCGCACAGGCAAAAACCGTTTCGATAGCAACACGCGTTTTCTGTAACGCTGCGGAAGCAGCGGATCTGCCAAATATACTTCGTGCGAAGTATTAAGTTCCTCACCGTCGATATCATAATATGCCACGGAGTCGGGCATTTTAAAACTCTCGTCTGTCCCAATGACTCCGTCGTCGCAAAGCTTACAGATTATTTTACAGCAAGACGCGCCCGTAACGCCATTATCCAAAAGTTGCTCATCTGCGCCAAACCAAACCGCTACGGTATACTTAGGCGTGTAAGCTATGCAATAACAGTCTTTATTGCCGTGTTTATCTCCGTTAGTACCTGTTTTGGCAGCAATATAACGGTATTTACCGAGGCGTTTCGCAGTGCCGGAATGTGCGCACTCGGACAACATGTCTGTCAGTAAATACGCCGTATCGTCATTTACGGCGCTTTTATTGTTATTTACGACCGAGTATTCCGCAGTATTCGCGCTCGATGCACGTACCGCTCTTAAATAGTACGTATCAGAGTATGTTCCGCCGTTTGCAAGCGTTCTGTAAGCATTGGCAAGCTCCGTAAGCGTAACGCCTTTGCTCATTCCGCCGAGCGCCGCAGCAAGATTTTTGTCATCGTTTTCAAACGGAAGTCCGAACGCAGCTGCTGTTTCCGCACATTTGTCTATGCCTATATCATGGACTAATTTTACTGCCGCAATATTGGACGAATACTTTAAACAGTCTTTAAGCGAAATATATCCGCGATAAATATTTTTATAATTTTTAGGCGCGTATCCGTCGAACTCCATCGGCGCGTCGTCGATCTGCGATAGGGCAGTCATACCGTTTTCAAGAGCGGGAGCATATGCGATAAACGGCTTTATTGCCGACGCCGGAGATCGCCTTAAATCGATGTACCCGCTTTTATTTGTTTCGTCGCACACTATGCCACCCGTCAAGTTATCCAAGACGAGAACGCGCACAAAACCGTTTATACCGTCCGCTTCGCTTACTGCTTTTTGCGCTGAACGAACAATTTTGGGATCGTAATCGGTGTAAAGCGTGCGATTGTTGCCGAATAATTCCTTTTCGCTAATATTCAATACTTTGCAAGCGTTTTTTATCACGCCGTCTATAAATTGATTTTTCTTGTTTTTGCGGAATTCTATTTCTTCCGTCAATGCGTTCCGATATTCGTTTTCGTCGATGTAGCCTTGATCCAACATTTGCCTAAGCACCAATTCCTTGCGCTTATTTAGATTTTCGACGTTTTGATACGGGCTGTATTTGGTGGGGTTGTTGATGATAGACGCAAGGACCGCAGACTGCGCAAGCGTAAGATCGGACGCCGATCTATCGAACATTACGCGGCTTGCCGTGCCCAAACCGTGTATGCCCGAACCGAAATATAAAATATTGAAATAATTTTCCAATATTTGGCGTTTTGAATATTGGCGTTCCAAAGCTCGCGCAAGCCGCATTTCGTTAAGCTTGCGCTTTATGGTTTTTTCATTAGACAAATGAGTGTTTTTAATGAGTTGCTGCGTAATAGTTGACGCGCCCTCGCGAAAACTCCCGGAAACGACATTGGACCACATAGCCGACGCTATACGCTTATAATCGATCCCGCTATGGGAATAGAAGCGTTTATCTTCTATAGCGATAAAAGCATTGACAGTGTAGTCTTTAAGATCGTCTATGCGCGCATATACTTTGTCATTGCCGTATAACGCATCATCCAACACGTCGCCGTTGACATCCATGATCTTGACCGTGCGCTCGTAAGACGTCAATAATTCCGCGTCCAGATCGGGCGAATTGAGAACATTGACATTCGGCTCGATCAACAAAAAGAATGCGCCTACGGTAATTGCAAACAAAGCCGCTGTTACAGCAACGATTATTACAGATATCTTGACGGCTTTCTTCATAATTTATAGTATCTTTACAATATCAAATTTTATTATAAATTATCAGAATAATACGCAAATTTAAGACACGATGCGACATCTTGGCGGGAGATATCAAATCGTGTCGAATTACAAAAACGCATAAATAACAAAACTGTCAAATTTGCAAAAAACACGCGAAGATCTCATATGAGCATTAAAGCCCGTCTATTTTACACAATCACTTCGCAAAAGCTGTCTTTTGCGAAGTGATTTGATATTGATATGATCTTTTGCCCTATTGCAATTCTCTCTGCTTATGTATTAAATAGCTCAATTTTTATCTAAATCGATTCCCAATGCGCCGTCATATAAGGGCTCGGACAACAACAATCGAGTAACTGTTCCGCGCGGTGCGGTAGAATAAACTTTTATATAATTGGGAGTATATCCGACATTATATCCGTCGTGCGTATCTTCTTCGACGTACACGTCATATACTGAATTTAAATTCTCCGATATAAATCGGTCCTTTAGTTTTTGCTTTAGTGACAATAACGCCCCGACTCTTTCCGACACTGTGTCCGCAGATAATACCGTATACTTCTTTGCCGCCAATGTACCCGTTCTGCTGCTGTACGGAAAAACATGAATATCTGAAAACGCACATTTTTCAATAAATTTACAGCTATCGTTAAAAAATTCTACCGTCTCCGTCGGAAACCCTACTATTACATCGGTAGTGATCCCCGCAGACGGAAATATATTACGTATCATTAAAACTTTATCGTAAAACAATGACGTATCGTAATGTCTATTCATCGATCTCAATACGCTATCGCTGCCGCTTTGTAACGATAAATGAAAATGCGGACAAAAACCGCCTTCTTTCATTGCATACAGCAACTCTTCGTCAATGACTTCACACTCGAGCGAACCAAGGCGTTTGCGCCCGCCTATTTTAGACAGCGCGATGATCAATTCTTTAAGAGACGTTCCTATATCCCTACCGTAAACAGATATATCTATACCCGTCAAAACCATTTCACCGGAATCGGATAATTCACATTCTTTAACTATATCATCGATAGATCGAGACCTGCTTCGCCCACGCAAATACGGTATTATACAGTACGAACAAAATCGATCACACCCATCTTGTATCTTCACAAATGCGCGCGTTTTATCGGATATCGGGTACTCATCATAGTCATATAGCCGTTTTTCGCTTATTTTACAAGCATTATCGCAATATAATACTCTATCAGATATAGTATTATATTGCGATAATGCGGTTTTGTTCAGTACATTGATAACAAATTCTGTTTTTTTGATCGTTCCGCCTATCGCTATAACGTTGGGTTTATTAAATTTTTCGCATGAATTTTGAGAGCTGCACCCCAATACGATTATCTTGCAATCGGGATTGAGCTTGCGCATTTTACCGATATATTGGCGAGACTTTCTATCGGCTTCGGCTGTAACCGAACAAGTATTTAAAATATAAACGTCGGAAGGTTGCAGTCCTTCCGACGTATCGTTATAGCCTATTTTTTTTATCGACGAAACTATCGATGCGCTTTCGCATTGATTGACTTTGCATCCGAGAGTAACTACTCTTATCCTCAAAGATCCCACTCTCCCATTTCGTAGCAAACAACGGATACTGTAGCGATAGCTGCAGTTTCGGCGCGCAAAATGCGCTTACCGAGCGTAACAGATACAGCCCCTGCTTTTGTCAACAACTCTTTTTCGGACTCTTTAATTCCGCCTTCCGGACCGATAAAAACGGAAACATCTGTCTTGCTCTTATCTATCGCGGAAGAAAGCGAATTGTGAAGTTCACGCTCCCACGGGAATATCAAGTGCGTTGATTTGGCGCGTTTGAGCAACTCTTCAAATTCTATAGCATTTTCTATAGTGGGAACACGGCTTCTGCCGCACTGTTCGCAAGCCGATATAGCTATGCGCTTCAGTCTGTCGTAATTAAGCGTGCCGCCGCGTTGAGTGAATGCCGAATATACGGGAACGATACTATTGATTCCCAGCTCGGTCGCTTTTTGAACGGCAAATTCAAACCTATCCTGCTTGATCACAGATAAGTACAATGTCAAATTCAACTTGGTCTCGTTGACATTTTCGGACGAACTGATTATTTCCAGCTCCGTGCGGTCCTTTTTGACCGATTTGACTTGACATGAATACTCGACGCCGTTACCGTCAAATACGGTAATATAGTCTCCTACGCGTATACGAAGAGAATATGCCGCATGCGTGTGCGCATCATCTGTGAGTTCGATATGCTTTCCGTCGATATTCGGTAAATAAAATCTCATAGTTTATATAAAAAAGCGCTCCATTCGTTTTTCCGTAGCGTATCCGCCAATTTGAAATGCGCGTCATATACCGCTTTTACATCGTCGATCTTGGAAGAGATAATTCCGCTGATCACGGCATAACCGCCTTTTTTTAGCGCGCCTCTTATAACGGGTTCGACAGCCGTTAATACGTCGGCTGTAATATTGGCGATCACTATATCGGCAGGTTCGCAAATTTCCCGCACGTCGCGCTGCAATACATTCGGCGCAATTATGCCGTTAAGCTTGCAATTATGCACGGTCGCAGTAATAGCTTGCTCATCCGTATCTGCAAAAAGCACGTTTTCCGCGCCAAGCGCCGCTGCGCATATGCCCAATATACCGCTGCCGCAACCGAAGTCGAGAACGCTTTTTCCGCGCAGTTCTACGCGTTGCATAAGATCGATACACATAGAAGTAGTTTCATGCGTTCCCGTGCCGAATGCAAGACCCGGATTAAGCAATACGGGCGATTCTCCCGATGTTGCAGTATATTCTATCCATTCGGGTACGACTACTATCTTGCCTATTTTAAACGGCTGATAATACTTTTTCCATTCGTTTTCCCATTCCGCCGAATCAATGACGGATACGGATATATCGCCTATTTGAGAGAAGTCCGCCCAATCGACAGAACGCAAGGCAATAATCTTGTCTATAACGATTTGTTCGTCTGTCTCTGCAGTAAAAAAACCGCTCACCGAACATTTATCCGTCGCGTTGAATAATGCTGCGTCGGCATAGTCCCAACGTTTTTCTTCGAGCACGTTGCGTATGTCGTTGTAATCGTCAAAAACTTCGCCCAAACTACCGACTTCGCTCATAGCGTACGCAACGGTTTCCGACGTTTCGGACGAACATTGTACAGTGATCTTTTTAAACTTCATTTATCAACCGTTCATTGCGCTTTGCAACGCCGTCATAGCGACAACGTTTACAACGTCTTCGCTGCTGCAACCGCGAGACAGATCGTTTACGGGCTTGTTGAAGCCTTGACAAATAGGGCCTATCGCTTCCGCGCCCGCCAAACGCTGTACGAGTTTATAACCGATATTTCCCGCTTGAAGATCGGGGAAGATCAAAACATTGGCTTTGCCAGCAACGGTGCTGCCCGGCGCTTTAAGATCGGCAACAGTGGTAACAAGCGCCGCGTCGGCTTGAAGTTCGCCGTCGATCTGTATGTCGGGGCGCGCAGTCTTAACAATATCGAGAGCGGCAGTAACTTTACTTACAAGCTCGCCTTTCGCCGAACCTTTGGTCGAGTACGACAACAACGCGACGCGCGGAGTGATATCTGCTATGGCTTTTGCCGTAGCCGCCGAAGCTATCGCTATATCGGCAAGCTGTTGGCTGTCGGGATCGGGATTGACAGCGCAATCGCCGAACACCATAACGCCCTTTTCTCCGTACTTGCAGTTGGAATCCAAAACCATGATAAAGCATGAGCTTACGGTTTTGATACCGGGAGCGGTCTTTATTATTTGAAGAGCGGGTCTTAGAACGTCTCCCGTAGCGTTTATAGCGCCCGCCACCATTCCGTCCGCTTCGCCGCGCTTTACCATTAAAACGCCGAAATACAGCGGATCTTTGGCAAGTTTGCGCGCCGTATCCATATCCATGCCTTTTGCTTTGCGCAGTTCGTACAAAAGCGTCGCATACGGCTCGATATCAGTCTTGTTGAGATCTACTATTTTGACGCCTTTCAGATCGGCATCGGGACATTTAGCCGCGATCACGCTTGGATCGCCTATAAGCACTATATTTGCTATGCCTTCGGAATGCACTTTTGCCGCCGCTGTTATTATGCGCGGTTCTTCGCCTTCCGCCAAGACAATAGTTTTTTTAAGCTCTTTCGCCTTGCTGCGAACGGAATTAAGTAAATCGCTCATTTTATCTCCTTTTGAGTTTACAATTTTGTTGTTTTATGATAAAATCATTATGTTGCATAATCATTATACAACGAATTTTTTTAATTGTAAAGTATTTTTGTTTATGATTAACTGTGCCGTCATATGCGAATATAACCCCTTTCACAGCGGACATAAATACCAGCTTGACTGCATACGCAAACAAGCTGCAGATAACATTATTTGCGTTATGAGCGGCGCTTTCGTACAGTCGGCTTCGCCCGCTTTTTGCGATAAATCGATCCGCGCCGAGTGCGCGATCTTGGGCGGTGCGGACGCCGTAATAGAACTGCCTACGCTTTTTTCAACTGCGAGCGCACAATATTTTGCGGAAGGCGCTATCAAGCTGATCGGCGGGATAAAAGATATTAAGTATTTGGCTATGGGTGCGACGGCAAACCGCGACGAGATAATGCGTGTCGCAGATATCAAGCACGAAAATAGCGCGCTATTTAAGGACAAGCTCGTAAAATACATGAAAAACGGCAAAAGCTATACCGCGGCAAATAACGAAATATCGATACGACTTTACGGGGATATTTATCCCGACCGCCCAAGCATAGACTATTTATTTAAAGACCCTAACAACATACTGTGTATAGAATATATCGGTGCGCTTCGGCGTATTGCTCCTAACATCGAGCCTATGATAATTGCGCGGCGCGGCGCGGCGTATAGCGAAACGGCGACCACTGGAGAACATATTTCCGCAACTGCAGTAAGAACGGCGTGCGACCAAGGCAGATCGTCCGAAATACTCCGATATCTACCCTATAATGCGCAAAAAATGCTCGATTGGCGCGCGGAACATTCGCCCGATATTTCGGCATACAAAAAACTTGCGCTTTACACGCTGAAATGCGCCGACATAGATTATCTTGCGCAGCTTCGCGATTGTTCGGAAGGTCTCGAGTATCTGTTTAAAAGCTTATCGCATTTATCCGATCTCGATAGGTATGCCGACGGGATATGCGGTAAAAGGTACTCTCGAAAGCGCGTAGCCAGATTCATGCTCGACGCCGTTCTCGGCATAAAAAAAGAACATCTACAATACGAATTCATTACCCGCCTACTCGCCGCAAAAAACGGCTTCGACTTTGATATATTGCCTAAAAACGTTAAAAGCAACAATTCTGATATCAAGTGTGCCGCCAACGGAAACTCGCCAGTAAAAGATGTGCTCGAAATAGACATAAAAGCATCCGCATTATATAATACGTTATGTTCACTTGACGGCGGGTACTATAATTACGCGGTGATAAAAGCATGAAAAGCACTTTTTCGGAAAGCGAGTTGACGCGTTTTATAAAAGCTTCTGCCGACAGTTCTTTGCGCATGTTCGCCGCAGAAAAAGTAAGCAGATATTTTCGCAGTATGCACTATCTGTCGAGCAAACTTATTTGCGACAGCATAGTTCTCAATTTGTATTTTAACCGTGATATCACGCCGAACTCCGCCGACGATATCATAAGAGGCATAAGACGCAATACCCGCTCGTTTTATACAACTGTGGAAAGCGCGTTCTTTCCGATAGAAAATAAATTCGACGAGTACGCGAAAACCGTTTTAGGCGCGGAATACGACAAGGTTCGCGCTATGAACATGCGAGCCGCAAATTATATCGTGTATGTTATTTCGCTCGATATATCGCGAACAAAAACCATAGACCGCAACGAAATTTATTTGCGCGCATACAGCTATAAAGAATTATATCCCGAAAATGACGATAGCGATATTTGAATATTCACTTGATCTCGGCAATGGTTACCCCCGCGTCGCCCTCGCCGTAACCGCCGTATCTGTAATTTTTTACTTTACCGTGTTTTTTCAAATATTGCTGTATGCCTCTTCCGAGCGCGCCCGTTCCTTTGCCGTGCACGATACGGACGATACTGTGCGGCGCAATATCGGCAATGATCCTGTCTAAAATTTCCACCGCTTCATCCACGGTTTTGCCGAGCAACATTATCTCGCGATTTTCGGGCTCGCGCACAGATCTTTCACCGTATCTTTTGTCGGTTCCGACGGGTTTGGGCTCTTCCATCACCGTCAACGACGATAACGGCATATCTGTTTTTACCGAGCCGATAGCTACCGTAACCTTATTTCCGCGCGGGCGCGAGACTGTGATCCCCTCTTTATTCAATCCCGAAACAAACACGCGCGTCCCGCTTTTAAGGTCGCTTGGATCGGGCGGCACTGCGGAAGTTGCGGGTATGCGTTCTTCCGTAGGCGCGCCATCCTTGATCTTTTTGGCGATCTTTCTCGCTTCGAATAATGAACTCTCGTTAGCATTTTTGATCAATTCTTTTATCTCATCGATATATACTTGCGCTTGTTCGGCGTACTCTTCTGCTTGGGCACGAACGGCTGCTCGCGCATTTTCTTTGACCTCCGCGAGCTTTTTTTCATATTCGAGTTTAAGCCTATGCGCTTCGTTTTTATCGGCTTCAGCCGAATCGCTCAGTTTTTTGCACTTTTCCTCGTATAACATCGCTTGATTGCGCAAATTTTCCGCTTCGCGCATAACATTGTCGAACGATATTTTTTCCGCACTTAGCGCCGATCTTGCATCTGAGATTATACTGTCGTCAAGACCTAATTTTTCGGCGATCTCCAACGCGTAGCTCGATCCCGAAACGCCTTGCAACAACTTGTACGTCGGCTTGAAATTGACATTATCGAATTGCATGCACGCATTTGCTATGCCGTCGCAACCGAGTGCAAATTCTTTTACGGAATTGAAGTGCGTAGTAACTACTGCGGTAGCGCCCGAAGCGAGTATACGCTTTAATATCGCCACGGCAAGCGCCGCGCCCTCGTCGGGGTCGGTACCGTCGCCTACTTCGTCAAGAAGAACGAGCGAGCGATGATCCATTTTTTTTGTAATATCCGAAATATTAGTCATATGCGCGGAAAAAGTACTGAGCGATTGCTCTATACTCTGTGAATCGCCTATGTCGCAATAAATATTATCGAATATGCACATTTTGCTGTTTTCTTTTGCGGGCAAAAATATGCCGCTTGCCGCCATCAGAGCAAAAAGTCCCACAGTCTTTAATGCAACTGTTTTACCTCCCGTATTCGGTCCGGATATGCACAGTATCCGCTTATCGTCGAGAGTTATATCAACGGGCACTACACAGTCGCGCGGTATAAGCGGATGCCGCGCCGCGAGCAAAACTATATTTCCGTCCGTATTTATATCGGGCGCGTATGCGTCGATAAATCTACAGTAGTCGGCTTTGGCAAATATTACTCCGCATTGTATGAGTACGTCTCGAGTTTGAAGCAGCGAAGTCGCCTCAGAAACGACAGTCTTGCTGAGTTCGGACAGTATGCGCGCTATCTCGTATTGTTCTTCTGTCTTGAGCGTGATCAACTCGTTATTTGCTTCCACTATCGCAAACGGCTCAACGAACACCGTAGCGCCGGTGCCGGAAACGTCGTGGATAAGTCCTTTTACGTTTGAGCGACATTCGGAGCGCACCGGCACAACATATCGCCCGCCGCGCAACGTAACTATGTTGTCCTGCAAATATTTGCTTATATCGCTTTGCCGAGTAAGACCGTCCAAACGCTCTTTGAGCTTTGCATTGGTGCGCATTATCGCGCGTCGAAGCGAGTACAGCTTTTCGCTCGCACGGTCCTTAAGATCGGTCTCATTTTCGATCGTGTTGTTTATTTCGCGCTCCAAGCCGTCGTTGGTATTGACCCATGCCGTGATATCCTTTAACGATTCAGCGTCCGAATTTTCGACGCAAGATTTAAGCGAACGCAACGAGGCGATAGCATTCTTGATCTTTATAAAATCTATCGGCTGTAAAACGGCGCCGACCTTTGCGCGAACTATGATCGGCTCGATATCGTCGAACGACAAATCAGGTCTTCGCATCGCCAATACCGAAATTGCGTCGCCCGTCTGCACAAGAAGTTTTTGCGCCGTCCTCAAGTCCGCAACAGGCTCGATATCGGCAATTCTATTCGCCACGACTTCCGACATGGCGAACTGCGATATTTGCTCGAGCACAACGTCAAATTCGAGGTTTTTGTATACATTCATTATTTAAGCCCTTTGTTTAGATTACCGCGCGTGTATGCCCCGTTGTATTTGCCGTCAAGCACCGATTTTATTTCTTTTGACGACGATGCGGTAAAATCATAATATATATTTTTGTTCCGTCCTATTTTTGCTGTGTCGAGATAATGCGGAACGCAATTAAGTAATTTCCAATAACAATGCGAGACTTTATATCGTTTTAAAGCAAATTTCCTATCGCTTTCATCCGTCAACATATAGTTGCCCGAACAGTTGAGGCATTTTTGATGCGGGCAATGGCACAACGTCATAAGCGGCGCATATCCGAAAGCATATATCCATGCGTCATCGTCTAATTCGTCCGCTTCAAACGAACATATGTGCGGTCTGTCAAACTTGCCAATTATATTATGCCCTACGCCAAGTAAGATCGGCTTGTCGGTCAACTTTAAACCGTACAGATTATTCGATATTACGCCGTCGAACATGGGAAGATCTATGGCTTCTTTCAATACGTTTCTGTCCGTACCGCGCATTGTTACGGGCAAGGCAAGCAAAATAGGCTTGTTTATAAATGACGGCTTGTTCGGTATGTTCGCATAATCGCGCGGCACAAGCGCGATATGATCGACACGATCTACAATATTAGGATCGAGATTTTCAAAACTTTCCACGGCGATCATAATGCCGCTGCCGTTAAATTGGTTATATTCGATTTCGAACGGCAAAGTTTGTGTGCGTTTGGGCGCGTTACGCGATATTATGTCTTTCCGCAATGCCGCATATGTGTTTCGTCTAAGCTTATTTATCTCCGATATCGGCATAAACAGCTCGCCGTCGATGTCGGCGCGGATATTAGGTAAAAAAGGATCGTCCGAAACTTTGCCGAAAACGCGGCTTATATCGTCCAATGAGATCGATCTCGATATTGCGGGCTGCGGCACGAACGTGCCGACGGTTTCCGTTCGGCTATCGTAGGCGCGCACTACAACGCGCGGATACTCTCCCGCTTTTAATATAACGTCAACGTCTATGGGAATACGCCGCTCGGTCTTACTCAGCTCTTCGGAAAGAGCGCCGTCAAAAGTTTTACGCAGTTCGTCTCCCGCGGCACACCCGTTTCCGTCGGCGATTATTTCCCCGCCGCAAACGCTTGCTCCGCAAATCTCTCGTCCTTTGCGCATTACTTTGAAACCGTCGTTAGGATGAGCTTTTACAGACGTTATAAGTTTTTTGCCCTTAACGCGTTCGATATTACCGCACGATATGCCTATATTAGACTGAGATTTTGAATATACGACGTTAAACGCCGCATTCGGCTCAATATACGCCGAGCAATAGTCTCCGCGGTTAAATACCGATTTCAACGCGTTTACGGCTACTTCCGACGGCATATTCGACTTATACACTTTGACCGCTTGCGCAACATATTCGTCCGAGCGCATGCGCCCTTCTATCTTTATTGCGTCCACGCCGAGGTCTTGTAGTCTCCCGAGGTCTTTATATAAACAGAGGTCTTTGGCGGAAAGCAGATAACCGTCGCCCCAACCGTCCGACTTATAACGTTTGCGGCATAGCTGCATGCATTTACCGCGATTACCGCTGTACGACGAAGCCAATGACGAAAAATAGCAATTACCCGAAAAGCATATGCATAACGCGCCTTGCACAAAGTACTCGGTTTCTATACCAGTTTTGCAGATAGCCGAAATATCTTTCGGCAATGTTTCGCGCGCCAATACGACGCGTTTAAGCCCCATGTCTAAAAGCGCTTTAGCGCCTTCCGCATTATGAACTCCCATTTGCGTGCTTGCGTGTAACGGCATCTTTGGCAGTTTATGCTTAAGCTCCTTTATAAATCGCACGTCCTGTACTATGGCGCTATCTACGCCAATGTCGTATGCATACTCGGCAAATTCGAGTGCTTTGGCGATCTCTCGGTCTTTTATAAGCGTGTTAAGCGTAACGAATACTTTTACGCCGAACAGATGAGCATACTCGACTGCGTTTTTAAGTCCGGCAAGATCAAAATTATCGGCTTTTGCGCGCGCGCCGAAAAGCGGCATTCCGAGATACACGGCGTCGGCGCCGTTGTTTACCGCCGCACGTAAAGCGGAATAAGAACCTGCGGGCGCTACTAATTGCATCAGCGCAATTTTGCTCCGAATTCGGAGCCGAGCATACTGAGTATTTCGTCCATGAACTGTTTTATTTCCTTATCGGACAGAGTAGCTTCATCGGGCTGCAACCGCACGGAGAACGCCACGCTCTTATATCCCGCGGGTATTTGCTCGCCTTCGTACACGTCGAACAACTTGACATCGGATATATAACGGTTGATCTTTTTAACGGCACTGAGCATATTGCCCACAGCGGTGTCTTTATCCACTATCACAGCCAAGTCTCTGTCTACAGGGTGAAGCTTGGATATCGGTTTGAATTTGGCGATGCCGATAGGCTTTTCGAGAATATCGGTAACATCGAGTTGCGCGACATACACATTGTTAGGCAGATCGTAATTTTCGCAAACGAGCGGGTGCAATTTACCGAAGTCGCCTAATATCCCGCCGCGATCCACGGACAGCGATTGTTTGGGATGAAGATATGTGGCTTTAGACGAAGAGTACTCGGGATCGACACCGAAAAGCTTTAACAGCTCGCCTACAACTGCCTTGACCGTATAGAAATCTCCGTCGTTGCACAAGCCCAAACAAACGACGTCTCGCTCTTGCGGAAGTTGGGTAAGCGGAAGTTTGTCGGCAATAAAGACTTTTCCCGCTTCAAAAAAGCGCATAACGTCGTTTTTGCGCGAACAGTTGCGCGCTATCGATGCAAGCATCGATGACACAAGCTGCGTACGCATGACCGATATATCGCGACTGATGGGGTTCAACAGCGGTATCTCGTTGCGCAACGTGCTGTCTTTTTCTATTAAAAGCTTGTCCGCCGCATCGGGCGAAATAAACGAATAGTTGAGCGTTTCATCGAATCCGAACGCTCTAAGCCTATTTTTCAATTCGTTTACGTTGCTGTCGTGTACGCTCAACCCGCCTTTAGTCTGTGCGGTATTTTCCGAATATGTGGAAATTATATTGTCGTAGCCGTAAAAGCGCATAATGTCTTCGGCAAGATCCGCGTAGCCGTCGATATCTTCCCTTATGAGCGGCACCTTGCAGCATAGAGTTTTGCCTTCGGTTTTGACAGAAATACCTTGCTTTTTCAATATGCTCTTTATCGTATCGAGTTCTATATCGATGCCGAGCAAACCGCAAATCTCTTCCTTTGTCGTGCGAATGATCTTTTCGGTCGGCGCAGTAGCACAGTCGGATACCGATCCCGCGCAAATGCTCCCGCATTTAAGCTTATACACAAGCGCCAAAGCACGTTCCGAACCAAGTTCTACCGACTGCCAATCCACGCCTTTCTCAAATCTCGCCGACGAATCGGAGCGCAGACCGATCTTGCGAGACGAACGGCGGATATTGCTGCGTTCGAATCTCGCCGCTTCTAAAAACACGTTTTGGGTGTCGGGAAAAATGCTCGTATACTCGCCGCCCATTATTCCCGCAATAGCAAGCGGTTTAACGGTATCGGCAATGATCAAGACGTCTTTCACCGAATATTCTTTCCCGTCGAGAGCTGTTATTTTCTCGCCGTCCTTTCCCTTGCGAATTATTATCTTTTCGTCGATATACCGACGGTCGAACGCGTGTAACGGTTGACCCATTTCGAGCAAAACGTAATTAGTTATGTCTACAAGATTATTTATAGGCCGCACGCCGCACGATCTCAGTCTTTGACGCATCCATTTAGGCGATCTTTCTATTTTAACGTCCTTTATTATGCGTCCGACATATCTGCTGCACAGTTCTTTATTTTCGATAATTACGGGCGGTATTTCGCATTCCGATACGCATTTATACTTAAGGTCGGGCATCTTGAACGGTTTATCGAGCAATATGGATATTTCGCGCGCAAGATTAACTATCGCTTGACAGTCGGGTCTGTTTGCGGTTATGGAAACATCCAATACCGTATCGTCCAAACCGAGAGTATGCAGTATGTTGTCGCCCGCAACGCTGTCGTTCGGCAATATCAATATTCCGTCTACGCTCGCACCGTCTACAATGTCGTCGTCAACGCACAGCTCGCTGCCCGAACACAACATACCGAAACTGTCTACTCCGCGCAACTTGGCGGCGGCTAAGGTTTTGCCGTTCGGTAAAGTAGCGCCCACAGTCGCAACGGGGACGAGATCGCCCGCCTTAACGTTTTGCGCGCCCGTTACTATTTGAACGGTTTCACCGCCGATGTCAATTTGGCAGATCCATAATTTATCCGAATTTTCATGATGAGTAATGGATTTTACATGTCCCACTACAACACCCGTAATATCTTTACGCGGCTCTATTATCTCTTCTACCTCAAAGCCTATAGACAATAGTTTGTCCGCAAGCTCTTGAGGCGTGATGCCGCCGATGTCTACATAATCTTTTAACCAACCGAGAGGTAATTTCATTTCTGTGCTCCTTTATCTGAAATTGCGCAAAAACCGCACGTCGTTTTCCCAAAGCAACTTTATATCGTTGATAGCGCACTGTATCATGGTTATTCTGTCCAGACCTACGCCGAAAGCAAAACCGTGGTACACATTAGGATCGATACCGCAATTTTCCAATACGCGTCTGTTTACCATGCCAGCGCCTAAAATTTCTATCCAGCCCGTGTTTTTACAGACCCTGCACCCTTTTCCGCCGCAATTAAAACACGATGCGTCCACTTCTACGCTCGGCTCTGTAAACGGGAAATAGCTCGGACGGAAGCGAATTACAGTCTGCTCGCCGAATATGAATTTTGCAAACCCTTCCAGCGTGCCTTTAAGGTCGCAAAGCGTTACATTTTTATCGACCACGAGGCATTCCATTTGATGGAACACGGGCGAATGCGACGAATCGTCGTCGTTGCGGTAAACTCTGCCCGGACATATCATTTTTATAGGCGGCTTGAACTTTTCCATCAAACGTATCTGTCCGCCCGATGTTTGCGTGCGCAACAAAATATTATCGTTTATAAAGAATGTGTCTTGCATGTCGCGCGCGGGATGATCGAGCGGAATGTTAAGCGCTTGAAAATTATAATAATCGGTCTCTATTTCGGGGCTGTCGTATACAACGTAACCGTTACCGACAAAGTAGTCTATCAATTTGTTTCTTATGCGGTTGAGCGGATGCAACGCGCCCACTTCCGTTACGGGTTTATCGATAGACAAGTCTATTTTATCGTTTTCCAATGCAGCGGAAATAGCGGCTTTGTGCAATCTGACTTCCGCTTCGTTGCACTTATCTTGTATAGCGACACGAATATCGTTTATTTCTTTGCCGACTTGAGGTTTCTGCTCCGGCGGCAGATCTTTTAAAGACTTCATCAATGCGGTCAATGTTCCCGATTTTCCGAACATCGACGTTTTAAATTCCGAAAGTTCGCGTTCGGAATTTACGGTCTCGAGCTTTTTTAGCGCGTCGGTCAATATTTGATTTAACTGCATGTGTCCTCCGTTGTCTGTCGGTCGGCAAAATTCCATCCGACGGTTGAATTTTTTCTAAAATAAAAGCCCCTGTCATCGGGGCGTGCGAAACGCGGTACCACCCGAATTGGGACTCGATTTTGCTCATAACGCGGCTACGCCGTTACTTAACGCTTAACAGCTTGGGCAACGGTACTCGTACGGTGAATATATTTGACATGCGCCGCCTTTCAGCCGAGAGCAGCTCTCTGTTATTATGTCGTTTCTTATGCCGTACTCAAACGTATCTATCGACCGAATAATATCGGTCTTTTTATAATTGTACCACAGACATACTATTAAATCAACCGTTTTCTATAAAGATTAAATAAAAATTATCTATCGGTCTACGACCAAGTCAAGCATATCGCCTATAGTGGAAGCATTCAAATACGTGGGCGGAACTTCTCCTATTATTATCATTTCGCTCATCAATACTTGAGTCGTAGTCTTGATCGTAGACGGCAAGCCGGGAACAGCCACCGACACAGATCCCGTCAATGTCAAGTAAATACTGTGCAGAGTTTGATTGATGCCCGACGAAGAGAACACAGACGTTATCTTTGTCTGAGTAGAACCGACTAAATAAATCTTGATATTGATATCAGGACCTAAACCGGTAAATAAAGTTACACCGCTCAACGAGCCGACGGGGATATTTATACCGTCTTGACCTATGACGTTTATGTTTTTTTGCGCGGCAAGCGTTATGTCTTGCGCCAATGTACTTATTGCCGTAGAATCTATTTGCACGCTGCGTATCTTACCGTCGCTGTCTCTTTCCACACTGACAAACTCGCTGTCGGAATGCCCGCTCATAATATCTATTACGGCGTTACCTACCGCATCGGCTGCAACGGCTTTGATTTTTTCGTTGGAAATAGCTACGATCATGGGATTGACATTGCTCGTAATAAATACGACGGCGGCAACGACGATAGCAATGATAAACAAAAACACTATCAACAATTTTGTACGCACACCGCGTTTCTTTTTGACAACTTTACAACCGCAACGCATAAAGATATATATGCTTAACTGCAGTGCAATGATACCCTTTGCGATAAAGTAAAATTCATATAAAAATGCGACCGCCGTTACAGCGATCGCATTCAAAAGTAAACCACATGATTATGCTATTCTATTTAAGAGACGCCAAATATTCTACGAAATTATTTTTATTCTCCAATGCCGTCGTAGTCGGTCTGCCGAGATCGGCGCGCGAACCTATAGAACATTTAACTTCTATAAACGAAAGGCCTTTGCGGGTTTTAGCGGCTTTTAATTCGCTATCCAGTTCATCTATCGTACTTACGCTCGACGTATTGCCGTATCCGCAAGCTTTGGCAATCGACGGTAGATCGATACTATTAGAAACCGTAGGCATGCCGCCCACCGTTTCGTGAGCACCGTTGTTTATGACTATATGTACCAAATTATTCGGTTTGATCGATCCTATTACCGCCATTGCGCCCATATGCATGAGCGCTGCGCCGTCGCCGTCTATACACCATATTTTTTGATCGGGTTTGTTCAATGCAATACCCAACGCTATCGAAGAACTATGCCCCATAGATCCGACTGTCAAAAAGTCGTATTTATGTTCTTGACCGTTGCTTTCGCGAATCTCAAACAGCTCTCTCGACGCCTTGCCCGTTGTGGAAACTATCGGATCGTTGCCGCTAACGTCCGAGATCCTACGTACAATTTCTTCTCTGCTAAGCAAATTGCCGTTCTTGTACTCTACCTTTTCCGAATATGACAGCGCGCCTTTTTTAATGACAAAAGCGACCTGTTTGCCCGCGCGCAAAAGCGGTTGCCAAGCTTGTATCTGCGCCGCAACTTCGGCGGCTTGTGTCGTCTTGTCTATTACGAAATTGGCGATATCCATATCGTCCAGCAAATTTAAAGTAACCGCGCCTTGATATATGTGCTGCGGCTCGTCGTGAACGCCCGGTTCGCCGCGCCAACCTATGACGAATATGCACGGTATGGCATACACTTTATCGTTGAGCAGCGATGCGACGGGATTTATTATATTGCCCTGACCGCTGTTTTGCATATACACTACGGGTACGTTTTTTGTAGCCAAATGATAGCCCGCGGCAATGGCTGCGCTGTTGCCCTCGTTAGCAGCGATTATATGATGCTTGGGGTCTACGCCGTATACGTTGATCAAATAGTCGCACAGTGCGCGCAACTGTGAATCGGGAACGCCCGTAAAAAAGTCGGCGTTCAACTGTTTAACAAATTCTTGTACGATCATTGTTTTTCGTTCTCCGTTGCGATCTTAAAGCTCTTCTATAAGCGATATAATGTCTTTTATGGGCATCAAGCGCGAATCCACTTCTTGCGCTCTGTGGTATTTTAAAATGTCTTTTGCTGTCTGTTCCATGGCGGGGAACGCGCTGCGCGTCAACTGATTGGCGTATATGACAATATTGACGCCGTGTTCCGCAAGCTCTGCTTCGGTAACCGAATTGAACGACGACGGAACGACTACTATAGGCGTTTCTTTGTCCGTTTTTCTGAAAAGATCGCAGAACGTGAGAATCTCCTTCGGGTCTTTCTTTCTGCTGTGGATCATTATTCCGTCCGCACCCGCTTTTACATATGCAGCCGCGCGCGTTAATGCGTCGTCCATACCGCGATCGAGTATAAGGCTCTCTATGCGCGCGATTATCATAAAATCGTCTGTCAACTGGACTTTTTTCCCCGCGGCTATCTTTTCGCAAAAATGTTCGATGCTGTCTTGAGTCTGCTCTACTTCCGTACCGAACAGCGAATTCTTTTTAAGTCCCGTTTTATCTTCGATTATTATTGCCGATACGCCCATGCGCTCGAGCGAGCGAACGGTGTAAACAAAATGCTCGGTAAGACCGCCCGTATCGCCGTCGAATATTATGGGTTTGGTCGTTACTTCCATAACGTCGTCGATAGTTCTGAAGCGGGACGTCATATCTACAAGTTCGATGTCGGGCTTGCCTTTAGCGGTGGAATCGCACAGCGAGCTTACCCACATTGCGTCAAACTGATCGAATTCCCCGTCATGCTCCACTATCGTTTTTTCGGCTATCAAACCGGTCAAACCGCTGTGTACTTCTATGGTCTTGACTATCGGGCGGAGCGCGATAAGCTGTTTAAGCCGTTTTCTGCGGTATTCGGGCATGGAGAGTTTTTCGTTGAGCTGCGCGTCGATACGCTTCACATTGTCGTTATAAGTATACGGCACGTCTATGATTTGACCGCCGTACGCGCTCAACAACCGTTCCACATTGTCGCGAACGGCTTTCATCGGTCCGACTTTCCAATTATCGCCGTGGATAACGTAATCGGGTTTGAGCTTGGATATAATGCCGTCATACATTATCTCGTCTTGAACAAGAACGTCTTTAACTCCGTCCAAGCCCTTGACAAGCTCTAATCTGTCATGAAAATTCAGTGTCGGAAAGCGCGAAAATTTTATCATCGCCTCATCCGTCAATACTCCGATATAAACATCGCCGTACTTTTTTGCTTCGTTGATTATGTTGAGATGTCCTTCGTGTATAACGTCGGTACAAAAACATGTGTAAACTTTTTTCATATTACGACCGCAACCTCCCGTCGCTTGCTTTATTTATCTTTGTGTTTTTCTATTATTTCCGAAACTATAAATTCGGCGACTTTTTCTATCTCGTCGAACGCCACTTTTTTGGGCAAACGCGCGCCGAAAGCCTTGTTCGCTTTTTCTATAAGCTCGTCTGTATAATATAGCGCACCGTCTTTAACGTCTTCTATACCGTCGAGATAAATAGACTGTCTGTTTTTTGCGCGCATAACGTCTATTGCGAATACGCTTTCGTCTATATGCGCAAGGATATTATCGCCCGTTCCGTCGATGACTACGGGGTATCCGCCTATTTCGCCGAATACGCCGGGACAGTGAAGCTTTACTTTCTTACGGTCGCGCACTGCGGCAAGAATGCCCGACACGATCTCGAAATTGCTAGACGCATTCATCATGTTGCGCTTTGCGTCCACGGGCATTGCGATCTTGCATTCCGAAAATACTTTATCCATATCGACAGACAAGCGCTTGCCGTTATATCTTATATCGATCAACTGATCGACGCCTTCTGTCTGACCTTCTTTACTGATAACTACGTCGTGAAAATGCGATACCGCATAAGTTATGTCTATATTCCAATAATCGGAAATGCCGCACTGTGTCGCTACGGCGAGCTTTATACGCGGCAATAAATGATTGATGTTACCGCTGCCGAAGTCGGGATACGCTTTGCCGGCAGTCTTGAGCCAAGGAATGACGGCATCGGAATAAGACGTATTGATAACTATGGCGTTGCTGTTGACCGCTTCGTAAGCTTCCATGATGTTTTTGATATACTTTATGGAAAGCGGCGTCCAAATGCCGTAAGCGCGCACATTTTTCCAAGATATGCTGCCGTACTTAAGCCCCGCATACGCGCGACTGCTGTTGACTATTATATCGGGCTTCGCCGCTGCCAAGCATTTAGCAATGCTGTCGGCGTCGTTGAGATCCACGTCCGAAATGATATTAACGTTACATCTGTTTTGTCCGCGTATAAGCGACGCGACCTTGACGATATTAACGTCGGACAGCATTTTATCGTGATTTCTGCCGACAACGGCTATTTCCATATTCTCGTCGCCGCAAGAAAGCAGATAGTCGAGCAAGTAGCAACCTACGCTTCCCAACCCGATTATCATTATCTTTACCTTGTCGTGTTTGAGCCTCGATCTCAAAAGATCGAGTTTTTCGTTTAACGATATCATGATATTACTCCTTTGTTTTATCGAAATCGTGTACCGTATTACAGTTTATCCATGTTTCAAAGCGGATCAAGCGGTAATCGTCTTTGCGCATGCCGCCGAAATAACGTTGTATAAACACAAGATTAGTGCCATGCCAATCATTTGCGGTCAAGTCGTAAAAAGTATCTTTTATGCGCTTACCGTTGTTGAACTTCCAAACTTGCCCGGAGTCGTATACCGATAAAAACGGCTCGCGTATCTCCAATGTGTTGTGCGTTGTGTCGTATAAGTAGTGCGCCCTATCGTTTACATCGTAATAGAACGCTACCGATCGGCGCGACTCTATAGGTTCTTTCGTGTATGTAACGACGTCGGCGTTTGCGGCAGATACCGCATCGAACGATTTATCGTCTACAAAAAGATCGCCTTCGGCAAACACAACTTCGTCATAGCCGTTTTCGACTACATACTTCAAACCGAAATATAAGCTGTATCCCGAACCGTATTCTACAAACTTGTCATTGTACAATAAGACGATCTTGTCCGAAATATCCGCAAAGTAATTTTTTACCGCGTTCTCCAGCTCGTCGAACTTATATCCGCCGACTATCACAAGCTTGTCGAACGACTTGTCGCGGTGCAGCATTTTATACAGTAGCGATTCTTGTATGCCGTTTCGGTTGTAAATGCATTTTAAGCACGGCTTGCCGATACTTTCACCGAACCGCGTCGACGTACCCGCAACCGTTACTATAAGCGCTTTCACTTTTTCAACTCCTCTATGCACATTTCTATGCCTTTTTCGAGCGTTATTTGCGGTTTCCAGCCCGTGCGGTTTTGCAACTTTTCGGTGCTTAACAGTCTGCGTTCGGGATCGGACGCTCTGTATCCGTTGAATATGATCTCGGGATCGCTTATGCCGAGCTTGTCCGCGCATAATTTAACAAGATCGATGATCGTTATCTCTTCTTCCGTGCCGACGTTATAGACCGAACCGTCAAGCGCAGACGGCGTATCCATGAGCGCTATCACCGCCGCGCAACTGTCGTAGTTATGCAAAAAAGTGCGTCTGTTCTTTCTTGAGTTTTCAAGCAATTCAACTTTGCCCGTCTTTGCTAACGACATTATTATGTGCGGGATTATGTGTTTGGGATACAGCTCGTTTTTGCTGTATACATTGGCAAAACGTATAGAACAACCCGCAATGCGTCCGCTCAAAGATGCGTCGCGCATAAAGAACTCCGTCATTAATTTTCCGACAGCATAACTGGTACGTTGACTGTGTTCGGCATTGGCAAGCGTCAAGTAATCGTCCTCTTTAACTCCGCCCTCGCGCCAAGAATTCATGGAATACACTTCGGATGTAGAGCAGTTTATATACGCATCTGCTTTTACGTCTATCGCTTGCTCCATAAAAGAACACATTCCCAGCACGTTCGTTTGGAACGTGCGATTCACGTAATAAAAATGTTCGGTATGAACTACAGCCGCGCAGTTTATATATATAAGCTTATCGCAAGAAATTCTCTCTCGCTTTACTTCCGACTGTATTTGCGCCATCTGTTCCGATGAATTCAAATCGAATTCGTGAAATACAAACTTATCGTTACCGAGCATATCTTCAACTGTAGATATGGACGACGCGAAAAAGTTGTCGAATCCTATTATCTTGTGTCCGTCGCCTATCAGTTGACGCGCAAGCTCGTTGCCCGTCATGCCAGTAACGCCGCTTATAACATATAAATTCATGATCTCTCCTTTAAACGCCTTGTTTGAGTCTGTTTTTGTAAAACTGATCGACTTGTCCGTCGTACGCTTGTTGTTCGCCCTCGATATCGTACTCGACTTTTTCAAAAACGATATTTTCTGTTTTGCAGTCGATGACGGCAAACTGGGCGCGGTTGTTTATATTCCTCGGTTGACCTACAGAACCGGGGTTTACAAACACCGTTTTCTTTTTGTTTCTGGCGGTCGGAGCGTCCGCAGCGTAGTACCGTTCAAAAAAGTGCGGTAAATGCGAATGTCCCGAAAACACGTAATCATAGCGCGAGTATTCGGACAGATCGTCCGACGGCGCAATGCTTTTCCAATAAACATCCGACAAACTGCCGTGAACTACCAAGCATTTTTTACCGTCTAAATCTATCTCGCACTTGCCGCTCGCAAGCATACTGCTTTTAATGAACTCCAAAGAGCTGTCGTTAAGCTTGCTTTTGGTATATCTTGCGCAGTCCCGACCGCGGTCGGACGAAAAGCGAGCATAATCGTCGTTTAATATAGCCGCTTCGTGATTGCCGTAGACGTTACATAATATAGGGTACTTCAAATGACGAAAAATATCTATAACTTCGTTAGAATGCATGCCGTAATCTATCAAATCGCCGGCGATAACACATCCGTCGATGTTATATACGCTTGCTTTTTCAAGGACCGCGTTCAACGCATTCAAATTGCCGTGTATATCCGACAGCAAGAGTATTTTCACTTTCAAGCACCTCGGCGCGACATTTCGATAATATACAACATTATAATATCACAAAATTTGCGCATTGTCAAAAAGCGCGACATACTGTTCATACGAAATTTGCGAATATTCCGTATAAGACCGCTCCACATCGAAAAAGCTCTGCCCGTGCATGCTGCCGTTGTTCTTTTCCTTGGGTATTTGCATATAGTCGCCGAACTCTTTGCGCAACACCTCGTCGTAGCATTTGGGAACGGCTATCTCTATATCCTCGAATTTGCACGGCACACTCTCGTCAAACAGCGTCTTGTCCCATACTTCCTTTTCGTATCCCGGCGCAAAAGATACAAGCGCGACGGTGTTTGTCTTCCCGTTATAACGTTTTGCGACACCGTCTATCTTGCGTATTGTCTTTTCCAAATCATGGAACATAAAATATATGCCGCCGACTATCCACTTGACGATTTTTTTAATAAGTCCGCAATCATCTTTGACCGTCTTGAAGTTTACCATGCGCTTCAGCGATCGAATCTTATACGCGTGTTCTTCGCGCTTGACATAATCGTCGGGAACATTGTCATACGGAAATATATCGATAAATATACCGCAATTTTTACCCGACTTCAAATTATTATAATCTACGGAGCGGAGCAAACACGCCGTGTCGTTGTTGCGTATCTGCGCATGTCCGCACGAATAACCTTTTTCCGTACCGTTATATTGCAAAAACATATTTTCGGGAAGATATGCTTCGGCTACAGACAAAAACTTTTCGTAGTCATCGCGCGGCATCATCAGATCTATATCGTCGTCCCACGGAATAAAACCGTTGTGCCGTATAGCGCCGATAAGCGTTCCGCCGCTTGCAAAATATTTGAGGTTGTTCTTTTCGCATATTTCTTTAAAAACTTTTACCATGTCAAGCTCTACGCGCCATACCGCACGACGCTTATCGCTCACATAGAAATCACTATCGTTACTCTCGGCTTCGATCGTATTGTCCTCACTGCTTTGCATAGCGCTGTCGTCTTTACGTGAAAATCTGCCGAATATCTTGTTTTTATAATAACGTAAATAATCATAGACAAATTTTACGCGCAGGACCAACAATAACACTGTGTAAAGTATCATTCCGCTCGCTATCTCGAGTATGAGATACCAAACGTTAGTCGGCAAATACATTTCCATAAAATATATAGGTACAAACATCAGTAAAGCCGCTAACGCATACTTATACCCGTTCATGAATATCTGCTTTACCGAAACAAACGATCTCGCAAAGTAAACATACAGTATCAGGATCACGATCTCCGCGATAATGGACGCTATCGCCGCGCCTTCCGACTTCCAAAAATATATCATAAACGAGTTTAACGCCAAGTTTATGACTGCCCCTACTATCAAAAATATATTGCTCACTCGCTGTCTGTCGAACGGAGTATAAAAGTGCGTGCCCAATAAATTACTGATAGATATAATGGGGATCAACGGCGATAAAATGTACAAAAGCGACACGCATTTTTCGTAACCGTCGCCGAGATAGACCGTTACGAGCGACGGCGCGATAGCTATTATTCCTAGCATCATCGGAAATGCCAAAGCACACGCCACATTGACCGACTTATTGATCAATGTTTTTATATCGTCGAACCGCTTTTGATCGTAATAATACGAAATACGCGACCGCATGATAATAAACAACGACGTTATTACAGTCAACGGCAGCTTGACCAATTTATCCGCTTGTTCGTAATACCCGTTTTCAAAGTCGGAACGCGTGATCGCGCCTATCATCGTTTTATCGAGCACGGTATATATCTGCACGGCTATTGCCGGAACAAAATAAACAAAACACTCTTTTAAATGAATAAACGGACGTATCTTGCCTATCTTGCCGCCTATGTATTTAAATACCACGGGCAAACTGATAACGTATGCGGCGGCGGTCGTCGCGACCGATAGTATAGCCGCAATGTTTATATCAGACTTTTGTTTGACAAAAACAAAAACAAGTACGATATACGCGATCTTGGTAAGCACGCCCGTTATTACAAGCACGCCGAAGTTTTCCACGCCTTGAAAAAACCATGTAAAATCAAACGCCACCGCCAATATCGATAAAGCGTATATTGCGTAAAGCACGTTATTTACTTTATTGACATACGAACCTACAAAGCAAAAATAATAAACGATAAGACACGCTACTGTCAAGATCGTGCGAAGTATGACTATTTCAACAAAAAATCGTTTTAGATACTCTTTATCGTCTCTGTGGATAGCTATCACGCGTTGACCGTACGTCTCAATGCCTATATTGGCAACGAGAATAAAATACGACGAAATGGACGCAACGTAACTGAGCACGCCCGTTCCGTCCGCTTCCAACATACGCGCAAGATAGGGCGTGATCAATATTGGTATCAACACCGCTACAAGCTTATTGATTATATTGTATACAAAATTTCTCTTTATGCTCGGCTTACTTGCCATTCAGTCTTCCCGATCTTCTTTTGTTTTTTGCCCGACAGTATCGCAGCATATGCAAATATCAAAACTATCATGATCGCAATATGGCTGGAGATGATCTGCCCGTAAAAATAATTGCCGTAAAAATGAAGGAATATCGCATGCGATATCAGACCGTAAACTATAAACTTAACGTTCACATGTCCCAACTGATTTTTGGAAAATTTGCACTTGCCGTAAAAGTGCTCGTATATGAGGATCATCAACGCTTGTAAAACAAACGACCCCGCTACTCCGAAGTCTATGATGTAAGCGCGGAAAGCGGTATAAACATTGGTGTATATCTCGCCGTTGATATAAACATATTCGGCGTGGATAGAGCCTACATCGCCTTTTATAAGCCCCAATCGGTCAAAGAAGTGCATTACCGAATAAAACGCTTCTTTTCCCCACAAATCAAAAGTTTTAGGCTCTGCCAAAAATCTGTCCAACGCAATTATAGGCGAACCGAAATAGGTAGAAATAAGTCTCATGAAACTATCCGAAGTCCGACCTATTATAAACGACGACAAATAGAAAAGCGCGAGCGCTGCAGCCAAAGCTAACGCGGGTTTTATAAGACTTTTGAATGTGAATTTTTTGTACGTCAATTTGGATCGCACAAGAGTAAATACAATAACGACGTACACTATAAAATATATAAGTTCCGCTCGCGCTCCTGTTATCAATGACGACGCTACAAGAAATACGACGCTCCACAAATAAATCAAATTATGCTTGCATTTACGACGGCTCTTTTTCTTGACAAGCATGTTATGGATGAAAATATACGAACTGAAATACGCGAAAGACGTAGTGATCTTTAATATATAAATAACGGCACGCGGTATACCTAGCCCTTCCGTGATAGAACGCTGTCGCATACTCGCCATTTTCTGCGTGAAAGAAGCTCCGTCGCTTATGAGTATCTCGCGCAAATAAAACGCACAGTATACCGCCGTTAACAATGCTACGGCGGTGAGCAGGAGCGCATACTTCCATCTCGATATCGATATAACGTCCGCTTGTTTTTCAAGCTCCGTACGTTTTTTATGGTTTTTTATCAAAGACGCGACAAATATGCTCACGATCAACTGCGCAGGCAAATATATGCATGTCTTTATACTGATATCCGTATTAACAAACTTAGCGCTTACTATCGCAAAAAGCGACGATATGGTAAACATCTCGCATATTATACATGCGGGTGCAAATATATCTTTGAACTTGCGCAAGCTGAACAACGTTATCAGTAAGCAGGTAAAAAACAGTATATACAAATACACGATCAGAAATTCACCTTTCCCAAGCGACCGCGTTTGCCGTCCTTGTAGCCTTTGATCATTGCGCGCCATATGTCGCGCTTTTTACATTTTACAAGCAAAATGCGCGCGATATTTTTCATTAAAAACTTAAAAGCGTCGAATTTTCGGTTTAAACAACGCAAGGCGTACGTTCTGTTGCGCACGGTGTAATACTCTTTGAACGGTGGCTCGGCATACAAAAACACCGTTTTTCCCATGATGCGTTTCTGTTCCATACCTATCGGCGCGGGATGATAATAAAGCGAATCGGTTACTGTAAATACCTTTGCGTCCGCCGATAACGCCCGCAAATAGTAATCTACTTCGTCGCCCTTTATAAAAAAGTCTTTATTGGGATAGCCTATCTTCTCCGTCAAACTGCGCGACACAAGCGTTCCGTTGAACGGGTTTATCTCGCCTACGACCTTATTGTCAGTCGCGGCGCTTACGGCATCGGAAACCGCAAGGCTATGTTTAATACCGAACGTCAATTTTTCGTCGCTGCAAACGACCAAAGAATTGACCATGAGCATAGATCCTATCGGCTCGTCCGAAACAGCATCTATAAGCCGCTCGAAACAACGGTCGTTATACGGTCTGCCGTCGTCGTCCATAAGAATTATTCTGTCATAACCGCACTCGACAGCATATTTCAGACCGTAGTAAAACCCGCCCGCTCCGCCGTAATTATTGTCAAGTTCATATATTTCGATTTTATTATTGCCGCCGAATTTTTCCTTTACATAATCGGACGTCCCGTCTGTGGAACTATTGTTTACTACTATTATTTTTTCCACGGCAAAAGTTTGCGATAATACCGCTTCTATATTGCGCGACACCAATTCTTTTCTATTATACGTTACTACGACAGCCGCGTAACGAATATCTTTTTGCTCTACCGTTAAAGTCATTTTATCTGCGTTTGCTCCACAGTTGTATAAGACGTATCCATCTATGTTTTAAAGCCGCATGCATTATCTTTGCACTTAATGCTTTTTCAAAACGCGCGTTTTTTATTGCAGAATAATACGGTTCGCTATTTAAATTTCCTATTATTTCGTTGCGTATCTCTTTATACGGTCTGTCTTGATAAAATCTCGACACTGCCACGGAAAATACTTCGTGAACCGTTTTTCTCCATAACTGTTCTTTAAAGTCGAATTGCGAAACATCCAATCGATGAGACAAATGTTCGGCTATCAGTCGCGGTCCGTTCCAGTCGAATGGACGTTTTTCTCGCGTCATTGATTCGTTATTTATTCGGTAGTTATATAACGGCTCGTCCGTAAAATATATAGAATTTGCCTTATACACGCAAGGTATGGTGCATGCGCCGTCTTCGCCTATTTTTATGCGCGGATCAACGGACAGCTGAATGTCCGAGTATAAACTCATCCTAAAAGCTTTTGCCCAAACATTGGGCGACAAATAGTCGGCATTGCGGCTTTGTATCAAAATGGGAAACAGTCGGCTTTCTATATTTGATCTGTCGAAATACCCGTTAAATTCCATCGATGCATGCTCGCTTTTATCTTGTTCGTTACCGACGTAGTATCCGCAATACACGATATCGGGTTGGTATCTTTCTATTATTTGTTTGATTTTTTCCAAATATAACGGTTCTACCCAATCGTCGCCGTCAACACAAATACAGTATTCGCCCTTTGCAACTTTAACTCCTTCCTGCCGCGCGCTTACAAGCCCGCCGTTGGGTTTGTGTATTACTCTTATGCGCGTTTCCGTATTTGCAAACGCGTCGCACATCATAGGACAACCGTCCGTGCTTCCGTCGTCTACGAGTATAAGCTCAAAATCGCGGCATGTCTGATTCAACATGCTTTCCACGCATTTTCTCAAATAACGTTCAACGTTATATATAGGTACGATGACGGAAAAAAGCATTATGCTCCTATCAACCTCATTATTTGCTCGTTAATGGCGTTCTTGTCGAATTTCTGTTGTGCCAAAGCTCTGCCGTTATTTCCCATTTCAACGATCTTGTCCGTATTTTCGAGAAAGTATACGCATTTATCCGCGATAGCGGACGCGCTTTTGACATCTACCGTAAAACCGTTAAAACCGTCCGTTACGGCGTCTCTGCAGCCTACGTTGTCCGTTGTTATTACCGCCCGACCGACCGCCGAAGCTTCCATTATCGACATGGGCAAGCCTTCTCTATAGTACGACGGTAATACAAAGACAGAGCAGTTTTCCAAATACGGGCGCACATCTTTTGTATGACCGCAATATTCGACGCTGCCGTCGTCTGTATATTGCTTGATGTCCGACGCTTTGATATTGCCCTCTCCACCCACAAGATAAAATTTTGCATGCGGGTATTTTTGTTTTACCAAGCGTGCCGCGTCGCAGTATTCGATAACGCCCTTGGTTTTTATGAGCCTCGTAAGCATTAAAAACGTATTGTTATTTTCTATCGGTTTTTGCGCGAAACGCTCTAAATCGACGCCGATACCGGGTACAATTTCGCATTGTCGGGGGCGCACGAGTTTTCTCGAAATAAATTCGTTTTTATCGTCGTTATTTAGAAAAATGACTTTTTGTACATTTTTAAATGCCTTGCGGTACAATGCGCAAACTGCCGTGCGCAATAGCTTCCATTTTACGCCGTTGTTTGCAAAAACGTCGCCCGCGCCTTCTACCATGCAGAAAATTTCTTTAACGCCCGCTTTAACAGCGCCGAGCGCACCGAAAATGTTCGGTTTCATCATAAACGTAAAGACGATATCGGGCGATATCGATTTAATAAGTTTTTTGTATTTACTCTTTAAAGACAGCGACGAAAAAGGATTTATACTTCTGTTTTCGCCTTTGATGCAATGAAATTCTATGCCGCGGTTTTCTATTTCCGCTTTGTTTATTTCGTCGAACACTATGACGGAGACTTTATGTCCCGCCAATTGCAACGCTTCGATCAAAGACTTGCGAAAAGTGATCACCGAATTTGACGTTGTGCATATCAATAAGATCTTACTCATTTTCCGTTACGCTCCAATCGAGGCAAATGCATGAACTTTTGTTGTTCGACGGGCGGCGGCGTCATGTAATCGCCGTACATAAGAGTAAGCATTTTGTCGTAATGTGCGAATATCGGAAATTTTTCTGTCTCGAAATCGTGATATACAGTATCGGCTAATATCTCATTGTCGTAAGGTATATCGAACATCGAATATACGTCATTGGAAATGAATTTGCGCTTCGTAACTATGTTATTATACTTTACGGACAATTCGGTATACTTTTTGAGCATGCGCTTTTTAGACGTGAACATGCCGAGTACAAGCGTTCCGAATACAAGTATTTTGCCTTTTAAATTGTACTTTTTCCATTCTGTTTTACCGCGCTTCATCATGCCCTGCAACTTTTTAAGCCCGAACACTTGTTTTCTAAATGCGCGGTCGTCGTCGGGAACATTATCGAGCGTGAAAATATCGCAGCACAAGTATCCGCCGTCAACTGGTATACCGTCAAAATCTTGCGCTTGCTTGTAAGCGACGCCGTCTACTCTGTCATGGTTGAACATTGTAAACTCGCTGCCGTCCAAATATTTATCGCAAACGGAGCGGAACTTATCAAAGTTTTCGCGCGTCATCACAACATCCGCATCGTCGTCCCACGGAATGAACCCGTTATGCCGCACTGCGCCGAGCAAAGTCCCGCCAGCCAAAGAGTACGGAATATTTTCCTCTCGGCATATATTATCCACAAACTTCAATAATTCCAAAAGTTTGGAGTGGGCAAAGCTTCTGTAACGCTCGTCGAAAGTTAATTTTTCCATTACATCGGGAAGTTCGGAAATTGCGTTTATGATGTGATCCGGTTCTATACCGTCAGCAAACGGTTCGTTTTTATAAAGTCCGTTTCCGCGAACCATTATCGTATTTATCGGCAAGTATTTTTTGACGGCAAAGTCCTTTGCCGGATTGTCTCCTACATATACAATGTTATCCGCTTCTACGCACAAATCTTTTGACATCGTATCGAATGCCGTTATATTCGGCTTTCTGTATTGTATGCCGCCCAATTCGTCTGTAACGATTATTATATCGACTAACAGCTCCAAGCCGAGCGACGCAATCTTCGCGCGTTGCGCGGAAGGTCTGCCGTCCGTAATAATGCCGAGTTTATATCCTTTGTCGCGCAATCCTATCAATACTTGCTTAACTTCGTCGGACAACGTTATATCGGGTTTATGTTCTCTGTATATTTCGATCATGCGCGCCGCATCGCAGTTAGGATCGGTCAAACAATGCTTGTCCGCAAATCTGTCGAACACACATTTGTTATCCTCTTCATACAACGCCCAAAGCTCTTTTTCACTGTTTTCTATGCCGTATACATTCAAAATTTCTGCAGCAACGGCGGCAAAACCCGAACGCACGTAATCGTTTTCATTATATAAAGTATCGTCCAGATCGAAAACTACGGCTTTTACGTTCATTCTTTCACCACTATGCTGTTATCGAACCGAGATATAATCAGTCCGTCTTTGTAATCTTCGTTATATGCAAGTTTTTCGCCGCGTAAAAGTCTGTATAACTTTTCGCAGCTGTCTGCGCCCGCCAAAATGCTCATGGGCGCTCCTCCGCCGAATCGCGGATTGATCTCAATGTATTTGATCGACCCATCATCGCATAAAAAGCACTGCACTGTGATCTGTCCGATAAAACCGAAAGACTCCAACAGCCGCTTTACGTCTGCAATAAGAACGCGGTTTTTATCGATCCTACCCTTTAATATCTCTCCACTGCGCGTGGATATGCGTATGCGCGGCACGACGGTAATTACGTTACCGTCAAAGTCCGAAAAACAGTCGATAGTATATTCTGTTCCGCTCACGCATTCTTGAATGATAGGTCTTTTGACATAATCGGAAAAAAATTCCAATTCGCGTTTATTATCGATCTTAAATGCGTTGATACTCGAACTGCCGTTCTCCGGCTTTATAAAAAGCGGAAACGAGTAGTTTTCCGACTTTATATCGTCGCGACTTATAACGCGCGGAAAACCGAAACCATGTTCATTAAAATATTTCGCCGTCTTAAGTTTATCGCAGCAGACCGATACGCTATAGCTATCGGAAACCAAGACTTTAGCGACCGAATTGTCTTCTATAAACTTTTTATTTTCCGCCAAGATCTCGAGCTCGGTGTCTATTGTGGGAACTACCAACGATATCTCTTGCTCTTTACAAAGCTTGGTAAGCGCCGAAATATAATCGTCCGACGATATACGCGGGATAAGAAAATACTTATCGGTAAAGTGAAGCGCGGGCGCGGTCTCCGTAATATCCGCACCGTAAACCATGCCCTTTATACCGAGCTTGTCGCGCGCCGCTTTAAAGCAATTTACAAGTTCGACGCGTCTGCCCGCGCTCAATATCAAAATGTTAGTACTATTCTTCATTCTCGTCGCCGTTGCCCGTAAAAAATTCCATTGTCGCATGCCCTTCTTGCGATATCCCGCTCCGCTTAAATACCGCGGCTATCGTTTGAAAAAATATCTTCATATCGCCGAAAAACGATATGCTGCGAGCATATTCAACGTCGAGCGCAAACTTCTCTTGCCACGAAATAGCGTTGCGACCGTGCACTTGCGCATATCCAGTCAAGCCCGGACGCACGTCGTGCCTATGTCTCTGCTCTTCGTTATAGAGCGGAAGATATTGCACCAATAACGGGCGCGGTCCGATTATAGACATCTGACCGATAAAAATATTAAAAAGCTCGGGAAGTTCGTCCAAAGACGAAGCGCGTAAAAACTTTCCGTATTTGGTAAGTCTGTCCGCATCGGGCAAAAGATTGCCGTCGGCGTCTTTTTCGCACGTCATTGTTCTGAATTTTATCAGTTTGAATATCTTTTCTTTTTTGCCCGGTCTCTGCTGAGTGAAAAAAGGATTGCCTTTCATTTTGACCGCGCCCAATACAATAAGAATTATTAGTAGCCAAGAAAACACCAATATTGCCGTGCCGCTCAATAAAATATCGTAAAAACGCTTAAAAAACACTCTGTACAACAATATCGACAGCAATAGCCATATTGCCGCCGACACTACGCATATGATGGTTATTCCCCACCATGTCGAGATTAAATTATTAAAAAATTCTTCCACTTAAAAACATCTCTTTACGGTTTCTATTACTCGCGCTTGTTCTTCTTCGGTCATTTTGATATCGGACGGCAAGCACAAACCGCGCCCGAAAATATCTTCGTCAACGTATTCGTTTTCTACCTTTACGCAGTCATGTCCTTTAAATACGGGTTGCATGTGCATGGGCTTCCAAATAGGACGGCTTTCAATATTTGCGTCGTTTAGCTTTTCGTATATATCCATAAACGAAATTGCGCACTTTTTATCTATGGTCATGCAGCTGAGCCAATGATTGGGGCGCGAATTATCCAAATACGGATTCATAGCGATGGGAAGATTTTTGAACCCGTCTTTATATCTTTTGTATATCTCGACCTTAGCGTCGCGGTGTTCGTCCAAATGTAAGAGCTGCCCACGTCCTATCCCTGCGACTACATTACTCATTCTGTAGTTATAACCGATCTCTTCATGCTGGTACCACGGCGCTTTCTCACGAGATTGAGTCGCCCAAAAAAACGCTTTATCGCGGTCTGCTTTGCTTTTGGAAACGAGCATACCACCGCCCGACGACGTAATTATTTTATTCCCGTTAAAGCTGACTATGCCGTATTTGCCGAAACTTCCCGCTTGCTTACCCTTGTATGTAGACGAAAGAGCTTCCGCCGCGTCCTCGATCAACACGGCGTTATGTCTTGTGCAAACTTCCGATATTTCGTCCATTTTGGCGGGCGTGCCGTAAAGATGGACGAGCATAACGACTTTGGCTTGCGGATACTTTTTAAAAGCAAGCTCGAGCGCTCGGGGATCCATGTTCCAGGTCTCACGCTCGGAATCTACAAACACCTGAACGCCGCCCTCGTAAGATATGGGGTTGACTGTAGCCGAAAACGTCATGTCGGAACATAAAACAATGTCGCCGCGCTTTACGCCTGCAAGCTTAACAGCTAAATGCAACGCCGCCGTTCCCGAACTGAGCGATAAGCCGTGAAGTTCTTCTCCGCTATCGGCTAAATACTCGCAAAGCTCTTGCTCGAACGAATCGCAGTTAAAGCCGAGCGGCGCTATCCAATTCCGTTCAAACGCCTCGTTTACAAACGAAATTTCTTCTCCGTGCATAGTGGGAGTGGAAAGTGGGATTCTTTTATTCATGACACAGTAAAAAATGTATGCTTCGCCGATCCGAGCCGAAATATTAACTCGGACAATGGAATATTTCCGTTTCGATATACGCCGAGAAAACATCCTACGAGCGCTGCTCGAAACTTCTTAGCGTCCGATCGTAGATCAAACGCCCGTGTAATGACAAAAGCACACACTACAACACTTTTAGTATATCACTCCAAACAGCAGAATACAAGCATTTTATCGAATTTTGTATTTTTAGTATATAAAATAAGTTATATTGCGCTCAGTAGCGGTATGCCACACAAAAAGAACTCGCCGAATGCTCTTAAAAAGCCGATATATATCACGCAAGATTACTTAGAACGCGGATTAAATACCAACGTAACAATATAACTCATTACTATTGCCGCGCCAACGCCGTAAGCCGTTCGTACAAGTCCGCCTGCAAACGCGCCGAAGAACCCCGTCGTGCGCGCCGCTTCGATCGAACCTTTGGCAAGCGAAGCGCCGAATCCGACTATCGGAACGCTTATGCCCGCTTGGCAAACATCAAATATATAATCGTACAGTCCCACGCCTTCCAATATTATCCCCGCTATAAGAAAGATCACGAGAATGCGCGCTGGCGTAAGCTTAGTCCTTACTATCAAAAGTTCGGCAATAGCGCACAGTCCTCCGCCTACCGAAAAGACCGTAGCATATGTTCCTATCATCGACCAAACCATTATTCACCTCCAAAAGGGCTTTCGACTATTACAGCATGAGATATACCCGGGATCGTTTCGCCTTGATAGCAGCTTTGAGTGCTCATGAGCGCGCCAGTAGCAAGATAAGCTATACGCTTAAATTCGCCGTTGATCAGTTTCTCCATGATATACGAATTGAACACCGTAGCCGAACACGCACACCCGCTGCCGCCTTGATAGCATTTTTGATCGACATTGTATATCATGTTTCCGCAGTCGATATAGTTTTGCCCAAGCCGTATACCGCGTCTGCGCATAAGATCGCGCAAAATATCCGAACCGAGCTTGCCCAAGTCGCCCGTAACTATCATATCGAAATCGTCTACGCCGTATCCGCTTTGCGTAAACAGCGTAAACATGGTATCCATTGCGGCGGGCGCCATTGCCGCGCCCATGTTATTTAAGTCATTTGTCCCGAAATCCGTTATTATACCGGGTATTGCCATAACTATTTTCGGAAAGCGTTCGGTCTCCTTGCAGTTTCTTGCGATGACGGACGCAGCCGCGCCCGTTACCGTCCACTGCGCATACGGCGGACGCTGACAGCCGTATTCCAACGGGTATCTGAACTGTCGTTCCGCCGTTGCAAAATGACTCGACACCGCGCAAAGCACGTTGGAAAAATATCCGCCGTCCACCATGGCCGCGGCGACTGTCAAGCTTTCCGTCATGGTAGAACACGCGCTGTACACGCCTATATGCGGCACGCCTATATCGCGCGCAGCATAGTTAGATGTGGTCATTTGGTTGAGCAAGTCGCCCGACACAAACAGATCGATATCGTCAACTTCGAGCTTAGCGTCGCGCACAGCGCCGCGAACGGCTGTATCGAACATGCGTATTTCGGCACGCTCGAATGTTTTTTCTCCCAGTTTATCATCTGCTTCGCATTTGGAAAAATACTTGCCGACAGGACCTTTTGCCTCTTTTTTACCTACAACGCTCATTCTGCCTATTATGCGCGGAGTGTTGTAAAACCGCATTATTCGCTGCCGCGGAGAAAAACCCGTGGGCGACGGCAGAACGTCTCTATTCCCATCTGAAAACGATTCAGGCTTATTGCGTTTTATATTTTTAAACAATGCCATATCAGTACATCCCCAATATCAAGAGATTCAACAGCCCGGCGACCGTTGACCAGACTATCCCGTTCACGACAACAGGTCCGACTACCGAAAAAAGCTTGACGCTTGTTCCGAATATCAATCCTTCGGTCTTAAATTCCATAGACGCGCTCGCCATGGCGTTTGCAAAACCCGTTATAGGAAGAAACGAACCCGCCCCGCCTTGACGTGCAATAACATCGTAAAACCCGAGACCGGTAAACAATATTGCTGCGGTTATCAATATCATAGACGTTATATTTGCCACCATTTCCACGGTAAGCGTAGGCACTGCGAACGCCAAAATATCGCCGATAGCCTGTCCTATCATGCAAGTAACTCCGCCTATCCAAAAACTGTGCCACAACGCTTTTGCGATGCTTGTTTTTGGCGTTACCGTCTCGACATATTTGTTGTACCTATCGTTACGTTGTTTGATGGTATTGCTGCTTTCCGACATGACAACTCCTTACGAATTATTTTTTTACGAATTATTTTTCCCGTGGTTTAACGCTTCTCACCATTTGCTCGCGCTCGGTTACGACCGTCAAACCTTCGCCTACTTGTCGTCTTTCTGCTTTCTTCATATAAATAATTTGTTAAATGCCTAAGAATATTATGCATTCGGATAAGTTAATACCGCCAGACAAGCAAAAACACGACTTAGCGCCGTGTTTGCTCGATTTATGTTATTTATCATTTTTAATCTGCTTATAAATCATGCTACAAGAATGCAAAACCATATGTCGATAAATTCACCGCGGAAGATTATTCGCAATATTCCGATCTTATTTTACCGAGTATCTTACTTTCCAATCGCGAGATCTGGACTTGCGAAACCTTTAACACGCGCGCCACTTCCGACTGAGTTTTATCTGCGAAATATCTAAGCAATATGATTTGTTTGTCGCGCGGTTCCAATGAATTGATTATTTGTTTAAGCATCATTTTGTCGAGCTTATCGTCCTCGTTTTCGGGCGACTGAAGTTTGTCGAGCAATGCTCTCGAGCTGTCGTCATCGTTGCGTTCGTATATGGATACAGGATATTTATTAGAATCCATTATAAAAACGGCTTCTTGCGGCTCTATATCGAATTCTTTGGCTATAATGTCGATAGTCGGAGACTCGTTATGCTCACGCTTATACTCTTCCACAAAACGCGCGATCTTTACCGCGGCAGTCTTTGTTCCGCGAGAAACCTTTATCGGTCCGTCGTCGCGCAAAAATCGCTTTACCTCGCCCGCAATCATCGGAACGGCATAGGTAGAAAACCTCACTTCGTATTCGCAAGAGAAGTTTCTTACCGCTTTGATAAACCCTACGCAACCGAGCTGATACAGATCGTCGTAGTCAACACCTTTATTTTTATAGCGACGTATTACCGACTTGATCAACGGTGAATTGCGCAGCAATAATTCCTCGCTCGCGCTTTTGTCGCCGTGCTGCGCCGATGATATCAATCGGAGTGTTTCTTCTTTTTCCAATCCGCACCTCGTATCGTCTTTGTCATAGACACAACGGTACCGCTCGGTATATTACGTTCTACCGATAACGAGTCCATGAATGATTCCATTACTGTAAATCCCATGCCGCTGCGCTCTTGTTCCGGCTTGGTGGTGAAAAACGGCTGCATAGCGTGTTGAATATCTTCTATGCCTACACCCGTATCCGAAACGACGATATGTACAATGCCGTCGGTTATATCAGTTTTGACGGTAACGAATTTTCCGTCTTTATCGTCCGCATATGCGTGTACTATACAATTTGTAACAGCTTCCGAAACAGCGGTTTTGATGTCGTTTATCTGATCGATGGTCGGATCGAGTTCTACGCAAAACGCCGCTACGGCATTACGCGCAAACGCTTCGTTTTCCGATATCGCGCTGAAAGTCAAGGTCATTTCGTTTTTCATTATCACACCGCCTTGTACATGATTTCGTATATGCCCGACAGCCCGAGCACCCTGTCTACCGACGGCGTCGGCGATTGCAAATATATAGGTATGCCGCGCGGTTTAAGTCGTTTATAACGACCTATAAGTACGCCTATACCGGTGGAATCCATAAACGTCAACTCCGACATGTCGATATAAAGTTTGCTGAATTGCCCGCTGTCGATCAAACTATCGATGGATATGCGCACGTATGCGCTGAACCGTTCGTCCAGCTCTCCGCTCAATTTGATATGAAGCTCGCTTGTTTTTTTAAAATGTTCGATTTTCATTTCCGAAATCTCCTAATTAAGAATAGCAAAAAAAATTCGGACTATTTTGTCCGAATTTAGCGCAATTGATCGCAGTATAGCGAAGATGCGTTGCCGCGTATCAACTGATGTTTGACATATCAACTTAAATATTCAAATCAAAGAAAAAAGACGGCAATACCTCATCGCCGTCTTTATGTTTGTTTCTTGAATAATTACTATTTAGCGTATTCTACCGCTCTCGTCTCTCGGATAACATTTACTTTTATCTGTCCGGGGTACTGCATGTCTTGCTCTATCTGTTTAGCTATTTCTTTTGACATATACATAGCTTTTACATCGTCGATAACATCTGGTTTAACGATTATGCGCACTTCTCTGCCCGCTTGTACGGCAAAAGACTTTTCCACGCCTTCGTAGCTGTTGGCTATTTCTTCGAGCTTCTCAAGACGCTTTACGTAATTGTCGAGCGACTCTCTGCGTGCGCCGGGACGCGCGCCCGATATAGCGTCCGAACATTGAACTATTATCGCCTCTATGGTTTCGGGTTCGACGTCGTTATGGTGCGCCGCTATGCAATGTACGACGCCTTTGTTTTCTTTATACTTTTTAGCAACATCCACGCCTATCGAAACGTGTGTACCGTCTATCTCGTGGTCGAGCGCTTTTCCTATATCGTGCAAAAGTCCGGCGCGTTTGCACAGAGCTACGTCCGCTCCAAGCTCCGCAGCCATAACGCCCGCCAAATTGGATACCTCTATGGAGTGGCGCAAAACATTTTGACCGTAACTCGTTCTAAAGCGCAGTCTGCCCAATATTTTGACAAGTTCGGGATTGAGACCGAAAACACCCGTTTCATACATGGCGTTTTCGCCCGCTTCCTTTACCTTGACGTCCACTTCTTTTTTGGCTTTTTCTACGAGATCTTCTATACGTCCCGGATGTATGCGTCCGTCGCCTATGAGCTTTTCGAGCGCTATGCGCGCGATCTCGCGCCGTATAGGGTCGAAGCAAGACAACACAACGGCTTCGGGAGTATCGTCGATAATAAGATCGCAGCCCGTAGCCGTTTCGAGCGCGCGAATGTTTCTGCCCTCTCTACCGATTATACGACCTTTCATCTCGTCGTTAGGCAAAGCTACGGTGGATACCGTAATCTCCGCGCTATGATCTACGGCACAACGCTGGACTGCAAGCGATACGATTTTTTTTGCGCGCTTGTCCGCCTCTTCTTTTGCTTCGGCGTCTATTTCGCGTACCATTTTAGCCGCATCGTGCTTTGCTTCGTCGCGTATCGCGTCTATCAACTGACTTTTTGCCTCGTCCTTAGACATGCCCGCAACGTGCTGCAATTCGTCCAACATTTTATCGTGGGCGCTGTCCAATTCGGACTTTATCCTATCCGCGTCAGCCTGCTTTTGCAAAAGAATGTTGCGTTGATGTTCGAGATCTTCCGACTTTTTATCGAGCGCCGATTCTTTTTTGTCCAAATTTTCTTCTCTTTGCAGTATGCGCTGCTCCGATCTCGATATATTGGACTGTTTTTCACGCAATTCTCTTTCCATTGCGCTACGTTCTTTTTCCAGCTCTTCTTTAGCTTCTCGCGACGCAGTCTTACGCATTTCTTTAACTTCGTTGACCGCATCTTCGACCATTTTGTTAGCAGCTTGTTTAGCTACGCCGAGTTTTTTGCTTTGGTAAAAATGGAATACCGCAATGCCTATGACAGCGCCGACTATCAAACCGATTATAGGCAAAACTATATACAAAACAGTTGCCGTACTTGACAGTATGGTCATAATATCCTCCTTATGATATTGTGAATTATTTTAGGCTGTCGATCATTCAGAACCGACAACTCGAAATCTATCACGGTGTTGATACACCTTTATAATAGTAGCATAAAACACGTGATTAGTCAAGTGATATCAATGACGAAATTCGCTGATATTTTGCGTGCGCTTATCTAATACGGGACGCTCGGGCACAGATGCAAACGTCAAAACATACACCACTTTAGCGCCGGACTTTTTGAGTATTTTAGCGCACTCGTTTACCGTAGAACCCGTTGTCATAACATCATCTATCAGTACGATATGCTCGGGAACTTGGGTTACGGCAGCGAATGCGCCGACTAAGTTATTAATGCGCGCGTCTCTATCCAACTTCGCTTGATTTGGAGTACTGCGCACTTTGCTTAACAAAGGAATGCACGGCGTAGTTGTACGCGCCGCAAGCGATCTTGCAATTAGTTCGGCTTGATTGTAACCACGCTGTCTTTGCCGTTTTTTATGCATGGGAACAAACGTGAAGCAGTCAATGCTCCAATCGGCAAACAACAAAGTGTCCAGCATATACTCGCTCATCGGATCGGCAAGATATTTTGCCGATCCGTATTTTAACCGCCAAATTATGTTCTTGGCGCAACCGTCGTAATTTACGGAAGACCGCGCTTCGTCGAAATACAAAACCGTGTCCGAACATTCACCGCAATAATCGCCTATCCCGACTTTATGCCGCCCGCACCTGATACAATAATTTTCGTTAAGCTCAAACGAACAATCATCACACAAGCCGTAACGATTGGGATGCATTTCCTTGCCGCAGACGATACATTTAACGTCCGACGGATACAGCGTCTGCAATATTTCGCTTAATACGTGCCGTTTCAATCGTCTTTATGTTTCAATGTTTCGCGAGCTATATAAAGTTCTTCGTTAGTGGGAATAATAAAGACTTTTACTTTGGATTTCGTAGAACCGATCTCGAACTCCGTATCGCGCGGCACGTTTTTGTTGAGTTTACTATCCAGCTCGACGCCCAAAAACTCCATGTCTTTGCAAACAGCTTCGCGCACGCAAACCGTATGCTCGCCGATACCACCCGTAAACACAAGGCAGTCCAGTCCGCCCATAGCAGCAGCGTAAGACCCGACGTATTTTTTTACGCGATAACTGAACATATCGATCGCGAGTTTAGCACGCTCGTTACCGTTTTCCATAGCGGTTTCGAGATCGCGGAAATCAGAACTGACGCCGCTTATACCCTTAACGCCGCATTTGTTATTCAAATAACTTGTCATTTGGTGAACGTCGTAACCTTTTTTGCTCATAAGATATTCGAGCACCGCGGGATCGAGATCGCCGCTACGCGTTCCCATTATAAGCCCTTCGAGCGGAGTAAGTCCCATGGACGTATCTACGCACTTGCCGTTTTTGACCGCGCTTATGCTCGCGCCGTTACCTAAGTGGCAAACTACCGTTTTGATATTTTTGCTGCCCATAAGCTCCGACGCTCTGCCGGAAACATACGCATGGCTCGAACCGTGAAAACCGTACTTGCGCACCTTGTACTTTTTGTAATCGTCATAATCAATGCCGTACATATACGCATAATCGGGCATTGTAGAATGGAACGTGGTATCGAATACCGCTACCATCGGCGCATCGGGCATGACTTCTCTGCACGCCTTTATACCCATTATATTAGGCGGCATGTGGAGAGGCCCGAGGTCCACGTTCGATTCTATGGTTTTAAGGGTCTTAGGCGTTATAAGCACCGAATCATTGAAATCTTCGGCGGAATGGAGCACTCTGTGTCCTACCGCAGCTATCTCCGACATAGAGGCAATAACGCCGTGATCGGGGCTGACAAGAGCGTCTAAAACGAGTTTGATAGCCTCTTTGTGAGTAGGCATGGGCGCTTGAAAGCTAACCTTCTTTTGACCATTATGCGTTAATGTCGAACCGTCCATACCTATGCGTTCGCATACGCCTTTCGATAAAACCGCTTCCGTATCTGTTTCGATAAGCTGATACTTTAGCGATGAACTGCCTGCATTTATAACGAGAATTTTCATATTCTTTTCGATCTCCTTTTGTACTGAATTTCGATCATAAATCGACCGTAGATATTTTTCAACCGACACTGCGGCATTTTACTGTAGTTAAACCTATATGATATCAAAACGCAAATAACCGCCGAATCATTCGGCGGAATTTGCTGCTTGCTATTTTTATTTTTTCATAAACTCGCGAGATTTATCATACTGTTCGGGTTTTAAACTCTCGTGAAGTTCCTTTATAGATTGCTTTTGATCCTTTGTCAAGTTTCTCGGCAACTCTATATCTATAGTTACGAGAAGATCTCCTTTTAACCCTTTCTTGGGATTTTCGAGACCTTGCTCTTTGAGTTTGAACGTCATACCGCTCTGCGTGCCTTCGGGCAACGGGAATGCTATCTTATTGCCTTTAAGCGTAGGGACCAACACTTTGTCGCCCAATAACGCTTGCGTGAACGTTACGGGTATATCCACCAATAGATCCAAACCTTTACGCTTGAACATTTTGTGCGGAAGCACGGTAAGAGTCAATATCAAATTGCCTGCTTTATTTCCCGACCGCGTTCTTTCGCCTTCGCCGGGTATGGTCATTATCTGATTGGGCTCTACTCCGGGCGGGAATGTTATGCGCAGATTGGAATTTTTGCGCATCGATCCGCGTCCGCCGCACGTAGGACAAGGTTCTTTGATTATTTTACCGCTGCCGTCGCAAACGTTACACGGCTTCATGCTGACCACTCTGCCGAACGGAGTTTCTTGAGCATAACGGACTTTACCCGTTCCGCCGCAATTAGTACACTTGATATACTGCGTTCCGTTTTTCGCGCCCGTACCGCGGCATGCCGAACATGATTCAAAACGATTGACTGTGATTTCTTTCTGCGTTCCGTAAGCGGCTTCTTCAAACGTCAGAGTTACGTTTAAACTTATGTCGCCGCCGCTGCCGCCCGCATGACCTTCGCCGCCGCGAGGATCGTTGTTGAACATATTGACAAAATCGTCAAAAAAGCTCCCGCCGCGCTGACCGCCTTGTCTTTGACCGCCGCCGAAGCCCGCGCCGCTTGCTCCGCCGCCCGCTTGAGCAGCATCGTATTCCGCGCGTTTTTGAGTATCCGATAGGGTTTCGTACGCCTCGTTGATCTCTTTGAATTTATTGGCTGCAGCCTCGTCGCCGGGATGCAAGTCGGGATGATATTGACGCGCAAGCTTGCGGAAAGCCGATTTTATCTCGTCTTCCGAAGCCGTCTTCGATATTCCCAACGTTTCGTAATAACTTTTAGCCATACACTACTCCGCGACAACATTGTCGCAATGATAGAACTGTTTCGACAAAAGCCGAATAACCCCGCACGCTTTTATGCGCACGGGCGTTATTCGTACAATATCGATCGATATCAGTTGTTTCCGTCGTCTACTATTTCCGCATCGTCAACTACGATGTCGTCTTGCGGCGGCGGAGTTGCGCCGTTTTCATAAAGCTTGGAGAATATGCTGTTGGAAAGCTTTTGCAACGTTTCTACGGCGTCGCGGATAGCTTCGATGTCTTCGGTCTTTAATACCTCTTTGACATTGACCATCTCTTTATTGAGTTCGTCCTTGTCTTCTGCGGTAATGGTATCGCCGTTTTCGCGCAAGAACTTTTCTATAGAGAACACAAGCATATCCGCTTGGTTTTTAGCGTCTACTATCTCTTTGCGCTTGTTGTCCTCGTCCGCAAACATTTCGGCATCTTTTATAGCCTGCTGTATCTGCGATTCGGTGAGGTTTGTGGAAGCGGTAACAGTAACGCGTTGCTCTTTGCCCGTTCCCTTATCCTTAGCCGATACGTGCACTATGCCGTTAGCGTCAATGTCGAACGAAACCTCGATCTGAGGAACGCCGCGCGGTGCGGGAGGGATACCGCCGAGCTCGAAGCGCGCAAGCGTTTTGTTGTGCGCCGCGATCTCGCGTTCACCTTGCAATACGTGAATATCGACAGACGGCTGATTGTCGGTCGCAGTGGAGAATACTTGCGACTTTTTGGTAGGTATGGTCGTGTTTCTCGGAATAAGTTTGGTGAATATTCCGCCGACCGTTTCAATACCGAGCGACAAAGGAGTAACGTCGAGAAGGAGCACGTCTTTGACTTCGCCCGCAAGAACGCCGCCTTGTATAGCCGCGCCGACCGCAACGCATTCGTCGGGGTTGATACCCTTGAAAGGCTCTTTGCCCGAAAGCTTGCGCACGGCTTCGCCGACAGCGGGTATACGAGTAGATCCGCCGACCATTATAACTTTGTCTATGTCGTTATTTGTATAGCCCGCGTCCGCCATAGCCTTTTTGGTAAGCTCTATCGTGCGGTCTATAAGTTTTGCGGAAAGCGCTTCGAACTTGGCGCGCGTGATCTCGTATTCCAAGTGCAAAGGACCGGCGTTGCTCGACGTGATGAACGGCAAACTGACGGTCGTCTTTTGCATACCGGAAAGGTCTATCTTCGCCTTTTCTGCCGCTTCTTTAAGACGCTGCATAGCCATGCGGTCTTTGCTGAGATCTATGCCGTTGTCGTTTTTGAACTGCGTGATCAAATAATCGATGATAACTTGGTCAAAGTCGTCGCCGCCCAGGTGCGTGTCGCCCGAAGTAGCTATAACTTCGAATACGCCGTCACCTATCTCCAAAATGGATATATCGAACGTACCGCCGCCAAGGTCGAATATAAACACCTTTTGGCTCGCGTTTTGTCCTTTATCGAGACCGTAAGCAAGCGCCGCCGCCGTAGGCTCGTTGATTATACGCAAAACATCAAGACCGGCAATACGACCTGCGTCTTTGGTAGCTTGACGCTGCGAGTCGTTAAAGTATGCGGGAACGGTGATGACAGCTTGGCTTACAGTCTCGCCGAGATACGTTTCGGCGTCTTTCTTGAGCTTAGTCAAGATCATTGCCGATATTTCTTGCGGCGAATAGTCCTTGTTGTCGATACGCACTTTTTTGGAAGTACCCATATCGCGCTTTATCGAAATAATTGTTCTGTCGGGATTGGCTACGGCTTGACGCTTGGCAACTTGACCGACAAGACGCTCGCCGTCTTTAGCAAAACCGACGACAGACGGGGTCGTTCTACCGCCTTCGGCGTTAGCTATTACGATAGGTTCGCCGCCCTCGAGAACGGATACGCACGAGTTAGTAGTACCTAAGTCGATACCGATGATCTTACCCATAAAATTAAATCCTCCAAATTGATTATTTATAAATTTATATATGCTTAGTTGGCGACTCTGACAACGCTGTGTCTGAGTATACGGTCGCCCAATCTGTAGCCCTTGTTATACACCTCTACGACCATGTTGACCTTTGAGGGGTCGGTCGTTTTGGTTTGCATGACTGCGTTATGCAAATTCGGATCGAATTGCTCGCCGAGCGCAGGGATCTCTTCCACTCCGAAGACAGTAAGGATATCCAGTACTTGACGGTATATCATTTTTACGCCTTCGGCTACCTTTTCATCGGGTATGGTTTGGATCGCTTGCTTCAAAACGTCTAATTCGGGAATAAGCTTTTCGAGTACGGTGCAAATTCCGTCCTCTTTAAGCTTTTTGTTGTTCTCGTTCATACGCTTGCGGTAATTATCGAAATCTGCTTGCATACGGTTGACTAAGTTCGAGAGTTCTTCGGAACGCGATTTTTCCTTGACGGCTATCGCTTGCGCTATGCTGAGTTGTTGAGACATGGTCGCCACTTGATTTTGCAGCGCCTTGTACTCTTCTTGCTGCATTTCGACTATAGGCAACTCGCGAGTACGTTCTCTCGTCTTTTCGTCGTTCATTATATCCTCCATCCAAATGATTTTATTCGTTTTCTGTAGGCTCTGCATCATCGCCCGCAGAACTACTATCGGAAATATCTTCCGTGCCGCTTTCTCCCGCGGGCAACATCTGTATTGTCTTCGACAAATAATCGAGCACAGAGACCACTTTGGAATAATCCATACGAATCGGTCCAATAACGCCCGCATTACCTACCGTAACGCCGTTAATGTTGTAACTGGCAGTTACTATCGCGCATTCGGGCATACCGTCGCGCAACTCGTTATCTTTACCTATTTTGAAAGAAATGTTCATGTCGTCCGAATTCTGTAACACGGGAACAAGTTCCTCTTTCGCGTCCAAAAATTCTAGCATGGCTTTCGCCTTTTGCAAATTGGCGTATTCGGGTTGTTCAAGGATCTTTGCGCTGCCTTCCAATACGATATCGGAAAACATTTCCTCATGCGAATAGCTTTTAAGAATACCGAGTATCGTTTTAAAAACGCATTTGTACTCTTTTTTGATCTCTTTTACTATGGTTTTGGGCTTATTGATCTCGCTGATCTTTCTATTTCCGAAAACCTCGGTTACAAACTTGGACGCTTGCTCGCAATACTCGTCCGTAACTCCGTTGTCGATGTTGACAGTAGCATCTTTGAGCACGCCTAAATTTGTTACGATAATTATGAGCGCGCTGCTGTCTGTTATCCGCACTATACGGATATTTGTTACAGTCGCCTCGTCGGCGTTTTGCACATAAGCGACCGACGTGAGATTTGTTATCTCTGAAATGACTTTAGCCGTGTTTTTGAGAACGTCGTCAAGCTCTGTTATTTTTTTATTGAAATACCGCTTGACTACTTTAAGTTCAGACCGAGATAGCTTTCTTCGCGGCATCAACTTTTCAACGTACAGCCTATACGCATCCGCAGTAGGTATCCGCCCCGATGACGTATGCGGCTGAGTAAGATAACCCATCTGCTCGAGTGCCGACATTTCGTTTCGGATAGTTGCGGACGAAAGCATAGGTAAATGCCGATCCTTGATCTCGGAACTCGAAACAGGCTGGCAATTTTCTATGTACCCGTCCACTATGGCTTGAAGTATTTTTTCTTTTCTACCCGTCAATCCCATTGCGAATAACCGATCGAACTGATTAGCAATCAAAACCTTAGACTGCTAAATAATTTTAGCATATAGCCATATCTTTGTCAATTGTTTTTAACAGCAATTAAAGAAAATATTTATCATCTTTTCCAAAATATGTATACCGCAATATTCGATCGCACTATATATAGATAAAGTTATACTGTTATATAACGCGTATTAGTTTGTATTTATCGGCACGTAAATACAAAGTTCCGTGCCTTTGTCTATCACAACGCTCCGCTTGGGCGATGAAACGACTTGGTGTATCATATACACATCGCCCATCGAACCGAACACATTGTAACACAGCGGCATGAACACCAAAGGAAAATACAACGGCGGCAAAAAAACGCATGCGGGGATCAATAATATGCAGTAAAAAATCAAAGGCAACGACGCCACAAAAAAATACTTACTTTTGCTAAATATAATATCGTCCGAACCGCACGACGCGACAAACTTACCGAACTTGATCTTGGGTTTACGCGCGGTAGTTAGGACAATGCCCGCCGCATGGGTCAGCTCGTGAAGATAAATATATACGACGCACAATACAAAGCCGCAAAAAGAGTATACGAAATACATCCCGCCGGGCGCGCCTAACATACGCAAACAGTAGTTCAATACCAGCCCTATAGCGCAACTTCCAATAACGGAAAGCAGAGCCGCAACGTTTAACGCGTCGATCAACTTGCGCTTAGATGAAATAAGATCCATCTGCGTAATAAGTTTGTAATTATTCAAATCGATTTGCTTCATTTTACACCAAATATACACAAGACACAATGCCGATACGTTTAGCATGTAACAGCATTATTCTTTTGTAATATAACACATATTAATGATCAACGCAAGCCTATTCCATCAATTCTTCTATTATACCGTTCATTACAAACATCTTATCGGGCGAAATACGAACGCTGTTTTCATCCGCTTTTATAAGATACCCGCCCCTCAGTCGGTCGAGCGTACCTTTATTTTGCCGCTCGAACCGATACCCGAATCGCGCATAGAAATCGTCCAAATTTATTCCGCTTTCGGTGCGCAGTCGCAACATCACATATTCGTTGTATCTATCCTTTTCAGTAAGCGCCGTGATGCAAGCGTTAGCACCGTTTATGTAATCGGATATATTATCGGTATTGGCGCGCCGAATACTTTTGCCGTCGTAACCATGAGCCGCCGCACCAAAACCCAAATAAGGCTCGCATCGCCAATATTTACAATTATGTTTGCTTATCATTCCGTTGCGCGCAAAATTACTTACTTCGTACCGACAAAAACCGTGTTCGCTTAAAGCGGAACATGCAATATCGTACATTTCGGCCACGCGATCGTCGTCTGTCGTGTACCCGCTTTTACAAAGCGGTGTGCCGTCCTCGACGGACATCGCATACACCGAAGCATGCGTGCAATACTCAGAAATTATATCCGCTGCGGTCTCGATATCTTCCGGTGTCTGACTCGGTAAACCGAGTATAATGTCGGTAGAAAAATTGGTAAAACGCTTTACAACAAGCCCTGCAGCGCGTTTAAAATCCGATACGCCGTGTACTCGCCCCGCTTGTTTGAGAACGTCGTCGCACGCAGATTGCAAGCCCATGCTCACTCTGTTTACGCCGCAATCGACGCACTCGTCTAAAAAACGCTCGGTACAACTTTCGGGATTGATCTCTACGGTTATTTCCGCATCGGAAGTAATGGAAAACGAATTGCCGAGCGCAGAAAAAATTTCGGGCAATGCCCCGCCGTACAAACAAGACGGTGTGCCACCGCCGATATACACTGTATCTGCAAATAAACCGCTTCCGCGATACTCGGTTATCTCTTTTACCACTCTGTTCACATAAGCACACTGCAACGACATATCCGTAGTGGAAACAAACGCGCAATACTTGCATTTCGCCTTACAAAACGGTATGTGAACGTATACTCCGACAGCCGTGCCGCGTTCGACCGTCAAAATATCCGACGCGCTCATTTTTTGTCGCCGTCCAGTTTAAGAACAGACATAAACGCTTCGGACGGTATTTCGACAGTGCCGAACTGTCGCATACGTTTTTTACCTTCTTTCTGCTTTTCAAGCAGTTTTTTCTTACGCGTAACGTCGCCACCGTAACATTTTGCCAATACGTCTTTGCGCAACGCTTTGATAGTCTCTCTCGCTATCACTTTGCCGCCGATCGCCGCTTGAATGGGTATCTCGAAAAGTTTGCGCGGTATAACATCCTTTAGTTTTTCCGCCATCGCTCTTCCGCGCGAATAAGCTTTTTCGCGATGTGCTATAATGCTCAACGCGTCGCAAACGTCGCCGTTCAACAGTATATCGAGTTTAACAAGATCGCTTTGTCTGTATCCGGCTTGCTCGTAATCGAAGCTCGCATACCCGCGCGAACGGCTTTTAAGCCCGTCGAAAAAGTCGTAAACTATTTCATTCAACGGCATCGTATAAGTGAGCAATACTCGAGTTTTTTCGATGTAAGTCATGTCGATGAATTCGCCGCGCTTGTCTTTGCAAAGATCCATGATAGGACCTATGTATTCGGGCGGCGTGTAGATAGACGCTTTGACTACGGGCTCTTCCATATATTCTATCTCCGCCATTGGCGGCAGATTGGACGGATTGGTAACCTCTACCATGCCTTTTTCCGTATACACTTTGTAGACAACGCCCGGGGCTGTGGTAATGATATCGAAATCGAATTCGCGTTCTATGCGCTCTTCGATGATCTCCATGTGTAACAAGCCCAAAAATCCGCATCTGAATCCGAATCCCAAGGCATTGGACGTTTCAGGCTCGTAAAAAAGCGAAGCGTCGTTAAGCTTTAAACGCTCCAGTGCGTCTTTAAGATCGCCGTATCGCGACCCGTCCGTCGGATAAATACCGCAGTACACCACAGGCTTGACTTTTTTGTATCCGGGGCAAGGTTGCGCCGTAGGTGCGTCGGCATGCGTGATAGTGTCGCCCGGCGCAGTATCGGCAATAGACTTTATGGACGCGCAAAGATAACCGACGTCTCCCGCCGAAAGGTTTTCCGTAGCTACCGCTTTCGGCTGAAATACGCCTACCTCTGTTACGTCGTAACACTTGCCGTTAGACATCATCGTTATTCTGTCGCCGACTTTTACTTTTCCGTCAACTATCCGCACAAGACAGACAGCGCCTTTATAGTTATCGTAATACGAATCGAAAATAAGCGCTTTTAACGGAGCTGAAACATCGCCCTTGGGCGGCGGAACTTTTTCGGCTATTGCTCGTAAAACGTCGTCTATATTCAGTCCTTCTTTAGCAGATATACACGACGCATCGTCCGCGGGCAGACCTACTATGTCCTCTATTTCTTTTTTGACTTCTTCCGGTCTCGCTGCGGGCAGATCTATTTTGTTTATCACGGGAACAATTTCGAGATCGTTATCCAGTGCGAGATAAACGTTCGCCAAGGTTTGAGCCTCGACGCCTTGCGCCGCGTCAACTACCAAAACAGCGCCTTCGCATGCAGCGAGCGAGCGCGATACTTCGTAAGTAAAGTCCACATGCCCGGGCGTATCTATAAGATTAAACGTATACCGCTCGCCGTTATGATCGTAAAACATTCTCACGGGCGTTAGCTTTATCGTTATTCCGCGTTCGCGTTCTATATCCATGCTGTCGAGCATTTGATCAGTAAGCTCGCGCTTGGTCAAAGTCGCAGTGCTTTCCATGAGCCTGTCCGCAAGCGTGGATTTGCCGTGATCTATGTGCGCGATTATGCAAAAATTACGTATGTTGCTTTGCTTATCCATGACAGTATTATATCATTAAGCCATTACAAAAGCAAGCTTTTAAATGCGAGACTTGTTACCGCAATAACGACTTGCCAAATAGATATGAGACGGCTTTTTTTCGTCAATGATATCATATACTCGTAATAAAACAATGTACGATAGCGATTTCTGCAAGCAAAATAGCGATTATATTCGTCAAATACGGTTAATTTTGTCAAAAATCGTTAAAAACGACTTAAATCGATTGTAAAATAAAATAAAAGATGTTATAATCATTACGAATACATTAAAGGTTCATTTCATGGAAATTAAAAAATCATGGGTCGTTAACACGCCTATTTCGCACCGCGGTCTGCATAATTTCGAATTTCCCGAAAATTCATTGCCCGCGTTTAAAAATTCGGTCGATCACGGCTTTGCAATAGAACTCGACGTCAGAATAATCGACGATCACACGATCGTTGTTTTTCATGACGATAAATTGAGCCGCATGACCGATTGCGACGGTTATGTGTCGAATTTGAAATCGTCCGACCTTAAAGATATAAAACTGCAAAAAACAGAGTACGGTATTCCAACATTCGAGCAAGTGCTTGAAACGGTAAACGGACAAGTACCTATTTTGATAGAGCTTAAAAAAGCGGAAAAATCTTTCGCACTGGAAGAAAAGCTTCTCGACATGCTCAAGTCATACAGCGGAGATTATGCCGTAGAATCGTTCGATCCGTTTTCCATGGAATATTTCTATAATTACGCGCCGCAAATTTTGCGCGGACAACTATCCACATATTTCCGCCGCACCGATTCCGACACATCGAGAAGAGATCGCGCGCGCATGAAAAAACTTAAATTCAACGACTACTCCCACCCCGATTTTATAGCGTACAACGTAGCCAATCTCCCCAACAAGTACGTGCGCAACGCGGGTCTGCCCGTAATAGCTTGGACCATAAAAAGCGAACTGCAACTGCAAAAAGCAGCGGGATTGTGCGATAACTATATTTTTGAAGGATTTATTCCGCAACCTCTTACGGACACGGAAAATATTTGATTTGTGCCGCAAATGAAGATCAAGTTTTTTAAAAACAAACAGACCGCTTTGGAGTTTTTAAAGTCGATCGCCGTCGGATTATTTTCCAATGCGGTCGATTTTTTATTGACCGCGGTATTTTTGTACGCTTACGGGCACGAATATTATAACGGATTTATAGGCGTGTTCACGGGATCTACCATAGAAGGCATTACCTATCACCCTCCGTCGTCGATCTATATTACAGCGACTGTAATAGGCTTTATATCGGCAATACTGTTAAACTACTTTCTCTCATCGATTTTCGTATATAAATACGGCAACGTAGGCAAAAACAAGCTCGGTTTCGTTAAATTTATAATATTTTCCGCAATAGGTCTGGGGTTGACATCATTATTCAGTTGGCTGGGATACGACGTACTCGGTTGCAATCTGTGGCTGACCAAGCTCGTGATACAGTTTATAGTGTTCATGTATAACTTTATCACAAGGAAATTGTTCATATTTAATGTAAACCTTATCCGAGACGACGAAAACACCATAAACCTTTGACGCAAAAAATCGACGTATATCTACGTCGATTTAATTTTAATTGAACATTTAATTACTTTGCTTGCAAGTTGACGGCAATGTCAATCGGCAAAGTGTTTTATATCGTATTCCAATTTCTTGTAAATTTCCAAAACGTTTTTTGAAGATTTAAAGAAATACGCAACAGCGTACTTTACCCCGAGAAACGATGATATAACATTTTCGTTATCTCGCGATTTTATACTGCGCATCAATCCGCTCAAGCATGCGATATACTCTTCTCTGTCGATAACGTCGCCTATCATGCTTTCGCCAATCTCCATCAATGCGGCAACACAGTTTACAGCATCCAATTTGATATTATTTTTGAATTTACCGTTGGCGTTGTCATATGTTTCCGCCATTTTGTTTTCGGTTTCCGACGCACCGGGCGCGCCCACGGCAGCTTGCGCAAACATCGCTTTGCAATAAGTTTCAAACGGAACGATCACTTCAAGCAAAAAACGCGAAAACGATTCGTTGACCGATTCGCTGAAAAAGTACGCTTCCAAAAAATTCTTAAGCGGCATTTTTCCGCTGTCGATATCCAAAAGTATGCGAAATACCAATGCGACAGCCGTTTCCGCATCGTTAGGCACGGAAAACCCGTTTCCGCTGACGCATTCGGCAAATTCCGATTTGTAATCGAAGCCGTACAAAGCCGCACCGAACATAGAGTACAACTGTTTATTATCGGCGATAGCCTTTAGCAGTGCGGCGATCTTGTTTTCCGCTATGACATATTTACAATTACGAAGATCTTCGCAAGCGGCTAAAAATTCATCGCAACCGCTCGCCTTCATGCTCTCCAAAACTTCACGACGCATGATATGTAACTCCCGAAAAACCGCATTAAAATTAAGCGGCGAGAAAATACCCCGCCGCTTTTATCATACGACACCTATTATTTCGCAACGAACTGATTGATATCTTTTATCAACTCGTCGCAATTATCGTTGTATATCTCGCATACGATGGGTTTGGCAAGATCGAGCGAATATATTCCGAGCAACGATTTTGCGTCAACTACATATCTGCCGTTATGTAGATCGACTTCGTAGGGATAACGCGAAACAGCATTTACAAAGTCTTTAACGCTGTCGATTGTGGGAAAATAAACTTTGACCGATTTCATAACGCCCTCCTATGGCCGTGTTTTGATTAGTTTATCATACATTAAAACATTTTGCAATAGTTTTACCGAAAATCTTTTATCGGCTGCCGCTATTTGATGATATAAGCGTCGAGTTTTTTCGCGCTGTCGAGTTCTTTTAATTTTTCCTCGTAGCCCGCTCTGCCTATCATGGCAAACGTAGCCTTTTTGCCTTCTTCGACGCCGGGCTGATTAAAGGTATCGATATTGAGATACGCGCCGGCAAAAGCGGTCTCGTACATGAAGTACATTAAAAGCTCGCCCACCGTTTCCGCGGTTACTTCGGGCAGCGTAACGGTAAAGTTGGAGCGACCCGCTTTAGTAAGCGCAAACTCCGTCGCCTTGCGCTCTGCGTTTATCAGTTCGTTTAATGTGTGTCCTTTCAAAAAGTCTCCGATGTCCGCGCTCTCGTCGGCGGGGATATCTACGCGATCGCCGAACGAATCGACTGCGATAAACGTTACCACTTTATCGTAAGGACCTTCGGTATAAAGCTGTACTTGGCTGTGCTGGTCGGTAACGCCGAGCGATTTTGCGGGGGTTTGACCGCAGTTGACAGTTTTACCCGATTTGTCTACGGCTTTTCCCAACGATTCCGCCCATATCTGGCAGTAGAAGTCCGCCATAGTTCTTAACGAATCGGCATACGGCATCATGACCGAAATATTTTTACCGTCTTTCATAGAAAGCGTTTGAAGATATGCGGTCATCAATGCGGGATTGGACTTAACGTCGGGACGCTCGCAAGCGGTGCGCATGGCACGCGCGCCGTAAAGCAAGCTCTCTATATCGACGCCCATAACGGCAAACGGCACAAGACCGACATTGGAAAGAACGGAAAATCTGCCGCCTACGCCCGCGGGAACGCCGAATATCTTGAATCCTTCCTTTTGAGCCACGGCGTACAATGCGCCCTTGCCTATCGTCGTAGTTACGAATATATGCTCTTTGGCGGCTTTTTCGCCCAAAGCTTTTTTGAGCGCGTTGTAAAGTATCAAGAACTGACTGAGCGTCTCGCTTGTTTCGCCCGATTTGGTTATTACGTTAAAATACGATGTTTTGATATCTATAACGTCCAAAAGCGCACGCATTCTTTCGGGGTCTATATTGTCCTCGACGTACAGCTTAGGCGCTTTACGCATTTGCGCGGGAAGCTCGTTGTGGTGTAAATGCAAAAGCGCGTTGAATACGCATATCGGACCGAGAGCCGAACCGCCTATACCGAGCACGACGAAACTCGACGCTTTTTCGCGCACCGATTTTCCGAACGCATTAAGTTCGTCTATCTCCGACTTCGATATCAACGGAGTGTCAGTCCATTCTTGCCAACCCTTACCGCTGTTGTCGATAACATCTTTAAACGCGGCGGTATGAAGTTTTTGCGCTTTGTCTATATCCGACTGTTTAATACCGTGAGAACCTATAGACGATTCCATCATGTTGTTATAGTCGAATTTGAGCTTCATCTTTATCATCTCCTTTCGGTTAAAATATATAATATATTATACAGCTACACACAAATAAATGCAAGCATTGTGCGGTACAATTTTTACAACGAAAAACGCCGACATCAGTCGGCGTTTTATATTTTTTAAACGACGGTCTCGATCAAACCGTAATTGCCGTCATGGCGAACATACAAAATATTGATCGAATTTGTGCCCTTATTCAAAAAGACGAAGAAGTTGTGTCCTACAAGCTCGAGCTCCTCTATGGCGTCGTCTATCGACATGGGACTGAGCGTATAGCACTTGGAACGGACGATAGTTTTTTCTTCCTGCTTCTCTTCGACGATGTCCGCATCCAACGATACATCCTTTATGCGGAACTTTTTGGTCTTGGACTCTATCTTTTTATGATGCCGTATGATCTGCTTTTCGAGTTTGGGCAAAGCGAGATCGATATTGGAATACATATTATCGCTCGTAACCTCCGCTCTCATGACCGCGCCGTCCAAAAGGATGGTCAACTCCATGGTATAAAGATCGTCGGTATTGCGCGTGCTACCCTTTTTAAGTCCGACTTTGATACGCGTATCTTCGTCGAAAAACTTATCGAGCTTCTGCACCTTTTTGTCGATGACCGCTTTTAGCTTTTCGCTTGCGTCGTAGTTTTTGCATAAGAATTCTATCTTCATATTTCCCTCCGATGTGTTTGAATTCTGAGTATATTATAACAGATTATCTTTTGTTTGTAAATGGGTATTTTAAAATTTATTGTTGTTTTTTACAAACCGATCTCACAATGTTTCGAGCTTGATCTTGCCGTCCGCGCAGTCTATGCGAACACTGCTGTTGTCTCTTATCTTGCCGTCGATTATTGCTTCCGCTATCTCGTCCTCAACGTTCTGTTCTATTACTCTGCGAAGCGGACGCGCACCGTACTCGGCGTCGTAACCTTTTTCGATAAGCCAATCCAATGCGGACTGCGAAATGGATAACGTTATATTTCTGTCCTTTAACGTATTTTCCACCTTTTGCAACATTATTTTTGCGATATGCGCTACATCGTCTTTGGTAAGCTTGTCGAATACGCAGATAACGTCTATCCTATTCAAAAACTCGGGCTTAAACGCAGCGCGCAACGCCTTCATATACACGTCGCTCTGAACGTCCGACTCCTTTTTTCCGACGGCATTAAAGCCGATCTCGCGCTTTACCGCAGCATCCGTCGCGCCGATATTGCTCGTCATGATTATGATAGTATTTTTAAACGATACCGTTCTGCCTTGCGAATCGGTAAGCCTGCCGTCGTCGAGTATTTGAAGCAAAGCATTGAAAACGTCGGGATGCGCTTTTTCTATCTCGTCGAACAAGACCACCGAATACGGATGTCTGCGCACTCTTTCCGTAAGCTGTCCGCCGTCGTCGAAGCCCACGTACCCGGGAGGCGCGCCTATAAGTTTCGATACGGAATGCGATTCCATAAACTCGCTCATATCGAGTCTTATTATAGAATTTTCGTTGTCGAACATAGACTCGGCAAGAGCTTTTGTAAGCTCGGTCTTGCCCACGCCGGTAGGACCTAAGAATATAAACGAACCTATCGGGCGCGAATCGCTTTTAAGCCCCGCGCGCGCGCGCCTTATAGCCTTGGATACCGCTTCTACGGCTTTATTTTGACCTATGACGCGTTTATGCAATATGGACTCCATATTCTTGAGCCGTTCGCTTTCCGTCTCCGTGAGCTTGCTTACGGGTATCTTAGTCCAGCGCGAAACAACGTCCGCTATATTGTCCGCATATATCGTCATGGAGCTTTTTTCTTGTTCTGCGGCGTTTTGCAAAGTTTTGGACTGTATGCTCTTTTCTATATCGTCGCACTGCTTTTTGTATTCGGCGGCTCTGTCGTATTCGCGTCGCGCCGCGCAATCGTCCATTTTCTTTTTACACTCGGCAAGCTGTGCCGTCAGATCTTTTATGTCGGACGGATCGGTGGACAAGCTGACTTTGGCGCAGCTCATCGCTTCGTCTATTAGATCTATGGCTTTGTCGGGCAAAAATCTGTCGGCGATGTATTTGTCCGAGAGCTTCGCCGCAGCTTCTATCGCTTCGTCTGACAGCTTTACTTTATGATAGTTTTCGTAATTGGGTCTTAGCCCGTTCAATATCTCGATCGTTTGTTCCACGGTCGGCGGCTCGACTATTATCGGCTGGAACCGTCTTTCCATAGCTTTGTCCGCTTCGATATATTTCCTATACTCGTCTGTAGTCGTCGCGCCGATAGTCTGCATTTCCCCGCGAGCGAGATACGGTTTTAAAATATCCGCCGGCGAAACCTCGCTCTCTTTTGAACCAGCTTGCATAAGCGTATGCAATTCGTCGATGAATACTATGATATTACCGCTATTGATTATGAGGTCTATCGCGTCTTTCAGTTTTTCCTCCAACTGACCGCGGTATTTGGTGCCCGCCATGAGCGATCCGATATTGAGCGAAAAAACTATATTGTTCTGCAACTGACGCGGAACTTTGCCGTCTACTATCGCGCGCGCAAGCCCGTCCACTATGGCGCTCTTGCCTACGCCCGGCTCGCCGATCAACACGGGGTTGTTTTTCGTCTTTCTGCACAGTATTTCTATTATACGTTCCACTTCGCGCTCGCGCCCGATAACGGGGTCGAGCTTATTGTCTCTCGCCTTTTGCGTAACGTCCACCCCGAGTTCGGCAAGCTGTGCGGGAAGAGCCGTATTTTTGCCGCCCGAAGCGCCCATAGTAACGTCAGACTTGGACATTGCCGGTTTAAACGTGCCGAGAGCCGCAAGTATGCTATCGCTGAACAATCTTCCGTCTACGTTGTATAAATGATACATAAGATCGACGGCGAGACAATTAACGTCCTCGAGTATCGCCAACATCAAATGGTCGGCGGAAATGCGCGACGCGTCGAGCTGCACCGCAATATTATACGCTGCAAGCGGGATGAGGTCTTTTATCCGCGGAGAATCTATAGGATCTTCCGTTACTTTGGGTTGCGCCTCGAAAAAGCTTATAAGCTTTTCGGGATTGAGTTTATTGGCGGCGAAGATCTTTGCCGCCGCGCAATCCACGCTCAGTATGCCGTACAGCAAATGCTCCGTACCCGTATACATATTGGAATAATACTTAGCCGTTTTGCGCGCAATATTGAATGCGCTTTGCGCGTTCTCGTCCATAGAAAAATAGTTTGCCATGTTGATCCTCCGATATATTTAGTTTATCCTATTCGATACGTTTTTCAACTCGGTCGCGACATAACGCGCTCTGAACACGTCGCGTTCTTCGACCGACAGATTTCTGCCGCTCAAGCGCTGCATATTTGCGGGCTGACAGTGCGTTATGAGCCGCTGAAACCCTTCGTGATCGTTGATACGGATGTATCCGTAATAATCGCCCAAACTTATCATCGCAAGGAGCTGCATAGCTTCCGCCGTTGACAGTTTGTACGCGTTTCTCGCAACGCCCCACGCTCGATATATTTTATCCTTCAATTCGTTTTCGTTTTGCTTTAATAGCTGCCGTGCTCTAAGCTCCGAATCGAGTATGAAGTTGATCGCGCTCTTGACAGAATCGAGAATATCGCGTTCGTTGATGCCGAGAGAGCGTTGATTGCTTATTTGATATAGATACCCGTCCGCGCTGCTGCCCTCGCCGTATACGCCGCGAACGGTCATATTGAGTCTGCCGACGTCGTTTATACACGAATCGATACGCTTTTGTATAGTCAATGCGGGCAAAAACATCATGACGGACGCCCTCATACCCGTACCGAGATTTGTGGCGCATGCCGTCAAATATCCGAATCTCGGCGAAAACGCGAATTTTATGTTCTTGCTTATCAAGTCGTCTATCTTGTTTACTCTGTCGTACGCTTGATCGAGCGACAACCCGCGCAGTATGACTTGTTCTCTTATATGGTCTTCTTCGTTTACCATTACCGAAACGCATTCGTCCGCGCTTATAAACACAGAACCGTACGGGCACTCGGTAAGAAGGTCGGGGCTGATAAGATGCTTTTCTTGCAATATAGTGCCGTCGAGCTGCGATACGCTGTCCATATCATACCTCATAAATCTGTCTATGGGCGACAGCGACAACTCCACTTTATCGGATATCTGCTTAGCGGGCAGTTTGCCTATCTTGTGCGGAAAAGGCATGCCGTCGATATTTCGCGCAAGTCTTATGCGCGTGGAAACTATCGTAGAATTTAGCATATCAATCCCCCTTCTTTCGCCCTACAAGCATATCGAGCCTTTGACTGAGTTCGCCCGCTTTAGCGAAATTGCCCGCGTCTATAGCCGCTTGCAATTCGAGCCGCAATCTCGATTCTTCAGTGGTAGTGTTAGCCGCGCCGACGGGCGTTTTTCCCACGTGTCTGTCCGACTGCTGCAGCTTTTTTACCGTTTCCGCGACAAGCGGCTCGAACACTTTATAGCACTCGGGACAACCGACATAGCCGGTTTTTAAAAATTCGTCGCTCGTGGTTTTGCATTCGGGACAGACCGTGGGCTTTGCCGCGACCGAATTAAACATATCCGCAAAATTCGACAATAGCCCCATGGGCGATCCCGCGATCATTTTTTCCAAAATATCGAATTCGTTTAAGCCCGCCTTACTGCCGTATTCCTTTGCGCAGTTGCCGCAAAGATACATTTTTTCTATATGATTGTTGAACCGCCGAAGTACTTCCGTTGTAGCTTCGCGCATTCCGCATTTAGTACACTTCATATCGACCTCCGTTCTATTATATTGTTGCCTATCGCGGTATTATCCATCACTATACTATCTATCGCCGTTGCTTTGATGTTTCAAAGTCTCGAGCAAAATGTTTTTCAGTATGGATCCCCTCAACCTATTCTTTGCCACCGTCGGCGCGATCAATGCCTTGTCCGATATAGCCGCCTTAACAAGCGCAGCCTCGTTTTCCGTAAATACTCCGTCCCCCGCAAGCCTATCGACCACTTGACAAGCTCTTCCGTAGTCGATACCGTCCGCCAACGTCTCTTCGATATAGCTAACAAGTACATCGTCCGCATTTTCGCTCAGACGTATAAGTTTAATAGACCCTCCGCCGCCGCGCTTGCTTTCTATAATATACCCCCGCTCGGGCGTGAACCGCGTTTGCAGAACATAGTTTATTTGGCTGGGTGCAACGGCAAAATATGTCGCAAGCTCGTTTCTGCTGAAATTTACAGAAAGCTCGTCGCCCATAGTATCCAACAGAAAACGTTCTATTATATCGCTTAACGTCATGCCGATACCTCCTTACATTTGATTATCGTCAAAGGTCAAAGATAGTCAAACTTATGACTGAATTATACTACGGTAGTTTTTTGTTGTCAAGTGATTTTTGCATAATTTTCGGCAAAAAAAATCGGCGCTGACAGAATACAACGCCGATCGGTTAATTACATAATTAAGCTGCAAACTGCGAATAGAGTTCGCCCAACTGTCCTACCGCCGCAAAGATCATTATGCATTGGAGCAGCGCGTATATCATTACGATTATGCCCAAAGCAAAACAAACTGTATAACGGATCTCACCCGCTTTGTCCTTATCTTCTTTGCCGTCGTTTGCTTTTTTGAACGATAAATATCTTACAACGCCCAATGCGCAAAATCCGCCCGCCGCAAATATAGCCAAAATTCCGAATATTACAGCCATTCCGAACGAGACGAGAACATAAGTTCCCGACAGTTGAATAAGTACAAATGCGCAAACGCCTAAAATTATAAAAAACAACCAAAATTTATCGTCGATTTTAGTAAGGTCTATAGGCTTTTTAGGCGGCTTTTCTTTGGGCGCTTTCGGCTGTTCGGACGGCTGCTGTGCAGCGGCGTTATTTTTAACGTCGCCCCCGCTCGCAGTGTTTTCCGCAGAAGCGATCACCGCTATAGACGCGCCGCAGTGCGTGCAAAACTTTGCGCCGTCTTCTTCTATAGCGTTTCCGCAATTTTGGCAATACTTCATTATTTATCCCCCTATGTAAAGTGATAGAAATTCTTAGACTTTTTCCGTCGGATCGAATTTTTCAAGTATAACTCCCGCTTCCTCAAACAACTCGAGAGAGAATTCATCGGGATACCCCTCTTGATAAACTACACGCGTGATACCGCTGTTTATTATCATTTTTGTGCAGATAGCGCAAGGCTGATGTGTACAGTACAACGTAGCGCCGTCAATGCAAATACCCATTCGCGCCGCTTGTATAATAGCGTTCTGCTCGGCATGCGTGGCGTAACAAAGCTCGTGCCGCGTGCCGGACGGTATATTCAGTTCACGTCTGAGACACGAACCTTTTTCCTTACAACTCTTTATTCCCGAGCTTGCGCCGTTATATCCTGTAGTCATTATACGCTTGTTTTTGGCTATAACTGCGCCGATCTGCCTATTGGGTTGAAAACAACTCGACCATGTTGCCACGGTGTGCGCTATTTCCATAAACCGAATATCCCACTTATCCATCGTTTTTCTCCGTGTTTTATAGACTGTTCAACGATAAACATCATAAACAACAGTCATTACAACAAGTATATCATAACGGAAAAGAAAAATCAATAGTCTTTCAGCGCAAATCGACAGAAAACATCATTTTTTAGCTTTTTTTGACGCACGCATTTTTGCGAGCGCGCCCACTATGGGCTTTGCTATCTCCACTGCGGGAATAATGGACGCCGAACACAATATTACCGTCAACCACTGCAGTCCGTCAAGCCACTGCAAAGCAAATATATCGTGCGTTATAGGTATACACGCCAGCGCAACCGTCAATGCCGCGCCTACGAAGAAAGCGACAAAGATAAGCTTGTTCTTAAAGAAGTTTTTATTGAACATCGTTCCGCCGATATTGCGTGCGTTAAAGCTGTGGAACAACTGTACGAGACATAGCGTTATAAACGACATAGTAGTTCCCGCTTCGTGTCCCCAGCCCGTAAAGGCACAACCCAAAAATACGCCGAGAACGATAGCTGTTTGCAAAATGCCTTGATAAATGATATTTACGCCCACTCTGCCCGAAAAAAGATTGGCTTTTGCGGAATGGGGCGGATCGTTCATAACATCGCCCTCGGGCGGCTCGAACCCGAGCGCGAGCGCAGGCAAACTGTCAGTTACAAGGTTTACCCACAATATCTGCAACGGCAACAAAAACACGTAAGGATCGGCGGAAAACGCGAATATGAGCGTAGCGAGAAACAGCGACAATACTTCCGATATATTGGCAGCCAACAGATACTGCACAGTTTTCTGCATGTTGGCGAATATCGTTCTGCCCTCTTTTACCGCGGTAACAATAGTAGCGAAATTATCATCCGCAAGCACCATATCCGCAGCGTCCTTTGTAACGGCTGTTCCCGTAATACCCATGCCTATTCCGATGTCCGCCGCCTTTATGCTCGGCGCGTCGTTTACGCCGTCGCCCGTCATTGCGACAGTCATGCCGTTGCGCTTCCATGCGCGCACTATGCGTACTTTATGTTCGGGCGAAACCCGCGCATATACGCATACATTGCCTACCGTTCGACAAAGCTCGTCGTCGCTCATGCGCTCTATATCCGCGCCCGTCATAGTTTGCTTGCGGTCGTTGCATATTCCGAGAACGGACGCTATCGCATATGCCGTGTCGGCATTATCGCCCGTTATCATCACTACTTTTATTCCCGCGCTCTTACAAAGCGCTACCGAGTCCTTAACTTCTTCGCGCGGCGGATCGAGCATGCCCGCCAAGCCTATAAATATCATGCCGCGCTCGTAGTCGACAGCAGAACATCCGTCGCAAGGCTTGTACGCAAACGCAAGCACGCGCAGAGCGGATGCCGCCATTTTTCTGTTAGCCGCTTCTATCGCGGACTTGTCGGCATTGGATATCTTGCGAACTTTTCCGTAATCGAGTATAAACTCGCAACGTTTCAAAAGTTCTGCGCAAGCGCCTTTTGTGTAAACAGTATCGCCCGTACGTTCTTTTACTACGACGCTCATCAGCTTTCTGACCGAATCGAACGGTATCTCGTCTATTCTGGGAAAATTAGTATCGAGCTCGGACTTTTCGATGCCGACGGAATGCGCATAGTCGATCAATGCCGTTTCGGTAGGATCGCCCATAGTAACGAATTTTCCGCTTTGCGCCTTTACAACGGTATCGTTACAAAAGCACATACAGCGCAACAGTTTTTCCGTACTCTCGCCGCTACTTGCCGGATCGAACGATCTGTTTGCGTACACTCTTTCCACTTTCATCTTGTTGACAGTGAGCGTACCAGTTTTGTCGGAGCATATGACGTTTGTACTGCCGAGCGTTTCCACCGCGGGCAGCTTTTTTATGATCGCGTTCTTTTTGGAAAGTTTCTGAACGCCTATAGCCATTATTATGGTGATGACGGCTGTCAAGCTCTCGGGTATTGCCGCTACAGCCAAAGCGATGGCGGTCATGAACGAGTCTATTATGCTGTCCAGATCAAGAGAACCCGTACCGACGGCGCTCAGTATGCCCATAACAAAAACTATGGCGGCAATTATAAGCACGGCTATGGAAATAAACTCGCCAGTGGCGTTGAGCTTTTTTTGCAACGGCGTAACAGATTTTTCTTTGACGTCGAGCATTGCGGCTATTTTGCCTATTTCCGCATCCATGCCCGTCGCCGTAACAACGCCTTCGCCTCTTCCGTACGTAACAGTGCTCGAGCCGAAAAGCATGTTGTCTCTGTCCGCTATGGGAACGTTATCGCCCGCGATAGGCTCCGCTGTTTTATCGCCCGACACCGATTCGCCCGTAAGCGCCGACGTTTCCGCCTTTAACGACACCACTTTTATGAGGCGCATATCGGCAGGCACTACATCGCCCGCTTCCAACAAAACCACGTCGCCTTTAACAAGCGCGGTCGTCGATATTTTTTTGATCTCGCCGTCCCGTCTGACTTTGCAAAACGGCACGCTCATGCTTTTGAGCGACTGCATTGCGGTTTCCGCTTTACATTCCTGAACGGTGCCTATGACGGCGTTGATAATAACGATAGCGAGAATTATACCCACGTCTATAAAGTCGTGGTATTGCTTCTGCACAACGGCTACTACGGCGGATATGATCGCCGCCGCTATCAAGACCAAAACCATAACGTCGGTAAACTGCATGAAAAACTTCTTGGCAATACCGTCTTTTTTGGCTTCGGTCAGCTTGTTTTCGCCGTCGCGCGCGAGACGCCGACGCGCTTCCGCTTCGGACAGACCCTTTTCGGAAGATCCAAGCGCGTCGAGTACCGCTTCCGCCGCATCGTTATAACAGTTCATACTCTCTCCGTTAAATTTCTATTCGGTTATAGTATGTTTCTATTCCTCTGTATATAAGTATGTCGGCTATCGCGAAAATAACCGCGACTGCGTAAATTAAACTCCAACAAACAATGTATAAAATTTCGGCTTCGACATTAACCGCCATCATTATCACATTTATAAATACTATGACGAGCGTCGCGCCCATGCCTATAAACTGTCCTATGGTGGAATGCGTATTGTGCTTTATGGCTTGCATGGGATCGGTCCATTTAAGCTTGGGGCGTATAAGATCCCATAATACTCCGAACGCCACAAGCACGGCGGACATGAGCACGTACGCGCCTATCGACAGTATAAGATTGCCTATCGCAAAATCGAACACGCTGACTATCACCGCCGTAACTGCCGCGCAAGGAACGGCAAATACCTCCCAAGCCAATATCTTTGCCGCCACAAGGCGTTTTACGCTTATAGGCAATATCTTTAACGACTCTACCGCTATCCCTTCGCGAGAAAAAGACGTGATCGCACCGTTTGCAGTAACGGGCAACATTATTACTAGCGTAGTATAAGGCATTAGCGTGAAAAACATTTTTAATGTTGCGGCGATGCGTTCCGCCTCGGCTGGGTCTACGCCGTTTAGCGAATCGCCGATATTTCCCGTCATATTTTTGAAAATAAGACTGAAAACCACAGCGAACATGATAGGCATCAAAAACACTCCGAAGCATTGGAACGCGGTTTGAGTGGAACGAAACGCGCACTTATATTCGCGCACTATCAAAGACTTGATAGTACCAGCAGCTTTAAATTCGCCGCGTTTGACCACGGAATTGTCGGTCTGATTATTCGCCTTTACCGACTGCGCATACATAAACCTACCGAGAAGCATTATAGCGATCGTCAACACGGCGGAGATCGATACGAAAATGATCAGATTTACGGCAGTTGACGCGCCTACCCCCAGCTCAAAAGTATCCAAACCGAACGCCGCCGACGATACGCATGTAAACGGATACATTATATACCCGATAACCGTCATGACTCGAGCTACTTTTGCTACGTCGTCGGGCGAAATATCAAAAGACCCATTAAGAGACGACACAGTCATTACGAACCAGATATACAAGCCGAAAAAGCCGAGAAACATTACGGTATAAAAAATCAACGGCACTATACTGCGGTTCTTGAGTTTGCCCGCCAAATACATGATAGGAACGGCAAAAATCGCGGCGACAAACAAAGGCAACGCGGGAATTATCGCCAATGCAAGTATAGTTATCACGTAATACCACGCCCACGCCCGTATTACTATGCCGAAAGCTATCATCGAAGGCAAAATTATCGCGGCGACCAGCGCGGCTTCGAATAAGTACACATAAACAAGCTTTGCGGCAAACACGACGGACGATTTTATGGGTAGCATGGAATAAAAATCGGTGTCTTTCGATAAATACAGCGTGGATATCAAAGTGATAATGCCGAATATCAGAACGATGCCGGATGCGGTCAACAGCAGTAAAAAGTAAAACGTATTCGCCAATCCGTTTACCGCAAACACCGCTCCCATCGTAACAGTCATAAATATAACAAACGACAGTATAAGCGCATAAGCTACCGCAAAAAGAACTATGAGACCTATCTTCTTGTTTTTTGTAGCGCTTTCGTCAAAACGCAGCTTATTTCTAAACAACGCTTTCAGTACGATACCGAAATTATTCATTTCCCGCCACCGACATAAATACGTCTTCCAAGCTCTCGTTGCCCTTGGCGGCTCTTATTTCGTCCGTATCCCCGCAAAGCACAAGCTTGCCTTTATTTATGATAGCCACTCTATCGCATATCTTTTCCGCAACATCGAGAACGTGCGTGGAAAAGAAAACGGTCTTGCCCGCATCGCGGTGTTCTTTCATCAATTCTTTAAGAGCAAACGCCGATGTAGGATCCAAGCCCATCATTGGCTCATCGAGCACCCACAGCGACGGGCTGTGTATGAGCGCGCCGATTATGGCTATCTTTTGCTTCATTCCGTGCGAGTAGCCGCTTATGCGTTTATCGAAGGCATCCTCGAGCGCAAAACGCTTTAACAGATCGCCTGTTACTCGCGCGCGCTCTTCTGCGCTCACTCCGTATATATCGCCCAAAAAATCGATATATTCTCTGCCGGTGTACTTATCGAAAATTATAGGCGAATCGGGAACAAAACCGAAATTGCGTTTGGCATTTATAGGCTCTTTGGTAATATCGTGTCCGCAAATGGAAATGCTCCCCGATTTTACCGGCAGTATTCCCGTAAGCATTTTTATGGTAGTTGTCTTTCCCGCGCCGTTCGCGCCGAGAAAGCCGAATATCTCTCCCGCTTTGAGCGATAGCGACAAATCGTCCACCGCCTTGACTTTTCCGTTGGCATACGCCATCGATACATGACTGATCTCGAGCATATCTACTCCTTATTTCTTTTTATTGCGTCCCACCGCTTCCAAAAACGAACGTATCTTTTGTTCGTTGGGATTGTCTTGCGGAACATAAAATTTAGATCCGCGCAATTTCTCGGGCAAATACTGCTGCGTTATATATTCCGCGCTGCAGTGCGGGTATATGTAAGCTTCGCCGCTGTCGTTGGGCGTTTTGAAATTTCTGTCGCGCAGATAGTCGGGCACTGCGTCGTCCGCACTGTTCTTTACCGCCGCTCTTGCTGCGTTCAATGCTTCCACTACGGCGTTGGATTTGGCGGCGGTCGCAACTTTGATTATCGCGTGCGCGAGCGGCAAATATCCTTCGGGCGCGCCCGTATGTTCGTACGCCGAAAGCGCAGACGCAACTACTATCAATGCCGACGAGTCGGCAAGCCCCACATCCTCCGATGCGTGAGCCGTGAGCCGTCTGAATATCAACAGCGGGTCGCACCCCGCCTCGATCAACCGAAACGCCCAATAAAGCGCCGCGTCGGGATCGCAACCGCGAAGAGACTTACAAAATGCGGACAGCATATCGTAATACATGCTGTCATCGATAGATAAAACGCGACGCTGAGTAGATTCCGCCGCAGCGGTCTTATCTACATGAATTTTTCCGTCGCCGTCGGGCGGCGTAGTTATAGCCGCAAGTTCCAAGGCGTTGTACGCATTTCTTAGATCGCCGTTTGCCGACCATGCCAAATGTTCGTATGCGTCGTCGTCCACCGTAAGATCGTACATAGACAAACCTTTGGGCGAAGTTACCGCACGCTTCAATCCTTTAACGATATCGGCGTCCGACAACGGCTTAAGCTGGAACACTCTGCACCGAGATACTATAGCACGCGTCATTGACACGAACGGATTTTCCGTAGTAGAACCTATAAAAATAATACTGCCCGTCTCTATGGCGGAAAGCACGCAATCGGATTGGGCTTTGCTCCATCTATGGCACTCGTCGAGAAGCAAGTATGTGCGTTTGTTATAAAGCCGCAAGCGTTCGTTTGCTTCTTCTATTACCTTTTTTGCTTCCGCCACGCCCGACGACACGGCATTCAGCTTAACGAATTCGCTTTTTGTAGAATTAGCTATTATTCCCGCAAGCGTTGTTTTTCCCGTACCGGGCGGTCCGAAAAAAATGCAACTGCCCAATCTGTCCGCTTTTATAGCGCGCATCAAAAGCGAGCCGTTGTTCAACAAATGCTCTTGACCTATAAATTCCGACAGCTCGGTCGGACGCATGCGCTCCGCAAGCGGCGCGGCTTTTTTTGTATTGTCGGCAAGGTCGAATAGATCCATATATAAATTTTATCATATAATCTATTCCATTACAAGCGATATCCGTTCACAGTTTACAATTAATCCGCAAGATTTACAAGTAAATTGTAAAAACCGCAGTGGTTATCTGTTGCCGTCCCCGCTCCCTCTTCTAAACAATACGAGCGATGCGGGATAATCGTCGGGCTTTACGCAATCGGTCGCGTATATTATATTTTCGCTGCGTATATGCCAAGGCCCGTCCGAAACCGAATCGTCTATGACGATATGCGCCTTGCCCTCTTGTCCGTTTAAATAAAACTCTATATGCGGCGAGTTTTCCGCAGTACAAGGGTCGATGCGCGTGCGCTTTCCGCGCTTTTTTATCCCCAACAGCTTTTCCGTTACGGTAACGTAAAGCATAGCGTAAGCAACGGCATGCGAACCGTAAACACCTTCCGTAAAAAAACTATCCGCAGCATTACGTACCGCATCCGCAAGTTGAGTAAACGCCTTGTCGTATTCTTCCGAACAATACAGAGTAAAAGCCGACAACGCGCTACTCAAAATACTATCGACGTGTCCGTCTTTTTCCGCCGTCGGTATACAAGCGTCCCCATCCTTTAGCAATCCGCAATAAGCGGCGACTGCGCGGGTATACGCCCCGCAAAGCTCGTCGCGCTCCGCTTCCGACTTTTCGCAAAAAGTCCCGCAAACAGTACCGAGTTTGATATACGCCGCTTTGAATTTGTTTTTGCGCGCGCCGCTCGGACAATAGTCTAAAAACGCTTTTATATCGCAATACAAAAGCAACGCGTTAAGCCTGTCGCGTTCATCCGCAATATTAAGAAACTCGCCGATATCGATATGTTTTTCTATTATAGCCATGCAATATTCCATTACCGACGAGCAACCTCCGCCGCTTCCGTTCTGCGCCGTACATGTTGCTTTATGCGCAAGCAGTTTAAATTCGCCCGTATGATCGACAAAATCTTTTACTGCGAGAGGAAGCAAAAGTTCAGATATACTCATATCTTCCTCTCTTGAATCAATTCCGCTGTTGTTAGTCGCGGCCGTCATATCGCTTTCACAACGGCGAGCGCACAGACTTTCTATAAATGCCCGCACCGATCCCGCATCCGCATACTTAACGGCGAAACAGCAGACAAGCTTATCTGTTACGGACATTTTCTTTTTTCCGTCGCGATCAGAAACAAAAGCCGCATACGCCAAATATAATGCGCGGTGATACACATTGTTCAATAATTTGTCGGTCGAGTGCAACTCTATATCTTTGAATGCGGAATAGAACTGCGCTTCCCGCAAAAAATATGCGTCCGCAGCACATACATCGATCTTATTTTCATCTTTGTCATTGTCATACACAGCCAAACAGAACGTTATTGACTTTGTTTCATTCGGCAATAGGTTTACATTCACTGATACCGCGGGAGCAAAATCGATGCCGCCCTGCCTTAAGCGACATGCTCTATCCACTTTGCCGAACATGCAATACCCTTCGCTATACGCACACCACTCGGAAATGGGAAATGACGACAAAACGCAAAAACCTTTGCCGTCGGACTTGTTTACAAGCGTCAAGCATTTACCGTCGAATTTAACGCCGCATGATTTGCCCGATGTTGACGACACTGCAAACATAACGTTGAGAGTACGCGTCATATCCAATGTATTCCGCACCGTTACGGAAAATAATTCCGCATTTTTTCCGCGCACGGCAAATTGTTTGTTGGTTGTTATAAATCCGTTGTATGCGCATGAATACTCGCTGAAACCCGACCCGTGCCGTACGGATAACCGCCCTTTACCGAGCGGATCGTACGTAGGCGACCATATTTCGCCGTCGCATTCCATCACTAGGAACGCGGACGGTATAACTACCGAGCGAACGTTAAAACGCGTCAAACTTCGCCCATCCGCCCCAAACTCTGTTATGCCGCCGCCGTCGCCCAACTGCGCGAAAAATGAGCCGCCGCACAATATATTCCCGCAATGCACGTCGATCACAGTCGGATCGACTATAGCCGTTCCGTCAGACAAAAAACCGCAACCGTTTTTTGCCATCTTTACGTCGTATTCTTCATCTACTGAAAAACAACAAATCTCTTCTGTATGCATACTATGATCGGACAACGGAGCGAATGCAAACTCCGAAGCAAACTCATTTAAAACATATAAGCTCTCCGTGTCGGAAAAATCCTTTACCACCGAAATATCTTTGGCAAGCAGCGCAAGCTCGGACGAATATTTGCCGTTTACAAACGACATTTTTTCTTTATGCTTATTTCCTATATCATACAAACGCGACCTATCTGTACCGACAGCCACGGTATTAAAATCGAGATGATCGTATAACCGCAGCACGCCGTCTAATATGCGATAACCGTTTTCGTCGGTATCGACTGTTACCGTGGGCAGATCGACATTGCATATCCTGCCGTCGCTTTCAAAGTCTCCACACAGCTTTTGAGCAAGCCCCGTCATAGGACGCGGCGTATTATGCGCGTAAGCAAGCGCCGTCGTCAGTGCATATTCGTAATACCCGTCGCTGTCTATGACTGCGGCACACCGTTTGACCGCCCGAGCGTCTGCGTCGAAAATCAACGCAATATTCAGTTTTTTTCTCTCGAACGCGTTGAGTTCTACAGAACGCGAAACACACATCAAAACTTTATCTCGATCACTGTCCGATGTTTCGCAATAACCTTGTCCGTCTGACATGTATAACCCAGCCGTTCCGTTACCGAGTTTTAAAGCAACGCTTGCGACAGAGCCTATATCGTCGTTTGCGATGTCTCCGTCTTCGCAAATGCCGTCCGCTGCGGTTTCGGCGGATAGCGAAACTAACGTACTTAAATGCGTTCTGTTAGTGAGAGCTATTCCCAAAATACAATATGCGCCGTCGGAAGGAATAAACAGTTCCGCGCGAAACGCAACGCTATCGCACGTCTTAAAATATTCGGCGCAATGCCGTCTCAACACGCCCGAGCATGAATGCAAACTTATCGAGCTGCCGTTTACACTCAGCCGAACGTCTAACGGATATGCCATGCCGTCATGTCGAACATTAATTTCTCCGCGGTTGTCCGCCGTTGCAAAAACTTCACCGTTACCGTACAATCCGATCTTGTATTCCGTTTCTCCGTCGAAATATCTGTCATGGGCATTTGATATTCCGCTTTCTTCACCGCTGCCGTTACTGCTTCCGTCATGCGATCGCTTTTGTCGCAGTGCATGAAGTTTGACCGAACGCAGCGGAACTTCGACAATTGAAATGAGCGCAGCGAGCATTTGCGCGCCGCCGAAAAGAATCATGATCGGCCCGCCGTCGAAAAATGCGGACAACAATATAACGGCAATGCCGAACGCCGTTTGTACGGCGACAGCGATATATAAAACTCGTTTATTCGCGCGCACGCACATACTGCCCGCAAATAATTTTACCGCGCCCGAACATCTTATCACAGCTATCAAAGGCTGCAAAAAATAACTCAACGCTGCGCTCGCCGCCCCTACCAGCGGACGCAACGATAACAGCGACCCCACCGAATATACAGCCGTGCAAAGCTCGGCAATAAACAATGATGCATATACCCCGAAAGCAAACCAGGAAAACTTTATGCTTAATGTCAAAACAGCCGCGATATGGGCCAAGGGCAACATATAAGCGATCAATTTCCCCACTGCAAAAAACATCCGACATCCGCTTGGACGAACGACAGAGTGTTTTTTGCGAAAAAATAATGTTTTTCGAGCTACATCCAGATCGCGCGTCGACAGCTCTATGCTTTCGTAAAATTCTCGTCGCGAGTCGGACTTTATAGTCCCGTTTAATTGTGCATACCCGCAAGACGCCGTTGCTGCGACAATGCCGTTGCCGTGCGCGCTGTTTTCTACGCCGTCGGCGTATTTTTTTACACGATAGATATCGAATATACCGTTTTTGTAATAATCGCCGCGTGCAAAAACTGCTTCCCAGTCGATATCGCCCAATATCGGCGAATTATAAAATTTACCGAACGAGTTTTCGTTACATGCGAGTGCGGCGGGCTTGCAATAAGGATGTGCGATCTCGCATAGCATATCGCTCGCGTTTACCGTCTGCAATCTATCGTCCAAAGTAACGGCGTATCCGTAATCGAAATCTTCACCAAGCGAAAAACTGTAATCATCTGTTTTTTTATCGGCAAATATATTGCAAATTTCCGCGATATCCGTTTGCGCAAAATTATCGCAGATCTTAACGAGTACAACGGTCCTGTTTTTTTCTGTAGCTCTATCATAATGTTCGGATAATACGCGCGCAAGCGTGCGCAGTACATCGTGCGACGGCGCGGTAAAGATCAGCGCATAACCGAAATGCATGTCATTATTATCGTTGCAAACATTTTCGAGATCATTGAACGCGCGCTCCGCGTCATTCCCATCATTTAAACGGCGCGAAAGTATTATCACCGCTCTTTTCTCTATCTTGTCGAGTTGCAGTTTAGGACGATAGTTTGCGCCCCATTTAGCAAACGCGAAAACAACCGTTTTTCCGACTGCGGTATAAATTATTAAAACCGCTCCTACTGTCAACGCAATAAAATCGACTGAAAGATTGACAAACACGATAATAGTCGATACCAACGAGATCAGTAAAGTTAAAGTTACGCATATCCAACCGACCGCGCTTTTCGGCGGCGTGCCTAAAATATGATCGGCAACGTCGCAATGCGTGATATTGACGGTATCGGCACATTCGTGGGCTATTACCGCTTCGCTCGTACGCCTTTTTACCGCAGTACGCTCTATCCTTGACAAATACAATGTTTTTGTGGGAATATCGCAATTTGAATATGACGGCAACGCGCAGAGTATCTCGTTCGTATCCGACAGATCGAGAAGTGTATCATCCGTATATTCGTCCGCAACAGAAAAAGACGCAACGACCGAAAGTATCGTCGCGGTCGCCTTTGCCAAAAATTTGTTGCGCTCCAACTGAGCCGCCGAACTGTCGATATCATTGCTTTCGGCAATGCGAAATATAGAGCGTTCGTCGTCCGATCCCACTGAAGAAAATAACCCGCACACATAATCCGATTTGTCTATGGAATCTATGTCCGCGCGTCCCGCCGATCCGTCGGACACGCCGCGGCGGTATATTTCCGATCTGCCTTGCACCGACCTCATGACTTGCGACAAAAGTCCGCATAAGCAAAAATAGAGCATATACGGCATAAATTTAAGTTCGGTAAATGTCAGCGGTGCTTTTGCGTTAAAAGTTTTTACGGCGGTTTTCAACATGTATACGGACACGCAACCACCAGTATTCACCACTAACTCATTGCAAAAAAGGAACAATCGCGGATAGCTGCCCACCGACCCCAATAAGTACCCGAATCGCAGCTTGCGCCGCGCCGCATCGGCTGCCGCGGTTATCTTGAATATATTATCCAAAAAAGCTTTTTGCGCGCTGTCAAGCTCTTGTCCGCTGTTTTGCATCTTCTTTAATTGCTTTGCCGTTTTGTAAAGCGACGAGCGGACTTTGCGTACGTCCAATCCGTTGCCACGTTCCGTCGCCGCACAACTCGAACCGAGCTCCGAAATTTTGTACAATAAACCGCGTTCCGATATCCTATCCGAAAAATTAAAGATCGGATGTCTTGAACTTACGGTTATCCTATACAGTATAAGACATGCGGCTATTATCGCAATTACGTTAAGCAATGCTTCCATGATACGCAATGATTATTGCCGCAAAATAACATTAAAATACCGCACACAGCCGACACGCCGCAAGCGCCGCTTGATTTTCGCTAAATTCTATATGCCGATAAATCTTCCATAAAAAAAATCGACGGTAAATTCCGTCGATCTCAAATAGCTTTATATTATTATCTTTCCTTGATCTTAGCGGCTTTACCCGAAAGATTGCGAAGGTAATAAAGTTTGGCTCTTCTCACCTTGCCGTGTCTTATAACATCGATAGCCGTTATGCGGGGAGAGTGCAACGGGAACGTGCGCTCGATACCTACGCCGAACGATACGCGGCGAACGGTAAACGACTCGCGTACCGAACCGTTCTTTTTGGCTATGACTATGCCCTCGAACGCCTGTACGCGCTCGCGGTTGCCTTCTTTGACTTTAACGGACACACGAACGGTATCGCCTACATTAAACTGCGGCACGTCCGCCTTCATGTATTCCTTTTCGATTTCAGCTATTATGTTGCTCATGATGCCTCCTAAGCTCACAAAAACTCCGCATACGTCGAAAAACCGCGATTGCGAAGTAAAATCACAAATTTTCTTGATAATTATATCATAAGTCCGCGATTTTAGCAAGCGAATTTAATGTGTTTTTCACAATATTTTCATGTATTTTAGTTCGTAAACCGATAGAAATTTAGTACGAGACATGCGTTAACCGCGCCTTTTCGCTTCTACCGTGCGATTTTTAAGTTGTCCGCACGCGCCCGCGGCGTCTGAGCCCATAGACCGCCGCACAGTAGCCGACACCCCCGCAGCATTCAGCTTGTCGCAAAACGAATACGCTTGCTTTTTTGTCGGCGGTTTCAGATCGCAGTTTTCGGTAGGATTGAGCGGTATCAAATTCACATGACAACACAAGCCTTTGAGCAGTTTTTTAAGTTCTTCGACATCGGCGGCGGTATCGTTGAACCCGCCTATCAAAATGTATTCGATAACAACTCTACGACCCGTCGCGTCAAAGAATTTTCTTAACGCTTGCACAAGCGATTGTACGGAATGGTGCGACGCGATCTTCATTATTTGCTTGCGTTTTTCGTCGGTAGCAGCATGTAGAGACAGAGACAGCGTGCCCGTAAAACCGTCCTCGGCAAGATCTTCCATTCTCTTGGGTATGCCGCAAGTGGATATTGAAATGGAGCGCATTCCTATATTGATCCCGTCCGAAGAGTTTACCAGCCGCACGAACTTTATCGTATTGTCATAGTTAGCAAGCGGAGAGCCGCTCCCCATCATTACTATTTTGTTTACGCCGCCTGCAGTCCGCGTGTCGCGCGCTATATACAAGACTTGAGCCAATATCTCTCCCGCCGAAAGATCGCGCTTAAGACCGTAATGCCCGGACGCGCAAAATACGCAGCCCATTGCGCAGCCCACTTGACATGATACGCATACGCTGTTGCCGTACGAATGCGGCAAAAATACGGACTCCAAAAGATCGCCGTCCGCCGCTTGAAACAAGTACCGCACCGCGCCGTCCGAAGCGACGACCCGCGTCTTTTCTACGAGCGGACGGTCATAAAACTCCTCTTTCAGACGCGATATAAACGCCTTGGGTATATCTGTATATTCGTCGTAACTGTCGTATGCGACGATATGCTTCATTAATTGTTTTGCACGGTACGGCGGTTGACCGAGCGATTTAACAAGCTCGGTAAGCTCGGACATATCGAATTCGCACAAAGCTTTCACTGCTTTACCCTCTTCATACGCGCTATATAAAAGCCGTCGCATTTATCGGTATCGGGCAGAAACTTGGTTTCGTCCATAAGCTCGTAATCGTCGCGACGCGACAAAAACCGTTTGACCGTATCTTCGTTTTCGCACTTCAATATAGAACACGTGGAATAACACAGTACACCGTTCAAGCGGCAGTACGACGCGGAAGTATCGAGTATTTTGTCTTGCAACGCGCAAAGATCGTTAAGATCGGCAGGCTTTCGCTTTATCATTACGTCGGGTTTTGTTTTCAATGTGCCCGTTCCGCTGCACGGACAGTCAGCTACAACTAAATCGAACGCGTTTAAAAAAGCATCGTTTTTTTGCGTAGCGTCGTTCAAAACGATATTGAGCTTGGCGCCCAGCTTTTTCGCGTAACCGCGCATAAGTTCTATTTTATGCGGATATATGTCGCAAGACGTTATTTTAAAGTCGCCCAGCTCGCTCAAATATATCGACTTTCCGCCGGGCGCGGCGCATAGATCGAGCGCTTTACCGCTCGAAACGCCATTAATGTAAGTTTTAACTGCGCGCGCCGACGAAAGAGAAAGTACCGCGTAAGTTCCAGTATCGAATCGCGACAATGCGGCTTTGTCGCAATAACAACCGCAATCGGTAAGTTCCAAACCGCGTGCTATCGATATAAACTCGTCGTCCGAAATTCGTCCTTTTACGGGTCTTATATGCGTCTTTTCGGGCAGTTTTGCGTCGAGTATTTCCGCCGCGCGACGTTCGCCGTAATCGGCTATCAAAAGCTTACATAACCATTGCGGGGCGTTATGCGCATAAGAAAACTCGTCGAGCGAATTATCGAATTTAGGCTTAAAGCCTACCGAACGCTTGAGTACGGCATTAATAAACCCGCTGTACGCGCCCGCGGTCTTTGCAAGTTCCACCACGCGGTTTACCGCGGCGTACGGCGGCATATCGGCGTAATGCAAATAGAACAGTCCTATCTTGAGAACGACCGACGAGTTTTTGTCGGGCGCTTTTTCGCACAACCCGCTTATCAGCTTTTCAAATCTTACGTTGTTATCCAATACGCCGTAAAACGCGCTTGTTACAAACGCATGCGATCTTTCGTTATCGAGAGACTTGAGCGCGTCCGTCAATGCGCGCGCGCAAAACGCTCCGTCCGAAAAAACGCTCTTGAGCGCATCATACACCGCGCGGTCCACGCGCGCCGCCGCCGCGTTGGCCGCGGCTATATTTCTTTTATCGTTATTCTTATTGTAATTACGGTTTTGCACACACTGCTCCGATAGGTAATTTTCTTCCGCGCAAAAACTCGGAAATCTCGAGAGCGCGCTTGGACGGCGCTTGTATAGTCAATATTTCTATCGCGCCCGTGGCACAGCTTATTATCAAACGATCGCCGCACTCGACAATTTCTCCCGCCTTGCCGCTGCCGACGTTTTCCGCCGCTTTGGCTCGGTATATTTTATACGTCTCGCCGTTTATTACCGTTTTGGCGCAAGGCAACGGAGACAGCGCGCGTATCTGATCGACTACTTCGCGGCAATCTCTGTCAAAGTCGATATAGTGCGCCGATTTTTTTATCATTCGGCAATGCGTCGCCTTTTCATTGTCTTGCTTAACGGGAGTTATACTATCGAATTTATCCAACGTATCTATCAAAAGCGCCGCGCCCAAATCGGCAAGACGCGCGGTAAGCTCGCCCGCCGTTTCGTCTTTGCCTATAGGCGTTTCGACGAACGACAGGATATCGCCCGTATCGATCCCGCACTCCGTTTGCATGATAGTAACGCCCGTTTTTTCTCCGCCGTCCGCAATTACGGACGATATAGGCGAAGCTCCGCGGTAAAGCGGAAGTAACGATGCGTGTACGTTTATCACGCCGCGGTCGAACACATCCAAAACGGCTTGCGTGAGTATCTGACCGTATGCGGCTGTTACGGCTATATCCGCGCCGAATTGCTTTAACGCGTCTATCTCGTCGCGAATTTTATTCGGTTGAAAAACTTTAAGACCAAACTGCGCCGCAACGCGCTTTACCGCGCTCGGCTCGGTCTTGCCGTGCTTTAACGCAGTGTCGGGCTGCGTAACTACGCCTACGATCTCATGCTCCGACTTTACCAAAGCCGACAATACGACTGCGGCAAAATTCGGCGTTCCCATAAAGAGTATCTTCATTTCGATCCTTTCTTTTTGCCCACTGTTTTATCAGTGAAAAGTATACCGTCCAAATGATCTATCTCATGGCAAAAACACGATGCGTCGAAGTTATCCGCCTTGAGCACGATTGGATTTCCGTGTCTGTCGAATGCGTTTACCACAACGTGTCTGGGACGCTCTACCTTTTCTCTTATGTTCGGTATAGACAAACACCCCTCCGCCGCTGTTCTCGAGCCTTTGGTCTTTACTATCACTGGGTTGACCGCTTCTATAAAAGTACGTCCGCCGTCGAATGTCGCCACAAAGACGCGCTTAAGTACTCCCACTTGCGGCGCAGCCAGACCCGCGCCGTCGGCATAGACAAGCGTTTCTATCATGTCGTCTATGAGCTGCGAAAGCTTATCGTCAAACTCAGTAACGGGCTTGCTTATCTGGCGCAACGTGCTGTCGCCTACTTGATAAATATTTCTTCTTGCCATAATATATCCTCCGTTATGACAGATCGTTGGGATTGATCTCGGTAAAACATGTAATTTGCGGGAATCGGTCGTTCAATTCGTCGGCAACCGCATATACCTTTTGCCTCACAAAACTATCGGGCTTTATGCGCATGAGTATCTGCATTCGGTATTTGGTCTGAATGCGTTTTTTGGGCGCGCGCATCGCATTGAGGTATGTAAACTCGTCGGCATGGTTTTCCGCAATGGCGCGTATTGCGTCGATAGCGTACTTAGTCGCGTCGAGCGCCGTACCTTCGTTTTCGCTCGAGATCAGTACGCGCAAAATTTCGGAGAACGGCGGAAATCCCGTAGCTTGCAAAAGATTGATCTCTTTGCCGTAAAAGCCTCTGTAGTCGTATGCCGTCGCGTATCTATACACGTAATGCCCGGGTGTATATGTCTGAAGTATCACTCGCCCCGACTTGCTTTCGCGCCCCGCGCGTCCCGCTACTTGAGTTATAAGTTGAAAAGTGCGTTCCACTGCTCGGAAATCCGAAAAGTGCAAACTCATATCGGCGTCGATTATGCCGACAAGCGTTACGTTTGCAAAATCGTGTCCTTTGGCTACCATCTGCGTGCCTACGAGTATATCCGCGTTACCCGATGCAAAGTCGCCCAAAAGCTTTAAATGCGCGTCTTTCGTCCGCGTCGTGTCGTTATCCATGCGTATGACGCGCGCCGACGGAAACATTTTGTTTACCGTTTCCGCTATGCGCTCCGTACCCATAAATCCTTGTTTGATATGCGAGCTTTTACACTGCGGGCAAAGATCGAGCATTGCATATCGCCGTTGACAGTAATGGCACTTTAAAACGTTTTCGTCTTTGTGATACACGAGCGAAACGTCGCAATCTTCGCACTTAGCCACATAACCGCACTTTTTACACATGACGAACGAGCTGTACCCGCGTCTGTTTAAAAACAGTATAGCCTGATTGCCCGACGACAAGCATTCGTCGAGCGCGGATACGAGTTTTGCGGAAAACATGCCAGAATTGCCGTACATGACTTCGTTGCACATATTTATTACTTCGATATCGGGCATTTTCCGCTTGTTCACTCTGTCGGGAAGCTCCGCCAAAACATACTTGCCGTTGCTTGCCGCGTAAAAGCTTTCCATCGACGGCGTAGCCGAACCCATAACAACTTTAGCGCCGTTGTATTCCGCGCGGAAAAACGCTACGTCGCGCGTGATATATCTCGGGTTGGATTCGGACGAATACGACGTGTCGTGCTCCTCGTCTATTACAATAAGCCCCACGTTTTCAAGCGGCGCGAATACCGCCGAGCGAGCGCCCACCGCTACGTGCGCCTGACCCGTAAGCAGTCTGTGCCACTCGTCAAAGCGTTCGCCGTCGCTCAAACCCGAATGCAACAGCGCCACTTCGTCGCCGAACCGCGAGCGGAACACGCGCATCACTTGGGGCGTAAGCGATATTTCGGGCACGAGCATGATGGCTGTCTTGTTCTCTGCGAGCGTCTTTTCGATACAGCTTAAATACACCTCTGTCTTGCCGCTACCCGTAACCCCGAATAGCAATGTAGGTCGATCGGACGACATTATTGTATCTACCGCTTCAGTCTGCTTGTCCGTCAAAGTTACAGCGCTGTCTTTCTGCACTATCCCGCTGTAAGGCGTGCGCAATACTTTTTCCCGCCGCGCCGTAAAAATGCCGCGCGCCAATAAATTTCGCACCGCCGCCGCCGAAAAATTGGCGTTTAAATAGCTCTGTTCTGCCGACTGCACCTCGCGCACGTATTCAAAAACTTCGGCTTGCGAATGCGCGGTCTTCTTTATGAATTGTGCGGGATCGGCGTCTATATAATCGGTATTTATGGAAATAATATTTTTTTCGAGCGATTTTATTCGACCGCCGCGCATCTTTGCGGGCAAAAAAAGCCGAAAAACATCTATCTTGCGCAAATGAAAACGCGCGGTCATATAATCGCACAACTTTAAAAATTCGTCGGATACGATCGGTCTGTCGTCTATCACCGACGCAATAGCCTTCAGTTTTTCTTGCGGCACGTCGCTTGTTTCGGCGAACCCGATAACATAGCCCTCTATATTTTGCCTACCGAACGGAACAAGCACGCGCGAACCGCGCTCCGCCCCGTCGATCGCTATATAATCGAACACGCGATCAACGTCGCTTGCCGATATATCAACGATAACTTTCGCTATCATAAAGACAGTATTTTATCCAATATCACGTCGGCAAGCTCGCGCTTTTGCATTAGCGGCAAACGCTCCGCCCCGTCCGAAGTAATAAGCGTAACTATATTTGTGTCAACATCGAACCCCGCGCCCTTTTGCGTAACGTCATTAAGCACCGCAAGATCGGCGTTTTTTGCGTTAAGCTTTTGTAGCGCGTGTTTTTCTCCGTTGTCTGTTTCCGCGGCAAAAATAATGAGCTTGGACGCGCCTTTATGCTTGCCCGCCCATGCGGCGCAATCGGGCGCTTTTCGTAAATTCAACTCCAATGTCGCGCTTTTGATTTTGGAAGCCGCGCTTTCAGCAATATAATCGCACGGGGCGGCTGCCATTACAGATATATCCGCTTTGCCGAGGTTGGACTTTACCGCGTCTAAAAGCTGTTGTGTAGTGAACGCATCGACTACGCTCCATTCGTTCGGCAAAACGAAATCATCGGTATAGCCTTTAATGTAAATGACGTTTGCGCCGCGAGCATATGCGGCAGCCGCCACGGCATAACCCATTTTGCCGCTCGAGCGGTTGGATAAAAACCGTACGGGATCGATATCCGCACGCGTTGCGCCCGACGTTACAAGAACCGTTTTGCCTACGAGATCGCGCTTTACAGACAGCATGCTCACTATCTCGTTGAATATACCGTCGGCTTCCGCCATTCGCCCGCTGCCGTTATCGCCGCACGCCAAATGTCCTACGCCGCCGTAAACGAATTCAGCACCGCGCGCAGACAGTGTATTTAAATTATTTTGCGTCGCGGGGTTTTGGAGCATTGCCGTGTTCATCGCGGGCGCGATCAACATGGGACACTTAAGCGCCAAAACCGTAGTAGTCAAAAAATCATCGGCTATACCGCACGCTATCTTTGCGATAACGTTTGCGGTTGCGGGAGCTATTACGCATAAATCCGCTTTTTTTGCGAGCGTAACATGCTCGACTTCCCACGTAAAATCACGGTCGAATGTATCGACCGTAACACGGTTATGCGATAATGTTTCAAAAGTAAGCGGCGTTACGAACTCCGTCGCGTTATGCGTCATCATAACGTGAACATCCGCGCCGCTCTGCACGAGCCTTGAAACCAAACCGCACACTTTATATGCGCTTATGCCTCCGCAAACTCCTACGAGTACGGTTTTGTTTTTAAAAACGTCCAAAGATCAACCTTCTTCAACGCCCTCGACTTTGCCGTCGCAAACTTCCTTTGCGGCAAGCGTAACGGCGTGAACGCCTTCGCTGTCGAGATAGTCTCGGCGCTTTTCCATCAAGGTGCGCGCACGCTTGGACAAAAGTCCGACAAGCGCGTACTTGTTACCTACTGTTTCCACAAGTTTATCAATGGGGGGATCGATCAACATATAATTACTCCTCTTTGAATCGAATTTATGTAACTTTGCAAGATTTGCCGAACAGCTACGTTATTTCTTGCCCAAGAGCGAATTTATCATGCTCATGTTATTTTTTATCTTGCACTTTTCGGCATTTATTATAGCTATGACTTTTTCCACGGCTTCTTCCAGATCATCGTTAAACACGATATAATCGAAGCGTTCGTATTTGCCAAGCTCGTTCATTGCCGAGCTTAAACGCGTACGCAAGCTCGATTCGGACTCTGTTCCGCGACCGCGTAACCGATTTTCCAATTCCTCGAAGCTGGGCGGCATTATGAAAATTTCCACCGCGTCGGGATACTGCTTTTTTATAGAGCGAGCGCCGTGCACGTCCACCTCGAACAGCACGTCGTATCCGTTATCGAGATTTTCGAATACGGGCGCTTTGGGCGTGCCGTAATAATTGCGATAGACCGCTGCGGTCTCCAAAAATTCGCCCGCGGCGATCATTTGCTGGTACTGCTCTTCGGTGCGAAAGTAATAATCCACGCCGTCCACTTCGCCCGGACGGGGTTGTCTTGTAGTAACCGACACCGAACGCTTCATTCCCGTTCTGTCGATAACCTGTCTGTAAATAGAACCTTTGCCCGCACCCGACGGACCAGATATGACGACAAGCAAGCCTTTTTTCATATTTTACTCCACATTCCTTATTTGTTCTTTTATTTTTTCGACTTCGTTTTTCATAGCCAATACGTGTCCCGTCAAAACAACGTCGTTTGACTTACTGCCCATGGTGTTTACTTCGCGCACCATTTCTTGAGAAAGAAAGTCCAACCGTCTGCCTTGCGGCGTATTTTCGGCGCATATCGACTTGAATTGCGCAATATGAGAACCGAGCCGAGATATTTCTTCGTTTATATCTGCCTTGTCGGCAAAAAAAGCGACTTCATTAAGCAGCTTTGCTTCGTCTACCGCATACCCGTCCAAAAGTTCTTTGACTCTCGCCGTCAAGTTTCTTTTGTAATCGCTTACTACTTCGGGCGCGCGTTTTGTTGCAAGAGACAAGTGTTTTTCCAGATTGCCGACGAGCGAATACAGATCTTGAAGTATGCCGCGTCCTTCGGTCGCCCGCATGCCGTTAAGCTTATCCACGGCTTCGTTTACCGCAAGAGCCGTCATAGCTACTACTTCTTCTCTGTCATCTTCCGACAGTGATACAGTAAGCACGTCTTGAGTGCGCATGAGCGCGGTTACGTTGAAATCGTCTTCCAATCTGAATTCGGCGCGCAGATCTTTTGCCGCGTTTACGTACTGCGACGCCAACGCTCTGTCTATATTTACTTTTTTGGTGGTGTCAGATCGGTTTTCGTACGTGAAATAAACGTCCACGCTGCCGCGCGACAACCTTGACCTTATGCATTTCTGCAACGTGTCTTCAATATACATAAGCGATTTCGGAAGCTTGCAAGAAACTTCCAAAAACCGATTATTTACCGATTTGAGTTCTACGGATACCGTGCGGCTGTTGCGCGTGCAAACGCCCTTTCCGTATCCCGTCATACTGTTCATAGACACCTCGACACTACAACATATACATTGTATCACATAAACGAAACGATTTCAAGCATTTAACATATTTTTCAGTTCGTTTTCATCGATAATTTTTATGCCGAGCGCGCGCGCTTTTTCGAGTTTTGACCCCGCGTTTTCACCCGCAACCACTATTTGCGTTTGTTTGGATACCGCACTTTGCACCACGCCGCCCGCGCCCTCTATCATGTCCCGCGCTTGATCTCTCGTAAGCGTGGGAAGCGTGCCCGTAAGCACGAATTTAGTACCGTTAAGCGCTCCCGCCCCCGCCGTATACTTAGGGTCGATACCGAGCTTTTTAAACAGTTGCGGCTCGTTGTTGTGCGCAAAATAATCGACTATAGACTGCGCAACTATATCACCTATATCGGGCAATGCAATAAGCTCTTCGACAGTCGCTGACTTAAGAGCGTCGATCGATCCGAAATGCTCGCCGAGATCGCGCGCGGTTTTTCTTCCCACGTTATCTATACAAAGCGCGTTGATAAAGTGCGGTAGATCTGCGTTCTTCGATTTTTCAACAGCAGCCAAAAAATTGGCGATCTTTTTTTCCTTAAATCCGTCTATCCCGGCTATATCATCTGCTTTAAGCTCGTAAAGCTGCGCAGCGGAACGCACGGACAATTTATCGTACAACTGTTCGGCGGTTTTTATACTGACCCCTTCTATGTCCATACAGTCCTTTGCGCAAAACTGCACTATGCGCGCAACTACTTGCTGTCTGCAACCGTAATAGTTGGGGCAAAATAAGTTTGCGCCTTCCTCTATCAGTTCGCTGCCGCAACAAGGACACGCTTCGGGTTTTTGAACGGGCGCGGCATAATCGCTTTGCTGCGCGACGCCCAGTATCTCGGGTATAACGTCGTTGCTGCGCCTTACGAACACTCGAGACCCGACAGTAACTTGTTTTCTGCAGATATCGCCGTAATTGTTGAGAGTAGCGCGTTTTACCGTAGCCCCGCACAATTCTACGGGCTCGAGTATGGCAAGCGGTGTGAGCTTACCCGTTCTTCCCACTTGCCAAACGATATCGTTTAAGACGGTTGTCGTTTCTTCCGCCTCGAACTTATACGCTATCGCCCACTTGGGGAACTTGTCGGTAAATCCTAGCTCCTCGCGGGCGGCTCTGTCGTTTACCTTTACGACCATTCCGTCGATGGCAAAATCGAGCGCGCCGCGATCGACGCTTTCTATCTGTTTTATTATCTCCTCTATATCGTTGGATATAAAACACATGCCCGTTTTAAAGCGGTTGTTTTTCAGAAATTCTATCTGACCGTTTTGGGAAAACGCGCAATCTCCGTCGAGATAATTAACATTATAGAATACAACGTCGAGATTGCGTTTTGCCGTCTCCTTAACGTCGAGGTTGCGTATCGCTCCCGCTACGGCGTTACGCGGATTTTTGAGCGGCACGGCGGCTGTCTCGTTGTACTTTTCGAGCGCGCTTATGCGCATTATGCCTTCGCCTTGAACTTCCGCAACGCCCTTAAACGGTATTTTAAGCGGCACGGAACGAATAGTGGTAACTTGTTCCGTTACGGCTTCCCCCGTCTCGCCGTTGCCGCGCGTAGCGCCGCAAACGAGTTCTCCGTCTCTGTACGTAACGCAAATAGTCAGTCCGTCGAGCTTATATTCGAGAGTGCAATCGGGCTTATGACCGAGAGCGACGGACGTTTTTTCAAACCATGCGCGAAGCTCGTCGAAGCTGTTGCATTTATCCAAGCTGTACAGTCTGCGCAAATGTTTATGCTCTTCAAACTGTTTTAACGGCTCGCCGCCAACGCGCTTTGTAGGAGAATCGGACAGCGTAACTCCGCATTGTTTTTCAAGCGCCACAAGCTTGTCGTAAAGAGCGTCGTATTCCTTATCGGACACTATCGGCTCGTCCAATACGTAATAACGGTAAGCGAGGTCGTTAAGTTCGTCCACAAGCGAGCGCATTGTTTCGAGTTCGTTCATATTATTCTCCGATAACTGTGATGGGCGCGAAATCCACCGCCAACAGCATAACGCCGCCGCGTTCGAATTCTATCTGCGCATATAAATTATCGCCCGTTTTTTCCAATCCGATAATAGTGCCTTTGCCCAGCCTTTTGTGCATGACCTTAACGCCTACGCGATAATTGTTGCCGTCTTGCACGCGCGGCTTTTCGTCGTTATCCTTTTTGCCGTACCCGCTTTTATATGTGCGCGTATTGTCGGAAAAGCCGCGATCTCCGCCGCTATATGTATTTCCGTAACTCCTTTCCGAACGCTCGCCGCCGTAACGCGCCGCATTTCGCGCGAAACTGTCTATGCCGCGGAACGAACGCTCGGAAGAATATGCTCCGTCGCCGTAGCCTTCGGGCTTTTCCACAAGCCCGCACTCGCATAAAAATCTCGACGGTATCCTATACTGGGTCTCGCCATACAAAAACCGCGACTTGGCGTATGACAGAAATAAGCGTTTTTGCGCGCGAGTTACCGCCACGTACATAAGCCTGCGTTCTTCTTCCATATGCTCGGAATTTTCTTCGCTCACCCTCAGCGACGGAAATATGCCGTCCTCGAGCGCGACTACGAAAACTATTGGAAACTCCAAACCCTTTGCGCTGTGAACGGTAGCAAGAGTAACGGCGTTGTCGCCCGTCATTTCGTCAGTATCGCTGTACAGCGACACCATTTGCAAATAATCGGATATGCCCGCTCCGTCATTATTTTTGGCAAAATCGCCGACCGAGTTCAACAATTCGTTTAAGTTTTCCAATCGCGATTCGTCGTCGCCCGCAAATAAACTCGATATATCCAATACGCTGTTGAGCAAATATTTAAAAAAGTCTATAACGCCGCTACAGTCCGCTTTATCCGATAAGCATGCAAGATCATCGCCGAACGCTTGTAGCTTTGTCCTAAGCGTCGAAGGGAACGCTTCCAAGTGATACGGGCTTGTTACCGCGTCGTATACGCTCATAGAATTTTCTCTCGTGTATGCTCGCAGTTTTTCTATGGATGCGTCGCCTATTCCGCGCTTGGGAAAGTTTATTATGCGGTACGCAGCTTCGTCGTCCGCATGATTGGCTGCTATCCGCGCATACGCAAGAACGTCTTTGACTTCCTTACGGTCGTAAAACTTGAAACCGCCGAAAACTTTATGCGGTATTCCGTATTGCAACAAACGCTCTTCGAAATGCCGCGTCAATGCATTTAGCCTAAACAATATCGCACAGTCGGAATAGTCGTATTCCCCGTCTCTTGTCAATTCGTATATTGTGCGGATCACGTAATCGGCTTCGAATCCTTCCGTCGCCGCGCCGAAGCACATGACCTTCGCTCCGTCGCTGTTGTTTGTCCACAGCTTTTTGTCGAGACGTTGAGAATTGCCCTTTATTATCTTGTTCGCTACAGAAAGTATATTGGACGTGGATCTGTAATTTTGTTCGAGCTTATAGACCTTGCATTTAAAATCGCGTTGAAAATCGAAAATATTGGAAATAGTAGCGCCGCGCCAAGTATAAATACACTGATCCTCGTCGCCCACGGCAAAGATATTGCCGTGCTTGCCCGCAAGTATTTTTGCTATATCGTATTGTATCGTGTTGGTGTCTTGAAATTCGTCTATATGTATGTATTGAAATTTGTTTTGAAAATACTCGCGAGCTTCGGCATTTTCTTTGAGCAAACGCAACGCTTGTATTAACAGATCGTCGTAGTCGAGCGCGTTATTGAGTTTAAGCGTTAATTGGTATTCCGAATACGCATGAGCAATGTCTTCGGCAGCGCTCGCAAATTTAAATACCTCCGCGTAATTATCTGGAGATATGCCTTTATTTTTGGCTTTGGAAATTTCGGCTAGTATGCGCTTTTGCATATCGTCATGATACTCGTTTTCTTTGCAGATCCTCTTAACTATCGATTTGGTTTCGGAATCGCCGTATATAGTGAAATTCTTCTTGTAGCCTATACGGTCGATAAACTGCCGCAATATTCTTACGCATGCGGAGTGGAACGTACATATCCACGCGCCGTCGGCATCTATCATATCGCCGAGACGCTCACGCATTTCGTTTGCCGCTTTATTGGTAAATGTGATCGCCAGAATATTGTAAGGCGGTACGTTCATGTCGTTTATCAAATGCGCTATGCGGTGAGTCAAAAGCCGCGTCTTTCCGCTGCCCGCGCCCGCTGTTACCAACACCGCGCCGCTCGTATCCATTACGGCATTCTTTTGTATATCGTTAAGTTCTTCCAAATTGTACATGATCACCTTTGTTTTATGCGCGGTTTCGTTCTCTGTAATACCGCTCTTTAAGCTCGCCGAATTTATTCGACAGCTCCAAGACATACCTCTGTTTAGCCGCCGCATCGAGATTTTGATAAACTTCGCCGTCTATGAGCTGACCTATGGGATTGATAGCCACTTCGTCGCTGTCTAATATGGCGCAAACTTTGCGGTACATCTTTTCGTCTTGTTCTACGGTTTTTCCGCCCGACTCCACGTCTCTGCGGAGTTTTGCGCGCACATATTCCGCCGTAGCGTAACGGGCATCGGCGTCCGATCCGTCCGCCTCGGAATAGCTCGTTTTTACCGATTCCCAATATCCCATTTTAAGCCGTTGTTTTGCTAGCCACGCGCGCTTTTTCAATTCGCCTGTTTCTTTGTATGCCATCTTGCACCTCCGCAGCAACCGAAGTAACGATTTTTAGTCGGCTGCTTTCATGTAATGCTTGAAGTATAGCATATTTTAAAGGCCAATGAATACATCGGAGCAATATCGACCTTAAAAGACCGTAAACGACCGATTTCGCCAAATAACCGCGTATGTCGGACAGAAAAATGTTTACAGAATTTTTTCGGCGGCATGCAATAACAAACGCTCGGTCTTTTCCCAACCCAAACACGCGTCGGTTATAGATCTCCCGTAAGTTGTCTCCGTCGGTTTTTGATTGCCGTCCAAAATATAGCTTTCGACCATGAAGCCCTTGATAAACTCGTTGAATTCGGCGGACGCGCGCGCGTTTCCCAATACCTCGTTCACTATGCGCGGTTGTTCAAACGGTTGCTTACCGCTGTTGGAGTGATTTGCGTCTATTATGACCGCGGGCGTTTTGAGCTTTTCGCGAAGATACATGTCGCGCAATTTCATTACGTCCTCATAATGATAATTGGATATATTGTTGCCGTACACATCCACCACGCCGCGAAGTATTGCGTGCGCATGAGGATTTCCGTACGTCCGCACTTGCCGCTCTTTGTATTTGAATTCGTTTTGGATCTGTACCGCGTAGATAGAATTAAGCAACACGCTAAGACTGCCGTTCATTGGGTTTTTAACGCCTACGGGCACGTCGATACCGCTCGCTACGAGCCTATGCATCTGATCTTCCGCCGAACGCGCGCCGAGGGCGGCATAGCCGAGTACGTCGTCTATATAATCGTAGTTATCGGGATATAGCATTTCGTCGGCTGAAAACAGCCCGCTCTCGCGTATCACGCGGATATGCATTTTTCTCAGCGCGAGTATGCCCGCTTGTATATCCGTGGAATTATCGAGCGGATTGGGGCTGTGGAACATGCCCTTATATCCTTCTCCGCGCGTCCGCGGTTTATTGGTGTATACGCGCACTAAAACATATATTTTGTCTTTTATCTTTTCCGCAGTCCGAGCGAGCCTGCAAGCGTAGTCGCATACCGCGTCCTCGTTATCCGCAGAACACGGACCAATGATAAACAGCTTACGCTTGTCCTTGCCGCTCAAAATATCTACGACTTGTTTTTCGGCTAAGGCTTTTTTTTCTTTAAGCTCTTGCGGGAACGGCTCGATACTGCGTATCTCGTCCGCCGTCATTATGTCTTTTACAAATTCAAACATTTTATCTCCGATGGTAAATTATTTTCAATCGTTGTTATTCTTCAATGCCGATCTGAGTTCTTCTCTGTTTGTCCGTATGACCGACAGTGTGGACAGTAAGAACTGTTCCGTCTCCTTGAACATGTTATCTAAGTGTGATTTTGTGCGCAAAATAAGGTTGTCGCATTGCGCATACGCATTTTCTATTATCTGCTTGGCGTCGGACTGAGCTTTTTTTACCACCTCGGACTCGGATGCCAAACGGCTGGCTTTTTCTTCCGCCGCACGTATGGTATTTTTGGCGGCAACGTCCGCATTGAGCAAGATATCCTTACGGTGTTGCTTTACATATTCCGCTTCGCTTATGGAATCGGGCAACGCCCTTGCGAGTTTATCGCAAAGGTCGCAGCAAAGATCGTAGTCGGGCTTTTTTGAAAAAAAGCCGCGAGACGTATTAAGTTCGTTGCGCAGTCTGTCTAAAATTTCGAGAGCGTCTATATGTTCTTGCATGATTGCTCCTTTTCGGAAGAACGCCTTCCGTATATTTCAGCCGCGATAGCCTTAGCCTCGTCCGCAACAAATCCGTCGAGCGGCGCGCCAAGCGCGGCAAGTTCGCGAACGACGGTGGACGAAACGTCGGCGACGGACGGCGACGATACAAAAAACACCGTATCCGAACCGCAAAGTCTTTTGTATACGCTCGCAAGTTCGCGTTCGTAATCGAGATCGCGGTTATTGCGCACGCCGCGGACAAGCACGCAATCGCCGCAACTTTTTACGAAATCGCTAAGCAGTCCGTCGAAAGAAACAACGCTTACATTGCGCATTGTCGAAACCGATCTTTTTACTATATCTACGCGATCGGCTACGCTTGCTGTGTTTTTTCCCGTTTGCTCGGCAACAGCTACGGTAACGCCGCCGAATACGGCGAGCGCGCGTTCGACTATATCCGCATGTCCTACGGTAAACGGATCGAACGTACCTGCAAACACCGCTTTCATATATCACCTCGAGTTATGATCTCGTACGAACTTGCGCCGAAATCTCTACGGTCTATTATACAATTTTCGGGAATATTTATCAAGTCATTTGCGCTACTATGTTCTATTATTACAATACCGCCGTCCTTTATCATTCCGTACTTGAACAACAACCGCAATGTTTCGTCCGCATACCCGCTTTTGTACGGCGGATCGCAAAACACCAGATCGAACTTATCGTTTTTCAGCAGTCTGAGCGCCTTTCGGAAATCGGAGCGCACAAGCCGCGCGTCGATCTTGAGTTTGTCGAGATTAGCCGCCGCATTGGACGTGTCGGCGTCTACGAAAACGCACGAGTCTGCGCCGCGCGACAGCGCTTCTATCCCAATCCCGCCGCTACCGCAAAATACGTCGAGACATGCAGCGTTTTCCACAGCTCCGCGCGACTCGAGCACGGAAAACAAACTACCCTTTACAAGATCGGTGGTAGGTCTTACCTCTCCGCGCGGCGACGCTATGCGCGCGCCTTTGTATTTACCCGCTATAACTCTCATATCAGAAGTATATCACATCGGTTTCGGTTATGCAACGATCGAGCGGTACGTCAAAAGGCTGCGGCGTAAATTCGCAACGCTGGCAGTCGAATGCCAACCCTATTTTTACGCACTCTGTGTGCTTGCGAAAAAATTTGTCGTAACAACCCTTACCGTATCCTATGCGGTAACCTCGCTCGTTAAAACCCAAAAGCGGCGTAATGCAATAATCGAGTTTTACATCCGATGTAAAAGCCAAACATTCCTTGGGCAGATTGCCCAGCTTGTCCGCTCTGCCTTGCGAAATAAACTTGCATATTTCTATCTCACCGTCCGAAGTGTACGGCACGAACAGTTCAACGTCTGAACGCATCGACAATCGGGCAATAAGTGTTTCGGTAGACAACTCGCTGCCTATAGACGCATAGATCATCACGCTTCCGCGCACATGTTCGGCTGCCGTCAAGCAAGCAGACCGTGAGCGCCACGGTTTGTCCGTAAGCGCAGCGCGGCGGGCGGCAAGCTCGCGTCTCAACGCAGACTTGCCGTCATTACATATAAATTCTTTCGCATCGTCCATTGAAGCCCGTCAACACCTCGTAAATTATAGTTCCGTAGCATTTAGCCAGATATTCCGCGTCCGATCTATCGGCTATCAGATACGCGAATTCTCCGACTCGACACTGCACGCCCGTAACGTCTATCATGCATAGATCCATGCAAGGCATGCCTATTATAGGACATTTCGCGCCGCGCACGCGCAGATACAACTGCTTGTCGCACCGTCTCAGACCGTCGGCATAACCGCATCTTACTGTCGCGATCGTAGCGTCGCGATCGAGCGTGTAATCACCGTAGCCTATGTGTTCGCCGCGCGGCACACGCGAAAGCGACACTATTTTCGCGCGCACTTTCATGCAAGGATCCAATCCGTCCGCATACCCGTACATCGCTATGCCGCACCGCACCATATCGTAAAGATAACTGCCGCCAAGGTCGAGCGCCACGGAACTGTACAAGTGTCTGCGCTTATGCAAGATACGGTCTTGCGTAAGTTTGTCGAACTCGACCGACTGCGCGTATGCCGACGATATACCGCCGTATATATGCGAATAGACCGACCACGGCACTACATTATTTGTCTTGCACACGCTGAGAATGCCGTCGAGTTTTTCCGCGTTCGCGCCCAATCTGTTCATGCCCGTATTTACCGCTACGGAAAATACTTTCTTTCCGTTTTTGAGCAAATGCTCGAGCTGAGACGCGTCGCAGACCGTAGGGATAACGTTAGTATCGTCGGACTGCAAAAACGGCGCAATTTCGCCGCCAAGCACGAGTATCGGCTTTTTTACCGTCATGGATATCGCCGCCGCCTCGTCGTACGTCGCTGTCATAAAACAATCGCATACCGGTTCTATGTAGCTCGCCGTAGCTGCGCCGTGTCCGTATGCTTGGGCTTTAACCACGGCGCAAAAGCCGTTGCCCGTTTGGGCGCGTATACGCCTGATGTTGTGCCTTAACCGCGAAATATCAACAACTGTCTGCATAACATATTGTTTATGCATGCCTACAAGATTGTGTTCGTGATTTTACAAGCGCTTCATCGATCATCCGACTTTTTATCGCGCATCTTTTTTATAGACGCAGCAATGCCCGCTTTGGCTTTATCTATCATGCGCGCTGTCTTTGCACCGTCGAGTTCATTGACCGAGTCGTCAGATTCATCATTAACGTCGTCGTTTGCGTAGACGCATTTTTCCGATATTATAGTTACTTCGTCGTCGCCCACGCAAATAAGTCCGTCTCCGCATATTATATCTGTTTCTATCACGGAAGTCTTTATAACTATATGCCCCGCAGACAACGCGACGATGCGCGGCATAGCGCCACGCATAAACCCCGCTTTACCGTCCGGGGTATCTACGGATAAGTACTCTATATCGCCCGAATAAAACTCTTTTTCGGGTGTTACTATAGACAGACGAAACGTACTCAATTATCCGCTTTCTCCTTAACTTCGTCGAGGTCGCCCACCATAAAGAAGGCCGATTCGGGATACTTGTCCGCTTCGCCTTTAAGTATGGCGGAAAAACATTCGAGCGTCGTTTTGAGCGGTACATAACGCCCTTCTACGCCCGTAAAGCCCTTTGCCACCGACAACGGCTGCGAGAAAAACCTTTGCAGTTTACGCGCTCTGTGTACCAGTGCTTTATCTTCTTCTGAAAGTTCGTCCATACCCAATATGGATATTATGTCGGACAGATCGTTATATCTCTGCAACGTCGCTTGAACGCCGCGCGCTATCTCGTAATGCTCCGCTCCGACTATCGACTTTTCGAGTATGCGGCTCGTCGATTGCAACGGGTCTACGGCGGGATAAATGCCTTGCTCGACTATCTTTCTGCTGAGTACCGTAGTCGCGTCGAGGTGCGTGAATATAGCGGCAGGCGCGGGGTCGGTAAGATCGTCGGCGGGAACGTAAACTGCTTGAATTGACGTAATAGAGCCGTTTTTTGTAGTAGCTATACGCTCTTCGAGCGCGCCCAGCTCTGTTGCGAGCGTCGGTTGATATCCGACTGCGGACGGCAATCGCCCAAGCAAAGCAGACACCTCCGAACCCGCTTGAATGTATCTGTAAATATTATCTATAAACAGCAATACGTCTTTATTCATCTCGTCTCGGAAATACTCCGCGACGGTCAGTCCGGTAAGCGCCGTGCGCATACGCGATCCGGGCGGTTCGTTCATTTGCCCGAACACGAGCGCCGTCTTGTCTATAACACCGCTTTCCGTCATGTCTTGGATCATTTCAAAGCCTTCGCGGCTGCGCTCGCCCACGCCAGTAAAGATGGAATATCCGCCGTGCTTGGTGGCAACATTGTGTATAAGCTCCATAATGAGCACGGTCTTGCCCACGCCCGCACCGCCGAAAAGTCCTATCTTTCCGCCGCGCAAATACGGAGCTATCAAGTCGATGACTTTGATGCCCGTTTCCATTATCTCCGCGCCCGACTTTTGCTCGTAAAACTCGGGGGCTTTTCGATGTATCGATCTGTGCGTTTCGCAGTCTATTGCGCCCTTGCCGTCTATAGGCTCGCCCAATACGTTCATCACTCGACCCAATACTTTTTCACCGACCGGAACGGATATGGGATGTCCCGTACCGTAAGCGACCATGCCGCGAGACAGTCCTTCCGTGGGCTCGAGCGCAATGCAGCGCGCCGTCGAAGGCGGGATATGGCTCATTACCTCGAGCGCGACAAAACCGCCGCCTACGTCGATCAAAACTTTTTCGAATATTTTGGGCAAACGCGTTTCGAACTTTACGTCCACTACGGGACCGAGCACTACGCTTACAGTGCCTTGATTGAGTTCCTTTTTCATTTAGAACCTCCGCTTTTTCCGAGCGCAGATACCGACCCTATCATTTCGGTTATCTGTTCGGTAACCGCGCTTTGCCGTGCGCGATTGTATTCTATAGACAACGAACTTATCATTTCGTCGGCGCTCTTGGTAGACGCGGACATTGCCGCGCGCCGCGCGCTGTGTTCTGCCGCCGCACTGCTTGCAAGCGCGTCGTTTATAACGCATCCAACATACAGCGGCACGAGCTTTTCAAGGACTGTGCGCTCGTTTGGTTCGTATTCGTAATGCGTCGTCTTACATCCTTCATCGCAATCGGTCAATTCTACGGGGAGCAGTTGTTCGATATGCGCCGACCATACGGACCTAGACGTCATTTTGGAATAAACGATATATACGGATGAATATTTAACTCCTATACCTTCTATGACCGCACGCGATATAGTCTGCGCATTGGCATATTCGGGCGCGCCGCACGACGCGAATTCCACTCGGGCATTATCACGCTTTCCGTAACGGTCGAGCGCGGTAAGACCTATCGGCATGACCGCGCAGTCAAGCTCCGATATACGACTGTCTGCGAGTTTAAAAAGCTCGTGATTGAACGAGCCGCACATGCCCTTGTCCGACGCGATCACTATATACAGCGGCATACCTCGACCGCAACGCGAAAAGTACTCGTACTCGCCGTTTGCGCATTGACAAGATACCTCGCGCATTAAATTTTTAACGGCTTCGGTGTAAAGTCTGCCTCGCTCGTACAGCTCTACCGCTTTGCGCATTTTCGCAAGCGATATCGTTTCCATTGCGCCCGTTATCTGACGAGTTTGCTTGACGGAAGATATTCTTCTTTTTATGTCGGAAAGATTATTCATTCTCTCCGCCCTTTAAGAAATACAACAAAAATTCTTCTACCGCGTTTTCGATCTCTATGCCGTTTTCCATAGTGATCTCGCCGCACGTTCTTACAGATTCTACGATGTCCGAACGGTTTATATCGAGATACTTTATAAATTCGTCTTTAAACTCGGTAATGCGGTCTACGGGTATCTTGCCGAGCATTTCTTTTGTCGTTACGTAAAGAAGTATAACTTGATCCTCTACGCTCAACGGGCTGTGTACGTCTTGTATGAGCATTTGCGACGTTCTTTTGCCTTGTTCGAGCATACGCGCCGTATACTCGTCGAGATCGGCGCCGAACTGCGCAAACACGGCAAGTTCTCTGTACTGCGAGAGGTCGAGCCGCAATTTACCCGATACTTTACGCATTGCTCTGCTTTGCGCGCTCGATCCTACGCGCGATACGGACAAACCGACGTTTATAGCAGGTCTTACTCCCGCATTAAAGAGACCGCTCTCGAGATATATCTGTCCGTCGGTTATGGAAATTATGTTAGTAGGGATATATGCCGATATGTCGCCCGCCAATGTTTCCACTATGGGCAACGCCGTCATAGATCCGCCGCCGAGTTCGGGCGAAAGTTTTGCGGCGCGTTCCAAAAGCCGAGAGTGCAAATAAAAGATGTCTCCGGGAAAGGCTTCACGTCCCGGCGGGCGTTTTAACAACAAGCTCATTGCGCGGTATGCGACGGCGTGCTTGGAAAGATCGTCGTAGACGATCAATACGTCCTTTCCCGCATACATGAACTCTTCCGCAATAGCGCAGCCCGCATACGGCGCGATATATTGGAGCGGCGCGCTGTCTCTTGCCGTAGCGCTCACTATTACGGTGTAGTCCATCGCACCGTTAGCTGTCAGTGTATTTACTACAGACGATACTGTAGACGACTTCTGACCGATAGCGACATAAATGCATATAACGTCTTTACCGCGCTGATTTATGATCGTGTCTATCGCAACCGACGTTTTACCCGTCTGTCTGTCGCCTATTATAAGCTCGCGCTGCCCTCTGCCGATAGGGATCATCGAATCTACGGCAAGCAGTCCCGTGAGCATGGGAGTATTGACTTTGCCCCTATCCTTTATGGGCGGTGCGGGAAATTCGATAGGTCTGTATTTGTCCGCGCGTATATCGCCCAATCCGTCTATAGGTTTACCGAGCGGATCGACCACTCGACCGAGCATGTTCGCTCCTACGGGAACGGATACTATCATGCCCGTAGTCTTTACAAGCATGTGCGCCGAAACGCTGTCCTCGTCGTCCAATACTATTGCGCCCACGCTGTCGCTTTCGAGATTGAGAACTATAGCCTGTATGCCGTTCTCTATTTGTAGCATTTCGCCGTATTCCGCGTCGGACAAACCGTTTACATGTATAACTCCGTCGCCGCTGAATTCGACGCTTCCTGCTTGACGCACATCGTACGTCTTTTTGAAGCGTGTAACCATGCGCGACAGTTCTTTGTCCGTTTTGTCTTTTATATCGAGTGCGGAATCCGCGTCGTTTTCGTCAAGGTCCGCCGCAGGTTGGGAAGTTTTTTCGCTCTTTACGTTCTTTGATACTCGACGCTTGCGACTGCCGCTTTTAGACGATGTAGCAGCCTCCACAAACTTTTCGCTCATCACGTAATTGGGATCGATCTTGTCTAATTGCGAGCGAACGGTCCCGTCGTAATATTTGCCGCCGTCTACAACGAGTATACCGCCCAATATAGCTTGGTCGATCTTATACTCAAACTTGACGTCTTCGCCTTTATGCTTGGCCGAAAAGACTTTTTCTATCTTATCGATCTGCTCTTGCGTCAACGGCGCAGCCGATGTAACCTCGATCGCATGAGACTTTTCCATCAGTCGGAATCCTCCCAATCCGATAGAACTTGCTCTATAAGTTCGGAGTTGTCGTCGCCCGATATTTCACGCTCGAGTACTTTTTGCGCGATCTGTACCGCCAAGCGGTTCACGCTGTCTCTGTACTCGTGCTTTAACTGTTCTTTTTGATACAATGCGTCTTTTTTAGCCGCATCGACAATGGCGTTGGCTTGTTCTTGAGCGTCAGCCACTATCGCGTCCGCCCGCGATTGGGCATTTTTGGCTACTTCGGCAGCAACCCTCGCGCTTTCGGTTTTAAGCTCCTCCGCCTTTTTATTGTATTCCGCTTTTAACGTCTCGCTCTCGCTCTTGAGTTTTTCGTTTTCTTCGTATGTCTGTTTGAGACTTTCCCGCTTATTTTTGAGCATCTTTTTAACGGGTCTGTACAATACAAGCACGACCACGCCCACGAGAACAATAAAATTGATAGCATAAAACAGTATCGACCACCCGCTTAGACCGAGCGTTTCGAAAATGTTTGCCGCAAGTACGGATCTCATATCCTCTCCTTACCGATCACATTACAATGAGCATTATCGCTATGAATGTACCGTAAATAGCGGTCGTTTCGCAGAACGCAAGTCCGATGAAAAGCGTGGAACGTATTTGCTTATGCGCTTCGGGTTGACGCGCGATGCCTTCTACTGCCTTACCCGTGGACATGCCCATGCCTATACCCGCGCCTATACACGCAAGAGCGGCAATGCCCGCGCCGAGCGCGGCTGTCGTACCTTCCAAGCCCAGTAACGATATCACGGGCATGATCGCATTGATGAATGCTAACATAATAAGATCTCCTCTATTCTATTGCTTCGTTTATGAAGTTCATTGACAAGAACATAAATACATACGACTGTATGACCGCATGGAACAGCGTAAACAAAGGTTCCATGATCGCAGGCACAATGTAAGGTATTACGCTGTACACGATCTCCATTATCAGATATCCCGAAAACACGCTGCCGAACAATCGCAATGCCATGGAAAACGGCACTACGCAATCGGTTACGAGCGGTATTATCGTCGCGTAATGAGTGAGTCTTTTGGCGCGTTTTTTCATAAAGCCCGTTACGAAAACGGTAAAAAACGTTACAAGACCCAAAACAAGGTCGCAATTAAGATCGCTGAGCGGCGATCGCAACCCGAAAAGCTCTATCAACACGCCGAACATGATAAATGCCGAACAGCCGAAGTACATAGGGCCGACAAACTTCGAATAGCCTTCCGTAAGTTCGCGGGAATCGTTGTCGAACATCCCGACAGCCCATTCCACAGCCGATCGTAGCGCCGACGTCTCGGAAAAATCTTTGTTCCACTTAGGCAAAAAGAAAACGCGCACGATAACCGCAAACAATATTAGCAGTACCGTTACGATCCCCGACGCAAACATTGTTACCGTAAAGTCGAAATCGCCTATACTATAAAGCACCTTGGGTGCGATGGACGGTAAATGCAGATCAACCATGCTAACGAATAAAATATCACTTTGATTATACAAAGTCAAGCGTTTTTAGATACGGACGGGATTGCGGAAATACTCGGCGACGGTTTAGTTTACGCCGCGATACGCCTTAATAATTGAGATAACAGTCGAAAGCGTTCTGTATGTGGTTCACAGTATTATCGTTGAGATACACTTCGACCACGTCGAATCTTACGGGTATGCCGAAAAGTCGGAATTGCTTTACGTACTGAGCGGTAACTTGCGATATCTTGCGAATTTTTCCGTGTCCCACGGCTTCGGCGGGCGTTCCGTATTTGAGCGATAACCGCGATTTGACTTCTACCGCTATCAACGTCCTTTCGTCCGTTACGAAGATATCCACTTCGCCGATATCTGTCGTATAGTTTCTGTCGAGAACGCGGTAACCGTGCGTTTCCAAATATTTTACCGCTAAGTCCTCGCCGTCCTTGCCTTGAGCGTTGACCCGTTTTTTTCGCTTTATTCCGAACATCTATTTTCCGCCTTTTTATCCCGCATAAAATTATCTTTACCCGTTTCGTCGTTTATATTTACGAAATTTCTGATAAATGCCGATCTGTGGTACGGACACGGACCGTATTTTAATAAAGCGTCGATATGTTCCTTTGTTCCGTAGCCTTTATTGCGCGCAAATCCGTACTGCGGATATTTTATATCTATCTCGCGCATGAACCTATCTCGCGTTACTTTGGCTATCACCGACGCGGCGGCGGTGCAGTAACTTTTAGCGTCGGCTTTAATGACCGAACTGTACGGCACGGAGATGTCAAGCCCTTTAACGGCATCTACAATGACGAGCGACGGCTTTGATCTTAAGCCTTCCACCGCTTTTTTCATTCCGAGCTTGGTCGCGCCCAATATGTTCAATTCGTCTATAGTGTTTTCGTCAATCATAACAACGCAATAATCGGCAACTTCGATTATTTGCTCGTACAACATTTCGCGTTTTTTCTCGCTCAGTTTTTTGCTGTCGTCTATCCCCGCTATAGGGATATCGAGCGGCATATAGCACGCGCATACCGCAACCGGTCCGACCAATGGACCGCGCCCCGCCTCGTCCACGCCCGCGAGCCGTTCCGCGCAGAACGACTTATCGAACTCGACGAGCTTCAACGTCTTTTGCAAAGGCGTTTTTCTTCCGTTGACGTTACCGCTCATATGTGCGCACGCTCCAAAACAATTTTACCCAATCTGCCTTTTCTGAAATCGTCTATGAGCGCCCCGGCAGCGCGCTCTATATCCCATTCGCCGCCGCGGAGCTTGAAGCCACGCGATCGAGCTATGCTCTCCAAACCTTCCGCATTGCCTGCCACACTGCAACCGTAACGCGATGATAGTATGCCTTCGTCTATGCCATTCAGCTTGTTTATCAGCGCAAGTCCCAATTCCGTAACGTCCAAAACTTCGTCCTTTACACTGCCGATTATAGCGAGATTTTCTCCTACCGCTTTATCGGTTATCTTCGGGTAAAGCGTGCCGGGCGTGTCGAGTATATCCAAACTCTCGTCCACCCGCGCCCACTGCGCGGAACGCGTAACGCCCGCTCGATTGCCCGTCTTGAGCCGAGCCTTTCCGCACAGACTGTTTATTACCGTTGTCTTACCGGTGTTGGGAACGCCTACGACGATAGCTCGTACATGTACGAGCGCGCCTCTTTTATGCTGTTTTTCTATTACCGCGGAACACGCGCGTTTTATCGCCGCAAGCAGTTTTTTTCTGCACGCAGCGCTCGTACCGTCAACCGCCACGGCTATATCGTCTCCGCGCGACAATTTATCGAGCCACTCGTTTACAGCCGTCTCGGGCGCGGTATCGGCTTTATTTAGCACGTACACCACGGGTCTATTGATCATCGCGTCGAAATTCGGGTTAAAACAAGAACGCACTGCTCTGCAATCCAAAACATATACTACGCAATCGCAGCACCTTAGATTGTTTTCTATCTCGCGCGTGGATTTTGCCATATGCCCGGGAAACCAGTTGATCTCCATATCAGTCCCCCTCGCTATTTTTACTGTCGTTGCGCGCGGCGAAAAGATCTCCGCGGCGCTCTTGCGTGAGCTTTGCGCTGCTTTCGCGCCTAAACCGTTCTATCTCTTTGTGGTTGCCGTTGAGCAACACCTCGGGAACGGCGCGCCCCATAAAAACAGGCGGACGCGTATACTGCGGATACTCCAAAAGTCCGTCCGCAAAGCTCTCGTCCTCGTGCGAAACGTTTTTTCCAAGCACTCCGTCAACAAACCGCGCTGCGGCATCGATAACTGTCATTGCCGCCAGCTCGCCGCCGCTCAAAACGTAATCGCCTACGGAGATCTCGCGATCGATACACATATCTATCGCGCGTTGATCTATCCCCTCGTAATGCCCGCAAAGCAATAACAGACTGTCGCATGCCGCCAGTCCGCGCGCGCATTTATCGGACAGTGTTTCGCCTTTGGGCGACATATATACGCGCAAATACTCGTGATGCGGATCGACGGCATTTATACAATCGTATATCGGCTGAACAGTCATGACCATGCCCGCGCCGCCGCCGTAAGGAGTATCGTCGCATTTAAAATGCTTGTCCTTCGAGTACTCGCGTATATCCACCGCTTTAAAATCGATGATCCCGTTTTTTATCGCTCTGCCTATTATGCTCTCATATAGGCAATCGAACATCTTGGGAAAAAGAGTGAGCGCCCTAATCCTCATAAACGGCGACCTCTTTTAGTTTGTCGAACAAAACGGACAAACGCTTGTCTTCCCCGTCGAACATGGGATCGAGCGTCTTGACAAATGCAAACGTCATAGTTCTGCCGTCATCGCACGACACGGTAAACACGTCCGCCGCGCCAAACGATTCTATACGCTGTACCTTGCCTATTGTTACGTCTGCGCCGTCTTGGGAACGCGCGACAAGCGTGCTGCCGGTAAGATCAGCAATATAAAATTCACCGTCCGACAGCGGAACGGCTGCCGCCCTATCTATCTCGATCATAAGCCCGCGCAGTTTTTCGGCGGCGTTTCTGTCGTCGATGCCGACAAACTTGATGTAAACGCCTTCGGCGGCGCAACGCACTTTATCGGGGCGGTATATGCCGTTTCCGATATATACGGTTTTCAAACACGCAAAACGCGACGGGTCATCGGTCAACGGTTTGACCTTGACTTCGCCGCGTATGCCTTGTGGTTTAAGTATTTGACCTATCGTAAGCATTATCAGTTATGCCGCGCAGCCTATCCGATGTACGGAAAGCTCCGCGCGCTTGTCATTCGTCGATCTCGACGGTGCAATTTCTGCCGAGCTTGGCGGACGCCGCTTTGACCACAGAACGTACGGACTTGATTATACGGCCTTGCTTGCCTATTATCTTGCCTATATCGTCCTTTGCAACTTTGACGGTCAAAACGTCTCCGTCCTCGGTAACCGACACTTGTTCTTTGTCATCCACTAGCGCGGTTACCATAAATTTGACAAGTTCTGTCATCAGTTATTATTCCGCCTTCTTTTTCTTTTCGACCTTGGTCTTTTGCGTGGACTTTTTGGTATCCAAAACGCCCGCTTTGACCAATAACGCTCTTACGGTGTCCGTGGGTTGCGCGCCGTTTTTGATCCATTCCTTGGATTTTTCCACATTGAGCTTAAGTCCGTCGTCAAGGTGCGGATCGTAAGTGCCGAGCACTTCGATAAAGCGTCCGTCGCGAGGCGAGCGGGAATCCGCAACGATTATACGGTAGAAGGGGGATTTATGATCGCCCAAGCGTGTAAGTCTGATTTTTACCATGATTTTCTCCTTGAAATAAGTTGTTTTTTATTCACAAGCGCGTAACGCGCCCGATCTGCTGTGTTTGCTCGGCTATTCCGAACGCTATCTGAAACGACGCTTTTGCCGAATTACCTTTTGCTGCATTTGCGGCATTTTGCCCGTGTTGGCTACCTTGATCATTTCACGAGTTTGGTCGTACTGTTTGAGCAGAGCGTTTACCTCTTGCACCGTCGTTCCGCTGCCCGCGGCTATGCGCTTACGGCGAGACGACTTGATTATTTCGGGATGAGTGCGCTCTTGCGGCGTCATAGAAAGAATGATCGACTTGTACTTATTTATGCGCTCGTCGATTTGGCTTGCATCGACGTTTGCTTTACTCATGCCGGGGATCATTGCAACGACTTCGTTTATATCGCCCATTTTGGCGAGCGATTTGAATTGCGTCAAAAAGTCCTCAAGCGTAAACTTGTTTTCGCGGATACGCTTTTCCATTTTGCGCATTTCGTCTTCGGACACCGCGTTTTGCGCCTTTTCTATAAGCGTGAGCACGTCGCCCATGCCGAGTATGCGCGAAGCCATTCTGTCCGGATGGAACGGCTCCATATCGGTCGGCTTTTCGCCCGTGCCGCAAAACTTGATGGGCTTGCCCGTAACCGAACGGATGGAAAGAGCCGCGCCGCCTCTCGTATCGCCGTCGAGCTTTGTCAATATAACGCCGGTGATGTCCAGTTCTTCGTTAAAAGTTTTGGCGACGTTCACTGCGTCTTGACCCGTCATCGAATCTACCGTCAACAATATTTCGACGGGCGACGTCTTTTGCTTGATATTTTTAAGCTCGTCCATCAGTTGCTCGTTGATATGCAACCGACCCGCTGTATCGATGATGACAGTATCGTGTCCCAGCCGTTCCGCTTCCTTTACGGCTGCGGCGGCTATCTTAACGGGATCGCCCGCGCCTTGTTCGAATACGGGAACATTTACTCTTTTCCCTACTACTTGAAGCTGATTGATAGCGGCAGGTCTGTATACGTCGCACGCTGCAAGCAAAGGCTTTTTGCCTTGCTTTACAAGATAGCTCGCGAGTTTGCCGCAAAATGTGGTTTTGCCCGCGCCTTGCAGACCGCACATCATTATTACCGTAGGCGGCTTGGACGACACTTCGAGCTTGGCGTTTGTAGATCCCATGAGCGCAACAAGCTCGTCGTTTACTATTTTTACCACTTGCTGACCGGGCGTAAGCGATTTTAAAACTTGCTCGCCGACGGCTTTTTCCGACACGCGCGCTACAAAATCTTTTACCACCGCGTAATTTACGTCGGCTTCCAACAGCGCTATGCGGATCTCGCGCATAGCTTGCTTGATATCGCCTTCGGTAAGCTTACCTCTCGACGTTATTTTGGAAAATACGTTGCCGAGCTTTTCGGCAAGCGATGAAAATAAACCCATTGATTTTTACCTCATATCCCTAAGATCGCGCACCGCATCGCTTATTATGCGCTTTGCTTCGTCGGGTCGCGCGTCTATGACCGACAACGCGTCTTGCAATCGAACGCAAAGCTCGTCCGATCTTTTCACCATGCCTATAGCCGCCTCGAATTCTTTGAGCTTGCCCTCGGCTTGCCTCAGTCTGCACAGCACCGCTTGACGCGTTATTTCAAACTCTTCGCCTATCTCGGCGAGCGACATATCGTAATCGTAGTACTCCCTAACGGCTCTGCACATATTATCGGTAAGCAACGCGCCGTATGCGTCGCAAAGCCTGCTTATTTCGAGATCTTTAGGCATAGTCTGACAGCTCAAGTGCAAAGTAAATTTACTTTACAGCAATATTATATAACATATTTATGCGAATGGCAAATGTTTGAGCGGCATTTTTAAAATAATTTTTGCATTATAAAACACGGCCTTTCACCGCGTTTTAGCTCTCTATTCCATTATACCGTTGACAAAACCACGAGCGTCGAAGTCTTCGAGGTCGTCTATACCCTCGCCGACGCCCACATACACAACGGGTACGGACAGCTCGCCCGCTATCGCAAGCACTACGCCGCCTTTTGCCGTGCCGTCCAGCTTTGTCAATATTATGCCGTCGATATCTATTGCTTCGTTAAATATATCCACTTGCGATATTGCGTTCTGTCCCGTCGTGGCGTCAAGCACTATATAATTGAGTATCATGGACTGCGGCAGTTCGCGCTCGACGACGCGCGATATCTTTTTGAGCTCTTCCATGAGGTTCTTTTTGTTGTGAAGTCTGCCCGCCGTATCTATCAAAAGCACGTCGCCGTTTTTGCTCTTGACGCTTTGCGCCGCATCGTACACGACCGCCGCGGGATCCGCGCCTTCCGTATGCTTGATTATCCTAACTCCCGCGCGCTCCGCCCACACCGACAACTGGTCGGAAGCCGCCGCTCTGAACGTATCGGCAGCAGCTATTGTTACAGACTTTCCTTGCTTCTTGAATTTTTTCGCCAGCTTGCCTATTGCAGTGGTCTTACCCACGCCGTTCACGCCAGACAGCATTATCACAAGCGGATATTCGTATTCGGGCGGTTCGTTCTCTTCGAGAAGCTCTACCAATATTTCAAACAGAATATCTCTGACTTTATCGGTGCTGCGAACATGATTTTTGTCTATTTCGTCCTTAAGCCGATCCATTACGGTCTCGGTTGTCTCTGCGCCTATATCGGCTGTCAATAATATTTCTTCAAGTTCGTCGTAAAAATCGTCGGTCAATACTCCGCCCGTAAACAATTTGTTGAGCTTATAAGCTATTGCCTCTTTTGTCTTTTTAAGACCTTCTTTAAGCTTAGAAAAAAATCCCATTTCTCACCCGATAAAAGTATTGCGTCAGTCGTTAGCCGCCGTCGCGTTGGCTACCGCGTCTTGCAGCTTGACGGACACTATCTTGGATACGCCCTTTTCTTCCATTGTTACGCCGTAAAGGCAGTCGGCTTGTTCCATAGTCGGTTTTCTGTGCGTAATGACTATAAACTGCGTTTGCGCGGAAAAGTTCTTCAAATACGACGCAAAACGCCCTACGTTTGCATCGTCCAAGGCGGCGTCTATCTCGTCAAGCAGACAGAACGGCATGGGACGGAGCTTTAGTATGGCAAACAGTATGGCTATTGCGGTAAGCGTCTGCTCTCCGCCCGACAGCAGCGATATGGACAACAGACCTTTGCTCGGCGGCTGCGCCATTATTTCCACGCCGCGCAATAACGGATCTTCGTTTTCGGTGAGGACGAGATCGGCTGCGCCGCCGTTGAACAGATTGACGAATATCTCACGGAAGTTCGTCCTTATCTTTTCAAAACACACGTTAAAGTCTCGGAGCATGGTGTCCGACATCTCTTTGATTATGCGCTCTTCGTCCGCAAGACTTTTAGCCAAGTCCTCGCGCTGAAGTTCTTTTTCGTGATAGACAGCGGACAGTTCTTTGGATTCTTCGATGGCGTTTTCGTTTATGCTGCCGAGATTGCTTATTCTGCGTTTGAGCTTCATTATCTCGACGTTGCCGCTCTCGGGATCGTAATTTTCGTCCTTATACGGCAAGCACTCATCATAGCAAAGCCCGTACTCTTCCGAAACTCTGCTTTGCATCGCGTCCATATCCGAATCGACACGCGTCAACAAAAGCTCTTGCATGTGCTTTTGCTCGGTCAGTTTGGAGCACTCGTCGCTAAACTGTACGCGCGCTTGATCGGTCTCCACTACTTTTTCGTTAAGCCGCGCTTTGTAGTCGGACAGATCGTCGAGCGTAGCTCTAAGCTCGTTACGCCGAACCTCGTTACCGCCCGAATGACTTTCGGTGAGCTTGCGTATCTCCGCCTCGTTGACTTCTATTGCTCGGTTGTTGCCGAGGATAGCCATATTGTTGTTTTCTATGCGCTGCTGTGTGGACACCGCTTCGCTTTTAAGCCGAGATATTTCCGACTTTAGATTGTCGATATCCATCTGCAGAGTAACTTTGCGCAAGTTTTTGACGGTAACTTCGTCGTGAAGTTTATCACGCTCCGCGCGCATTGCTTCTAGTTCTTTGCGAACGCGCTCGGTCTCTTCATTGCCGTTTTCGGGCGTCAATTCGTCTTGAGACTGTTCTATAGCCGCGATATCGCCCGCTATGACTTCCAACCGTTCGGTTATGCCGCCGATCATGGTTTCCGCCGCCGCTTTGTTTTGCTTAAGCGACTGCAGTTCGTCCGCAAGCTTATTGTATTCGATGCTTTTTGCGGCTTCGGCAACCTCGTACTCGTGTATATCCTCTGTCAAAGCTCTGACGCGCTTATTGCAGTCGTCGGCTTTTGTCGATAACGCGTCGTGTTCTTGCTGCAACCGTTCTATGCGCGACTTGAGCTCGCTTACGGTCGCTGTCATTTCTTTAAGTTCGCGCTCGTGCGAAAACACGCTCGTTGCGTCAGTCTTTTTACTGCCGCCCGTGATAGATCCGTGCTGATATATTACATCGCCGTCAAGCGTTACTATACGAAAACCGTAATTGCTTTCTTTGGCGAGCGCTACTGCCGTATCCATATTATCAACTATGACCGTACCGCCCAACAGTCCGCTTACTATCGTCTCGAAAGCGCTGTCGTAAGTTACCGCATCCGACGCTATGCCGTAACAGCCCGAATATCTTCCAACGAGCGACAATAGCGCGGGATCGAGCGAACGTGATTTAAAGCCCGTGATAGGTAAGAACGTCGCTCTTCCGTAGCGTTTTTCCTTTAAATATCCTATCAAAAGTTTGGCGTCGTCTTCGTCTTTTGTAACGATATTGTTGACGGCAGAACCGAGCGCCATTTCGATCGCGGTCTCGAATCCTTCTTTAACGTTCAATATCTGACCGACAACGCCCATAAGCGCGCGACCTATGCGTCCGTCCGTCTTTGCGTCGGCAAGGAGCTTTCTGACCGAATATGCGTATCCCTCCATGGACGCGCGAACATCGGCAAGCGTTTTACGCCTCGACTCGGTAGCCGAATACTCTTGCTTGGCGTCGCTTAGCTCGGATACCAGTGTCTTGAGTCTCTCCGAACATTCCGTATACAGCTTGGCTGTCTCCGTCTTTTCGCCGCACAGTCCGTCCTTTTCCGCAGCAAGCGACGTGAGTTCGTCGGCAAGCGCGGACAAAGCCCCTTCATCGGAACATATCCTATCGGTATATTCGGATAACTGAGCTTTCAAAACTTCCAAGCGATCGGTAAGGCTTGCCCGCTCCGACGTCAGTTCGCCGATGCTCATGCTGACAGCCATGCGCCGCTCCATAGCGTTAATGAGCGCCTTTTGCGCGCGTTCTATCTTTTCTTCCTCTTCGGCGACGCGATTTGCAACTTCGGTATAAGCGCTGTTTAGCTTGGCGAACTCTTCCGTTACGGCTTGGAGTTCCTCCGCCTTTTTATTGCACTCGCCTTGTTTTTGCTCTGCGGTTATAGTCAAAGAGTTGTAATTATTGCCAAGCTCGTAATTAGCGGTAGTCAAGCTGTCTATCTGCGCGTTTAAACTGTTTAACTGCTGCGTAACCAACTGTATCTGTCCCGCGACTTTCTCCTTATCGACAGACAGATCCATAAGCTCGTTTCTGTACGCTTCTATGTCCTCGTCGAGTGTGCGCAACTTTTCGCGCGCCGTATTATATTCTTCCGTTGCGCTTTCGTACTCGCTTTGCTTTGCCGCTATCTGCGCGTCAATACCGTTAATTACGGCGCTGAGCTTGTCCTTGGTATCCGCCGCCGTTTCGTACTGATTTATGTAAAAATTTATTTCGTGGTACTTGAGCCTTTCTTTAAGCTCGCGCCACTGCCTTGTTTTTTCCGCTTGTTTGGCAAGCGGCTCGAGCCGCGCAAGATCGCCCGCCATAGCGTCGTCTATGCGCATTAAATTTTCGCGCGTGCGAGCATTTTTACGTTCCGCTTCGTTCTTTTTGAACTTGTACTTGCTTATTCCCGCCGCTTCTTCGAATATCGCTCTGCGGTCCTCGGGTTTGGAGTGTATAAGCTCCGTTACCTTGCCTTGTCCGATTATGGTATAACCTTCTCGGGCAAAACCCGCGTCGCGCAACATTTCCGAAATATCGCGCAGTAGACACGGATTGCCGTTGCGGTAATATTCGCTCTCGTTGGAACGAAAGAGCTTACGCGAGATGACCGCCTCCTCGTAATCGTATGACGGAAACAGCGACTTGTTTTTATTATCGAAAGTGAGCGAAACTTCGGCATACGAAAGCGCGCTGCGCTTTTCCGAACCCTTGAAAATAACGTCGCGCATATTATCGCCGCGCAAAAGCTTAGCCGACTGCTCGCCCAATACCCAACGCACCGCGTCCGCGATGTTGCTTTTACCGCAGCCGTTCGGTCCGACGATAGCCGTTATGCCTTCGCCGAACTTGACCTCAAGCTTGTTTGCGAAGGATTTGAATCCCAATAGGGACAGCTTTTTGAATTTCAATGCGAGTTCCCGAAATACGTTTTATTAGTTCGATCTTACGATCGGCGCACGCTTATTGCATTGCGCACGCACAGAAAGACCGCCTACATATCCGCAGTACAGTATATCACGGGCGCAAAAAAAAATCAAACAATTTATCATGTTTGATTATGCCGAATTTGATCGAGCGATATTCAGTTGCCGTAAGCAGTCGTATTTTACGCTTTTTACGCTTTGGCAAGAGCGTGCCGCGCCGCATCTATCTCGGCGGCATGCTTGGTGTTTCCTTTTCCGGTAAACTTATCGCCGCCCACCGATACGACGGCGGTAAAACCGTTTGCCGAATCATTTACTTTGTACACGACATTACAACCGCGCTTTACCGCAAGTTCTTGCAATTCCGTTTTGTAATCGCGTTCGGGTTTGACTTTATCAAAGAAATTGCGCGCCAAAAACATTCTGCACGCATTCATTCCGCCGTCCGCATATACCGCGCCGACAAGCGCCTCGAAAAGGTCAGACCGAGTTTTATCGGAAAACGCCGACTTATTTACGCCAGCGCCCACACGCAGATAACGCAAAAGCCCCAATTCGTCCACAAGTCTTGCAAGCGGCGCACGCGAAACCGTAGCCGCACGACGCGCCGACAGCAACCCTTCGCCGTAATCGGGGTATGTTTCGTAAAGATACTCTCCGACTATGAAATTAAGCGCGCAATCACCCAAAAACTCCGATCTTTCGTTGCTCTCAGCTTTATGCTCGTTTACGTAAGACGAGTGCGTAAATGCGGTCTGCAGAAGATCTTCGTTCTTGAACGTATATCCCAATGCGGACAGCGCCGCGCAAAGCTCGGGATCTATCACTCTTTCGCTCCGCTTTCGCCTATCTGCTCGCCTTTATCGAGAGCGTCGGCGATGCCCGACTTGATGTCTTCGAGAATATTGCCGCGATGCATCTTTATGATATTGGCTATGGATACGCTCGTAGATACTTCGTTAGACGAGCCGTGAGTCTTGACTACCAACTTTTTCACGCCCAAAAACGGCGCGCCGCCGTATGCGTGATAGTCCATTTTGGACTTTAACGACTTTAGCGCTTTTTTCATGAACAACGCGCCTATCTTGGCGGACGCGGATGACATGATGGACTGCTTGAGCATTCCTACTACCAGTTTTGCCGTGCCTTCCGTGGATTTTAATAGAACATTGCCCGAAAAGCCGTCGCAAACAACTACGTCGTACTCGCCCGAAAGCGCGTCGCGCGCTTCCATATTGCCAACAAAATCGATGGGCAGTTCTTTAAGCAAAGAAAACGCCGCCTTTGTGCGCTCGTCGCCCTTTTTATCCTCCGTTCCCACGGACAAAAGTCCTACTTTGGGATCTTTTATATCGAACATTGTCTTAACGTAAGCCGTAGCCATGAGCGCGAACTGCGCCAAGTACTCGGGCTTTGAATCGACGTTTGCGCCGCTGTCCGCTATGCAGACAAGCTTGCCGTCAACCGCCGTCGGCATGAGCGACGCGAGCACGGGACGGCTCACGCCTTTTATGCGCTGCACAAGCAAAGTCGCGCAAGTGAGTAAAGCGCCCGTGCTACCTGCGCTTACAAGCCCTATAACGTCGTCAGAGCCGTTGAGCATGTTTATAGATCTTACCATAGACGAGTCGGGCTTTTTTCTTATAGCCTGCGTCGGAACATCGTCATTGGTTATTACGTCGGGCGCATGCTCGACGATAATATTGGCGGGTGCGCAAGAACCGAGCCTGTCATTAATAAAAGAAGAATCACCTACTATCACCATAGTATAGTCGGAAAACTGTTTTGCGGCGCAGACCACACCGTCTATCATTTTTTGCGGATTGTCGCACCCGCCTATATCTATCAATATTTTCATTATGAAAATCCTTATATGAAATCTTCGACAAAAACAAGTAGACTACACTTTACAATAACAAAGTTTCGCCGCTCTTTAAAAGCAGCGAACGAAACTTTGTTACATAAAAATAAACCCCGATAAAACGGGGTAAATTTTAGTCGTTACCTTGATTTTTGTCGATTTTAAGCTCGTTGTCGTAATATCCGCAATTAGAGCAAACACGGTGATATTGAACAAGCTGGTGGCATTGCGAACATTCAATCAAATTCGGTCCCGACAACTTCCATTGCGAACCACGCGTATGCGAACGTTGCTTAGATGTTTTGTGCTTGGGAACAGCCATAATACACCTCCTTATGTTACAAAAAGATTATAAACTATCTTTGCGACATTGTCAAACATTTTTAACTAAATTAAAAGATTTTAATAAAAAATGCTTGACAAACCCGATACATAAATGATATCCTTATAAAGCTGTTTGACAGCAATACATATTTTGCGGAAGTGGCTCAGTTGGTAGAGCATCACCTTGCCAAGGTGAGGGTCGCGGGTTCGAGTCTCGTCTTCCGCTCCAAAGAACGCTATAAGCGTTCTTTTTTTGTTTATTCGATACTCGCCCATTTCTCAACGAGCGAATGCCGCCGTATATAAAAACAGAGCAAAACCGTGATCGATCTTGCTCTGTTTTTTATTTGTTATATCGAATACATCAAAGATCGAGAAAATCTTTGCGGTACTCGACGCCGAAAAGTTCGACAAGCTTTACCATATCTTCGTCTTTAATGGTGTTTATGCGCGGTCTGTTGCACGTAAGCATGTATATCTGCGCCGCTTTTTCCACCGTCTCAATCAAGCCGAACGTCTCGTCCATGGTCTTGCCCGCACCGTATATGCCGTGCATTGCCCATATGACCAAGCGGAACTCGGACATTTTTTCGGACGTTGCCACGCCTATATCGTTAGTGCCGCAAAGCATCCACGGCAAAATGCCCACTCCGTCGGGAAAGACCACTATACACTCTGTGCACATCTCCCACAAAGTGTGAGTGAACTTCTTTTCGTCGAGCTCGTGCACGTAGTTCATGGCGAGCGTATTAGTGGGATGACAATGCATGACAACTCTGTTTTGCGGATCTATCTTGAGCCGCGCCATATGACACATCAAATGGCTGGGGAGCTCGCTCGTAGGTCTGCCGCCGTCCTTGTAGCCCCATAAAAGCTCCACGCCGTCTTTTGCAACGCGGATTATTCCGAGATTTGTTTCGGGATCGTCCTTGACATTCTTGAAGTATTTGCCCGTGCCGGTAACTATGAATATCTTGCCTATTAGCGGCGCAACGTCGAAGTTCGCTTCATTGACGCCGGCGAGCGGTATTTTGCGAATTACGTTATTGATGTCAAGGTATTCCCCGACTTCCGCCTCGTCGAGCATATAGCTTATATTGCCGCCGTTGCGTTCGTCCCAGCCCAGTCTGTACATATTGGCGGTAGTGTCGCACATCTCTTTTACGAACGGTGCGGACAAAACATCCTTAAAAGCGCGTTTAATGTCTTTGCCCGCCTTTTTGATCTCGTCTAAAAATCCCATTTCCGCACCTCAATACGCCTTTTTGTAAAGCTCGAGAATACCTTTTTCGGTGATCTCTCTCGGATTGCCGCCCGTGCAAACATCGGCGAAAGCATCCTTGGAAAGCTGTTCGAGCGCGTCCGACGGAATGCCTATCTCCTTGAGCGTTTGCGGTATGCCGAGATCGAGCGACAGTTTTCTCACTGCATCGACTGCGGCTTTAGCGCCATTATCTTCGTTCATGCCCGAAATATCAACGCCCATGGCTTTTGCTATATCGCAGTATTTCTTTTTTGCCGAAGGCATATTGTATTCCATTACTATAGGCAACAGCAACGCATTTGCAACTCCGTGCGCTATATCGAACCGTGCGCCGAGCGGGTGCGCCATGGAATGCACACAACCGAGTCCCACGTTACTGAACGCCATTCCCGCCACATACTGAGCAAGCGCCATATTTTCGCGCGCCGTTTTGTCTTTACCGTCGGCTGCAGCGGCACGGAGGTTGGCGGAGATAAGCTCTATCGCCTTTAACTCGAACATGTCGGAAAGTTCCCATGCGCCTTTTGTGATATATCCCTCTATGGCGTGCGTAAGCGCGTCCATTCCCGTAGCCGCAGTCAAACCTTTGGGCATTGTGTACATGAGTTCCGCGTCCACTATCGCAAGCACGGGGATGTCGTTGGGGTCTACACAAACCATTTTCCTACCCGTAGACTCGTCTGTTATAACGTAATTGATAGTTACCTCGGCGGCTGTTCCCGCAGTGGTCGGCAATGCTATGATGGGAACACACTTGTTTTTTGTGTCCGCAACGCCTTCGAGAGAAACGACGTCGGCAAACTCGGGGTTATTGGCAACTATAGCTATGCCTTTAGACGTATCTATCGCAGAGCCGCCGCCTATCGCTATTATAAAATCCGCACCTACAGTGCCGAATGCCGCAACACCGTCCTTTACGTTTTTTACGGTCGGGTTGGCTTTGAATCCCGTGAATATCTCGTACGCGATGTCGGACAATTCGTCGGTTACCATTTTGACCACGCCGAATTTTACAAGGTCTTTGTCCGCAACAATAAAAGCCTTTTTAAAACCGCGTCTCGCGATCTCGTTTTTCAGTTCCTTGCGCGCGCCGCTGCCGAAATATGCGGTCTCGTTGAGTATGAATCTGTTTGCCATTTTTTTATTTGCTCCTTATTTGGTTTTTATATTTATTTCCGTTCGCATTGTCTTACGACGGTCAAATAGTCTTTTTCAATGTTTTCGCGCTTGAGATACTCATCCCATACCGCGCCGAACGGCATGGTCTTGTACTCTTCTTGTTTCACCATGAGCGCGGTAAAGTCGTGAGCGTCTTGCAATTTTTTAAGCTCGTCGTGATTTGTCAACAGCGCATACAACAACGCTTTTTGCATAGCGCGCTGCCCCGTTATCCAAGCGGACAGTCTGTTGATGCTCGCGTCGAAGTAGTCGAGACCGATTATTACTTTATCGATCGCGTCGTTACGCACTATCTCCTTGGCTATCTCCTTGAGCTCGTCCTCAAAAAGCACTACGTGGTCGGAATCCCAACGCACGCCGCGCGTAACGTGAAGCGCCACCGTATCGTAAAATGCGAGTAACGAGGGTATCTTGTCGCTTACATATTCGGTCGGATGGTAATGCCCGTTGTCGAGCAAACAGCACACCCCGTTTCTTGCGGCGTAGTTTTGGTAAAACTCGTTGCTTCCTACGGTATAGCTTTCCAAACCTATGCCGAAAACTTTGCTTTCCACCGCTATCACAACTTTGCTCTTGTCGTACTTTACAGACAGTATTTGGTCGAGAGAGTCTTTAAGCCGCAGTCTGGGCGACAATCTGTCGGCGGGGATATCCTTAAATCCATCTGGTATCCAAATATTCATGAGCGTGCGCGTGCCGAACTCTTTTGCAAAATATTCGGAAATTTTTATGCACGCTATGCAATGTTTTATCCAAAATTTGCGAACGCGCTCATCGGGCGATGACAGAGTAAGCCCGTCTTTTACCATTTTATGAGCATACAAAGTGGGGTTGAAATCTATACCGTCGAGACCGATCTTCTTAGCAAATTTCGTCCACGGCGCAAAATGCTCGGGCGCGTACTCGTCGCGGTCTTTATCGTCCCCGTTCAATACGGCATAGCTCGCATGAAGATTGAGCCGTTTCTTGCCGGGCATGAGCGCAAATGCTTGCGCTATATCCGACTTGAGCTGCTCGAATCCGACCGCTCTTCCGGGATAATTGCCAGTTGTCTGAATACCGCCGCTGAGCGAATCGCTGCCATCAAAACCTATGACGTCGTCGCCTTGCCAGCAGTGCACGCTTACAGGTATATTTTTGAGCGCGTCGAGCGCGCGTTCCGTATCAACGCCTATAGCGGCGTATTCCTTTTTTGCGTATTCGTACATTATTTACCCTCCGAAAATTGAATTTTCAAATTGCCTATCGCCGTAGCTTCTATCGGCAGCGCGATGACTTCCACACCACATATTTTTTCCGTGAGCGAGTTCAAATACGAGTTTTTAGCGCCGCCGCCCACTATATATAATCGATCGTAACGCTTGCCCGTATTGGTCTGAAGCTCGGCTATCGCTTGTTTATAACTATGCGCAAGCGAAATATATGCGCTGTTAAAATAGTCTGCGGCGCACTTGGGCTTTTGCTTCAACACGCCGTCAAATGCCGACACCATGCTTTCGGGCGACAAAAATACTCTGTCGTTGATATCGGCATATTCGGTGAATTTGCTCACGCTCGCTTCTGCCGTTATCTCGTTCCACGGTTTGTTCGGGCATAACTCGTTGCGCAATCTGTTTACCACCCACATGCCCATTATGTTTTTTTGATAGCGGATATATCCCACTCCGCCCTCATTGCTGTAGTTTGCAACACGGCTGTTTTCGTCCGCAATGACTTTGGGAACTTTGACGCCCAAAAGCGACCATGTGCCGCTCGAAATATACGGCTGATCGCCGTCCATAGGTATGCCTTCCACGGCGCTCGCAGTGTCGTGGCTCGCGCACAGCATTACGTCGCAATCGCCGCCTACCGCGTTACGCACTTCGGGCTTAAGTCTGCCGACGATAGTTCCCGGTCTACTCAGTTTATCGAACAACTGCGACGACAAGCCCAAAGCGCTTATCAATTGGCCGTCGTATTCTCCCGTTTCTCCGCTCACAAGCCCCGTCGTCGTGGCGTTTGTATACTCGCGCCGCTTAACTCCCGTAAGCTTATACGTCAAGTATTCGGGTATCATCAAAAAGTCAGTCGCGCCGTCGAGCTGTCCGTTCAACAGATCGTCGCAAAGCTGATATACGGTATTGAACGGCTGAAACTGTATGCCGGTACGAGCGTACAGCTTCGCAAACGGCACGCGCTCATGTACATACGATACGGCTTTTTCGGTGCGCGGATCGCGATACGAATAGCACGGCAATATTTCGTCGTCTCCGTTCATCAACACATAATCCACGCCCCATGTGTCGATAGCGACGCTCCGGATATTGCCGTACTTTTCAAACGCCGCGCGAATACCCGCAACAACATTGTCAAACAATTCGCGTATATCCCAAGTGAGACTGCCGCGCGCATTCTTGACACCGTTGTCAAATCGATAAACCTCGTCGGTGATCAATTTCCCTCCGTCCATGCGCCCGACTATATGCCGCCCGCTCGACGCCCCTATATCTATTGCAAGTCTGTACATTTTTACTCGCCCCGAAACGATGTTGCCGCTCTAAAGACAGATGATCGCGGCAAATCGTTTTATCGATTGAATTTATTTGCTTGCATTATAACATATTTGAGCAAATAATCAATATTTTGAGCAAATATGATCGATATATTGACAATTCATTATTTTTGTACTATAATACGAGCATAAACGAGCAATATTTGAGAGGCACTGTCATGATTTATAACGAACGGCAGAATAACATACTTAAAATTCTCAAACAACAGAAAAACATCAAGGTAAGCGAAATCGCAGCCGCATTGTATGTGAGCGAAGCGACGGTGCGGCGCGATCTTGCCGATATGCAAAAGCTGGGCGTGATAAAACGAAATCACGGCGGCGCGATATTGGTTGACGTAGCAGACGAAATATCATTGTTTGTCAGAATGAATGTGAACGCGCGGCAAAAAGAAGCCGTAGCCGCCAAAGCTATCGCGCATATACCCGAATTTAAATCGGTGTTCATCGACAGTTCGTCCACGGCGCTCGCCCTCGCCCAGCGGCTGGAACTCGCGCACAAAACGGTAGTTACCAACAATCTGCAGACTGCCATATTACTGTCTCGGATAGAAAACATCAATCTGATGATATTAGGCGGCAACATTTCGCTCGCAAGCGTTTCCATTACGGGAAGCTGGACGGCAAATCAACTCAGAACGTTTTCTTTCGATCTCATGCTCTCTTCGTGCGCAGCGGTAAAAGGTACGGACGCATACGAAAAATCGATCGACCAGCGCGAATTAAAGCGCATAGCTTTTGAAAATTCGGCAGTACGCATACTGTTGATAGACAGCACCAAACTCGACAAAAGAGACGGAACATACCTATACGGCAGTCTCGATTCATTTGACAAAGTTATTTTCGATAAACTCGACGAAACGCAACGTAAAAGATTCAACGGACCGAAATTCGTTGTTTGATATATTTAGCGCATAGTAACGTCGCATCGTAAAATGCATATGCGCGTCGATCTTATGATAAATATGTGATTACGATTAATTTAGTTCGCAAGCCATTAATGGCAACGCGCGTTTTTTGCCGTCGCTTATCCTACGCGCCAAGTACAACGCGGGGGTATCCAACAGCGCGGTAAAGACATATATGACATATCCCGACGCAAATATCTGCAACAGCGTAACGATATCATACGTGCCCAAGAATGCAAAAAACGTTAATAAAAACGAGTTGATCAACTGACTGACAAGCGTAGAACCGTTATTTCTAAGCCAAAGAAATCTTCGCCTGTCGCCGAAGCGTTTTTCGGTAAAAGCCCACCATTTGTGATACAGCCACACGTCGAAAAACTGACTTACGACATACACGGCGAGCGAAGCGAATATCATGCGCGGCGCTTGGGAAAAGATAGCGGTTATAGCGCCGAATGCCGTATCGCCGTCGCTCGGCTCGAACAGCAGCCAGCACTGCGTTACACCGAGAAAAAACAGCGACGAAAACACGCCTATGACCACAGCCTTGTTTGCCGCCTTTTTACCTTCGCATTCGGACAGGATGTCTGTAATAAGAAAAGTGGCTGCGAACATAACGTTGCCGAGCGTCTGCTCCATACCGAAAGCGCGGATCAATATCAGCACCTCGATGTTTGCAAGAACAGTGGCAATGCAAGTCATGCCGTACAGCCCCGATCTGCCAAAGAACTTATATGCGAGCAACACCGCGCCGAAAATAAGCACAACGGTAATAATGAGCAACAACTCGTTCATTCTGATCAATCACCCTCTCCGAAATCTGCGTTCTTCATTATAATAAGGAAGGTTACGGACTGCCTTTAAATAAGTATCGCTTATAACATTGTATTGCAAGGCTTTATAGACTATCGCCCTTTGCGCAAAGCGAAATAGCACGGTCATTTGTTTTTATCTTCTTCTGTATTTTCTTCGGCGACAACTTTGGGTCTTTTAAAATACAACCACCAAAACGCTATAGCTATGAGCGCACCGCCTATAATATTCCCGATGGTCGGGGCAAGCAGTCCGTTGAGCAAGGCGTTACCGAAATTCAACCCCCATCCGCCCGTAGACATAAATCCAGCGGTTATGTAAAACATGTTCGCTATGCTGTGCTCGAAACCGCATACGACAAACGCGAATACGGGAAGATACACGGCAAGTATTTTGCCGCTTGCGGACTTGCTCGCCATAGCCGCCCACACCGCAAGACAAACAAGCATGTTGCACGGTATGCCTTTTAAAAGCATGACGCCGAAATTCGCATCGCTTTTAGCCGTAACGAGCGTCGCCGCTGAGTCCGCCGCATTGCCCGTATAAGCTTTACCGTATACAACCAAAGCTGCGATAATGACAGCGCCTACAAAATTTCCGAGATAAACTATGCCCCAATTTTTGAGCATGGCGGCGGGCTTGATGTTTTTGTTGAACAACGGCGCTATAAGCAAACTGTTTCCTGTAAACAGCTCCGCCCCGCAAATTACTACGAGCATAAGCCCCAACGGGAACACAGCGCCTTTTATCAAGCTTGACTGCATGCCCGAAAATCCCGAACCAGCAATAGTGGCGAGCGCGCCGCCCAAGGCAATGAACGCCCCGGCTAGCACCGCAGATATCAGCATCTTGTGCCACGGCATGGAAACTTTGGAAACAGCTGTTTTAGCTTTATATATATCGGCTATGTCTTGTGGCGAATTCACGTTTTATCCTCCGTGCGATAACTGTATCGATGATACCACATAAACGCATATATTGCAATACTTTGACGGTACAATTAGCAATCTGCTATGCGCGATAACAATTCAACACCACACGGTTGATTAACTGCATGAACTTCAAATACCTACTAAATACTAAAAAATCGACCCGCATGTCATACGACTTACAGACCGATTTGGAGCCGAAGATGGGACTGGCGCGTATCGCTCTGCGATCCGCCCGCTTCGCGGCATAGCCGCTCGCACGCTCGCGACAAACAGCACACCGTGCTGTTTGTTTTTTCGCTCGCGCCCACTCGGGTTCAAGTCCCTTTTGCTTTACATACTAAAAAATCGACCCGCATGTCATACGACTTACAGACCGATTTGGAGCCGAAGATGGGACTTGAACCCGCAACCTACTGATTACAAGTCAGTTGCTCTACCGATTGAGCTACTTCGGCGTGCACTGAGTAGGTTGTGGTGCCTCGGGGCGGAATCGAACCACCGACACAGGGATTTTCAGTCCCTTGCTCTACCGACTGAGCTACCGAGGCAAGATATGGCGACCCGGAAGGGACTTGAACCCTCGACCTCCAGCGTGACAGGCTGGCGTACTAACCAACTGTACTACCGGGCCACATGGTGGACCTTCAGGGACTTGAACCCCGGACAAACCGGTTATGAGCCGGTTGCTCTAACCAACTGAGCTAAAGGTCCATAACCTACTTCAATAGCTTAAATACTATACAACATATATTTAACTTTGTCAAGAAAAAACACGCCGTTTTAAGCATGAATTTTAAAAAATTTATTAAATTTTTTTGTATATAAATTCGCGGTATAACCGTCCCCATTCGTATATGTCTATCTACGACACAAAATAAAATTTTTGCATTTAAATTACGGTAAAATTCTTGACAACGGCATCTTATTATGGTAATATTAAATAGCTTTTGAGCATCCTTAGCTCAGTTGGTAGAGCAACTGACTCTTAATCAGTGGGTCCGGAGTTCGAGTCTCCGAGGGTGTACCAAAACACGACCCAGTCGAACTAAACAAAAGTTTGATTGGGTTTTATTGTGTCACAATTTCATTGTAACGATTATGAGCACAGTACTTACTCGCAAAGTATATTTTTCTTGCAAAATAAAATCACGATTATCGGTATCGGATCTTCGGGATTTTGTTTGTTCGAGTAGTTGAAACAAACTATTATTTCGTCGTCAAACAATTTTATTCGGTTCAAAATTAAGTCTATTAAAAGTTGCGGCGAAAGGTCGCGTATACCCGCTTATCAAATATTCCATAGCTTCTTATCACATTATGCCGTTCTCTTACTTGTACTGTTCGACCAATATCTTTGCGGAAAATCATCGAGCTGTTACTTACATCGTAAATAAAGCCTTCTTCTATCGCTTTCATAATATTAGCTATGCTTTTTTTGACGTTTGATTTTTGTTCGAGCAGTAAGTTAAGCAACGAATTGATGTTTGATTTTACCATCGGATAATTATACTCTTTGTCAGCAATAACAATTGGCTCAAATCAGACGACTTCTAAGCGGAGTTAGCCGTCGATCGTCAAGTTGCCGTACATTTCAAACTATCGCTTCGCAAAAGATACTCGAATAGACAATATAATACATTTGTCAAGGCTAGACCTAGGAGAAGGAATATTTTCATGAGAAAACATAAAACGTTCTCCTATTTTGCCACTGTTCTCTGCAAAGATAACGAAAAATTATAGACTGAAAAACATATGCGAATGGCGCAAAATGGTGACTTGTTCAGTAATATAGATAATATTTATCCGTGCGAGCTTTTTCTAACAAGAGATTGCCCCGTTTGGATTTTGAACCGCTGACCATTCTATACGGAGGAAACGACTTTACTGTATTTCGAGTAAAATTTGAAAAACGATTTTTTATATTGTTTGGATGGACCTAAAAACAGTCTTTCGCTCCAACTAGTCTTTGTGCTGTTTATAAAATTCATAGAATATACGCACTTTTTAAGCTACCACCGATCAAATTTCGATAAGCCGATACTTTAATAGTAAGAACATCATAACGCATACCGCACTGTGAACAATCCACGTTTTACTATGATTGTCTGTCTTCTATTTCCATTCGGCTTTATATTTGAATCTATCGACACATAACTACGATTTATTACATAATACTTGCAAAATCGTTTTTTATATGATAAAATTATTAACAATATCTAATAAACATTTGATACGGAGAATACGGTGGAAAAATTCGCATTTATAAGCTACTCGTCGGTTAATCGCACAAAAGCGGAAGAAGTTTGCCGACATTTGGAAAGCAACGGAATAAGATGCTGGATTGCCCCGCGCGACATCAAGGGCGGCGCGGATTACAGAGGCGAAGTCATACGCGCGATAACAGATTGCACATCGTTTGTTCTCATCGCATCGCCGGACTCCGACAAGTCGGACGAAGTTTCCGCCGAAGTCAGCGCGGCTTTTTCTATGAAAAAGAATATTCAAGTTTTGCGCTTAACGAATTTCGAGTTTAACGAAAATCTCATATACAACCTGAGGTGCAAGCAATGGATCGACGTAATGGACGATCTTCCGCGCGCTCTTTCGGATTTGGTCGTATCAATGTCTCCGCTGTTCGATATACAGTCAAATGCCGAAATGTCCCGCAAAGAAATAGCTGATTACGTCAAAGACATTTCCCGTAAGTTTTCGTACTGCCTGTCGAATCGAATAACAACTGCGGACGAACTCGACAAGTTCTGCGTATCCGCAAACAAAATGTTTTCTCTTATCGCCGGTGGCTCTTACAAGAATACGCGGCTCGATCCGGATACGGATTATATAGGTTTGGCGGTCAATAGGCTCGCTGACGGCACACACACATTTCGCATCCACGGACGTCCAGGTATAGGCAAGAATATGTTGGTACAGCTCGTGTTTTTGAAATTGCTCGAGAAATTCGTTGCGGGAGAAACTGACGCATTACCCGTATATTTGTCTTCGGGCTACTACGAAAAGTACGAGTACAGCGACGCGGCGAATGTCGGTGCGGCTATGGAAAAAAACATACGTGACGATCTTTCGGTATACTTCGATTACATCAAAAAACACAAGGATGTGCGCCCGGTCGTTATGCTCGAGGGCGTGCGCGAATACGGTTTTGCACGTGTATTCCCCGAAAAGATTGTATTCGATATATTCAAAACATACGGCAATTACGGTCGCATCGTCGCAATAGATACCGGACTTATCAACGTCGCTTCGCGGCTCAAAAAATTTATTGCAATAGCCGGTGCGCCGCGCGATGATTATTTTATCAAGCTCGACGCCATTCCCGTCGAGGACGAAAACAAAGTCAAGCACCTCATCGAATGCATTGCCGAGATGTATACCGACGAGCATTTCGATCCGCCTATATTGTACAACGAACTTAAACGACTGAAATACACTGAGATAGATATCTTCCTTGTTCGGCTTATCTCGCACGAAATGACGTCATATGACGAAATCGGATCGGTAAGCGATATGTATTATCGGTTCATAAGCAAAGAATACAATTACGATGACGATCGTGTAAACGATGTCGCGCGCAATCTATTTGCCTACATCTTTTTCGACGGTGCGATGCAGTCCGAGTCGGATTACGACGGACGAATTTGGTCGTTCCCAAACAAGCATCACACATATCTCGGCTACCTAATAGCCCACTACTTTATAAGGCAGATACAGAACTATGCCGCGCTAAAAAATTACGACTTTTTCAAGGTGATACTTACTTCGACGGCAAACCAATTTATAGTTTCCGCGCTCAACAACAATTACGAACTGCAAAGAACATACGAGGAATTTATCGCGTCGAAGTACGAAGGGTTTAATGTCAGACAAAAGTGCAATGCGGCATACTGGCTAGGTCGAATGAATTTCGACAGCCGCGACATTAAAAACTTCGCCACTACTTTTTTAACCGGACTACTCACCTCGCTTAAACCGCTCGTCACCGGCAACAATAAACAGACGCAGGAAAACCTTGACAATCATATGCTTTTCAGATCGGTTTGCACCGGCCTAATGTACCACGATCAAGCGAATATGCTCGACGAATACCTGTGTTTGGTAATAACAAACGATATAGCCAACGCCGTCAATCGTGGCGCTACGGTGGAATATTTCGACGATGGGTATCAAGTCGGCGGACACAATACATGCAATCTTGACATTGATTACGCAACCGGAGAGAAAGCCATAAAAGCACTGTGCGCCAGAGTCGAAGCGTCTCTGAACCAAAAGAACGATAAATTCGTCGAGAACAATCTCATCACGCTTCTTATGCTGCTGCAGGCGCGCATACAGAGCAACAACAAAAAACCCATATACTACGACATCGACGGGTATGTTCGCCGCGCACAAAAATATCTGTCCGATTACAAAACAAAACCGCACAATTATTCTTCGCAGAAAATCAGAGACTATCTGGAAAGCGTCGACGACGATTTTCGAATGTACATCGACAAGGGCCGCCTAGATGTCGCAACTTTGCTGTACAACAAACTTCAAGGTCTCAAATACGTCAAGCGCTCGCAGTGGCACAACAGAGTCAAAGACCCAGAAAGCATATCCGAACATATGTTCGGGGCGTGGATGCTCGCAATGTTCTTCCTTCCCGAAGCTTACAATCAAGACGGATATAACAAACGCGAGATCTTAGATATGCTGCTCATACACGACTTCGCTCAAATAGAAAACGAGATCTCGTTCAAAGAAACTGTTGCCATGCATAGGAGCGATTTACAGAAGAACGACTTTATGCGCAAGCTGTTTCTTAAAGGAACATATCCCGATGTCGCCAACCTCACCCACTTCTACGATCTTAGCGTCGGCTATTGCAACGGTACAAGCCTTAACGCGCGCATCGCTCACGACATCAACGCTCTTCAATCGATATATACATATTTCGAATATCTGTATACTGACAAACTCCGAGCGAACAACGACGAAACTGCAAAATGGTTACGTCTTAAAGAAATTATGCAAACCCCGATAGGTGCAGAACTGTTTGAGCGGCTTATTTCGTCCAACCCCGAATTCAAAAACTTGATAGCCGAAGTAGATTGGCCGAATTGAAATTATCTTTACCACTACACGCATAAGCCGAGATAGTGAGATTCGTCATAAGCTGTCATAAAGTAGTAGCCGCCATACGAAAGCAATCAAGAATTAAACAATACGACAATGGTCGCTCGGCGTTGCAGTTTCGCCAGTCGTTTCTTACATTTCGGCGGTGGGCTTGAGCCGAGAATGGACTGTGGCGTTGATTTGAGTTGGGCAGGAACGGAAAAAGTGCCCATGTGTTGGCATTTTGACATAAACATCGTATCGTAGATTTGGTTTCTATTATATTGATTATCGATAAGCCGCAAATGTTCAGCGATGAGATACAAAAGAAAATAAACGCTTCAATAAACGATACGTGTAATGCATTGGAATTTGACGAAACTATCGAGTTCGGCAAGCGACATATTGTTGTCGCACTAAAAAATACATAATCGCTGTATGAAAGAACACGCGCAAAATAATTGAGAATTTAATGCTTGGACAAATAAACTCTATGGTTTCCGATGAAAGAGTCATGCAAATTCTTCGTGCGGCAGTGTTACGGCAGATGTTAGTTCGGTGTGATTGTTGAGTTTTTTATTGGGTAAGATTGACCATCGCGGAATAATACTTACACCTTTGACCAACCAGCATATGATGCACTTGTCATAGGTCCTTAATCATTTTCCGACATTTTAAGAAAAATATTTTTATACGTTACGGTTTAAATACAAAACCAAACCATTCAATTTACGTTAAAGTGGTGCACCAATACACGACTGTCTTTGTAGACAGTCTTTTTATTTGCCTTTTATACAAATCTGTTATAGTTACGGTTATAACCATTTTACAACCCACACATAAGTTATTTTTGATGCGGCTCAACGCTTGAAAAAAACATTGGGCGGCGGTATAATAGTCGTATGAACAACGATATCAGAAAAGCCAAGCATGACGACGTTCCCCCGCTGATCGACGACAACAGCAAAATTCTTTTGCTCGGGTCGATGCTGTCGCCGAGATCCGCCGAGCAGAAATTTTATTACGCGCACCCGCAAAACAGATTTTGGCGCGTTCTTTGCGCGTTACTCGGATGCGAATACACGGAGAACAACGCGCAACGCGCGCGCATTGCCCTGTCGCTCGGCATAGCGCTGTGGGACGTGGCGGCAAGCTGCGACATAGTGGGCGCTGCCGACAGCACCATAAAAAATGTAGTTTACAACGATCTAAACGGGTTGCTTTGCAAATATCCAAATATCCGCCAAGTTTATACTACGGGCGGAAAAGCGTATTCGATGCTTAAAGCATACAACAAAACGGCTCGCAACGCACTATTAAGCGAAACGGTAGCGTTGCCGTCCACAAGTCCGCTTAACTGCAAAACGACGCTCGACGAACTTATCTCGGCATACTCTGTAATAACCAAAGCATTATAAAACCCCGATCGCTCGGGGTTTTCCATTAAACAATAATGCGCAAATATTTTAATCGTGCGACGTCGGAAGTCCGCTTTCCAATATATCGACTGCCGCGTCGAGATACCCTTCGCTCAGTTCTTCAAACTTGCCGCTATCTGCCGCCGCAACAATTTTGCCGTCGTGCGGTATCTCCGCGAGCAACGGCAACCCGAACTTTTGGGCAATGACAGCTGTTTTGCTTTCGCCGTAAATATTTAGTCGTTCGCCGCAGTGCGGGCATGTCGCATAACTCATATTTTCGACAATACCGAGTATGGGAATATTCATCATATTAGCCATTTTAACGGCTTTTTCAACTATCATGGATACAAGCTCTTGCGGCGTCGCCACCACTACTATGCCGTCCACCTTTACTGACTGGAAAACCGTAAGCGGAACGTCGCCCGTACCGGGAGGACAATCGACAAACATATAATCTACGTCGCCCCAAATAACATCGGTCCAAAACTGTTTGACCATGCCCGCAATTATAGGACCGCGCCACACAACGGGATCGGTCTCGTTTTCCAACAGCAGATTGCACGACATGATCTTCAAACCCTTAGGAGTTTCCGCCGGGAATATCCCCGTTTCTTCGCCTTTGACTTCGCCGTACACGCCGAACATTTTAGGTATGGACGCACCCGTTATATCCGCATCCAAAACGGCGCACGAATAGCCCTTACGGGACATAGCGGTTGCCAACAACGCCGTAACCGCCGATTTTCCCACGCCGCCCTTACCGCTTACAACTGCGATAACGCGTTTGATATTTGACATTTCATGCGGCTTGTCCTTTTGCGGGACATCGCATTCTTTGTCGCAATTACTGCAATCGTGATTGCATTCGCTCATAATAACACCTTCTTCTTTAAGTATTTTTAAAACGTTAGCCGTTTGACAAACATCGATACGCTAAAGTTTGATTTTATCGTTTGCCAATCTTTTTGCGAACGACATCATCAGCTCGTTGGCGGCTGTCGCGTCCTCGCCGCGCCAAGTCAACGAGAAGCAGTGGTTTGACGTGGCATGACGTGCCGCGTAACTTTCGTGATACACTCCTACGCCATCCAATTTTTCCAACAACACATTCCCTTGACCTTTGCAAAACAAGTCCTTGTCGGAATAAATAACAAACGACGGCGGAAACTTTTCCGTTATAAAGTCAAGCGGCATGCAAACGTCTCTGTACTCAAAGCTCTCGAACTCGCTCCGCACTATGCCCGTAAGACTGAGCAAAACGCTTTCGTCTATATCGAGCAGATATTTGGTATTGAAAACAGTCTGCATATCGTACAAACCGCAATTAAGCAATGCGCCGAAAATATCGAAATCCAGCTTGATGCCGAACGATTTTTCAAACTTATCGTTGCCGTTGAAAGCCGCAAGCATAGCCGCATAATAACCGCCTGCGCTATCGCCCGCAACGAAGATTCGGTCTTTATCTATATTGAACAACTGCGCATTATTATGCGCGTAGTTTGCCGCTTTGACCAAATGTATCAGAGGCGACGGGAACGAATAAGCGGGAGCTAACCCGTAATCGACGCAAAAAACCGTAAAACCGTTGAGCGCAAAATACTGAGACTGACCGCGACGATATTTTTTCTGCCCCGCAGCAAAACCGCCGCCGTGGATCAATATGACAGCGGGTTGCGGTTCGTTTGTTTTGATCCTATAAACATCCAATTTACAAACGCTGGGCACTTCCGCGTCGTATACCACATCTTTTATATTTTCGATACTGCCCATGTTATCTTTCGTTACATACGGGCACGCGTTTTGCGGCGCGGCAAACAGAACATCTATAGTCCTGAATATCGCTTTTGAAACGCGAACGGAACGGTTACGACGGCGTATTTCGAGTTTAGACAAAGACGGCGCGCCTTCTTCGGTGATCTCATCATCGCAAACGTCGATATCGTTATTATCTATAATATTATCTTTTTCCATACATACAAGTATATAGCCGCCGAGCGGTTTTGTCAACGCATTCGCCGCAGTATTCGTGCTTGAGACATAATTCGCTATGTTAAACCAATTGTATATCGTTCATTATGCCTTTGGATATCAAATATCTGAATAACCCTATTTCGAGATCGATACACTTTTTTAAAGCTTGATCGACTTTTCGATCGACGCGCTGTTTGTCCGCGCCGTCTGTATATCCGTGTATCGTTATAAAACTCGGTAAAAACGTTTGTGCAAGGAATAAGCTTCTTCTCAAATGGAACGGCTCGGTAACGACCATAACGCTCCGCACATCCCAAATTATTTTGTCTTTGCAAATTTCTGCCAAAGAGCAAACCATGTTTTCTACGGTATCGGTCGCGCGCGGTTCTTCTATGATAGCGTCTTGCGGCACTCCGTTGTTTACAAGCACGCGCCGCATGATAGCGCACTCTTTTTCGCGTCTGCCGTCAATTTCTTGCTCCACGCCGCCCGTCGCGATTATCTTTCCGCAACCGCATTTTTTATAGAGATCAGCCGCTATCTCCGCTCTTTTAATGGCGCTTTCGGTAGATCCGCCGAGCAATATAACATAATCGCTCTTTTTAGGAGAATCATAGCAACAGTCGAAAATCAAACTGTCTATTTGTTCTTCCGTTAATTCGTCTGTCTGCGATAAAAACATGCTCGCCTCTAAAAAAGATATTTTCCGTTGTACTCTGTAGACAGTCCGCTTCGATACAAATGCGAATCATTAGACAACTGCAAAACTTTGGGAACTACTGTCTCGCGCCCGTCAAAGTCTATCACCGTCATAGAACTGTGTCCAAAGCCGAAATGCGCACAAAACAATGGATACGCAATATCCAGCACCGCGCTCATAAACGCCATGCCAAACCCTTCGTGCGCAAAAAGCGCTATACGCTTGTCATTTGGCGCAACCGCTTTATAGCTATTGCTTTTTTCGTCATGTTCGTAACCCAAGCGAGCCAAAAATTTGTATGTCTCACCGTAAATACGCTCTATGCCAGCTTTGTAGTCATGGTGCGAAAACAACTCGTGTTCGTACCATTTTTTGCCCAATGCGGCAATTTCCGGCAATGCCAATTTCTTTCGCATCTCTTCATCCTCGTAAAGCCATGCGCGCGGTCTGCCGTTTTCATCAGTCAACGTCAATTCTTGCCATGCGTGCCATTCGTTACACCAATCGAGAACATCGATCTCTTTGTGCAATACATCGGCTGTCGGGCGCGCGGTATCTACGGCGCGGATAGCGCTCGACGAATATATCTCGTCTATACCGTACGAGCATAGCCGCTCGGACAACGCTTTCGCTTGCAACTTGCCCGTCTCCGTAAGGCTATCCGGCTCGTATATAGGCTGTCCGTGCCGTATATAGAATAAAAGCATTATAAACTCCGATGCAAAATGCGCATGATATTTAAAACCAAGTATACACCATGATCAGTAAAATATCAATCGTTTAAATATAAATTGTCGAAAATATTCTTACTGCCGAATTTTAACGAGCCGCACGAAATTTATTAAAATTGGATACCGTTTCTATTGGTTATCTCAACCGATACCGAAATAGATCTGTCGTCGTCCGAAACGTTGAAAATGACTTTCGTTTTTCCGTATGTAGCGATATGCCAAGCTCCGTTGTCTTGAATTTCACATCCCAGATCTTGAAACGCACGGTCAAACTCATCAAGCGAAGAATTACACGAAATTCCGTAAATACTTACGGCGGGATCGGTTATTTTGATCCGAGTTACAAAAAGTCCGTCGTCGGAATAGTCGGGGTATGCCGTAAGCGTATAAATAACGTAAGCATCGGGGCGCGCATTTTGATCGTCATCCACGCTAACGGGTGCATACCCCTTTCCGTAGAATTGCCGTCCGCCCATTATATCGTATATCTCATGATATCAGTCGAAATCGAACGACGTTACATCGTCCGCTATCCAAAATTCCAAATCGGTATCAACGGGTCTTGACAAAATCTTACTGTTTCCGCAACCCGTTAAAGCAAAGATCAATGCCGTAACGATGCTTGCAAAAATTCCCACAACTATCTTTCTCATATACCGACCTCCCGAAAAGCGTAATATTATTTTACCATATGTTTATTGATTTTTCAAGTACATATGTTAAAACCCCAAATAAAATACGGAGTATATTGACATCGGAAAAAAATTATCGCGCGATTATAAGTTCGTATAAATTATGAAAACCATGTTCACGCAATAACTATATCGTCATAAGCGCGACTAGCGATATCCTTTTTGTCCTTGTGTTCATTACTTTTACCTCCATCGGTTTAATTTACTTTTTCAAATATAGCCGTTACAACTAAATTATTATTATTATTTTCAAATTCACCTACATTTACGACAGTTACAAAATCCACTCTCGAAGCATATTCCCACTTTTGATCTGACCATCCTATAAATTTATACCCCTCTTCGGCTACAGCTAGTACATGTTCAAATGAATTTATGCCATACGTCTTTTGATTAGTTTTCCCTTCGATATGCCCGCCTTCCGTAGCTAAGTACGTTATTGAATATTCTTGCGGCTCAAAATATGCGGTAATTTCCATATCGCCTTGGATGTTCTTATCTATCCTCTTAGCCGTTTGCACTCCATCCGACCAATGCGAAAATTTATATCCGGGACGTGGAATCGCTTCTACTTCGCAGTCGCAACCTTTTGCAACTCTTATCGGATAATAGGGCGTTTCTCCCATATACATAACATTACATTTATAGTACACTTCGTAAATCTCATTCGTCCAAACAGAAAACGGTATACCCACCTTTTCTCCATTATACATTGCTTGATTTAACATGAATAATTTGGCTATTTCATATACGTAACGATTTTTATCTCTTCCCATATAAGCATTCTCATATTCAATTAGTACATTGCCGTAATAATATTCCTTAGGCTTAGTTATACGGTTCGTAACAGTATATATATATTGATGCACATAATCACCAACTAAACTAACCCAGTGATAATTACTGTAATCATTAATAAATCTGTAATCATTTACAGATTCTCCGCTCGGCATGATCATTCGCGGTATTCGTAAGTACACCATTGCCGCGCAGTCCATAATGTTGCTAATAACAGCGTAGTTAGGATAGTTAAACTGAACTGTCGAGATAAACGCCATATAATCGCTTAATTTTTCTGCGACTTCGGGTATTCTTTGCGGGTAAATACTCGGCCATACTATATTATCGGCAACTTTATAATTGAAACACTCTTCACGTACAACTTCTTTTGTGTAATACTCGTCTATTTCAAAAGTTACAAGCCCGTCAAGCATCTCGTTCATGCATATATCAAACAATTCGGTTATCATTCTGCAAACTGCCAAATCTTCTTCTGTCATTTTGTAGTCCACCACTACGTCGTTTCCGTCTATATCCTTAAACGTCCCCTGCACTTCCGTAACGTGAACTAACAATATTTTTTGCTTGATATTCGAAATTTTTACAAATTTAGCTTGCGGTTTAATATCTTTAACAATATTAGTATCTGTCCTTTCGGGGTTCGGGCTGCTTGTATCCGCCCATCGTAAAAATCTGTAACCTTCGTCGGGTACAGCCGTAACCGTTTGGGCATCTTTGCCTTTCTGCACCGATTGCCTGATATTTCCCTCTATCCTTCCGCCTTCGGTAGTTTCATAATTTACGATATAATGTATTTTTAACGACTTGATATCAACGAACGTCAAAACACACAAGCCCGCAAATAGGATCACTGCCGCAAGTATTATTAAAACTTTAACTATGACCTTTTTTAACATAATTAACCTCACTTGAACAACTGACCTAATAGCTACTATTACAAATACTATGGTAAAATATAAAAATATTATATCACATTATTTACGACTTGTCTATACGATTTTCAAAAACTTAAAATAACAAAATTGCTCTTTTATATTACTACCGAGCAGACGATATAGTTAAAGCCCCTTATTTCAAGTTTTTAAACACATATATTATTACTCTATATTGCATTTAAGCGCAAGCGCAACTAGTGTTTACAAAGTCTCAAACACGCAAAAAGGGCGCTAAATGCGCCCTTTTACATCGTTTGGTGCACCGTTTGAAAACAAGGTTGAACTTTCGAGTTCTTCAAGCGATACAATTTCTTCTTTACCGTTCGCGTTATAAACGATTTTCATATAATCGTCGTATAAGTAAATCGAGTTTATAAACGTGTCGATTATCTTTCGTTTTCCGTCCTGCGTGGATATATCTATCTTGCGGAAGTTATAAAGTGCCATTTTGAAGTGGTCTTGCGTGAATATCGGAGCTTTTAACTGCTCCTTTGCAATCGCATCGGTTATCTCTTTTTTCTCTTTTTCAAGGTCGGACAGCCGTTTTAACAGTATTTCCGTTGCATAACCTTTCTGAACAGCGTTTACGATATTCTCAATCTCTTTTTCTTTCTGCTTTAACTGTTCTTGCAACTTGGGGAGTAACGTGCTTTCCGTGTATTGCAACTCATACAGCTTTTCGGACAGCCTTTCAATCACACCGTCGTCTTTTAGAAATGCCATTGTCTTGTGGACGATAAAATCTTCTAACTTGGTTTTGCTTACAGGCTTTTTCTCGCATTTGTGCTTTTTCTGTCGAACACAAGCATAGTACCGATAGACAACGCCTTTCGTTCCGCTCGTTCCTGCTTGCGCTACCATCATAGCACCACAACGCCCACAAAAAAGTTTTGTCGTTAATAAATAGTCGTCGTCCGCCGTATGCCTTGCGGGTGCTTTTGAGTTCTTGGCGAGTTCTAACTGTACGGCATTAAACAATTCTTCCGATACAAGCGGCGGTACGCTGTCTTTTATAACCACGCCCATATGACTGTATTCGCCTATGTAAACTCTGTTTGATAGCATATACCGAATAGCGTTATACCGCAACTCTTTACCGTTCGAGCGCGTAACTTTCCGCTCGGACATTATGTTATAAATTTCTTTTACCGTCTTTCCGTCGTTGCTTAACTTGAATATCTCGGCAACGATAGGCGCGGCTTTCGGATCTATAGCTAACTTACGTTCCGCATTGATTACATACCCGAACGGAGTATTGCCGCCGTTCCATAAACCTTTTAATGCGTTTTCTTTCATACCGCGCGTTACTTTTTCTGCAAGCTCGGCGGAGTAGTATTCCGCCATACCTTCTAAAACCGATTCAAGGAGTATGCCTTCCGAGCCTTCGGCAATCGTTTCCTTTGCCGATACAACCTTTACGCCGTTTTTGCGGAGTAGTGCTTTATAGTGTGCGCTGTCGTAACGGTTACGGGAAAAACGGTCTAACTTCCAAACGATGATACAATCAAAAGCGTGTTTATAGCTATCCTTTATCATACGCTGAAATTCGGGACGGTTATCCGTCTTTGCGGACAACGCTCTGTCTATGTAATTGCCCATAACTTGAATGTCATTATAGGTTGCGTATTCCATACACTCGCGAAGCTGACCTTCGATACTCGCTTCCGTTTGGTTATCGCTTGAATATCTTGCGTAAATGACTGCTCTCATTTGTTTTGTTCCCTCATAATACGCAAAAGCGTTTCCTTTAATTGTGCGTTTGCAGGAGAGTTCGGGTCAAAGCACATTTCGATTAGCTCTTGCATTTGAGTTTGGTTTTTCCATACTTTGGGTTGAAAATTGTATAGCTTGCCTTGCGGGTTGTCCGTCCTGCCGAATATATAGTCAAGCGATACGTCAAAATAATCGGCGTACTGCATTAACACGCCGTAGGGCGGAAAAGATTGACCGCTTTCATAACGGAAGATAGCCGTTTGTTCGATATTATCCAAACAAGCGGCGAGCTTGGCTTGGGATAGTTTTATCCCTTCGCGTAGTTCTTTCATTCTCTTGGCTACAATGGTAGGTTTTTCTTTCATAGATAACCCCTATAAATAAAATCGTATTAAATATACCACAAAAATAGATTAAAGTCAATAGATTTTTATAAATAATCGAAACGCTTGAAAAACTTCCTTGATTGTGGTATAATTATTGCATACCCATATGCGAGGAATATGTGAATGGACAATATTATAAAATTTATAGAAGAAAACGTAAACGGTAAAACACTTTTTACGAAAGAGTTAGTCTATAAACTTGAAAATGGCGTATTGGAAGGTGTATATTCTGACCAAATCTCTTTCTCTAATTTGAAATATTCTCAAAGCGGATTTCAGTTAGATATGTTTATAGTGTCTAATGAAAAGATATGGCTTATGGGCAAAGAAGGACAACGAGAAAAATTGCGAAAGGATTTCAGTGCGGTGTCATTATTTCGTTTTGAGCTTGCAAAGCGTAAAAGTACGGACGAAATTACAGGTAGTTTTCGACTGATTTCTGCTTCTGGCAAAAGTATAACTGCGGAAGCAATAATAAGCGGTATTTACGGCGTGAGTCTTGAAAATAATATTTTGAAACTTATTGAAGAACAAGCATTGTATAGGGATCAGCCAATACAAGATGAACAATTTAAGGCTGTTGCTTTTCAATCCCAACACCGTTTCTATTGCGAAGATGAAAAGCTGCACTACGAGTATGATGGTAAATGCTTTGATGTAGATACAAAAACTATGCAACGAGTTAATAGTGCAGATACGTTCCCTAAATTTGTTTCAGTGGAAAAATAAAAGAAGATTTAAACTAACTATTTAAGGTCTTAATATGTTTGATACTATACCTACCGCAGAAGAAATGATAGCTTTGGTCGGTCAATCTTTATATGAAGTATGGGATAAGCTATGCGCTTTAATCGACGAAAATTACGATATAGAACACTTGTGGAATCAAGGCGGTAAAGCGTGGAAATACGAATACAAATATCGTCGTGGCGGTAAAACGCTTTGTGCCTTATACGCAAGAGAAAATTGCGTAGGGTTTATGATTGTCTTGGGGAAAGACGAGCGGTTAAAGTTTGAAGCCGATAAAGAAACCTTCTCAAAGACAGCCCAAGAAATATATGACAAGACACATACCTACCACGACGGAAAATGGATAATGTTCGAGCCGACTGACACTTCCTTGTTTAATGATTTCATTAGAATGTTGAGTATCAAAAGAAAGCCGAACAAAAAGTAAAGTGATTTATCGTTTTTGACTTTCGACAAAACTTCCTATAAAAAGTCCTTTCACGTCCCGTTTATGGGCAGTGAACGTATTGCAACGGTATGTAATCTATGATATAATACATACTGTACCGCGATAGAGTAACGAGCGGTATTGTACCCTTTTAGGGTAGAAGTTCTGCGGTGGGCGTAAAGAGTTCGTCCACAGGAGGCAGAAGGTTTTGGGCGGTAAAATCGCCCGCGCCTTAGCTTACGGAAAGAGCGTAGGTTTTGTTTTTGTACGCAAAATTCGTGAGCCGTGATAGGCTTTTATAAGTGCACAATTTTTTCGAAAAACGGCACTTAAATCAACACTCTAACTTAATAGAATGACCAACCATCATAGAGCAAATAAGCATTGCTAAACACGGTTAAGTCGGTGATTACGGTAAATGTATCAGCGGCTTTTTTATGTCCTTTTTACGGTATCTTTCCCGCTTCTTCTTGCGTGGACGAAGATATAAATAATCACAATTCGGAGATAAACGCGATGACAATCAGACCGCCATAATATGGAAAGCAAACGACAAGCAACTGCGGAGCAAATCACTTATAAACAGGGCTCCCGAAAATATGCAAAGCAGATTTTTGGGAAGAGGAACCGCAACGGAGCGAAGTTGCCTTTTGCGTTAGCGGAAGGCTTAAAGCGCAGTTTGCGGCGACGAATAAGTGTAGCTCACTACACTTATTGCGCTTCGCTTCATAAGTTCCGTTCGCCCTGCGGGACAAGCAACGCTTTATTCAAAACAGCACAGTGCGCTGTTTTGGCGTTGCGAGATGAGTGAGCGCATTATACCGCGCGAACGATGACCGAGAACGGCGTTTACCTTGCGCCGTTCGAGAAAATCGACCACACGGAAAACAATCATTACAGGAGGAAATCATTATAAGCTATTTAGTATGTCATATGGAAAAGTATAAACGGCAAGACGTTTCGCCCGTCGAGAAAGAGAACGAGCGCGACGAGAACTATCAGGGCAATAACCCGCAAATCGACAGCGAGAGAACGAGCGGCAACTACCATATATTCTACCCACAGGGCAAGTATATAGATATGATAAACAAGCGGCTTTCTACTCTCACTTTAAAACGCAAGATACGCTCGGATGCTATTCTTATGAACTCGTTTGTCATCGGATCGGACGGAGAATTTTTCAAGGGTATGCGAGCTTGGGAACAACGCGCTTTCTTTGAAGATTGCGCCCGCTTCTTTATGGACAAGTACGGCTTTGAAAATATGCTGTCTGCGGTAGTCCACGTTGACGAAACAACGCCGCATATGCACTTGAACTTTGTCCCTATCAACGACGAGCGGTTAAGCAGTAAAAGCCTGTTCGACAGACAGAAACTTGCGGAACTGCAAACGGAGTTATGGGAACAAGTCGGCAAGAAATACGGGTTAAAGCGCGGCAAGGAAAACAGTCAGGCAACGCACATTACAGCAGCCGAGCATAAAGCAAAAGTCATTGTGCAATCGGCGGAACAAAAGCGTGATGAGATTGATAGACAGACCGAGCAAAAGCAAGCCGAGCTTGACGGACTTACACAAACGGTTGAAGCTGTAACGCAAGCGACTGGCAAGCCGATACCAAAAAAGAAGAAACAAGCAGCAGACGAAATCACGGCACTTCGGGCAAGGAACGCCGTACTCGAAGAAGAAGTCAAGCGTAGCAACAAAGACCGAGCCGACCTATTCAGAGAGTACACAAGAGAGAAACGCCGAGCGGACGGTTACGAAAAGACCGTACAGGAAGTTGCGGAAATCAAGGCAATACTGCCCGAAGGTTACACCCGACTACTGCAAGACGTTCAAGACGAAAAAGCCGCCCAATACGAAAGAGAACGGCAACGCAATCTTGCCCGTATTCGCGGACGAAACAACAACAATTATATGTAAGGAGGAAAACGCAAACAGTTAATGTCAAGAAAGAAACAAGCACCCAAAACCGACTTCGATATTCCCGAATATCAAATAGAATCGCTTGCGCGAGTATTGCTTCCGATAATGCAGGAATATCTGTCATCCGAGCAAGGACAAAAAGACTACGCCGAGTGGCAACAATCACAACTGAATAAACAATCAAATAATAAAGTATCCCGTTAAATCGTATAGGGATAGCCGTTGAAAAAGACGGATAACGAAAACCGCCGAAGTAGAGCGGTATATAAATGAAAGAGATACATAATCACAATGTAGAAAGGTTGTGCCGAAAATAATAAACCTAAACAACGGCAAACGCCGATAGAGTATTTGGCTCTATCGGCGTTTTTCTATGCTCGGAAGTTCTCAAATTCTTCCATTAAGCAAAATAGCCCGAACGTCTTTTTTACGATAAAGAAGTTCAAGCTATTAAGACTTGGTGCGGTCGACAGGAATTGAACCTGCACGGTTGCCCACAAGATCCTTAGTCTTGCGCGTCTGCCAGTTCCGCCACGACCGCTAACATCGAAAATTATACTAAATTATTCGATGATTGTCAACTTATTTGATATGATTTTTATTATAAGTTTCTATAAATTTTTGCAACACGTCCACACTGCCGTCAATTCCGAGCATGGAAGTATTTACGGTTATATGGTAATTGCTCGCTCTGCCCCATTCTCTGTCCGTATAGGAATTATAGTAAGACGCGCGACGCTTATCCGTCTTTTGAATGAGTTTTTGCGCGTTCTTTTCGCTTATCCCCAAGCTTTCCGAAATGCGCGCTACTCTATCCTCTTCGTCGGCGCAAATAAACACCTTAACGATATTTCTGTTTTGCAATACGTAATCCGCGCATCTGCCGACTATTATGCAAGGTTCTTCCGCCAAACGCTTAATCGTCTCGCTCGTGTACATAAACGTTCTGTCGTCTAAAATAATATCGTTGAACGGATAGACCGCCGCCGTCGCGCCCGAGATCTGGGCGGTGGCGAGCGAAAACAAAAAGCTGTTGGTCTTTTTTTCGTCGTTCTTTTGCAGTTGCTCGTGCGGAACGCCGAACTCTTGAGCCGTTTTGTTTATTATTTCCTTGTCGTAATAAGGAATGCCTAAACGCTTAGACAGCTCCTGCGCGACTTGATTTCCGCCGCTGCCGAGTTCTCTCGATATAGTGATAACATGCTTTGCCATAAATGAAAACCCTCCGTTTTTGTCATCGGTCATTGAAACCGTAAAATCCTATCCATATCGGACTGTGATAACGCGCCCTCTTTCGACATTGCGGCATTAGCCGTCAAATTCAAAAACCGAATTTCGCCGTCTATGTCGGCAGCGGGATTGTATGCTCCGTCAAACGTGCCTATGCCCACTCTTATTCCGCGCGCCACTGCCGCGCAAACGGGAGCGTATCCGTGTCCGCTGCCCGCCGAATACGTCGGAAGCACGACTAACGGTACGCCTTCTTGCGCCATCAGATCGAGATCGTCGTTATCCAAGCACACGCCGCCCGCGATAGTGCAACGATCCAACACCCCGTACTTATGCAAAAGCATGATCGGAGACAGCTTGTGCCGCGCTTCTATCAACCCCGCTTCGGTAAGGTCGTATGCCGCGCGCACTATTGCGTGTACGCCGTTGTTAAGTATATAGTCGCATGCGTCGTTCAACAGATCGTCGTCCAGCATAGAATGGATATAAATGTTACCGCCGTCAGTTTGTCCGATATAGGTATTATATACATCCACTCTTTCGTCGTCGTACCTATTCTCTCCGCAGTATACCACACGGTCGCAATGGTTTAAGGCAATCATCGGGTCGGAAGTACAGAGCGCATTAATCTTCATTTTTCAAAATGTTTTCAAGGTATTTTCTAAACTTTGCTCCAAGCTCGGGACGGCGCAGAGCAAAGTCCACGGTTGCAGTGAGCGCGCCGAATTTATCGCCCATATCGTACCTTTTGCCGTCAAACTCGTACGCATATACCTTGCCGTCGCGCATCATGTCGCAAATGGCGTCGGTCAAACGTATTTCGCCTTGCACCGCTTTGGTATTTTCTATATAACCGTAGACGTCGGGCGTGAGCACATATCTGCCGAGCGCGGCAAGTCTCGACGGCGGATCGGTTCGAGGCTTTTCTATTATGCCCTCGCACCAAACCGTTTTACCGTCCGTCCTTGTAGGAACGATAATGCCGTATTTATCGGTTTCCTCCGCGGCGACTTCTTGAACGCCCACTATAAGCGCTTGATTGCGGTCGTACGCCTCGGAAAGTTGCAGCGTGGCGGGAATGTCTGAAACTATCAGATCGTCGCCGTTAGACATGCAAAAAGGCTCGTCGCCCGTAAATTTTCGCGCTTGCATGATAGCGTCGCCGCTGCCGCGCGGCTCGTTTTGTACGCCGAAGCGTATGTCGGCGTTCATGTTTATATCTTGTAAAAGCTTGAAAAGTTCGGGCTTATCGGCGACTGCGCGTTCCAATTCTTTATCGGGCGTAAAGTATTTTTTTATGGCTTCCTTGCCGGGACCGAGTATTATAAAAATTTCGTTGATACCGCTTTCAATTATCTCCTTGACTATATACGCCAATACCGGAGTATCTATTACGGGAAGTATCTCTTTGGGGATAGCCTTGGTTGCCGTCAAAAACCTCGTGCCGCGTCCGCCGCACGGAATTACCGCTTTTTTGATCTGCATGACCGCTCCTTACTTTAAATGAACAATAATGCGATGGCAGTTGTCGCAATAACACCATCCGCGATCCTTTAAAAACGCATTGCCTTGCTGCGGCAAACTCAGCCCGCAACCGCCGCAGTTAAACAAGCCCTTTTTATCGTCTCCCGATGCGGGAACGACGGGCGGAAATTTATTGTCTTCCACTAATTTTTTATATTCGCCGAACAGCTTTTCGTCGAGTCCCGCGCGCAGCCCTTCGAGTTCGGAACGCAACTTTTTGATCTGGTCGGACTTAGAATCTATCAAGCCGCTATGCTTTTCTCTGGCTTCGTTAAACTTGGCTTGCGCCGCCTTGCCCGATTTGATAGCGTCTACACGCGCATGGCAAATGTTCTTGGACCTATCGTCGATATCGCGGATCTTTTTATCCGCCGACTGGATCTTAGACCTTATGCTCTCCAATTTGCGTACGAGTTCCGAAAGTTCGGCTTCCGTTTCGGCTTGGCTGTTTTCCAATTCGTCCAATGCCGCGGTATTGTTATCCACATAGCGCTGCAATTCTTCGTACTGGCTTATGAGAGCAGCCGCTTGATCTTCGCAATCGGCTATTATCTGCTTGGCGTCGTTGAATAACTTTTTTTGCTTATTCATGCTGACAAGCGCGTCGTCGCGCTCGATCACGGCGGTGAGCTTGCGCAGTTCGATATCCGCCTTTTGATAGTTCATAAGCTTTTGAATTTCGGTCTTGAATTTTTCGTCCATATTTAACTCCTATACTGTTATATAGTTTCTGTCGTCGGTCGGTTTTACACTATACGCCGTTGCGGTCTTTTATCGCCCGCTCCACCAAAGCGAGCTTTTCCGCATTGCGCTCGGGCGCACGCATATATGTATTATATTGTAACCGCAGATATTCTTCGAGCAGCTCGCTTTTTTCGCGGTAATCTGCTCCGAAAAGATACTGCAATTCGCTCAGTTCCGCGACCGTATTTTTTTGCAATTCGGCGCGGATCACGAAATAGTATTTGCCGCGATCCTTGCACAACACGTCTTTTTTTATAGCGTAGCCTTGCGTCGTTAACGTGCGTCTTACGAGATCGGTGTTTCTGTGCGGGCACAAAACCAATGCGTCGGGCTTGCGCTTTGCTTTGACTATTATGTCGCATATGAGCGTACCGCCCATACCCGCTATTACAGCTTCGTCGCAGTCGTACTGTATGCCGTCGCAAACTTCGAACGTTATGTTGTCGTAGCATGAAAGCGCGGCGCGAGCTTTTTTGAGACACACTTCGCTTATGTCCGACGCTATCACGCGCTCGCAAAGCGAATAGTCTACGCAGTACTTAGCGATAAGCCCGTGGTCGCAGCCCACGTCGGCTATAACGCGCGCGGGCAATACGGCGTCCGCTATCGCGGCGAGTCTGCCCGTCATCTATCGGTAAAGTCCCTAAGGCGCTTGGATCTGTTGGGGTGGCGCAGCTTGCGCAAAGCCTTTGCTTCAATCTGTCTTATGCGTTCGCGCGTTACGCCGAATTCCTTGCCTACGTCCTCCAGCGTGCGCGGGCGCGCATCGTCCAAGCCGTAACGCAAGCGAATGACCATTTCTTCGCGCGGAGTGAGCGTATTGAGCACCGACGCCAACTGCTCTCTGAGCATGCCCGCTTCGGCAAAATCTTGCGGAGCTTTTGCGCGGTCGTCCTCCAAAAAGTCGCCGAGATGGCTGTCCTCTTCCTCGCCTACGGGCATTTCGAGCGACACGGGGTCTTGGCTTATGCGCTGTATCTCCATGACGCGCTCTACGGACAGATCCATTTCCGCAGCGATCTCTTCGGGCGTAGGGTCTCTGCCCAACTTCTGTACGAGTATCCTTATCGTGCGCGACAACTTATTGATCGTTTCCACCATATGCACGGGTATGCGTATCGTGCGGGCTTGATCGGCTATGGCGCGCGTTATCGCTTGTCTTATCCACCATGTGGCATAAGTGGAAAATCTGAAGCCTTTGGTATAGTCGAACTTTTCCACGGCTTTCATCAAGCCGAGGTTGCCTTCTTGAATAAGATCGAGAAGCTGCATGCCGCGACCGACATAACGCTTGGCTATTGCGACTACGAGACGAAGGTTTGCCTCGGAGAGTTTTTGCTTTGCAAACTCGTCGCCCTCCGACATAAGTTTTGCGTACTGAGTCTCTTCGTCCGCGCTTAAAAGGGGTATCTTGCCAATGTCCTTAAGATAAACCTTAACGGGATCGTCGGTATTTACTTCGCCGAGCATGATCTCGATGTTTTTAAGCTCCGCGCGCTTGACTTGACCGTCGGTTATCTCTATGCCGCTTTCCGCGATGATGCGCATCGCTTCTTCCAACTGATGCGCGTCAACGCCGCATTCGAGCGTTAGTTTTTCGCCTATCTCTACGTTCAAAAGATATCCGCGCGATTTGCCTAGCGCAATGAGCTTGGAAAGCGCATTGTTCATTTTGGACGTCAAAATGGGCGCTTTTACGCCGTCCTTCAATATATTGATCTTGTTTTCTTCAAACAGCTTGAGCGCGTAATCCATATCGTTTGCGCCCGCCTCGAGCGGCACAAGCTTTTCCAATAGTGCGTTATATTCTATACCGCCCGATGCTTGAGCGGCGGATAACAATTCGTTCAACGCGTTAGAAACACCGTCAGACGGGACGTAAGGCAGCTCGGCAGAAACCTGGCTTTGCTGCTCGACTTGTTTTTTCGTATTCTCTTTACGCTTGTCTTTCATGAGTTCTCCTTATGCTCCGTGTTTGTTGAGTTGGGCGATCTCTTGACCGATCTTTTGCAATTGATCGAGGATGTCGCCGTTCTTTTCGGCGGCGTATTTGGCGGTGAGCCGTGCGTTTTCCTTTTTCAACAGCCGTAGGCGCAGTTTGGACTGAACGTCGTTAAACTTGTCGCGCCCGTCGCCGTCGATGAACTTATGATCCAAGAGTTCGTTCAACGCCTTGCTCTCGCCAAAATATGCTATAATATCGGATACGTTTAGCCGCGGGTATCCGTCGCGGCATAGCTTATACAGCTTCTGTGAAAATTCGTCCGGCATGGCGTCCGTTAGATCCATATCGAAACTGACGTAATCGCAACTTTGCGCAAGGCTCGCAAGATAGAATTTGAGCGCGCCGTCGTATTCCGCCGAGCCTTGTCCGTTGCTGTTGTCGTCGCGTGTAGCTTGCACACCGACGGGCGGAGCTTGTTCCGCCACAGATACGTTTGCTTGACGGCGCAATGCTTCGGTCGAAAATCCCGTAGCTTCCGAAACGTATTTAAAATATTGCTCCTGCTCTATGGGATTGTCGAGCGCCGCTACCACTTTGCTGCTTTCGATAGCGAACTTTGCTTTCTGGTCGGGGTCTTTTACGTCGTACTTTGACTTTAGCACTTCTATCTTGTACGCGGTAAGCGGTATCGCCTCGTCCAATAGCTTTTGATATTCGGCTTGTCCGCCGCGTTTAATGAGATCGTCGGGATCTAAGCCTTGCGGAAGTCTGACCACCTTTACGGTAAGACCCGTGTCGCGCAATATGTCAAGTCCGCGCAGCGTGGCTTTTTGCCCCGCCGTATCGCCGTCATAGCTTATATAAACGAGATCGCTGTACAGCTTGATCTGCCTTGCTTGACGAGACGTAAGCGCAGTTCCCATCGACGCTACCGCGGTATCGAACCCCGCCTTGTGAAGCGCGATCACGTCCATATACCCTTCGGTCATGATGACGTATTCGATCGGCTTGACTGCTTTGCGCTTTTTGAGCAGATTTATGCCGTAGATGACGTTGGACTTATCAAAGATCTCCGTTTGCGAGCTGTTGCGGTATTTTGCGAAATGCGTATCCTTTTCGAGAGTTCTACCGCCGAACGCGATCACTCTGTTCATATTGTCGATTATGGGATACATAAGCCGCTTTGCAAACACGTCGTACGGCTTGCCGTCTTTGGTTTCCGCTATGCCCGCCATGCGCATTTGTTCGAGCGTATAGCCCTTTGCCGTCAAAAAGTCTATCATCTCTTGATAGCCGAGACTTGCACCGAGTCCGAATCGCTTTACAAGCTGCGGAGTTATCTTGCGCATTTGCAAGTATTCGTTGTGTGGTTTGGCGCGCGCGTCCGAAAGGTTGTCGTGATAGTGCCGCGCCGCGTCGCGCATAAGCGAATACAACGCCTCGCGCTGCTTTTTATCGACGCGTTCTGTAAACGTTCCGCTGCGCTTGGGCAGTTCCATGCCCGCTTGTTCCGCGAGCATTTTAAGCGCGTCTATAAACTCTATGTTTTCGATCTTCATTAAGAACGAGATCGCGTTCCCGCTCTCTTTGCAGCCGAAACAGTGGAAAAATTGTTTTGCTTCGTTTACTGCAAAAGACGGTTGTGCTTCATGGTGGAACGGACAGCACGCCCAATGCGTGTTCCCCTTGCGATCGAGTCGAACATACCGAGATATCAAAGAAACGATATCGGTCTTTTCAAGCACGTTTGAAATGAATTCGGAAAACTCTTTATCCACTGATTACCTTGTTACTGCGATCTTAGACCGATATGCGCAAAATACTTTTCGCGCATGTTGGCATGCCATCTATATAACAGACGAGTTACCGCCGTTATTTTCCGATCTAAAGCTTTGACCAACTTTGCGGAACGGTTATGCTCTCAAACAGCCGCACTGCGTACTGATCGGACATTGTGGAAATAAAATCGCACACGCGTCTTTCCAATTTATCGGAAGTATAAATGAATTTCTGCGGCAATTCGCTCTCGTGCGCACAATAGTACAGATACAAATATTCGATCATCTTGATCGCTTTTTTCTCTTCCGACTTGGCAAGAGGCGACGTATAAACATTGTCGAACATGTACTGTCTGAGCTCTTCCGTGCCGCATGCGAATTCGGAAGACTGCGCTACTGTATTTTTGCCATAACTTTCGCTTATTATATCAGATATCATCGACGAAATTCTCTGAGAGTGAGAATTGCCGAAAATTGACGTAAATCTTTTAGGTATGCTGTCCGCCGAGATCACGCCCGCGCGAACGGCGTCGTCTATATCGTGATTTATGTAAGCGATACGATCCGCATATGCAACGACCTTGCCCTCGAGCGTAGCAGACTCGCCGTCGCCCGTGTGATGCAATATGCCGTCGCGCACTTCAAACGTGAGATTCATCCCGCGTCCGTCGTTCTCTATATGCTCGACCATGCGCAAGCTCTGTTCGTTGTGGGCAAAATGCGTAAATTTATTAAGCGCGCGTTCGCCCGCATGACCGTAAGGCGTGTGTCCGAGATCGTGTCCCAAAGCGATGGCTTCCGTCAGATCCTCGTTCAGCCTCAAACATCTCGCGATAGTTCGAGCTATCTGACTGACCTCCAACGTGTGAGTGAGACGCGTTCTGTAATGATCGCCTTCAGGCGACAAAAAAACTTGCGTTTTGTGTTTGAGTCTGCGGAACGATTTACTATGAATGATCCTGTCGCGGTCGCGTTGAAACTCCGTGCGCAACGGACAAGGCTCCAAAGGACGCTCCCGCCCCTTGGTGTCCTTGTCCTTGCATGCAAACGGAGACAAATACTTATCTTGTATTTCGTATACGACAGATCTATAATCCATATACATTCCAAAAGCCAAAACGCTTTTTTCGGGCGTTTCGGCTTTTATAGAGAGTTATTAGATCGAATTATTTTCTCGGTTTTTTGATGTTTGCCTGAGCCGCGGCAAGGCGTGCGATGGGCACTCTGTACGGCGAGCAAGACACGTAGTCGAGACCGATTTTGTGGCAGAACTCGATGGAAGAAGGATCGCCGCCGTGTTCGCCGCATATGCCGCAGTGCAAGTCTTTTCTCGTGGTCTTGCCGAGTTTGACGGCGGTATCCATGAGCTTGCCTACGCCAACGGTGTCGAGTCTGGAGAACGGATCCGATTCGTAGATCTTGTTGCTGTAGTAGTGCGGCAAGAATTTACCCGCGTCGTCGCGGCTGAATCCGAACGTCATCTGCGTCAAGTCGTTTGTGCCGAAGCAGAAGAACTCCGCCTCTTTGGCTATGTCGTCGGCAGTGAGCGCCGCGCGGGGTATCTCTATCATCGTACCCACTTCGTATTTAAGATCTACGCCCGATGCCTTGATAACTTCGTCGGCGGTCTTGACGACAATGTTCTTTACGAACGCCATTTCTTTTACTTCGCCGGTAAGCGGTATCATGATCTCGGGAACTACTTTCCAGTCGGCATGACGCTTTTGTACGGCGATAGCGGCTTTGATGACCGCTTTGGTCTGCATGACCGCGATCTCGGGATAAGTTACCGTCAAGCGGCAGCCGCGGTGTCCCATCATCGGGTTGAACTCGTGCAGATCGGAAATAAGCTGTTTTATCTGAGCAACAGTCTTGTTCTGCGTTTTTGCAAGAGCTTTTATATCCGCTTCATCAGTGGGAACGAACTCGTGCAGAGGGGGATCCAAGAAACGGATGGTAACAGGCTGACCTTCGAGCGCTTCCATAAGCCCTTCGAAATCGGCTTGTTGCATAGGCTCTATTTTATCGAGCGCGGCTTCTCTTTCCGCCAACGTCTCGCTGCATATCATTTCGCGGAACTTGTCGATACGACCTTCGCCGAAGAACATGTGCTCGGTACGGCAAAGACCTATGCCTTGAGCGCCGAACGCGGCTGCTTGCTTTGCGTCCGCGGGAGTATCCGCATTGGTACGAACGCCGAGCGCCTTGTACTTGTCGGCAAGGCTCATGATGCGTCCGAAATAACCGGAGTTGGGATCGGCGGGAACAGTCGGGATGAGGCAGTCGTAAATGTTGCCGGTCGAGCCGTCCAACGACAAGCTGTCGCCCTCTTTAAACACTTTGCCCGCAAGCGTGAAGCGTTTGTTTTCCTCGTCCATCTTGATATCGCCGCAACCGGATACGCAGCACGTACCCATACCGCGAGCAACGACCGCCGCGTGCGACGTTTGACCGCCGCGAACGGTGAGTATACCTTGAGCGTACTTCATGCCTTCGATATCCTCGGGGCTTGTCTCGAGGCGAACGAGAACCACTTTCTTGCCTTTCTTGCCTTCTATAACGGCGTCTTCCGCGGTGAACACTATGGAGCCTGCGGCAGCGCCCGGAGAAGCGGCTATGCCCTTGCCGACGACGTTGTTTTTGTCGGCGGCTTTGAGCGCGTCCGCGTCGAACTGCGGGTGCAACAACATATCGAGCGATTTGGCGTCTATCTGCATGATAGCTTCTTTTTCGCTGATCATTTTTTCGTCTATGAGATCGCACGCGATCTTTATAGCGGCGGCGGCGGTACGCTTGCCGTTGCGCGTTTGAAGCATATAAAGTTTGCCTTTCTCAATGGTGAACTCCATATCCTGCATATCGCGGTAATGGTTTTCGAGCGTATTGCAAACTTTTAAGAATTGTTCGTAAACTTCGGGAAGGACTTCCGCCATTTTGGAAATGGGCATGGGAGTACGCACGCCCGCAACAACGTCTTCGCCTTGAGCGTTCATAAGGAACTCGCCCATGAGACCCTTTTCGCCCGTGGCGGGGTTTCGAGTAAACGCAACGCCGGTGCCGCAATCGTCGCCCATATTACCGAACGCCATCATTTGAACGTTTACGGCAGTACCCCAAGAATACGGGATATCATGATCCATACGGTATATATTTGCGCGGGGGTTGTCCCACGAACGGAAAACGGCTTTGATAGCTTCGAAAAGCTGTTCCTTCGGATCGTCGGGGAAATCTTTGCCGAGCTGGTTTTTATACTCTGCTTTAAACTGGTAAGCAAGCGCTTTAAGGTCGTCGGCGCTCAGATCAACGTCGAACTCCACGCCCTTTTCTTCTTTCATTTTATCGATAAGCTTTTCAAAGTACTTCTTGCCAACTTCCATAACAACGTCGGAGAACATCTGTATGAAACGACGGTAGCAGTCCCAAGCCCAACGGGGGTTGCCCGATTTTTCGGCTATGGTGTTAACGACCGTCTCGTTGAGACCGAGGTTCAAAATGGTATCCATCATGCCGGGCATGGAAGCTCTTGCGCCCGAACGAACGGAAACGAGAAGCGGATTTTCTTTATCGCCGAATTTTTTGCCGCATATCTTTTCCATTTTGTCGATATACGTCATTATCTCTTTCTGTATGCCGTCGTTGATAACGCGACCGTCGTCGTAATATTGCGTACACGCTTCCGTAGAAATCGTGAAGCCTTGCGGAACGGGAAGTCCGATTTTGGTCATTTCGGCGAGGTTAGCGCCCTTGCCGCCCAAAAGCTCTCTCATCGTAGCGTTGCCTTCCGAAAAGAGGTAGCAATACTTTTTTGCCATTTTTGATACTCCTTAAACTGTATAATTTGTCAACGGTTATTTTACCAAAAATTATCATAAAAAGCAAGCGATTTATAACGTTTTTGTTATTTTTGTCTTATTTATAAGAAAAATGACCGTTGACGAACATCCGCGTCAGTCGGCGTAAAGATCGATCGATTCGACGCTTTTAAGCCCGATATCGAAACTCCGTTCAAACTCGCCGCAAACATATTTTAACGCTCTGCGGCTCAAGTCGAGCGACCGCCCGTCCGCCTCGCGCTTTATATGCCCGTGCTTTTGCGCAAAACCCAAAGCTTGCACAGGCGTTTTGGGATCGTCCGAATATGTATATTCTCTGTAAAAACCCGAAATTTTAAGCAATTCACACATATACGCGCACGATTGATAATACGGATCTCCGTCAAACTGCAACGATTTGACGAGCTTTAAAAACAAGATCAATACGTCCGCGTGCGGCTCGCTGTCGCCGAGTGCCGCCAACGTAGCCTCCGCCGCTACGGATGCCGCCGTATATGTTTTGAGATCGCAGCAAAGCGCAAACCCGTCGCTTATTATCATCGGATCTATGACCGTCAAAAATGCGCCGCGACCGCAAACGAATTTGGCATTGAAAAAAGCAAAGGGCTGAGCGAACGGCTTCAGTTTTGCCTTTGCTTTTTTTACGCCGCGGAGACAAACGGTAAACACGCCGTTCTCCGCCGAAAGAACTTTGGCGAGTTTATCGTCGTCGCGGTAGTCGCTTACTTTAAGAACTATGCAATTATCGGTAAACTCGCGCATGAACGCTCCTCTATTTTTTTTCGTTTTCGGAAGGTTTTATAATATCGCGCGCGCGAAGATACATCGAATAGTACCGAGGCTCGCCCGTATTGCAAAACAATTCCCACAAAAGTTTTTCGTCCTTATCCATGATTCACCTCCTTGGCAAATATATTATGCCTAAATGTCGGCGAATTATGTAAACGGCGCAAAAGCCGATCAATATCCTATATCGCGCAAGATATTCTGCCTGTCGCGCCACCCCGGTCGAACTTTTACGAATAGCTCCAAAAACACTTTTCTATCCAAAAGCTGTTCTATATCCCGACGCGCCGACTGCCCTATGCGCTTTATCATAGCGCCGTTATCGCCTATAACGATCTGCTTGTGCGACTGCTTATCCACTATCACGTCCGCAGTTATATGCGTGGGCGACTTGCTTTCGTCGACGCCCAATACACATATGCCCACGCCGTGCGGGATCTCGTCTTGCAAGAACAGCAATGCCTTTTCGCGCACGATCTCGCCTATCATGAACTTGACGGGACGATCGGTGTATTCGTCGGGCGGAAACAAAAAGCCGCCTTCCTTGCATTCCGATTTCAACGCGGACTTTACCGTATCGATGTTGCGTCCCGTTCTGCAGCTCGTGGGAATTACGTCCTTTATGTTTCTTCCGTCCTTGCGGGACATGTAAGGATTCAACTTGTCGAGTATCGGGTAAATGTCGCCGTAGCCTTTGAGATCGGTCTTATTCAGAACGATATAAAGCGGCGCGCGGTTTTTGAGCCGCTCGGATATAAGTTTTTCGTCGTCCGCCGTAATGCCTTTCGTACAGTCCAAAACGATGACAACAACGTCGGCATCGCCGCCGAGCGAGCTTTTGACGCTTTTATCCATGTGCTCGTCGAGTTTGGTGCGCGGTTTGAACATGCCGGGCGTATCCAAAAACACTATCTGTTTGTTGCCTTCCGTGCATATGCCCGTTATCCTGTCGCGGGTCGTTTGCGGCTTGGGCGAAACTATAGACACCTTTTCCCCGACAATGGCGTTGACAAGCGACGATTTGCCCGCGTTTGGTCTGCCTATAACGGCGACCACGACAGACTTGTCCTCTGCGGACAATGCGGACTCTTCAAATTCGCGCATGACTTTTTTGTCTTCGTCGGTCATGTGGTCGTAACCCAATAAGTGCAACAGCCCGTGAACGAACAGATAATTTATCTCGCGCTCGCCAGTGCCGTACTCCTCGGCTTGTCGCGCAGCGGCATCGGTATTTATGGCTATCTCGCCCAAGACGACTGCGCCCTGAAGCTTGTCGTAGTCTTGCGGATAGTTCTTTTGCGTAAACTCTTTAATTTCCGTGAGCGACGGGAAACTGAGCACGTCGGTAGTAGAGTCCACGCCGCGCGTTCTCGCATTCAGCTCTTTCATTTGCGCGTCGTCTATCAGTTCGATGTCTACGGACACATTGCCTTTCAAGCCCAATATATCGTAAACTATTTCGGCGAGCCGCACAAATCCCGCCTGCGTATCTCCCGTAAGTTTAAACATGAGCGCCACCCGAATTTTTGCCGTTATTGTATTTAATGCGCTTGTGGAAAAGCCCGCCGAACGCGCCCACTATAGCCGAACGTATGGCGTTAAGATCTTTCATCGTTATGGCGCAATCGTCGAACTGCCCGAGCTTAAGTCGCTCGTCGATCATAGCCTTAAGCAATCTGTCAACCTTTTCGCCGTCGGGATTATCCATAGCCCTTATCGCGGCTTCTGCGGAATCGCAAATCATTATTATCGCGCCGATCTTGCGCGTAGGTATCTCGCCTTGGTATCTGTATTCTTCCATATCGACTTCACTGTCCGTCAATGACTTAGCTTTATTGTAAAAGTACGTTATGGGCAGCGTGCCGTGATGCTCCACGGTAATGCGAGCTACTTCTTCGGGAATGCGGTTCTGCTTGCACAGTTCGTAGCCGTCGACGGTATGTTGGCGAATTATCTCGGCGGATACTTCGGGCAGTATTTCGTCGTGCGGATTGTACCCCGATTGATTTTCGGAGAAGTACTCCGCATTGTTCAATTTGCCTATGTCGTGATAATATGCGCAAGCTCGCGCCAAGTACGGATCCTCTCCTATGGCGTCCGCGCATATCTCTGCAAAGTTGGCGACAGCCAAACAGTGGTTGAATGTACCGGGCGCTTCCAACAAAAGACGGCGTATGAGCGGCGCTTTATGATTTGTAAGCTCTACAAGCTTGAAATCGGTGGTGATATTGAATATGCTCTCTACTATCGGCACCAACACTCCAGTCAAAAGGACTTGCATACACGCGGATATGCCTACGTACTTTATATAATCGACAAACGGCCCGCTTCCGCCCGTGTAAGGCAAAAGCAGCAACGAGTATACGATTATCATGACAGCCGCCGCCACTACCGCGCGCAATACAGAGAATACTCGCGTCATAGCCGTAGGAAAAACATACGCGGCGACCGCACCGCTCAAAATACCCACGATGACGGTTATCGGTATGGAAACATAATGCTTGGCGTCCAAAGTATTCAACAGCACGAACGCCGATATCAAGCAAGCAAAGATATTTAGTATAAACGCATCGCGCTTCTTGGAAAACGGCAATGCAAGCAATGCGGTAAGCGACATAAACATCATATACGGGCTTACGTACGACAGATATATATTCGCCGTGATTGCAAGCGTAAATACGCATAATATCGCGCTCGGTTCTTTTAAGTTGAACAACAGCTCTTTGCGCGAGATCGCAATATACAAATACAAAGCGATCAGCAAAAACGCAAGCAAACATAGGAACGATACGTTATTGAGCGCATCGCTTACTACCAATTCGCCGCGGCCGTCCAAAAAATTGACACGCAATAACAACGCTATGTATATCACGGCAAAGCAAACGCAAAATATACCGGCAAGCCAAACATACGCGCTCTTGGGCGGCGTTACCGCTACTGTCTTATGATTGCTTTTTTCCGATCGATTCTCCATGATTTCTCCTTTGCGAATAATCGTTATACGCAGCAACTATGCGTTGAACAAGATCGTGTCGCACAACGTCTTCATCCGATAAATGAACAAACGCTACCGATTCCAAACCTTTAAGCACTTTTTCCGCCTCGATCAAACCCGACGGCACGCCCTTAAGATCAATCTGCGTAACGTCGCCCGTAACAATGGCGCGACTTCCGCTTCCGAACCGAGTCAAAAACATTTTCATTTGCTCGGGCGTTGTGTTTTGCGCTTCGTCGAGTATGAGAAACGCGTTAGTGAGAGTTCTTCCTCGCATGTACGCGAGCGGCGCTACTTCCACCGTACCGCGCTCTATCAACTTGGTATAATCTGCTCCGAACATGTCGTTTAGCGCGTCGTAGAGCGGTCTTAGATACGGATCGACTTTCATTTGCAAGTCGCCGGGCAAAAAGCCGAGTTTTTCTCCCGCTTCTATTGCGGGTCTTGTGAGTATTATCCTATCGGCAACTCCGCTCTTTACGGCGGCAGCCGCCATAGCTACGGCCAGATACGTTTTGCCCGTGCCAGCAGGGCCGATAGCAAACGTAAGAAGATTGGCGTTTACCGCATCTATAAACCTTTTTTGATTGAGTGTTTTTGCAAATATCTTTTGCCCATGCGCGCTTATGCCCGCTGGCTTTGACATAAGCGATTCCAAACCGTCGGAGTCTACCGACAGTATGTCGTAATAACGCTTGACCGAAGATCCGTCTATCTTTTCACCGCGTCGAACGGCAGCGGTAAGCTTGTCCAATATGATATACGCAAGATCGGCGCTGCGACCGACGATCTCCAACCCGCTATCGGTTATCCTGACCTTTACTCCGCAAACGTTTTCCAGCGTTTTAAGATTAGAGTCGTATGCGCCGAATACCGCGCGTAATTCATCACTGTCGTATTCCCTTTTCAATCGTTTTATATCTCCGAAAATTGTTACGCGTCGCCCTTTTCCGACGGAGTATCATGGACGTAATCAACGATGCCTTTGGATATCAATGCCTCGCCGCTGAGAAACAGATGTATCGAATACAGTCCCGATACAGACGGTTTGATATTGTACGAAGTCGTGAAATCGCCCGTAAATTTCATTTCTTCCGATTTTGCGCGTGCGAACTCCTTAGCTATCTCGTCGATGTTCCGTTCCGTTTGGATCGGCTCTATCTCGAAATACTCGTGCGTAGTAACATACAAAGGCAGCAATATGTCATAGTTTGACGTAGTGCTTACGCTTTCATACATTGCGAACGGCGAAGTCGCTTTAAAGATCTTCAATCCAAAGAGATCGAATTGAGTTTTTTTCGCGCTCCTTCCCGTGCGGCGGTACTCTATAACGGTATCGGACACTTCCGCGGTAAACGTTACCGAAACGTCTCCGTATATATCCGCGTCGCAATCGCCGACATACATCAATTCTCCCGCAGTCGAATATACGCCGCCGTCCGCCAAAACGTCGCCGCATTTAACAACGTCGCCGCGCTTGACAAGCGCGCTACCGCTGCGAACGACTATACGCGTTACTGTAGCGTCAAAGCAAGACTCGTACGCGCCGTAACTTTCGTGAGCGGTGTATTCGTCCGATTCTAGCACGTAAACATGCAGCGTTGTACCTATAATTTCGGTAGTCGCGTCCACGACCCCGTCCATTCCGCTTACCGCCGCCGCCACATTGGTGGCTACCTCGTCGCTTTTTTTGACGCCGATACCGACGCCGTTGGCTTTAAGCACGCTTTCGATAGCTGCGGCAGAAAGATTTTCGTTGCCCGAGATATCAACACGCCAAATATATCCGTAAGAAATGTTCAAACACACCGCAGAAGCCGCCGCACCCAACATCAAGCCTATTCTCGACAATAAGAACGCGCCCAACTTGCCGATGCCGTAGCCTCCCGATATTTGATAAGTATAGCACATTTTGTCCAAAATAGCAATCGCTTTACGCAAGTCTTTTTTTCGCAATTTAAAGCGCACAAAAGCGCCGTCGCGCGAAAAATCATACATATCTATCTGCGACGAAGTAAAAAGACTCGCTATCGATGCGCCGTCTCCGCGACACGATAGCTCCACTCGCGGCGCAAACACTCCGCCTCTGTAATCAAAACCGCTCGGATCGTTTTTCAGTTTGAATTTTAATTTGTTCAAACGCTTCTGTCGCACGCTTCTCTTTATTTCGGCAAGCTTGCGTTTTTCTTCCGCCGCTTGCTCCTCCGCAGCGATCCGTTTCTCGCGCTCGCGTGTTTTTTCGGCTTCCATACGCAGTTTTTCGGCACGACGAGCATCGCGCGCTTTTAGTTTTTCGGCACGCGAAATCGCCGCTGCCTCTGATACCGATGATTTGTCCGATGCGATACCGCTCGATCGAGCTGCGGCACGCTCGCGGCGTGCCGTCTTTTTTTCTTCGCGGGATATGCTTTTCATAGATCGTTCACCGTAAACCCGTTTATTTTTCCCACGACGGCCACGCAGTCGCCTATTATATCTTTGACAGTCAGCCGTTCCCCGTTTACCGTTATAAGTCCGCCCGACGTTTTGAATATCATTTCGACATTATCGAGTTTCACGGGTTTCGCACCTTCCAAATACAACGCGTCCCGACCGAACATGATCGCTTGAAATTTAAATTCGGCGATATTTCCGAACACTTTAGCAGTTTGCTCAATAAAACTCATATTGCCTCCTACCGCATTTGTCGCGCTTGCGGCATATACGGTAAACGTTTGTCCGCATATATAATTTTATGAACTTTGAAAACGCTATAGAACGACGCAAAATACAATAGAAAAGCCGACCTATAGGTCGGCTGCTTTCGATCGATATATACAATAACCCATTGTTTAATCTGCTTTTTCAACAATTATCTTATCGGGCGTTACTCTGACGATACGCACACGCTCGCCGGATGCTATCGGCTTTTCGCTGTAAACAACGAGATTTACGTCGTTCACGGAAACATTGCCCGTAAGATCTATAGGCGTGTTTGCAACGCCTATGCTGTTTATAAGAGAGCCGTAGCGTTTGCTGCGTTCTCCCGCGCGTTCTATGCGCGCCACTCTCAACCAATCGCGCTTTTGAGTAGCGAGCGAAACCATATGTACGGCAAGCATGAGCACCGCAGTTATAAGCACAAATACAAAAGCCTCGCCCGCCGAGCCGTATAGCATTCTCGTTATAAACGCCGCGCCGAGAACGGACACGCCGAGAGCGTAAGCCACGCCGTGCATAGGCTGAAAAAATTCGATAGAAAAAAGTATGAATCCCGTTGTCCAAAGACATATCACGAGAATGTTTGCCGAGTCGAACAACGCCGCAAAACTTTCTCCCATACTTGCATTACCCCTTGGCGCGAAGGATCGCGTTGTAATAGAATAAAAACTGTTGCGCGTATCCCGCAAGATCGCCGTATTTTTCCATTAATCTCGCGCGCAACTGTATCTCCGTTTCCATGCCTTGACGTTGTGTCTTGAGCATCCACGTATCCACAGGAAATATCTCCAATCTGCCCAAAGCGAACAGCGTTACGCAGTCCGCCACTTTCTGACCCACTCCGGGAAGGCGCATGAGCATTTTTTCGGCATCGTCGGTACGCGCTCCGTACAGTCTGTTTAGCAGCCCTGTTTCCGCACACTGTTTTGCGGTATCGCATATGTATTGCGAACGATAACCGCAACCGATAGCGTCGAGCTGGCGCGGCGAAAGCGCCGCTAATTGTTCGGGAGACGGAAAAGTATCGTCGAACATGGCGCAAAGCCTGTTGATGATGTTCTTGATACGCGGGATATTATTGTTTGCGGAGATTATAAACGAAATTATGGTTTCAAACAACGGCTGTTTTAAAATACGCAAAGCGCCGCAACAGTCGAGCGCGGGGCGCAGCTCTTCAAATCGGGATAACTCGCGCTTTACGCGGTTAACGTCCCGATCCAAATTAAAATAGTGAACAAAGTAGTCAACCGAAGTAGTTTCTATCTCTACATAATTGCCGACGGTGCAAATTTTGCAGCAGTGTCCGCCCGATTTGACGGTATATTCATCTTGATTTTTTTCATAGCGAAACAGCTGTCCGCATTCTACGGTAGCTTTTACGTCGAGATTTGAACTTTCAACGGTTATCTTGCCCGCTTCCGTTTTATACATTTTCTACACCCATTTCGTTCGGACGCAAACAGCCGCTTTATTCTGTAGCCTATACCACTTTCCGAACCGTTGTTCATTACGTACCGCCGATTAAACAAAAAAGGGCTAACGCCCTTTTTACTGTGCTATCGGGTAAACACTTACTTGTTTGCGATCGCCCTTATTCTCGAATTTGACTTTGCCGTCTACCAAAGCAAACAGCGTATCGTCGCCGCCGCGTCCGACGTTTTCGCCGGGATGCACTCTGGTACCGCGTTGACGAATGAGAATATTTCCCGCCAAAACGAACTGTCCGTCCGAACGCTTTACACCGAGGCGCTGCGCGTTGGAGTCTCTGCCGTTTTTAGTGGAACCGCCGCCCTTTTTATGAGCGAACAACTGAATATTAATAAACATAGTTAAACCTCCAATTTGATGTTGTGCGGATATCCGCTCGATAGATCTTTCAGTCCTACCAATGCCGCCCGTATGATCACATCCACATCATGAGCATGAGCGTCATCCTTTAGTACCGTGAACTCGAATCTCGCGTTTTTCTCGTCGCGGAACATTTTAACTTCCGCACCGATATCTTTTACCGCAAGATACGCCGTTTGAACAAGTGCGGACACTGCCGCGCACAATATATCGCTTCCGCTTTCCGCCAAACCGCTGTGTCCGCTTGCGGACAACTTTACCGATCCGTCGTTAGACGCGTCGAGCGAAACACGTATCATTTTATCTCGCCGATCTTGATGCGAGTATAGCACTGGCGATGACCCTGTTTCTTCCGAACATTCTTCTTCGCCTTGTACTTGAAAACAACGACTTTTTTCGCCTTAAAATGACATACAACGGTAGCTTCGACCGTTTTGTCGTCTTTGGGCGAATATACCGATACCGACTCGCCCTCTCCGGTCATAAGAACTTTAAGCGCAACTGTCGCGCCTTGTTCAGCCTCGAGATGTTCGACTTCGATGACGTCGTCCTTTTCCACGCGGTACTGTTTACCGCCTGTTTCGATGATCGCAAACATAGCATTACCTCCGTAAAGTATTCGCCGTCGGGGTATCGGATACCGATTTTAAAACCCTTTTCGCGCGGTTCTCTGATATTATACACGCCGTATAAAAATTTGTCAAGCGGAATACAGTTACTAAAATAATTTTTAACGCCGATATACAGCGCATAAGTATACGGCAGCGGCACAAAAAAACATGCCCCGATTCGGCATGTTTTTATTATACAGAATGATAAAATTCTTAAGCGGACGGAATATATCCGTTACACCGTCAGATCTCGAATTCGCCGTTGAGCGCGACGAGCGCGCGCTCGAAATCGTCATTGGACACACCCAATATTATGTTGATCTCCGACGCGCCTTGATCTATCATGCGCAAGTTGATCTCGGCATTGGAAAGACGGCTTATCGCCCGCGCCGCAGTACCCGGTCGCGACCTCATACCGTGTCCGACTATCGCTATGAGCGCGACGTCCTTGGTCAAGCTTATATGATCGGGATTTACCGCCTTTTTTACAGCGGATATGAGATCGTTGGCTACGTCGTCCGCCACTGCGGAAAAAACCACCGTCATGGAATCTATCCCGCTCGGTATATGTTCTACGGGAATATCGAAACGTTCGAAGCACGACAACGCGTTGCGTATAAATCCTATCTCCGAGTTCATCATCGATTTATCGATATACAGCGCATAAAAATCTTTTCGACCCGCGATCGCGGTTATGGGCATTTTTTTTCGCCGCTCGTATTTGCCCTTTAAAAAATCTTCGGTGGGCACTATCTTTGTGCCTTGCGCGTTGCGATTGAACGTATTAAGTATGTGAATGGGTATGTTCGCCTTGCGCACGGGAAATATCGATTCGGGATGAAGCACGTTAGCGCCCATATACGCAAGCTCGCGAAGCTCTTTGTACGTCAATATATCTATTACGGACGCATGCGGAACGATGCGCGGATCGCACGTCATGAACCCGTCAACATCGGTAAAATTTTCATACAGCGACGCATTGACTGCGCGCGCTATTATCGCGCCCGAAATGTCCGAACCGCCGCGCGAAAAAGCCACCACTCTGCCGTTTTGATCGCTGCCGTAAAAACCGGGTATGACCGCGCGTTTGTGTTTTTTTAGCCCTATCTTGCACACCGTCTCGGTGTAATCGTCGTCGTAAACATTGTCTCTGAACTTTATGAGCGTAGCCGCATCCACAAAATCGAAGCCGAGCGTAGCCGCGAGCATTTTTGCGCAAAGATATTCTCCGCGTGAAACTATGTAGTCGTAATCGGCGGAAGGCAAAGCCTGCGTTATCGCATTAAAATCTTCGTCGAAAAAATTCTGCGGCAAACCGAGACCGTACGCAAGCCGCTCGAATCTCGCCGACACGACGGAAAATTCTTTTACGCGTTGTTCGGGCGACGCTTCGTACACGCTTATAAGCATGTCTGTTACCTTGCGCTCGTCCGCCGTCTTGCCCGGCGCGGAAACTACTACATATCTCCGTTCGGGGTCGTCGAGTATTATTTTTTTTACGGCGTTTACGCTGTCTACAGTAGACATCGACGTTCCGCCGAATTTGATCGCTTTCATATTTACTCCGATTATCTGAGTCAGTTATATTATATTCGCTTTACGCACGTAAAGTAACAGCGCGTTTTTTCTTCCCGCCGCGGCTCGCTTGTTATTTGATCTTACGCGCTTCCACGTAAAAACGTTTTTCTTCCGCCTCGCCGAGCGAAAACGTCTTTTTGGGCAGCACGCCGTTTTTGAGCACATAGTCGAAAAGCTCGCCCTTTTTTATGCCGCGCATTTCTACACCTACGCAACCGTCGGCTCTGAGCGCGTCTGTACCGTGTACGTAATCAACGCTCCCGCCGTGTTGTTTTACGTAAGATTCGCAATAAGAATCGACTGCTTTTATAGCGTCTATTTTATCGGAAGGAACGCTTATCGTGCGCGGCTCGGGCGAATAAACGGTAGTCTCCGCGTCGCCCTTTACGGCAGACGAAAAGCCTTTGATAAATCTTGCGGGATCGTCCGTCTTGACTATTCTGTGTATCGGTTCAAATACAAGACCTTCGTCGTAAATATTGACTATTTCCACAAGCGCCTTGCCGTTAAACGGCGTAGGATGATGTTCGCTGCAATATTTGGCTGTGGCGAGCGAATGATTGCCGTCCCCTACGAGCGCAAAAAGCTCAACTCCGAATTTTTGTACGGACGCGTCTATGATCGAGCGCACCGCATCGGATAACACGCGTTCGTTTTGTATAAGCTCGCCCTTGATATGCCCGCCGTCGCCGCGAAGATCTCCGTCGTACAGCAAAGATTTATTCGATCTGTCTATCGCTTGCATGAGCGCGTTTTCCCTATCGTCTACAAGCAATAAGATATGCGGCAATTCCAAGCCTATAGCTTCGCGTATTTTTACGCGCGGCGGGATACGCTCTTCTATCGTGCGCTCCGATGCGCGTATAAGGGCGTTGCTGCCCGGCTTGTAGTCGTAATCGCCGAGATCGACGGACGCGACTATGCCCCGTCTCGTTCTGCCGTATTTAGTAGTTCTTGTAACTGCGACTGCGCCGCGAACGATGTTGAACCGCCCGCTCTCCGTCATTTGCGCGGCGGACGTCTTTATCCTTTCTATACGCTCGTCCGCTTCGTCGAGATAACACTCGGGCAATATAACGTCCAATGCCGAGCATTGCGGCAGTTGAGCCTCGAGCGCTTTCCAATACTCGGGGCATGCGGTAAACTGATCGCACGCAATAACGGCGAAGTCTCCGACTTCGCCTTTTGGTATCAATATTTCATCGTTGAAATCAACACACATTACCAAAGCCCCGCGGCAAGCGCCCACATGATAAAAGCGGACACTACGGACAACAGCTTCCATCCGATATTGTGTACGAATACGGCTTTCAAAAACGATACGAACTTATTTTGTTTTTTTGAGGACTGTTCCTTTTCTTCCATATCACGCCCCCTTGCGTTTGCGACGACGCTGAGTAGTGGCTTTAAGACCGTAAGCCTGTTCCAATTTGTCCGTGAGCATTTGCGAATCGTAGTAGCGCGTAAGCTCGCCGTGCTGCGCCACAGATATAACGCCCGTTTCTTCAGACACCATTATCGACATAACATTGTAATTTTCCGTAACGCCGATCGCAGCTCTGTGTCTCGTTCCCAATTCTTTATCGATTGTATTGGACTGCGACAACGGCAAAAAGCACCCCGCCGCCACTATCCTATTGCCTCTTACAAACACCGCGCCGTCGTGTAACGGAGCTTTTGTATTGAATATGCTTTCCAAAAGCGGGCAAGACAATTCTGCGTCGAGCTTAGTACCCGAATCGAGAATATGCCCCGGCACGTTTTGCGTAGCTATCACTATCAATGCGCCCACATTCTTCTTTGCCATATTTTGCGCGGCTCGAACTATATCGGATATCGCCGCATGAAGTATATCGTCCGACACATCGTAAACGGTAGTATACGCTTCGTGATTTTCTTTTGGCGATGCAAGCTTTAACAAGCCGCGTCTGACGTCTTGCGGAAACATTATCAAAACGGCTATCAGTATGAGAACTACGCTGTACGACAAAATAGATCCCACAACGGTAAGCCCTACCATTTCGGACGAAAGAACTATGCCGAGCATAGAAACAGGCAACAGAAAATAAATAAGCCGTTTGGCATTATTTTTCTGCAAAAAAACGATAATACCGTAGATAAGCAATGCAGTCAATATAACATCGATCGCGCACGCCCACGGTTTTGTCGTCATTTTTTCGTAAATGTTGTCGAAAAACTCCATAACTACGCCTCTACGTATATAGTATACAATATTGTAAAAACGTTTTCAATCATTTTCAGCCGCTTTTTTGCACGTATTTCAAAAAATCGAACATTTTATGCTCCGTCGCCCGTATCATGACTTTTGCGGCACAAGGCTTTTATTAAACAACATTAGCTTGAAAGCGTATACAATAATTTACAAACAAATTCACAAAAGTACTTGATTTTTTATGTACGATACGGTATACTATAAAATAGATTGCTATACAAGAGGGTTTCATGGCAAAAAAAGACACTAAAAAGCCCGAGAAAACCAAAGACAAGAAGGGTAAGAATAAAAAGGGCGCCGTCAATGCGAACGGCATCCCTCCCGCAGGTACGCTATCTACAGGCGCACCGTCAGGCGCAAACGGCGTGCCGTCGGCAGGAACGCCCTCTCTTCCCTTGTCTGCTATTCCGCCCGATCAAATGAATCAACAGCAGATCGAGCAAGCGTTGCGCGACAGCAGCGATCCCGAGTCCCGCCTCAAAAAATTACATAGCCCCATAAGCGTAAAGAGCTGTCTGCTCAATCTGCTTATACTGATCGTAATGACGTTGGCTATAGTTATCATTTGGTGCTTGGTGGCAGTAGATAAATTCAACTTCGTAACAGTCGTTAAAGATATGTCTTCCCAATTCGGCATCACGCAAGGTTTTCAATGGCTGTGGACGCAAATAAGCGGTTGGTTCAGTTAATTTACAGATATCGAAAAGGCGTTACATCACGTAACGCCTTTTATATTGCATCGAGATATATTCACACGCTATTCTTTGTCCGACACGTCCTCGCCTTCCGACCTTTCTTCCGTCTTGCGGGTAATCTTTTTCGCGCTTGTCGATTTCCCCGCCGAAACAGTTTTACGCGCGGTCGCCGACGGACGTTTTGCGGGAGCGGGCTTGCGCTCGGATTTTTCCGCCGCTTGCGGCTTTTTAACGTTAGCACCGACAGCGGACTCTTCAGTCATTACCTTCGGAGGCTCTTCGGCTGCGCTCGCGTCGATTTTTGTTTCAACGTCATTCTTTACGCTGTCTACGTCTGCCGCGTCCGCGTTGTCGGAAGAATTATTTTTATCGTTCTCCGTGCCGCCGTCCGCTTTTTCGACGACAGATACGTCGGAACGATCGTCGCCGATTTTTACGTCTTTTTCATCGCGCGGCGGGAAAACTTCATCGACTGTATTAACGTCTGCTTCTTTTTGTGTCGGTTTTGCCGCTTGCCTTAACGGCTCGACATACATAGGGAAAATGGGATCTACGTTGCCGCCGCTACGCGTATTATCATTGTTGGGAATGCCCGGGAAGATCTCGTCGGCTTCGATCGAAACGTTTTTTACGTCGATAAATATGTCTCCGCTCGACTTATCCTCGTATTCCATGCCGAATACAGCCATCTTCATCTGCTGCGGTTGACCGGGCGCCGAGATAGGATATTTTTTTGCCAACCGTCTGTTTACCAAACTCATTGCAAGCGACGCGATAATAACTACCGCAAACGCTATCAAATACCATATCCACTGTTTGAGCAATATGTCTGTATCGGGAAAGTTTTCCTTGTCGTATACCATGGTCTCAAGGAATTCACCGTCAGTCAACGACTTAATGACAAGCGTTGCCGCCGTCGCCATTTTGTCGCCGTAATCGGGGCAGTATTCCTTTAAAACATCCATGTTGTCGTTTTTTGTGAACGATACGGACGAGCGGTCGGCAAACTCCGCATCGGTCATATCTATAGTTTCCCAGTTCCCGCCCACCAAATTGAGCGTGGGTACGGACTTATTGAAAAATACAGAATATACGCCCGTGTGCGCCCATTGTAAATACGGTATGCCGTCGAGCGAATACGCCATAGTCATAACGGGCGATTTTTGTGTGGGCTTGTATATATCCAATCCGTTAGCGGACGCAATGCCGTCGAAAAAGCCTTCGCGCTTTGTCTTGCGCGCATCGGAAAACGCATAAATATGATCCCCGCCCAAACGCTGAAGTTCGATCATCAAAACGGTATTTCTGCGCTCCGCCGCCGTCATATGCTCTTCGTAATAATAGCTTGCACCCGTTACAGTAGTTGCGGACGCACCGAAAAAGACAATGGAAACATCGAAGCCGAGTTCGATATCTTCCGATTTAAGATACTCCGCAACGGCGAGGAGCGTAGCGACTCCCGTGCCGTTGGACAAAGCGCCGTCGCCTTTTGTTCCTGCGGCTGCGCCTTTATACGGCGTTGAATACCAGTTATCGTAATACGCGCCGATAACTACGTTTTTTGCGCCGTCCGCTGCAGACTTATGCGTAGCAATCACGTTTTGGCTTTCAAGACGCGTTGCGGACTTTCCGTCGGTAAACGTCATTTCTTCTATACGCGCATCATCGTATCCGTAAGACACCAACGTTTCATACAGATAATCCGCCGCCGCCGATTCCCACTTTGTAAAGCTCGTGCGGTCTTCCCGTCCGTTCATGAACTCTTCGAGCTTCTGCTCCATAACGCTTGCGGAGATCACATGATTAGCGCCCGAATAGTCGATTTCGTGTTTGGGCGCGCCGCCATCCGCGCAACCGGTAAATATAAAAGCGCTGACAGCGACGAGTATCGCCGTGATCAACTGTAACATCTTTTTTCTCATATCACACCAACGCCAATATCAAATTCACAAACGCGACAATGCCGTAAACGGCTATGAACGCGCTCATTACCTGTCCCACTACCAAGCGGTAACGGGATTTTTCCACATAGTTCCGACCGAACGCATAAAATAAGTACAACCCGACAAAACCGAGCGTAATAACGGGATCGATGATCGCATCGATCAACGTTGCATACAGCGGCAATGCGAGATACATGAACTTAAGCGCAAAAAGCAAAATATTTACCGCGATGAGCGTAAGTTCCAAGCCGTACTTTAACGATCTTATATCGCCACCGCCCGTCTTTAAAACGAGCGAGCGGAATATGAACCGCGATATCACCATATACAAGACGAACGGAACGATCCCGCCTAAGAAAAACGCCCACGCGTCGTTTACGAACCACTTACCCAAGCCGTTCTGTCCGCCGTAATAAGCGAGCACGCCGCGTGAGACATACCAAGACATCGCGCAGTAGCTCAAATACAAAAGAACAGCCACTACCGCAAAGGGTAATTTTTTCTTTGCTATATCTATCAATTTCCACCTCCGTTCAAACATGACGCTTGCGCCACAAACGAAATAAGCGCGTCGGACTGAGACACCGCGCCCGTTTTGTAAGCGTGATCGGCATTTTCTATCATGTCGAGAATATTCCGCAATTTGGCTTTGCTAAACTTTTTACCCTCGTTTTTAAGCCTTGTAGCCATAAACGGCTTTACGCCGAGTTCGCTCAGTCCGTCGGGATCTACCGAAGCGGCAAATATCCGTTTGAATCTGTTGTACAACAGAGTGAACGCCGCGCCGAGATCGTTGTTCTTTGCCATGCCGCCTACTATCGTCAATGCGCGTGCGCCGTCGCCGTTTAGAATACTGTCTACAAGCTCGAACACTACGAATTCCGCGTCCGCCGCCACTTGGCACACAACGTCGTCGCGCGTTATCACTCCGTTTGCCCGCATAGCCGAAAGCTTTTTAGCCTCCGTATTTACGCGCGTCATATATCCGCCGCAACGGTCGAAAAGCACCGCGATAACGTCGTCGGATATCGTTGCGCCCGTTTTGTCCGCTATCTTGCGCACGAATGCGTATGCATGCTCTACACCGAGCCTATTGCAGTTTACGCCTTCCGCACCGCTCGGAAACGACGGCACGGGAGATTTGTTCCAACTGTCGTGCGGAACATAGTACATTAAAACAAGCACCGTAGAAGGATTGGGGCGCTTTAAATATTCTTCGACTGCCGAATTGTCTATCTTTCCGCGCAATATCACCACGCGGCGCTCGCCCGTTAGGGGCAGTTGCATAAGTTCTTCCGTGAGTACTTGCGAGTTGTCGAACTCCATGTCAACCAAATTAAACTCTTTTGGTTCTGCCGCAAGAGAACCGAAAAGAGCCGCGCTGCGCGCGATAAGATAGCTGTCGTCGCCGTAGCAAACGTAACACGCTTTGGGCTTTTCGGTCTTCAAATGTTTCTTAAGCTCGACAAACTCCATGCGGTTATTATAATACAACCGCAAGAATAAAGCAATCGTTTTTTAAAGATTGTTTACGTCGCGTCAAATGCGGCGAACGTCATAATAGATTGGATAAATACGGCACGCTGTCAAGCAATACGTCGTCGATATAGTTTATAGCCGAATACGCGAATATCACCGCGTCGTTGTAATTATTCGATTTGATAACCGCGGCAAGACTTATTATCTTATCGTCCAGTCCGCGCACCGTATTGTGATTTTGCAACATCAAAAGCGTGCGCTTGCCCTTTTCCCACCTGTCCGTCAATTCGTCGCAAAGCGATACCGTGTACGCGTTGTCTACGTTTTCTTCGTTGTCCGATATACTTGCGGCTATTTCTTCGAGGTCGGCTTGAAGCTCGGTATAAAACTTATTCACAAACACTATCTCGCACGCCATGGCGCATACCGTAAGCGCAAACACGACGAGGATCACTATCATCTTTTTCACCAGTTATCTCCTCCGCTTATCTCAAACGACTCGCAAAATGCCGCCGACCGCTTAGGCGAAAAATACGCATTGCCGTCTTGTCTGATATCTGCATACAATATATCGCAAAGTTTTAAATGCTTGTCTCCCAAACACTTATATACATCCGCTTCGTTCACGCCCGACAACACCACGTTTTTCTCGTTGATCTTGCCGTCCACTATTATTTCGAGCGGAAGCAAAGTCTTTTGTTGTTCCGACTGCTCTTCGCTCTCTTTGTCCGATCGCTTTTGCTGCTGCTCTTTTTCCACAACGCACAACTGTCCGTTAGTTTCGATAATGGCGTAAGCTATTTCGTTAAAATCCACATATCCGGCAGTTCGTACAGCCTCTATCAAGTCGTCCATATTCATATTCATCTTTTTGAGATTTTCGTAATTTATGCCCGATTTATCGACAACTATAAGACTGCTCCCGCTCAGCAGTTTTCGCACTTTTACCGATTTGCGCGAAACAAACGACAGCACTATATGAAGAGTCGCCAACGTCAATATAGGTATCAATCCGTAATACAGCGGTATATACGGGTCGTTCATGGGAATGCACGCCACCTCTGCTATTATAAGCGTGATAACAAGCTCAAACGGTTGCATTTCGCCTATCTGCCGTTTGCCCATCAGTCTTATTACAAAGAACACCACGAGAAACGTGATTATAGATTTAAGCATTACAACAAACATGTTTTTAGTATGCCGAACGCAAAAAAAGATATGCAATATCTTGCATACGCTTGTCGTATTGTTATACTGTCGCCGAACTTGTAAATCGATCACATAAACTTGCAAAAAAACTCATTTATAGTATAATTATTTATAAGATTTTACGATAAAAAATCACTGCGATGTTTGAGAATCTATGGAAGTTACATTTATCCCTATTTCTTCGATATGAAGGTAGAAAACGTTCTTATACTCGATACTTTGGACGGAATGTACAGACAACAAAACATTTCTGACTTTATGCGGAATAGCTATTCCTACTGTCAAAAACACGAAAGCGAAATAAGAGAACACATTAAGCTCAAAGAACAGCTTTAAATACCGTCCATGCGCAAAATCGATATAAAACCTCTATATCGTAGTAAAACTCTCGAACATTTTGTCCGAGAGTTTTTGTTGTAGCTTGAAAAAGCATTCGATTTTTTGATTCTCTATAGTAAGAGCGTTTTAAGCCGACTATTTACGTGATATCATTCTAAGCCGAATATTTTAGCAAGATATTCGCCCGTTTTGCTGTCCTTTACTTTAACCACTTTTTCGGGGCTGCCGCACGCGACAACGCGCCCGCCCGCGTCGCCGCCGTTAGGTCCGAGGTCAATTATATGATCGGCGCATTTTATCACGTCGAGATTATGTTCTATTACAACAACTGTATTGCCGCTGTCTACAAGCCGAGACAATATGTTTATGAGCCGCTCTACGTCGGCGGAATGGAGACCTGTAGTCGGCTCGTCAAGCACGTACAGCGTATTGCTCGTAGACACCTTGGAAAGCTCCGTAGCGAGCTTTACGCGTTGCGCCTCGCCGCCCGAAAGCGTAGTGGCGGGCTGACCGAGCTTTACGTATCCCAAACCCACGTCGAGAAGAGTTCCCAACTTGCGTTTGAGCGACGGGATATTTTTAAAGAACTCGTACGCTTCTTCTATGGTCATGTCGAGAACGTCTGCTATAGACTTGTCGCGATACTTTACTTGGAGCGTTTCGCGGTTGAACCGCTTACCGTGGCACACGTCGCACGGCACGTACACATCGGGTAAAAAGTTCATTTCTATACGAATGATACCGTCGCCCTCGCAGTTTTCGCATCTGCCTCCGCGCACGTTAAAAGAAAACCTTCCCGAATTATACCCGCGTTCCTTTGCGGCGGGAAGCTCGGCAAACAGATCGCGTATAGTCGACATAGCGCCCGTATACGTCGCGGGATTGCTGCGCGGCGTGCGACCTATAGGACTTTGGTCGATATTGATGACCTTGTCGATCATATCCAATCCGTCTATGCCGTCGCACTTGCCCACTCGCTGTTTGACGTTGTTGAACATATTGACGGCGGCGGGAAAAAGCGTTTGATTGATGAGCGAGGATTTTCCGCTGCCCGAAACGCCCGTAACTGCCGTAAGAACGCCGAGCGGTATCTTGACGGTAACGTTTTGCAGATTATTTTCGCTCGCACCTCTTACGGTAATATATCTGTCCGTGAGCCTACGCTCGGTAGGAACGGCGATAGAACGCTCGCCCGATAAAAACTTGCCCGTTATCGAACCGGAACGAATTATATCGTCCACTGTGCCCGTTGCGATAACTTTGCCGCCGTGAACTCCCGCGCCCTCGCCGATATCCACTATATAGTCTGCCGCGCGCATGGTATCCTCGTCGTGTTCGACAACGATAAGAGTGTTGCCGAGATCGCGCAAATGTTTTAGCGTGTCTATAAGCTTTGCGTTGTCGCACTGGTGAAGCCCTATGCTCGGCTCGTCCAAGATATAAAGCACGCCAGAAAGTCCCGAGCCGATCTGCGTAGCAAGCCGTATGCGCTGCGCCTCGCCGCCCGACAGACTGACCGCACTGCGCGACAGCGTCAAATATTCAAGTCCTACGTTTATCAAAAATTCAAGTCGCGTGCAAATTTCCTTTAAAACACGCTCGGCAATTACAGTCTTGGATTCGGATAGTTTTAAGTCCTTGAAAAATCCGTGCAAATACTTGACGGGCATACTGCAAAGCTCGTCTATGTTTTTGCCGCCCACTTTCACGGCTAAAGCTTCTTTTTTAAGCCGTTTGCCGCCGCAATCGGGACACGGCTGGGAATTGGTAAACCTACCTATACGCCAACGCACGCCGTCGCTTGTAGTTTCGGCGAGCCGACGTTCGAGAAAGTTTATAAGCCCTTCGTAAACGGTGCGTTCGCTGTGGTGGTAATGTCCTACTTTGTACTCCACCACTATAGGCTCGTCGGTGGCGTGAAGTATAATATCCTGTATCTCTTTTTTGAGTTTCTTGAACGGCGTTTTCATGGAAAAACCGTACTTCTTAGACAACGCGTTGAAGCATTGTTCGAAATGCGGCGTGTTATCCAACTGCCCGCCGTCCAACAGATCTTGCAAAGACGAATCGCCGAAAAACAACAGCTCGGGATCGACTTTGGTTAAAAAGCCCAAGCCGCCGCACGTAGGACATGCGCCCCACGGCGAGTTGAACGAGAATAAGCGCGGTTCGACTTCGCTGAGCGACAACCCGCAGTTACCGCAAGTGTATTTCGTATTGAACATCGTTTCCGTTTCGTCGTAGAACGCTATAACAAGTCCGTCGGACAGTTTTATTGCCGTCTCCACGGAATCGGTCAAACGCTGCGCTATGTCGGGTTCTATCACCAGCCTGTCCACAACGACCGATATGTCGTGCTTGGAATTTTTATCGAGTTTTATCTGCTCGTCCAGCGTGTATATCGCGCCGTCCACGCGCATGCGCGAATATCCCGCCTTTTTAAAGTCCTCGAACAGCTTTACATACTCGCCTTTTTTGCCGCGAACAACGGGCGAAATTATCATAACTTTACTGCCCTGCGGCAAAGCCATTATCTTATCGACTATCTCGTCGATCGTCTGTTGATGTATTTCCGCGCCGCAATTACTGCAGTACACGTCGCCGACGCGAGCGAACAGCAAACGCAAATAATCGTAGATCTCGGTTACAGTGCCGACCGTGGAACGCGGATTGCGCCCCGTGGTTTTTTGATCTATGGATATCGCGGGAGATAGCCCGTCTATGCTGTCCACGTCGGGCTTATCCATCTGCCCCAAGAACTGCCTGGCATACGACGAAAGCGATTCGACGTATCTGCGCTGACCTTCCGCAAAGATAGTATCGAAAGCAAGCGATGTTTTGCCGCTGCCCGAAAGTCCCGTAAACACGACGAACTTGTTTTTGGGAACCGTAAGATTGACGTTTTTAAGATTGTGCGCACGCGCGCCCTTTATCACTATTTCGTTATTCTGTTCGCTCATCTTATGAAGCATATCCTCCGTTGTTATGTCGTATACGTTGCATGCGCCGACGCAGTACTCAGTTACGATTTTTTTCTGAGCGCGCTCGCTTTTTTCATGTCGCGCTGCATTTCTTTAAGCTCGGCTATCTTGTCGCGGTACGATATCGCCGACTCGAAATCGAGATCTCTGCTCGCCGCGTTCATGAGCGAACGCAACCTTTCAAGCTCTTTGTTTATGTCTTTAAGCTCTATGCGCGTATCCTTGCTCGTGATCTCTATCGTATTTTTTATGGGCTTGATTATAGTCTTGGGCGTAATGCCGTGTTCGCTGTTATATTCCGTCTGCACTTTGCGTCGCTCTTCGGTTTCGTCTATTGCCCGCTTCATAGACCCCGTTACGACGTCGCCGTACATTATAACGCGGCTTTCGCTATTTCGAGCCGCTCTGCCTATCGTTTGTATGAGCGATGTTTCGGAGCGCAAAAAGCCTTCCTTATCCGCATCGAGTATGGCTACAAGCTTTACCTCGGGAATATCCAAGCCCTCGCGCAGTAGGTTTATGCCCACTACCACGTCAAAGTCGCCGCGGCGCAGCGAATTGATAATGGTAACCCTTTCCATGGTATCTATGTCGCTGTGCAAATACTTGACTTTAACGCCGTGTTCCGCCAAATAATCGGTAAGGCTTTCCGACATGCGCTTTGTGAGTGTTGTAACGAGTATGCGCCCGCCGTCCGCCACGGTATCCTTTATTTCGGTCAAAAGATCGTCTATCTGTCCCTTGGTAGGACGCACTGTAACGGGCGGATCTACAAGCCCCGTGGGGCGTATGACTTGACGCGCAAACCGTCCGCCCGTAAGCTCCAGCTCATACGGCGCGGGCGTTGCCGAAACATAAATCGTTTGATGTATGCGCGATCTGAACTCGTCGAACTTGAGCGGTCTGTTGTCGAACGCCGCGGGTAGACGGAAGCCGTAATCGACGAGCGCGGTCTTTCTCGCCTTGTCGCCGTTGTACATCGCTCTGAGCTGCGGCACTGTCATATGGCTTTCGTCTATGAACATTATAAAATCGTTCGGAAAGTAATCGAGCAACGTAAACGGCGGTTCGCCGGGCTTGCGTCCGTCAAAATATCTGGAGTAGTTTTCTATGCCCGAACAGTAGCCTATCTCCTTCATCATTTCTATGTCGTACCGCACGCGCTCGCCTATGCGCTGCGCTTCTATAAGCTTGTGATTATCTGTAAAGAACTTGACGCGTTCCTCGCAGTCGCGCTCTATCTGCTCTATAGCGCCGAGCAGCCGCGAATGTTCCACGGCATAGTGGCTTGCGGGGAATATCGCCGCATGCGCGAGCCGCGCCACCACATTGCCCGACACAATATCGAACTCGCTCACGCCGTCTATCTCGTTGCCGAAAAACTCGACGCGTATGCCGTGCTCGGACATGCTCGCGGGAAATATATCCACGGTATCGCCGCGCACGCGAAAGTCGGTGCGTTCGGGCGCCATATCGTTGCGTTTGTAGTTGATCTCTATAAGCCTTGAAATAAGCGCGTCGCGCGACATCTTGTCTCCGGGACGCACGGACAGCGCGAGTCGGTAATACTCCTCGGGCGCGCCCAAACCGTATATGCAAGAAACCGATGCTACGACTATGGTGTCTCTCCGCTCATGCAAAGAACAAGTGGCGCTGTGTCGGAGCTTGTCTATCTCGTCGTTTATGGCGAGATCCTTTTCGATATACGTGTCGGTCGACGGCAAATACGCTTCGGGCTGATAATAATCGTAATAGCTTACGAAAAACTCCACACGGTTTTCGGGGAAGAATTCACGGAACTCGTTGCATAGCTGCGCGGCAAGCGTTTTGTTGTGCGCCAAAATAAGCGCGGGACGCTGCACGCGCTCGATAACGTTAGCCATGGTAAACGTCTTACCGCTGCCCGTAACGCCCTTAAGGACTTGCGCGGCAAGCCCGTCTTCTATGCCGTTTGCGAGCTGTTCTATTGCTTGCGGCTGATCGCCCGTCGGCTCGTACTTGCTGTGTAACTTGAACTCCACTGAATTCCCTTTTAAGCACCCAAAACGCGCTTTGAAAACTGCCAAATATTATACCACGAAAAACGCGGGCGTGTCAATTATTTGACCGCCGCCCGCCGAAATATAACCGCAGAGAAGTATTTTGTATTCGATAATGTGCTTAAGCCAATAACGGATAAACTATTGTCAATTCAAAATCTCGCAATTCTCGATCAAGCCTCCTTTCCATGTGAAATTAAAAGCACAAATATAATCTTGATGAACCTTGCGAAATCCTATTGCCTGCTCTAAATTTATATCACAATTCAAAATTTTACAATTTCGAATGACTCCACCAAACAATATACCGGATACTCCCCCACAACACAACGATGTATAAAAACGCCCCGTATCTTCGGTATAATTAGGAACATACACGCCGTTACTTACCGTTATATTTTCAATTACTCCTTTACATACAGCAACGATACCGCACGAAACCCATGTATCGGATCCCCCGCTATTTCCATAATCACCCTCACTGACATCATATGCAGTTTTACAAACAAAATTTTTTATAGAATGATTATTACCATTAAAAACACAATAGTTTGGAATTTCTTTTATAGGGATCATCTCTTCTCCGTGAAAATCTATGTCGTTGATCAATTCGTATCTTTTAGCTATAGGCATATTTTTTATCGCATTGAAATCTGTTTTATGATAGAGTTTGACCGTTCCTAAACGTATTGAAACCAAACCTATAACCATCATTATTACACAAGCAGAATGACATATTACTGTTAAGACTGATGAAATAACTCCATATGTTCTATCACTTCCGTAAGAGCATGAGGATAAACCACCGATTTTTATATTTATTAATAAACATAAAATTATGCAAACAGCCGGCATAGATGTACATAAACCGATTAACCAACCATAATGAATTGCAGAAAAAACTATCGATGGTCTTATAAGTACGATAACTAATATTATGCATAATGCTATAGCCGGCAACAAAAACAAAAAACTTGCCTTTGAAATTTTCTTTCTCTTTTTGCTATTGTAAACTTCAAGCTCAGCTCTTTTTATTCTATTTGCTTCTTCTTCTCTCTGTTTACGCTTATTTTGTTCTTCAATATTAATGCGCTCTAATCTTCGCGCCTCCTCTTCAATGAATCGCTTCATGTCTTCATCACATTTGATTTTGTTCAAAATAAAGACCAAATATGAATCTATTTCGGCTATCAAATCTGTATGTTTATTAGAATACTTACATGCATTTTTATATTCAAAACTGTTCAAGATATCTTCAACTTGTTTGACTGTTTCAAATTTCTGCTCTTTAATTTTATTAAGCAAAACCGTCGGAGAATAAGCATTGAATTTTATCATTAGCAATCCCATCCACGCCTCTCCGTTATTCGGGTCGATATCGAGTACTCTATTACAATAATTTTTTGCGTTGATAAAATCATATGCGTCTAAAAATTGATTGACGCGCATAAGCAACGACTGTACGTTTACATCGCAGCCGATCGAAACGGTCTGAGCAGACGTGTATCTTTGCGATTGCAAAGAAGCGAGCTTTTCTTGCAATTCTTTTTGTGAACGTTCTTGTTGACGCTTTAATTCTTCCATTTGCCGAGTCTGTTCTGCGGCTTGTTCGGACAGTCTTCGCTTAAGCTCTTCTTCCTCTGCTTTGCGTGCCGCATCCATCTGCGCTTTCCGCTGTTTAGCGATCGGCGAACAATTGTTTACAAAATCGACTATCTTACTGTAGGCGTCGGGACGATTCAAACATACGCCTTGAAGTCTGCCGTTTCTGTTGGGCAAACGCTCTATTGGCGCATCGAAAAAGCCTATAGCAATACTGTCCGTCTCCTTGCGCTCGTCGTTGATCAAGTTTATGAACCGCGTGTATTCGTTTTTCACCCACGGGGTCTGCAAATAACTTTCGTCGCTGCACACTATGAGCATGCAAGGCGAACAAAACAGCGCGTACAATATACGCGCCTCATAGTCCGCGCCCGTCTCGTTCTGTATTTCGCGTTCGGAATAAAACGGCTTATAGCCCCTATCCTTTAAATGGAAATATATATCATTCGCCCTTTCGCTGTCTACAGTCTTTCTACCGTTTTCGCCGCTTACTTTTACGCATATAAAACAATCGTAATCTCTGTCTTGCTTTTTCAGCTTGTAAAACTCGCTGCGTATATAGTCTATCTCTGCGGCGCGGCGCTCGTATTCCGCTTTTTGACGCGGCGCGGCAAGCGACAACGCTTTGATATAATTTCCGTTTTGCGAAAACTTTTTAGCGCTCACGTCATGACAAATGGGCTGCAACCTATTGTTTACTATATCTTTTATGTACTGCACTTTGAATTCCGAAAGCGCCGTTCCGAAATAAGCTTCGGGTTCCGTCGGATCTATCTGTGCGGCTTTGCCGTATGCCGAGATGGCATCGTCGAATTTGCACGTATCCAAACAATGCTCTCCCATAGCCAAAAAGTTGAGCGCTTCGGCGCTCGCGCTTTTTGCCAAAATATGTTTACTGTGGCAATATCCGCACTCTGCTATACCGTCCGCCGCACTTGTTACGTCCAGCTGCGCGCCGCAGTTTTTGCATTTAATAATTTGCATTGCATTCTCCTTAGGTCAATCCTTTCTGTTTACGAGCAGCATTAGAATTTCGGATATTATGCTGTCCGTTCTATAAGACGGGGTTACGCTAATGTGCGACAACTCTATCTTAAGGTCGTCTAACTTAGCGCCTATCTTTTTGTCCGTTTCCACAGTCGCTTCGGACGGCTTAAGATATTTAAGCGTTTCGCCGAGACTTTTAAGTCGTTCCGCAAGCTCGACGTTATCTTTAACAAGTAAGACGAGTTTTTCCGTCGTTTTGGCATTGGCGTCTATGATGCTTCTATCTTCGGCAACGATATCCGCTGTCGATCTTTTCCTTAAAACCATGACCAGCTCCTATATAAGTTTTTTTCCGCAACCCGAGCAAAACGCCGCCGAACAATCGTTTATCCTTCCGCAGTGCGGACATGCTATCGGCGTGTTTGCTATGCGCTTGCCACATACCGAACAGAACGTAGCGCTATCGGATACTTCCGTTCCGCAATGCGGGCATTTACGGGTTTCTTTGTGTTTACCGGCTATCTTCAGAACTTCGTAGTACGCTGCATTGTCCTTTAATTGAAGCTCGCGCAAGTACTTTTCCCGTTCCCATTGTTTATCGTCGAGCCGTTCCAACTCGCGTAAATACGAGCCGAGTCTTTCTTGCCTTGTAGCTTCCGCCGCCGCACTTTCTATGGCGTTCATATCGCTGTCAGTCAGACTGAAATCGGCTATCTTAAAATTGAGTACCGACAAGCCCCATTGACTTTCGAACATGGGACTTAGTATCTCTCCCATCCTTACGCCTATAGATTTTTTATTGGCGGTAAATTTATCGTACGTCAAATGCATTTCCGCAACGACTCGCAGAAATATATCCGCAAATTCGGTCGCAACCGTTTCCGAATACCTTTTACCGAACTCATCGAGATCGAACTCTTTTTTTACGCCGACCACCTTGCGGAAGAATTGCTCGGCATTGCACACCGAAACGTCGAACTCTCCGAATGCTCCTACCGTTATCACCCTGCCGCTTGCCTCGTCGCGGTACCGCAGTCTATTCGGCGTTCCCCACTTTATAAGCACGCGCGTATCTTTGGGTATGTACACTACGTCTACCGACAACCCCTTTTTCCAATTCTTTACTTCGGTTTTGTTATCGAAAACATCGTAGCTACCGCTTTTGTAATATCTGCAATCTCCGCCGCCTTTGATAATTATCGCGTCGTGCGTAAACGGCACTTCCACTATGGCATTTTTATCCGTAACGATATCACTAACGCGTACAAACAATACGTCGTTATCGTCGATATTCGCATGACACAAATTCTGTTCGAATTTGATAACTTGTACACCCTTTTTTCCGAACATATTATACTCCTGCTTCTTTTGATTTATTTTTCGGGTAACACCTTCAAAAGAAAAATGCGCCCCATTACAGAGCGCATCCAACAGTACACTCTATAATGTTGCTACACAATTTCCTCAAAACGGGAAGAGAGTACATATTGGCAGTATGTACCCGTTTTGAGTATTCAATTGTGTAGCGTAATTACTATATCATAGTTATATTTAATTGTCAACAAGTACAACAAAAAAACCGTCTTTAAGACGGCCGCTCTCTGCTATGCTCTATATCTACCTTTGGAATGGCAAAAAGTCCTCGTCGTCAGTTTTGTCGTACAAAAAATCTTTGCCGACGAGCGACGCGCGGTGTACGATATTACCGTACTTGCTATTGAGTTTATCCAGCGTTTCATCGAGCTTTTCAAGCTTGTCGTTGCGCGCATGATCGTCCAAAAAAGACAGTTGCTTCGGGCTGTCGCTACCATCCAGCTTGGCGACGGATACGGTGATGGTGCGCATTGGATCGCCGTTCCAATTATCGATAAATATCTTAAAAGCGCACTCGGCTATCTCGTCGGAAGAATAGCTCGGCATGGGCATAGACCCTTGTCGCACTATGGAAAACAGCTTGTTATCGCGCATACCCACCGATACGAGCGTTCCGCGAACGCCCGCTTTTCGCATTCTTGCCGCCACCTTTTCGCTCAAAAAAAATATGAGATCGCGCGCGTCGTCCGCCGTTTCTATATCGCGCACAGCGGTCATGCCGTGCCCTATAGACTTTATCTCTCTGCTTTTTACCGCTTCGCGCACAGGCTCGGTATCGTCGCCGTTGGCAAACGCTTTCATTTTACGCCCGTTTATACCGAAGTGGCTTTTGAGCATATTTGCGTCCGCACGCGCAAGGTCGCCTATAGTAAAAATATTTAACTTTAACAAATGCTCGTAAGTACGCCTACCTATCATGAGCATTTCATCGGCTTTGAGCCGCCATATAAGTCTTTTGTAGTTATCGCGAGTTATCTCCGTCGTAGCGTCGGGCTTTTTCAGATCGGAGCCGAGCTTTGCAAACACTTTATTAAAACTTACGCCCACCGAGCAAGTAAGCCCGCTCTCTTTTTTTACTCGGGCGCGAATATCGTCCGCTATCGTCTTTCCGTCTCCGAACAGTTTTTGCGAACCCGTTACATCCAGCCAGCACTCGTCCGCTCCGAACGGTTCTACTCTGTCGGTGTAATGGGTATAAAGATCGAACATCTGCCGCGAATAAGAAGTGTACAAATCAAAATGCGGCGGTACTATAACAAGTCCCGGCGCTTTTTGTTTTGCCTGCCATATCACGTCTCCCGTCTTTATACCGTAGCGTTTGGCTATTTCGTTTTTTGCAAGCACCACACCGTGCCGCGCCGTAGGATCGCCGCACACCGCAAGCGGCACGTCCCTCCATTCGGCGTGCGAAACGCATTCGGCGCTCGCATAAAAGTTATTGAGATCGCAGTGCAGAATTACTCTGTCTTGCATTAAAATACATATGTGCGGAACAGTTCTTCCACCTGCTCCTCGCTCGGAAAACCTACCGCGCCGCCGTCGTGGCGTATTTTAAGCGCCGCAAATATCTGCGCACGCTTGAGCGCTTCGATCGCGCCGCACTTTCCGTAATAATGTATAAACGCGGTAAACAGCGCGTCGCCCGCGCCGATCGTGTTTATTACCCCGCCGATCGCCGCGGCTGGAATGGTGGTTACGGTATCCGTAGCGCGTTCGTACAACATCGCCCCGTCCGCGCCGAGACCTATAACTATTATCTTTGCGGTATATACGTCTTTTAATTTCTGTATAAACTTGTCGGGCGGTTCGGGAAGATCCTCGTCGCTCAAGAACAAAATATCCGCATAGCTCATGAAATCGCGGTTAAACGGATCGTGTACGTCGTTGAGCGTGTGAACGTCTGTAGCTATAATTTTGCCGGCTTGCTTGGCTACTGGCAAAAGCACACGGTTGAAATTGATGTTGCAAAGTACGCATATGTCCGCGTCGTTCATGGCGTTTGCCACTACGCCCACGTCGATGGATTGTTCTTGTATATCTTTAAGATCGCAGTATATCTGTCTCCGTCCGCCTTCGCCCGGCTCGTACAATACGACCGAGACTGGCGTGCTCTCTATGGCGTCAAACACCAATTCGCGCGACTGCCCGCTTTTGTCGAGCGCTTCCGTTACACGCAACGCTTGATAATCCTTGCCTATTATCGACGAAAAAGTAACATCGTTGCCAAGCGTTTTTGCTGCTTGCAAGATGTTATACCCCGCACCCGACACCGAAGACTTGATACCGAAAAACGGATAATCTATCGGATAATATGTTACGGGGAATGAGCGTATCCTTAAATTGGTCTCAACGTTGACCAGACCTGAAACAAACAGTTTCATTCGTTCACCTCTTCATACGTTGCACATTACTGCCGTATATTATACATCAAATATATATTCTTTGTCAAGTACCGTATATCATTTAATAAATTATTTTTGCGATCTGATCGTATTAGACCGCGCATTGCCCGCATTGGCGTTGTATATATCTCGGTCTCCGCAAAAAGACCGAAATATGATTGACAACGACATGTAAAAGGTTTATAATCTAATAAATGTAATTCCTTCGGAGGACAATATGGAGAAAATAGAACTCAACAAGCTTTTTAAAGAATCGTCCGTTCAAGCGACTATGCGCCGCGCGACTTTTGACAGACTGCAGATCCGTCCGCAGATCAATTACCGCGGCAGAACGCAAGACGAAGTGTTCTTTCAAAAACAAGACGGCGCAAACGTAGAATTCGAAGTAGTACGCAGAATGGACTTTGAACCGGAAGGCGTATTCGAGATAACCGCCGTATTTAATGTAAAACGCGTACTCAACGACGAATACGTAGGACAAGACATCGATTTCCGTGAACTTCTTCACGGGCTTACCGCGACTGAATTCAATATGCTGTGCGGCAACGTATTTTCGTCCATGTCGCTCATCATAGCGCAGCTTACGCAGTCGTCCAACGGCGTGCCCATGATCTCACCGCCCGTATACTGCGGCGTTGCTGCCAAACCCGCGGAAAACAAATAACTCGGGCTTACGGCGGCATAAGATTTAATATATTAAACGGCATGGTGCAAACTGTGCCGTTTTTTTGTGCCCACAATCACTCACCGCCCTATGCAATGGAATTTCTATCAACTCATATATAAAGTCGCACTGCGCCGATGTCGAATTTTAGCGTTTATTGTACATAACAAAACGAAATACAAGCAAACTAACTGTATAAAACTTTTAAAACGGGAGAAAATTCATGAAGTATATTATCGAGGTGGACGACACATTGAACAGCATACTCACAAACAACGCAAATAAACGGAACATTCCTGTGCCGACGCTTATAACCGAAATGTTGAAACGTTACCTTATCGACGCGCATATCATGGAAGAGAAGGAGCTTTGGGAAAACGGTATTAACGAATGCGCCGAAGTCAATCTCGACTGGGCGAATTTGTAGTTACAAAAGGAGAAAGCTGTGTCGGCATACAAGCGCGGAGAGATCTATTATGCGGATTTGAGTCCCGTGATCGGGTCGGAGCAAGGCGGCGTGCGCCCCGTTCTTATAATACAGAACGATGTGGGCAATCGCTATTCCCCGACCGTTATCGTGTGCGCCGTTACCAGCCGAATAACCAAAGCCAAGCTCCCCACGCACGTCGAGATACACGCGGGGCAATTCGGACTCAACAAAGACTCGGTAGTACTGTTAGAGCAAATGCGCACGCTCGATAAGCGCAGGCTAAAAGCGCGCGTCGGCATGATAGACGATATAGCCATGCGAAAGATAGAACGCGCGACGCTCATTTCGTTGGGATTCGTTTGATCGCATATACGGTTTTTTGCCGTACATATCATATTTGCCATCAGTCGTCAAGTTCGGGGTAATTCGCCATATGCAACACGTCGTTTGCCGTAAGCATCATTTCCGCATACGAACTGACGGCGCGTTCCGCACCTATTCCGTTGCGATAGCACGCCACGGTCGCAGCGTCCAAAGGCGAAAAAGCGCAAGTGAGCGCGGTGATACATCCGCCGAGTATATCACCCATGCCGCCTTTTGCCATAGCGGGAGTTCCCGTAACATTGAGCCGTGTTTCCGCACCGTTCGTAACTATAGTAGTTGCGGATTTCAATACGACTATCCCGTTTATATCGCCCGCGAGTTTGCGGGCGTTTTCTATTGTAGGGTCATTGCCCGTAAGTCTCTTAAATTCTCCTACATGCGGAGTGAGCACGATATTGCACTTAGCGTTTTTCAAAAACCCGATATCGCCGTTCAAACAATTGATAGCGTCGGCGTCTATTATCAACGACTTATCGTAATTATCGCAAAAATATTGCAATATGCGTTTAAGATCGGGCGTTTTACCCATTCCCATGCCTATATTAACGGCGTCGGCGCGTTCGGCTATCTCGTCCAACTCCGTTTTATCGAACTTGATAAATCCGTCGGGCGTATCGCTCAAATATTTCATCATAGACATGGTACTTCTTGCCGAAGTCGCGGTCCTATGCACGGACGGCACGCAAACCGTAACCGTTCCCGCGCCGCTGAGATGCGCGGCATGCGCGGCCGCTCCCGCCATAACGGGCGCGCCTATCATAGTTCCGCACCCGCCTATAACATAAACTCTGCCCGCGTTCCCCTTGTGCGCGCTTTGCTTGCGCTTAAACGGTTTGAAATCTGCGTCGGTATAAATCTTTACGTCGGACGATGTAGGTATACCTATGTCCTCTACCAATATCCTGCCGCAACAGTCCCGTCCGCGACCGAAAAGCATACCTCGCTTGTAACAAGAAAAAGTCATAGTAACGTGCGCATCGAATGACGCACCCATTATCTCGCCGCTGTCGGCATTAAGCCCAGACGGTATATCCACCGCAAACCTAAACGCATTCTCTTGACAATTAAGCCTATTTATTAGCGATGCTGTAGCGTCGTCGATATTACGGTTTAACCCGATGCCGAAAATCGCGTCGATGATAATGTCCGCGCTGCCGTCGTACTCTTCGGAGGTCAATATCTTTACGCCGTTGCAACGAGCAAAACGCAACGCCTCGCTCGCCGCGCTTTTGTCGCCGAAATTTCCCACGGTATAAATGCAAACTTTTCGCCCGATGCGGTGCAATCTTATGGCGGCAAGAGCGCCGTCGCAACCGTTTCCGCCACTGCCGCAAAATACCGCGGTTTTCGCGCCTTTTTCGCCCGCTCTGTCCGATATGCCGTCTGCTATCGCAAGCGCCGCGCTAAACGTAAGTAATGCCCCGCTTATTCCCGAGCTGATAAGCTCGGCTTCGGCGTCTTTTATCTGTTGCGCACTTAAAACATTATACATGATACGTCTCTCTCAAGTTTTGTCGTCTATATAAACTACCGCGACCGCAAACCCGCCGTCGTGCGAAATAGAGACATCGACATTGCGCCCGTTTAACAAGCTTTTAACGTCGGGACTTGCCGCGACCAACACGGGTGCGCCGCTGCCGTCGTGCGAAATCTCTATGTCGCTCGGCATTATGTCTTGACCGAAACCGCGCTTTAGCGCTTTTACAAACGCTTCCTTGGCGCAAAATATGCCCGCATAGCTCTGCGCGCTGTTTGCTTTTTTGTCGCAGTATTGCCGTTCAACTGCCGTAAACACTCGATTTTTAAAGCTTTCGTTATCAAGCGCTTTTTCTATTCTCGCTACGCTCGCCGTGTCTATTCCTATCATACCGCCTACCGCCGCACCACTGCGTTTTCTATAGCCTGCGCGGTAACTTCCGCCGTCAAAGCGGACAAAATATTAAAGTCCGCCGTCTTGTCGCCTTTGGAAAGCGCGAACATAGTATCGCCGTCCGCATCGGTATGAACGGGTCTAATTGACATAGCAAACCCGTCATGGGCGATCGCCGCAAGCTTGTTCACGTGAAGTTTATCGAGCTTGGCGTTTGTCATAACGCAGCCAATGGTCGTATTGGTTCGAGCTTGCGCCGAAAAATCGCCGCATGTCAATCGTTCCACGGCGTTCACGAATTTACCGTCGGGAGTGCGCGCGCCCGCTATGATCTTGCCGCTTCTTCTGTCGTACACATCGCCAAGCGCGTTTACAGCCACTATGGCGGTTACAAACACGTCGTTAAAGAAATACGTCGCGCCGCCTATTCCGCTCTTTACGGCGCATGCGGGACCGAGTATTTTGCCTACCGTAGCGCCTTTGCCCGCGCCCACAGATCCGAACACTATTCCGTCGCGACGGGCATTGGCAGCCGCCGCATAGCCCATAGATTTGTCGGGATAATGATATTCGCCAGGCGTATTCAGATCGAAAAGTATTGCTTGCGCTACGAGCGGAATGACTTTGTCTCCTACCGCAAAACCGATATTGCGTTCGCGCAGAAATTGAGAAACTCCGCACGCCGCTTCAAGACCGTAAGCCGAGCCGCCCGACAAAACTATAGCGTCCACAAAGCCTTGAGACTTTTCGGCATGCAGCATATCTGTTTCACGCGTGCCCGGCGCGCCGCCGCGCACACACACTCCGCCCACCGCTTTGTCGGCAAGAATGCATGTAACGCCGGTGTAATCGTCGTTTGCATGTCCTACCGATATTCCGTCGGGCAATACGAATTTATCGCTCATAAATAGCCTCCTTATGTTAGCGATCGGCCTTTACAAGCAGCCGATCAGTCGTCGTCATGATCGTTTGAAAATGCGCCGTCGTCGCTGAGTTTGCACACCGCTTGAGAAATACTGTCCCAAGAAAAGCCGCGCCCCGCCAAAAACCGTTTTACCCGCTGCTTGTCGGTCGTTCTGTGCGAACTCATGTATTTTTGCGCGACCGCGACGGCATTGTCGCTCTCGCCGTCGCTTTCGTCCAAAAGCTCGGATATCACCGCACTATCGACGCCCTTTTGCTTGAGTTCCGCCGCGATCCTATAAGACCCGTACTTTTTTATCTTCGATCGTATATACATGCTCGCATACGCGCGATCGTCTATATAATGGTAAAATTCCAGTCGTTCAATAGCCTTGTATATCACATCCTTATCGTAGCCTTTGTCGGCAAGATACCGCGCTATTTCGCGTTTTGCGCGCGGCACGGACGACAAATACCCCACCGCCCGCTCGAAAGCGGAATTGACTTCGCTCGTTTCCACTATGCGCTTCAGATCTTCCGCCGATATCTCTCCGCCTATTTTAAGCCGCGCCGATACCGCGGTTACCGAATCGAGACCGCACGCAAAGTCTCCGTCTATATAGACGTTTACTCTGTTCTTGTTCCGCTTTTGCACAGATATGTCAGTGACAGTACCCACTGCCATATTATACACCTTGAATAAAAATAAATCAAGTCTCACATATTATTTTCACAAACCAAAGGAGATATATATGACCACAAAAAGCCTGCAGGAATTGAGCGAGCTGTGCCGCAGTGAAAAACTCGCTTACAAAAAATGCTGTAACTACGTTTCCGAAACGAGCAACGAAGATCTTCGTTGTGCGCTCGGCAACCTCGCCAACGGACACAAACAACGTTACGAAGCGTTGCGCGTGTATCTCGACAAAAACTAAGGAGTATAGATATGCACAACGATAATGAATTTGAAAAACGCTATGATTGCGATCCCGCAGACTGTAACGACGGATACCGTTGCAAAAACGGATCGGACAGCGAAAGCGCGCAAGAGTTTATAAATGCTCCCGAAGAATACGTTCCCTCTTACGGCGACGGCAACAAAAGCGACAGCGATATCGATTACAATATCGGAGAAAAAGAAATGACTGAATATCAAATGCGCCAAGAAATAGAAAACAGCAAGACCGTTTTGACCGATATCTACGCGCCGTTCGACGAAATGGCGGCAACGCGCGACAACGACGATCTTTATTCGACCGACACCTCTTCTTGTGCGGAACAGCGTTGCGCGCTCGACGATTACGAGATCATCTCCGACGTATTGGGCAGCGAAAAGCAACTTGTCAAGCTGTATTCGACGGCTTTGTGCGAAAGCGCCGAAGAAGGGCTTCGCAATGTTATACGCGACAATCTGATGGAGTGCGCCGCCGATCAGTACAAGACGTTTGAGTTCATGGAAAAACGCGGGATGTATCCCACCGAACAAGCCGAAGAAGAAAAGATAGTACAAGCAAAACAGCAGTTCCAACCGCTTTGCAAATGTCATAACTGCGATTGATTTTTACCGAAATTTAAAACGCCTCAAAGCTAAATCAAAGCTTTGAGGCGTTTTTTTGAGCGCTTTTATATTTACCGATCTTTAAAGCAGCGGTATCGACGCCAAATATTCGATATCTTCTCTATCCTTTGCGCTGCCCTCTGCCAGTACAAAAGCCCTGCAGACTACGTTTCCGCCCGCTTTTTCCACCAACTGCTCGAGCGCTGCGTTTGCCGCGCCCGTACTTATAACGTCGTCGATGATGGCAACGCGTTTGCCGCGCAAAAGATCCACGTCGTGCGCCGAAAGATACAAATGCTGTACCTCGCCCGTAGTTATGGTTTTAGCGTCCATTTGTATACCGTCTTGCATGTAAAGCTTTTTGCTCTTACGCGCGGCGGCGTAAAATTTTTGACTAAGCTCGCGAGCGACGCAATGCGTAAGCTGCAAACCCTTGCTTTCCGCTGTTACCAATACGTCGGGATCGTACTTTTTTACCCGTTCGGCAAGCTTGACCGCGCAGTACTCGGTAAGATCCACATTACCGTGAAGATTAAAGAAACAGATATTAACGCAAGTGGGAAGCGGAATTATGGGAAGGTCTTCCTTTCTTCCGCATATATCCACGGTGTAAAATTTATCCATAAGTTTGTTCTCCCGTTATGCCGTAAGAATAGGACTACGCAATAGGCGCCCATTGCGCGTAAAGAACGATATCGCCGTCAACAACGCTATCCGCCGTATATTTGTTTCCGCCCGATTCGCTGTCGAACCAACCTACAAACTCATCGGTAGAGCCGTCTTTGCTCGGAACGATAGCCGAAAGCGAAGCCAAAGTTTCGCCGTCTTTTACGTGCAATGTGATGGTAGTGGGAGCGTCGTCCTTGTCTTGGTAATTGAGCGTAACTTTGTGGTATACGGGCGCGGGTTCTTGCGCAACGGCTTTCCAACGCGCGTAAACTGCGGTGTTGCCCGATATAACTACTTTGCTCGCGTCGTTAACCTTTACGCCGTTTATATACCATCCGTCGAAATCGTAACCTTCGTAAGTAGGTTGAGAAACGTTAGCTCCGCTCATGACAAAATTGAGCGTATCGCCGTCATTTACATTATCGACGTTAATAACGCCGTTCCCGCCGACGAACTCGCCGCCGTTGGCGTCAAACGACACGGTATACTTCGGCTGCGGAGCGGACCAACGCGCGACGGCGGTCATATCTCCCGTAACTTTGCGCAAGTCTGTATTTTCTACCTTTATACCGTTGACAAACCAACCCTCGAATATATTGTCGCCGTAAGTCGGAGTCTTGCCGTTTAACGCAGCTTTGAGATCGGTATCATACTCTGCCATCACATAGCTTTCTGCTATAGTGCCGCCATTGGCGTCGAGCGTTATTCTGTAATTATTAACGGTATAGCGCGCATACAGCGTTCTGCCCTCCGCCGATGCGTCAACCTTGGTGCTGCTCGTTATATTAGTACCGCCCGTTTGCGCAGATACGGTGTACCAACCGACAAACGTATGCCCAGCCTTTTCGGCTATCGGCATCAAACCGTAATATCCGTCATGCGTAACGGTCATGCTGTTTTCACCGTACTTGAGCGTGCCGCCGTTGGCGTTAAACGTAACGGTATACGTGTCGGCGACAAAGTACGCGTACAAAGTAAGTTCGGGCTGAGCAGTAACAAGAGTACCGCTCGTTATGTGAGTGCCTCTGCCGTTGCTCTGCGTGTACCATCCGCGGAACGTGTAACCTTGTATTGTAGGCTCTTTGCCTATGAGAGCCGAATACGTAGACCCGTATGTAACGGTTATTCTACCAAATTCGCTCGACATAGAATTAAGCGCTATTTCGTATTGCTTGGCGGTCCATTTAGCGTACAATGTGAACGATCTGTCGATATATTCGGAGCCGAAGTCGAACTCGTCGTTGAGAGCTCTGTCTCTGTACCAGCCCACCAATTCGTAACCGCGGCGCTCCACGTCGGGCGCGCTTATCGTGTCGTATGACGTAACCGCCATGTCGAATTCGTTGGAGCCGCCGTTTTCGGAGAACGTACCGCCGTTGCCTACAAATCTGATGCTAACGCTATCGCTTATCGACACAGTATAAGTTTGTGCGGTGCTGACGAGGTTGCGCGAATTCGAACTGTTACCGGAACGGTATGTAACGGGAACATTATAGTTGCCAGCTGACGCCGATGCGTTGAACTCGAAAATGAGTTTAAAGCTTGCGTAAGACTGCATTGTAGGATAGTACGAATTTCCGCTGTAAAGCTGCATCGTGAACGACCGCGAACTATTGTTTGTCTGCGTCGTAAGCGCTTTTATCGACGCGCCGTGCTCGTCGTAACCTTCAAACGTTACGCTCTTGAGCGCGTTGTTGCCCGTAAACGCGACTGTATAGCCGTATGTATTATCGTTGCCCGCAGACGGAGTCCAAACCGATTCCACGGCAACCGTTCCGTAACGCTTGAGCAACGCTTCTTCGTTGTTCGTTATAGAGAACGCCGATACGGATACGGGCGAAATTGTTACGTCAAACGTATAATCATAGTCTACGCCGCCCACTTTGTAAACAGCTTTGACGCCGCTTACCGTATACAACGAACTTATATCGGCGGATGCGCTGACAATGATATTAGAGCCGTTAGGCACGCAAGATATGTAGTCCCTCTTGTCTTCGTCGTCTGCATTGCAAGACACGAATTCAAGATCGAAGCCGTGCTTTTCGGATACCGCGATAATAAACGACGTGCCCGCTATTACTTCGTACGTATCGTTGTTTGCGGATACGGTGCCGCTTACTTCCAGCTCCGGAGTTACCTCTGCTACATTTATACTGCCCGCGCAGTAGAAAGTTTTACCGTTATTGAGTTCTACGGTCAAACCCACCGTTATAGTTGCCGCGCTGTTTTGACCGTGGATATTTGCGTCTTTATCAACTACCAGCGTAGGAGCCGCCGTGCCGTTTTCTATGATCGTCAAGTATCCGCCGTTTTGCAATGCGACAACATTTATGTTTTTGACGGTAGCGCTATTGGATGTAACAAAATCGTTTATCCACTGCGAAACGTCAACTCGCTCGTAAGCATTGGACGCATCCGACCAAGCTACAGCCTTATTGTTGACGGTAAATCCGTTGACGACTATTTTGGTACTGCATGTAACAGTAGTGCCGGCATATGCGCCCGTTGTAATGAGTATCTCTGCGTCAAGCTCTACTTCCGCAACGCCCGCATAGTCTGCGCCGAGCGTTATAACGCTTCCGTTGACAGTGATGGGCACGCTTGACGGATTGGATCTTATAGTATAGTTTACGATAGCCGCATCTGCGTCGGAATCGGAAACGAATCCGTCTACTGCGTTTTTGGTATAAAGATCAACGGCGGCGCGCACATCGTAACTGCCCGCTTTACCTATCACTTCCACACCGCTTACGGAATGCGCGCGCGGCTTTACGATAACGGTGATAGACGACTGCGACGTAATGTTGCTTCCGCTGTTTATGCCGCTGTTTATATTAGCCGTAACTCTGAGCGTTATGTATCCGCCCGCTTTTGTATTTACGGTATCGGCAATAGTCAATGTATTTCCGCCGATCGATCTATCTCCCGCCTCGAGCGTAGTGGACGCGTCTACCACGGAATACGTGTAATTTACTTTATCCGCATACGAGTACGGCGAACCGTCGCCGCTGTGCACTACATCGCTCAACGTGAACAACGATTTAAGATCGATTTCCGCGCCCGAAGCATCGGTTATTTCCACCGTACGATCGGAAACGTTCCATTCCACAGACGGAAGATCCACGCCGTATATGATTATTGTCTTATCTACGGTATAGGTATTGCCTGCATATGCTCCGCTGTTGACAGACACCGTAGCACGCACTGTAACGCTCTTATCTGTATAGATGTTGTTCTTGGCGGTAAGAACGCCCGTTTTAGCGTCAACGCTCGCCCACGTGCCGCCCGAAACTATGTCGTAGCGAGTAACGGTATGCTCGCCTTTGAATGTTCCGCTTGTTTGCGTTACCGAGAGGTTTGTCGTACCCAACGGCAAAATACCGTCGGCAGACGCATTGAGCGCGAACACGGGCGCGGATGCGGTAAGGTTCAAAGTGTATGAGTCAGCATAGTATGTAGTGCCGTTTACCTTGACCGTACCGTAAACAGACAGCGTAGTCTGCCTTACGGCTGTCAACACCGCTTGATATACGCCTTGCGATCTTTGCGTTACTGATCCGACCGTTACGCCGTCGCCGCCGCACACAACTTGAACATCGTTCAATGCGACAGTCGTACCGACGGAAGTGGTGTCTATTACGTATGTGAACGTTACGCCGCTGCCCGTATGATCGACGGTTACGGTAGACTTATCCGCCACGCTATCACCGTCCGCATTCTCGAGATCCACGTCGAGATGTTTGTCGCCGTATGTGAACGTGTAAGATTTACCCGCGGACTTGTACGTCTTGCCGTACAGCACTGCGCTCACGGTAACAGTAGTAGTTCCGCTCTTATTTTCATTGAATACTATCGCTTTGGAATCCGCAGCCGCGTCGAACGCGCCGATCGTGAGCACGTCGTTGTTTGCGCTTGCGGAATACGTGGCAACAGCATTGTGATCGGTCAACGCCAATACATACGCACTGCCATCGATAGTGTAAGACCCGTCCTCGGAAATCTCAACGCCGTCCTTTCTGATCTCGAACTCGGGCGTGTAATTACCCACTACGGTAAGTTTGAACTCCGCGGTCTTTACTATCTTTCCGCCCGCTCCGCTCATGCTCGCGGCAGAGCCGTTAGCAAGCGAATATTCTACGCGCGCGGTAAACGTATATACTTTGTAATCGGAGTTTTGAGTAAAGCCGACGCGCTTGAACGATATGCTCTTATTATCATCTGATACTTCGGTTATATCGAATTTAGCCGAGTCGGCATTCTCGAGCGTGTAATCGTACGAAAGCGCAGCGTCGGAAACAACATCGGACAATACCACATTTGTTTTGTCGTCTGCGACGATATCCGCCGTGCCGTTATCGCTCAAAACGATGTCGCCTATGCTCTTTACAACTACGGAAAACTCGTAAGTTACCGATCTACCGTTGTATGTAGCCGTGATCGTCGCGGATACTGCGGAACTTGTGGTTTGTCTCGGTCTGAGTATCTTTCCGTCCACCGCAACGTGGTCGGTGCTATCGCTCGACACCGCTATCGTTATGCCGCTATTCGGAAGCTGCGCTCCGAACGCCATGCTTATATCTATATAGTCGGTGAGATCCAAATACGTGTAATTCGCATTGTCGGCATAGTACAACGTTATAACATCGTTGTTGAACGTGTTGACGTCCAAACCGTCGAGCGTAACGCTTGCCAACGTAAGAGTGTAGCGCACATCTACATCAACGTTAAATGTCTTGCCGCTTGCGGTATCCGTATGGCTCGCACGGAAATAAAGCACGCCCGTTGCGCCCGTAGGAGCAAGCACGTTGATAACGCCGTTATTGACCGTTGCCACCGCGCCGTCAAGCACAGACGTGCGCGCGGGATCGCTGTACAAAGCATAATCGACATTGCCCGAAACCGCGCTCAAAGTGCCGCGGTCGTACAATTCCGCTATCAACTTGAAGCTGTCCGAAGCGCCCGATACTACGATATCTGCAACTCCGTTTTCAACCGCTATATTGCCGCTGCCGACAAGTCGCACGCCCACCGAATCGGTAGTTATGACTATAGGCGCATAGCTGACGATATTTTTACCGTTTTGCTTATACGAAACTTCTAAGAAGTATACTTGAGAGCCGCTTTCAATGCTTGATAGCAGTCTGTTGTCTACAACTATTTTTGTGTTGTTTTCGGCAAGCTTAATGCCGTCGTTATATGCGACATAAGTGTTCTCTCCCGTCTTTTTAACGACGCGGTACTCCACATCTTGCTTATACGAATCTTCGGGTACGCATGCCGCGTCGCCGTTGTTGTATATTACTGTTATGTTAGCCGTTTGAGAACCGCTATCCGCACCCGTGGTATCGACAGCGGATACTTGCGGCGCGAGCGCGTAGATATCCATTGTTACAGACACTCTGAACGATATCTTAAACGTCTTGCCGCCGTCTGCGTAATTTGCCGTATCGGTAAACGATATATCGAACTGCGCGTTCTTGATAACTTTTACGTTATCCGTATCAACTGAGATATTCACACCGCTTTTATTGTTACGGCACTCTATCTTCAAACCGTCGACCGTAGGTATATCTATGTTCAAGCTGTCTACGTCATACGCAATGTTTTTATATACGTTTACGGCATCGCCGTTTTGATAGACGAGCGTATTGTATACAAGATCGATATCCGCTCCTATGTCGGTATTGTCCGTATTGCTGCTAAGCGATATAGCGATATCGACGACCGCATTGTCGTCCGTAGTGTAGTCAACGCCGCCGTAAGTATAGGCTATATTCTTGACGCCCGTACCTACGAACACGTCGATATCCTTAGAAGCATTCGTAGCATCGTCTGCCGTTTGAGATTCATTGACCGAAAGTTTTCCGCCGTTGCTTACTTTGTACGAATCTTCGTCGAGCTTGACGTATATCTTGAACTCGTATTTGTAATCGGGGTCTTTGACTTCGGACACGGGCGGCTCGAGTTTGAAAGTAGAGCCGCTGAAATAGTTGATCCCGTCGATACTGTACAATAAGTACGTGGGAAGAACTATCTCCACCGCTTCGAATCGAGTATCGCTGTCGCCCGGCGCTTGATAATCTACCGTAACGTAAAAGGTTTTCACGTATGCGGAATTATTAGCATCGTTATAAGCGTTGTTGTACGCGCCGAACACAAGCTTATTTAACGGTTCGCTGCGCAAACTGTCCGCATACAACGAGATAGTGTCTATCTGGCGCGAAAAGTTTTCGACCGTTACGTTCAAAGCGTAGCCGCTTGCGCCGTGTACAGTGGCTTTAAACGGTTTTGTGCTGTCATCGCCTATCGAAGGCGCACGGAACGTAATACCGTAATACGCGTAATCGCCGCCCGCCGCACACTTATCCGAAGCTGTTATATTGCCTATAAGATCTTTAGCCAATGCAAAGTCTATATAGACGTCTTCCACCAACGCGCCTTTTAACGATTTGCGTGCAACGACTTCGGTGTTGTCGGAAAGCTTGATAACCGCAGAAGCATACAAATTGCCCGTCTCGAGCTGGTTCACTTTATATGCAAACGTACTGTCTGCGTTGTTCAGTTCGAGAGCGTTTGTATATTCTCTGTCGCCGAAGATCTTAACGCTGTCCGCTTTGCGCTCGAAAATATGCGTGCGCGAACATGTAGGGCGATTGCCCACGTACCAATCGTCGTCTCTTACCAAGTATTCTATCTTTATCCGTCCGAGCTGCACGTCTACGCCTTGCGTTTTGTAGCAGTACTCAAACAGATCTTTATTAAGAGTCAGAAGTCCGCTGTTGAATGTGAACAGAACGTCGTCGAATACTTTGTCTTCGCTCTTGAACTTGAACGTCTTTGACGTATGTTCTTGATTCCACTCGCCGGCAAACGGATAGTCCGTACCGTTTATGACGTAGTACAGATTTATATCGTTGTAGGCGTATTCGCTGTTGGACTGTCCCAAGAATTGTTTTGTCGCGCGGACGGCATCCGTAGTGAACGACATGGACTGCCCCGTATACACATGGGTCATCTCGCTGTTATCGCGGCATGCTATGCTCGTTACCGCATCGATCACGTATACCTTTATGGTGAGCTGAGCTATTAAAGTGCCTTCGCTGTTGGTTACGTTGATGTTGACGGTGGCCTGGTCTTTTGTCTCGTCGATATTAGCCGTTCCCGTAAATACCAACGGATACGAACGGTTGAACGCATTTCCGTTAGACGAGAGCGAAGCTACTTTTGTAACGCCGTCGGACGGGGTTACGAGATCGCAAAGATCAAACGGGAATGCCGAGCCTTTGCTGAGATTTTGCACGTAAACGCTTGCCGAGCCCTTATAGACCTTGTTGACTTCTATAACTTCGCCCGCTACGAATTTGCCCGCGCGGTTTCCGTTGTCGGTGATAAGCTCGAGAGCCGTTTCTTGGTCAACGAACTCTGCGCTCTTTGCAAGCGTGGAAATGGCAAAAGAAACGGGCAAGTTCCAGCTGCGGTTCGTTTTGTTGAACTCCTCCGAAGCGCCGTTTATCTTTGTTCCCACCTTGACGAATTCTACATTATACACACCTTTTACGGCGTCGCTATCGACGGTTATGCTGAAAGTAGCCGTACCTTGTATACGGTTATTTACTTTCGAGAACTTCATCGACTCCGAAAAGTTATACGTTTTTGTCGTATCGATAGTTGTTGCGCCTATCTTGATGGTAAAGTATTCGGGATGTTCTACGTTAAACTTGAACGCAGTATCTATATAGCCTTTATTGGCAAGATTGGATATTTCCGTTTCGGTCAAGCTTGCGGGAGGATTGCTGAATATGTAAGTAACCGACATCGTTGACGTGAGCTGGGGCGACGTCGATATGCTTTTCTTTTCCACTATAAGTTCGCTATTGCTATACGTCTTGTCTCCCGACTTGACGCTTACTTCGCCCGTATTGTTCTGCATTATAACGTTGCACTTGAGCGAAGCTTCCGCGCCTATGCCGTTGGGCGTGGAATCTTTAACGACTATCGAACATTCGTTGGCATGCGCAAGCCCGCGCGCCGACACAGTGGTCTTGCCTGCGGTACGCCCTACGGTTACGGCATTTGTATTGGTGGACGTAACGTTGAGAGAGTTCTCCCAACCGTCCTTTTTCTCGCCTTTTTCTTTGTCGTACTGTATGGAAAGCGGAACTATCACTACGTGCGACAATATATTGTCGTAAGTCGTGCCGAGCGGCAATGTGAGCTTGGTGCTCGAAAGCTCGCGACCTATCATGTTTTGTTTGTTCCAATACTTTTCGTAAAACTCGTCGGTTACGGGCTGGTCGCTTATGAATACGCTGTCTATCTGTCCGAGCGATTCATTGCTCTTGACTTCTACCGTAAGCTCCTTGGTGTACGGTTCGGCATAGTCGTTGAACTTGTTGGCAGTAACGGTAAGCGTTACAGTACCTGTTTTGAGCATGCGGAAATCGAAACGGGCGGGATTGCTGCTCTCGTTGACCGATCCTACTTTGAGAATGGTATCGTCGCTCGACTTTACCTCGATCTTGTTTGTAGGCACGCCGTTATTATCGACTACGGTTATAGGCGAATATCTATCGGTAGTCGGGTCGTACTTTCCGAACTGTTCAAAAGAAATATAGTACGACTTATTGTTTGCTACAGTGGAATAAAACGGCAGCTCGAGCTTATTTCCCGTGATCGCAGTGCGCGTATTCGACGAGCTTACCCAATAGTCGTTGAATTTAATGCTCTCCGTGCCTTGCTGTATTATGTAAAACTTTATCTGCGCGCGCTTGTCGTTGTCGGAGAGCGAACGCGCCGTTATAGTAACGGGCGAATCGGAAGCGAACGCGGGAGACGGTCTAAACGTAAAATAATATTTATTTTGCGTGCCTTCGACCAATCCTTTGCCCACCTCGGTAACAGCGCCGTAAGGCTCGACAGCCCAATTGACTCCCGTGGACGCATCGCCTTCGGCAGATACCGTGGCGTATACAGTGTAATCGGTGCCGACGGAAGCATAACTTGCTACCTCGCCGTCTCCGTCCGATATGATCTGGAACAGAGCCGACTGCTCGGTCTCCACTCCTACTATGCGCGAAGTATTTTGCTCCACGCTCGGCTTTAATAAATACAAAACCAAAAACGTTGCCGCAAGCGCGAGCAACACGCCCATTGCGACAAACATTATTATAAGTTTAGATTTGGTTTTCTTTACCGGTGCGAGTTCGATAATTTCGTCCGATATAGGCATAGTACACCCCTAAACATAGTAATACCCGTATATAATACATCAAAACAATGCTATTGTCAACCTAACTATGACAAAAATTTAATACTTTTTAGCACTCTTATGCGCTTAGTGCTAACACTTGCAAGTATAGAGCGACAATCACAACGACGATAAGAGTATACACGCCCCCACCCGCAAAATATCCGCGAACAGCGGTCGGAGCAAAAACAGCGTCAAATTAATTGACAAATATTCATATAATATGTTAGACTTAAAAAAATAGCGCTTATAGGAGAACACTTATGTTAGCAGATCAAATCCTTTCTCTGAATTTGACTACACGAAAACTCTGCAAGAACTGTAACAACGGTGTGATCATTTCGCAAAAGCTGAGACTTTTGTATCTCGTTCGCAACGATGTCTTATCCCCCCGCGAGCTTGTCGGGGAGCTTTGTATTGCCAAACCCAATCTTACCATACTCGCGCGCAATATGATATCGGAAGGTCTCATCGAAAAAATGCGCGTCGAACGCGATATGCGGTCCGTACACTATAAAATAACCGACAAAGGCTTGCAAGAGCTTAACAAAATGATGGAAGAGCTTGAGGAATCGGTAGTAAAGCAACTTCAGTTAAACGAAAAAGAAACGCAAAAGGGCGAGAAAAAACTCGAGACAGCAATCAACTTCTTAAACGGCGTTGAATGATTTTAAGCCGAAGTTAAGCACCGTTACGCCGTTAACGCATAATGAATTGCGTGCGGCGTTTTATTTATCAGACGGAGCGATATGAGATCCATACAAGCTTTTAAAGCTATAAAAAAAGACCTGAACGCCGTAATGTTACACGATCCCGCCGCGCGCAACAAATTTGAAGCGGCAATATGTTACAGCGGTTTTCATGCGCTTGTGATGTATAGATTTTGTCATTTTTTACATGTGCACAGATATTTTTTTATCGCACGCATGCTGTCCGGGCTCACCCGTTTTTTCACGGGCATAGAGATTCATCCCGGCGCGAAAATAGGCAGCGGTGTTTTTATCGATCACGGCGCGGGCGTTGTTATAGGCGAAACGGCGGAAGTGGGCAATAACGTTATAATATACCAAGGCGTTACGCTGGGCGGCTCGGGCAAGGACAAAACGGGCAAACGGCATCCGACGGTGGAAGACAACGTTATGATATGTTCGGGCGCAAAAGTTTTAGGTCCGTTTACCGTCGGCACTGGCGCTAAGATAGGCGCGGGTTCTATAGTACTCAACGAAGTGCCGCCCAATGCGACGGTAGTAGGCGTGCCCGGACGGGTAACGCGCATCGCGGGAAAACGGGTCGACGATCTTAACCAAGCTCTTCCCAACCCCGTTGACGAAGATATCAACGATCTTAAAGCGCGCATATTAGCGCTCGAACAAAAGCTGACAGCTACGGATAATACCGACAACGCCGCTCGTCAACCGAACGGCAAAGCGACCGCGATTTCCGCGCGGCAAAACACATCATCGAACGACGGGAGCGATCATGAATGATTTGACCTTTTACAATACGCTGACGCGCAAGAAAGAAAAATTTATGCCTATATCATCCCCTACCGTAACTATGTATTCGTGCGGTCCGACGGTGTACAATTACGCGCATATAGGCAATCTCCGCACATATGTGTTTATGGACGAACTGCGCCGCACGCTCAAGTTCGCAGGCTATACCACCAAGTCGGTAATGAACATTACGGACGTAGGACATTTGATGTCGGACGGAGACGACGGCGAAGACAAAATGCAGTCCGCCGCGAAAAAGCAAAATAAATCGCCCGAAGAAATTGCCGCCGTGTATTCCGCAGCGTTTTTCAAAGATCTCGAAAGGCTACGCATCCTCACGCCCGAAATAGTAGCCAAAGCTACCGATAACATCGCCGAAATGATAGACTTTGTGCAAAAACTGTGCGATAAAGGTTACGGTTACGAAACAGACGACGGCATATACTTTGACATATCCAAGTTCGACGGTTACGGCAAGCTTTCGCGGTGCAATCTTGACGACGCGCTTGCGGGCGCGCGAGTAGCCGTCAACACCCAAAAACGCCATCCCGCGGACTTTGCTATATGGAAAAAGGCGGAAAAGAATCATATAATGCAATGGGTATCGCCTTGGGGAATGGGTTATCCCGGTTGGCATATCGAATGCTCCGCAATGGGCAAAAAGTATTTGGGAGAACGCTTCGATATCCACACGGGCGGCGTAGATCATATCCCCATCCATCACGAAAACGAAATAGCGCAATCTGAAGCGCTCGAAGGACATCCCGTGGTAAATACGTGGATGCACGGCGAATTTATGCTTGTAGACGGCGGAAAAATGAGCAAATCGCTCGGCAATGTGTATACGGTGGACGACCTTATTTCGCGCGGATATTCTCCGCTCGCCTTCCGTTACTTCTGCATGAATACTCATTACCGCAATAAGCTCAACTTCACTTTCGACGGGCTTAACAGCGCGCAAACGGCATACGATCGATTGCGCGCCGCGATATCGTCTAATATAAACGCCGATCAAGCCTCTGCCGAAGTTAAAGTAAAGATCGAAGCTTGTTGCGAACGGATAATAGCCGCTGTGTACGACGATCTCAACTTCCCGCTAGCGCTCGGCGAGCTGTGGAACATGGTCAAACTGCCGCAGTGCCGCGATATATACGATGCGGCAGAAAAGCTCGACTGCTTGTTCGGTTTGAGTTTGCATGAACAGCCCGAAAAACGCGATGACGATATTCCCGACGATGTAAAAGCTATCGCGGAAGAGCGTTACGCCGCGCGGCAACGCAAAGATTGGGCAACTTCCGACGCTTTGCGCGATAAATTGGATAAACTCGGCTATACCGTACTCGACAGCAAAACGGGCTACGAAATAAAACGCCGTTAGTCATTACATTTACGACCGCTTGCAAGGCGGTCGTTTTTATTCGAGCGCTACGAGCGATATCGAACACACATTGCGATATATTACAAAATTATTACGGTTTATCTATAACGACGGGTTCGCCGTTGACGTACTTCCACTCTCCCGCACAATGCACGCGCGCGTTACAGCCGTTCAACCAGTCTGCCGCGTCCCACGTATCGGGGACATTTGGCGCTTCCAAGAAAATATCCGTCAAACTGTCGCAATCTTCGAATATCGCATATTCCACACCTTTAACGCTCAGTGGAATAACTATATGCTTAAGCTCGGAACAACATAAAAAAGCTTGAACGTCAATAAAATCGACGCTATCGGGTATTTCGACGCGTTCTATTTTACTGCCGTAAAACGCGCGAAACGATATTTCTTTTACTCCGTTATGGATCTTAGCCGTTTTATCCTTACCGTCGTAACCGAGCAACCACCATCCCGCATCGATCTCAAAACCTTTATCGTCTGTCATTATATCCTCCGCGATTTTAATAGGTTATTATATACTTCGGCTATACCAAAGTCAACCGTTTTAAGTATATTTTTATTTATCATACGCAACCCGACGGCGAATACGCGCATTAAAAAAGCGTCTCTTCGATCAGTAACCGAAGAGACGCTATATTCAATTTTTATCTTTATTTATTTTTAGCCGTCGGTTTTTTAACGGGGGCTTTCTTTGCCGCCGGCTTTTTAGCTGCGGGAGCTTTCTTTGCAGCTGCTTTTTCTTCTTTAGCCGCAGTTTCCGCTACGGGAGCTTCTTCCGCCACCGTTGCAGCCTGCTCTTTCTTTTGCTTGGAAGACTTAGCCGCATTTTCGAGTTCTATTTCTCTTTCGCGAGCGGCTTTGATCTCTTTATAGAATATCTCGCCTTCCGCTTGCGCTTTTTCGGCGGCTTTAAGCACCGTTTCGTACTCGCCGATCTCAACTGCCGCGGGATCGACAACGAGCTTGATCTTGTCGCCTACGTTATATCCCGAGAAGTTGCGAATGAGCGCGGTAACTTTTCCGTCGAAGCCCGGAACATCTACCGTTACGACTGCGTCTCTGCGGTACTCGTCGAGACGAGTTATAACACCGCTGAGCGCCATCTTGGGCGTATTGGTAAGAGATTCTTTGTCGATAGAGAAGCCGTGCAAACCGATATGGAGCGCGCTGTCGTTTTCGCCCGTCGTCGCGATAGCCTTGCCGTCTTTGTTTTCGTATACAAGACGGTTCTTTTTGCCGTTAGCGGTAAACTTGTACGATACAACGCCTTGGTTTTCGACGATAGTACCGACAGTTTTGTTTCCGTCTACGGCAGCATCCGCGATGATGCGTTCGCCGTCCGCGTTAAATATCTGGATATCGTTAGCGCTTACATAAGACTTTAACGCCTCGCCGCCCGCAAACGGTTCGTCGAGCGCACGCGCTGCGATCATGTAGTTTTGCATACCGGCAACAGTCGTATAAACAGCCTTGAATCTCGGATAATTGTCGAAGAATTCCGCAGTTCCAACTATCTCGACGTCTTCTTCGTTTTCGCGTTCCGCTTTGAGCGCGCGCGGCGGGATACCGAGCGTAACTTCCTTGTTGATGACCGATTTGTCGGTTACTCTTTCGAGCAATTCTTGAGGAAGTTTTATGCAAGTATCGCCGAACACTACGGCAAGCGTATCTTCTATAGCGACGAGCTTGGAAGGGATGAGGTTGTAATCGGGAACGCCCATGAGCGTGAGTTCGGTAGCAGGATCGAACAAGTGCGCATGATCTGTCGCAAGATACATCTTAACGACGTCGCCTTGATTGAACGTGTAGCGGGAATTGACGCGCGCGATAGCGTAATCGTCTTTCCCTTCGACGTTGAGATAAAGAATAGTCTCATTACCGAGGTTTTCTATAACGTCGATCGTTGCTTCGATCACAGATTCGGGATGAGCGTCTATAAGCGCTTGTTCGTAATGAACGTCCTCGGGACGGATACCCAAAAGCACTTCTCCGCCGATAACGCTATTGTCTATGAGACGTTTTGCGCGGGTCTTGGGAATGAGCACCTTGTTGGTCTCGCCTATGAGCGCATAAAGGTTGCCGTTCTCTTCAACGAGTTTCGCCTTGAATATGTTCATTTGCGGCGAACCCAAGAAGCACGCTACAAACAAGTTGGCGGGGTTGTCGTAAAGCGTTGTGGGCGTATCGACCTGCTGCACGATACCGTCTTTCATAACGACGATACGCGTACCCATGGTCATAGCCTCGGTCTGGTCGTGCGTTACGTAGATAAACGTAGTTGCAAGTCTGTGGTGTATTTTGGTGATCTCTGTACGCATCTGCACGCGCAGTTTTGCGTCGAGGTTAGAGAGCGGCTCGTCCAAAAGGAAAACTTTGGGTTCACGAACGATAGCGCGACCGAGCGCGACACGCTGACGCTGACCGCCCGAAAGAGCTTTTGGTCTACGGCTCAAAAGATGCTGAATGCCGAGTATGCTCGCCGCTTCTTGTACCTTTTCGTCGATCACTTGAGCGGGAACGTGGCGCAAACGAAGACCGAACGCCATATTATCGTAAACGGTCATGTGCGGATAAAGCGCATAGTTTTGGAAAACCATCGCAATATCGCGATCTTTAGGTTCTACGTCGTTTACGAGTTTATCGTCTATATAAAGCTCGCCCGCCGAAATATCCTCAAGACCGGCGATCATACGCAAAGTGGTGGATTTACCGCAACCGGACGGACCAACGAATACGATAAATTCTTTATCGTCGATCTCGAGGTTGAAGTCGCTGACAGCGCGAACGCCGCCCGCGTACACTTTGTAAATGTGTCTTAAAGACAAGCTTGCCATAATTTTCTCCTTATTCATTTAATTGATAAATATATTATATAACTTTATCTCTTTTATTACAATGTCAAAATGCATAAATTTTATCGTCTATATTGTATAATTTGACCACACTCCGCCGACTGCGCGTTGCGCTTTGATCTACGCGATCTGATCGCGCGGCGGACAGACGGATACAAACATGCGGCAAGACCGCAGAGAACTCCGTCCTTGACGGCAAGAACGAGTATAGCGGGAACGCCCGCAAGCGCCGCCGCCCATTCGTAGCCCAAATAAAAATGGACGATAGATACTTGATAAGCTATGCCTATCGCATATATGGGTATCATGCCCGTAAGCGCCGCCGCGAACGCTCTTCCGCGCGTGTGCTTTTTCGATTTGGAAAGTATCGCACCCGTAAGCAACGCGCCGACGGGAAATCCTATCAAATATCCGAACGACGGCATGAGTATATATCCGACCCCGCCGCCTTGAGTGAACACTGGCAGACCCAAAAGCCCCATAACAATATAGATAAGCACAGACAACGCGCCGTCTCTGCCGCCCAAAAACATTCCCGCGAGCACTACAAAGACAGTTTGAAACGACAGTTGCACTTGCGTAAACGGTATAGGTACGGATATCAATCCGCCTACGACTATAAGCGATGTAAAAACTGCTATCGACGCGATCCTTCTCGTATCCATTTTAAACCTTGCTTATATTGATAAAGCTCATTCGCCCATCGATTTTTTGTATTCCATCAACGCGCGCGCAAGCTGATCGGGACACGACGTGCCGTTTCGGCAGTTTATACCGCTGAGCAGCGATATAACTTCGTCTATATCACGACCGATGGCGAGCTTAGCCACGCCTTGCGTGTTGCCCGTGCAACCGTGTATAAATTTCAAAGAAGCGATCTTGTGATCTCTTATCTCGAAGATTATTTCTTTAGAACACGTTCCGTGCGTTTTGTAAGTCTCCATGACCACCTCACTCTATAAGCTGATCGTGCAAAATCAAATATATGCTCGCAGCTTTCTTTTCCCAATTTTCGTGAATGCTTTTCGCCGTCTTATTGTTGGCAACGACAAACTTCAGATCCATCAACGTGGACGAAGGCTCTACTATCCGCAACCAAACAGTATAAGTGCCGTCCTTATTCTTATAGTAAGTATGCATGTATTCTTGCTGACGCTTAAAAGACATGCGATTCTTTTTAACGTACTCGCTTATTTCTTGACGCAAGGATTCGGGTATGCGCGAATAGAAATTTGCAAGACATATTCTGCCGTCGGGAGTGAGCGAATAAAGCTTTTCGCGTCCGCGGGACATCTGATGTAATAAATTCGTTTTGACAAGCTTTTGGATAGCGTCCATACAGTAAAGCGGCATCATCCAGTTGTTTTGCGTGTAGCATATGCTTATCACCGTCTTTTCGTCCAACGCGATATCCATTTTGTCGAAAACAAACAAAATTATCAGTTTATTGAGCAATTCCTCTTCGGACTGTTCCAACGCTTTCTCCTTGGGACTTATTAGTACGGACTATCATTGTAACACATAAAGACGCAAAAGTAAATATATTTCGACAATTATATCCGCCGTATTTTACGCCGCGCGACCTTTCACGCCAATTTTTCCGTCAGTACCTTTATACGTTCGGCATAGTTAGCAACTTTTTCGCGCTCCGCCTCAATAAGTTTAGGCGGAGCTTTTTGACAAAATCCCGCGTTGTTCAGTTTGGACTGAGCCAAGGCAAGCTCGGACTTGCACTTTTCGAGTTCTTTCTGCAGCCGTTCGCGTTCTTTTTCGTTGTCTGTGAGCGGCACGGAAATTTTTATGCCGTCAAGAGCGATAAGCGCGCCGTTCTCCACAACGCCGCGCTTGACATCGGCAGTCTTGGCGAGCGTGGGCAGATATTCGGACAACAACGCGCAAAGTTCCCCGTCGCCGTCGCAATAAACTTCGTGAGACTTGGCAACCGCGGCGTTTGTCTGTTTTAGATTGCGCACCGCGCGAATGCAGTCTTTGAGCCGTTCGGTCAGTTTTACCGAAGCAGCAAACTCGCCGCGTTTTTTCTTGGGGAATTCGCACAGCATAAGCTCGCCTTTGGCATCGGGCAGATTGTCGTACAATTCGGTAGTGATAAACGGGATGATAGGATGCACGAGCTTTAAAAGCACGTCAAGCGCGTAACGCAAAACTCCAGCCGTGTTTTTGGCGAACTCTCCTTTTAACTGCACTTTTGCAAACTCGATATACCAGTCGCAAAACTCATCCCATATAAAATCGTACAAAAGCTGGGCGGCATGTCCTACGTCGTATCTGTTCATCGAATGATCGACTGCGGCAATAAGCTCGTTTATGCGTCCCATCACCCAGCCGTCGGCAGCCGTCAATGCTTGCGGGCTCTTTTCGTAGCCGTTCGCTTGACATGCGCCTATAACGAATTTAGCCGCGTTGTACAGCTTGTTCATAAAATTGCGATAGGACGTTAGCGACGTGTTGGAAAAGCAAACGTCGCCGCCGCGCGCTATTCCGTTTACGAGCGAAAATCTCAACGCGTCCGCGCCCGCGGTTTGTATAACTTCTATAGGGTCTACACCGTTACCCGAGGACTTGCTCATTTTGTGTCCCATGCCGTCGCGCACAAGCCCGTGTATATATACTTCTTTAAACGGAACGTCGCCCGCAAACTTGATACCCGCAAAAATCATTCGCGACACCCAAAAAGTAATTATATCGTACGCTGTAACGAGAAGATCGGTGGGATAATACTTTTTAAGATCGCACGTTTCGTCCGGCCAGCCCATAGTGGAAAACGGCCACAGCGCCGAGCTGAACCAAGTATCCAAAACGTCCTCGTCCTGTCTGACCTTTCCGCCGCAGTGCGGGCAAACGGAAATATCTTCGCGGCTTACTATCTCCTTTCCGCATCCGTCGCAATAATATACGGGTATGCGGTGTCCCCACCAAAGCTGTCGCGATATACACCAATCGCGTATATTGTTCATCCAATTATAATACGATTTTTCAAACCGCTTGGGAATAAACTTAATTTTACCCGACTTTACCGCTTCGATCGCGGGCTCTGCAAGCTCTTTCATTTTGACAAACCACTGCTTGGATACCATCGGCTCGACGGTCTCCTTGCATCTGCTGCAATGCCCCACGTTATGCGTGTAGTCTTCCGTTTTCACCAGCAAGCCCCGCGCAGACAGATCGGATACCACAGCCTTGCGCGCCGCGTCTCTTTGCATTCCGCAATACGCGCCTGCGCTCTCGTTCATAGTGCCGTCGTCGTTCATAACGCGTATAACGTCGAGACTGTGGCGCAAGCCCACCTCGAAATCGTTGGGATCGTGCGCGGGCGTTATTTTTACCGCGCCAGTGCCGAACTCCGTCTCCACATAATCGTCATATACTATAGGTATCTCTCTGCCCACGAGCGGCAACACCAAAAGCTTGCCCTCCATGCCCGCGTATCGCTTGTCTTTGGGATTGACTGCCACCGCAGTGTCGCCGAGCAGCGTTTCGGGACGAGTAGTCGCAACGGTAACGTATCCGCTGCCGTCCTTGAACGGATATTTAATATGCCAAAGGTGCGACGGCTCGCTCGTATAATCGACTTCCACGTCGGAAATGGCAGTTTTACAACCGGGACACCAATTTATTATCCTATCCCCGCGATAAATATAGCCTTGCTCGTACAACGATACAAAGACTTCGCGCACTGCGCGCGAACAACGCTCGTCCATGGTAAACGCCATTCTCGACCAATCGAGGCTCACGCCCATATATTTGAGCTGTTCGACTATTCGGTTGCCGTATTTGTTTTTCCAATCCCAAGCGCGCTCCAAAAAACCGTCGCGCCCGACGTCGGCTTTGCTCAGCCCTTGCTCGCGCATGGCCTCCACTACTTTCATTTCTGTCGCTATGGAAGCATGGTCGATCCCGGGCAACCACAATGTTTCGTAACCTTTCATGCGCTTATATCGCACTATCGCGTCGGGAATGGTAACGTTCATGGAATGCCCCACGTGCAGTTGTCCCGTTATATTGGGCGGCGGCTGTACTATGGAAAACTTCTTTTTCCGCTTGCCTTCGCGCGGCTCAAAGCACTTGCCGTCTATCCAACGACGGTAAATTCTGTCCTCGAAATTTTTGGGTTCGTATGTCTTATCCATGATATCTCCCGTATGTAACGCTATTATTTTATCATGTACATCAAAAAATTGCAAACGATATTCGACGCGAAATGCGCGACGCGGCGATTTTTTGCGCCGAATATCCGCGCAATAAAAAACGGGCGTTTAGCGCCCGCTTTTACATGATATCTATTTTATTATTTTTTGAATATGGCAAGCGCTCCGCCTACAGTGCCGACAAGCCCGCCTATAAAGCCGAGCCAAACGCCGACGCCCGCCGAGAACGAAGCCTTGATAGCTTCCAAAAGCTTAGTCGTGTTTTCATCGCCCCAGCACTGTTTTGCAAGAACCAAGCCCGAAACGAGAATAAGAATCGCGCCGACGAACGACAGAGCGACACCTATAAAACGCACGATCTTAAAGTCTTTCTTCGCAAACAAACGAAGACATGCATCCGCAGCCAATACCGCAAGACCGACAAGCGTTACTATAAACGATACTACCGAAAATACATTGCTCAGTCCTGTATCCAACGAGATCGCTCCGACCTTGAGTTCGCTCCAATTAGCGAACAACTTGATGGACTCGGATGCCTCTACCGTTTTGAATCCTTCGAGCTTTTGGTATTTGAATACCACTTGCCCCACAAACATGCCGACGATAACGAGTATCAAACCGACAACGACGAGAGCAAACAACACGATACCGAGAATACCGATACCGCTTTTCTTGCCTTTTTTAGCCATATTTACCTCCGAATTTTATTTATATGACAATCATATCACAACCGTGATGATAAGTCAATAGCGTTTTATTAGACAAATATGCTTTTTTGCCTAAAAATAAACATTTGCGCCGATAAATAGGCTTTCACCCGATTTGCTCCGTCGGCATACAATGGAATATATTTCTTGCCTCGGAGGATATAAAATGAAAGGTAAAATCACAGCTCTTCTTACTGCGCTTTCGCTGTTCCTGTTTCCGTTGTGCATGACGGCATGTACCAAAGACGGAAAGACCACGGTACGGCTATGCGAAGTAACCCACTCGATATTTTACGCTCCGCTGTACATAGCCATAAATAACGGCTATTTCGGCGATGAAAATATCGAGATCAAACTGTCTAACGGCGGCGGTGCGGACAAAGTCATGACATCCGTAATTTCGGGTTCTGCCGATATCGGACTCATGGGTCCGGAAGCCACGATCTACTGCCACGTCGAAGGACAGCGCGATTATCCCGTAATATTCGGTCTGCTCACCCGCTGCGACGGCTCGTTCCTTGTGGGAAGAGAGCCCGAACCCGATTTCGATTGGGCGTCGCTCGAAGGCAAACACATACTCGCGGGACGACCGGGCGGCGTTCCCGCAATGACGCTCCAGTACGTGCTAAATCAGCACGGAGTTTCGACCGACACGGAACTTTTCGACACGTCCGTAGCGTTCGACGCAATGGTTGGCACGTTTGAATCGGACAAATCGATCGATTACACGACCATGTTCGAGCCGACCGCGTCCGAATTCGTAGCGCTCGGTAAAGGTCATATAGTAGCGTCGGTCGGCGAAGCCGCGGGCGAAGTTCCGTACACCGCGTTCTCGGCGCAAAAATCTTGGCTTAACAAAAACAACGACACCGCTTCGGCTTTCCTTCGCGCCGTGCTCCGCGGATACAAGTATATGAGCGAAAACACGCCCGAAACGGTAGCAAAAGCTTTAGCTCCTTCGTTTGCGGGCACGAGCGAAACATCGATAGCCGCATCGGTAGAGAGCTATCTCAATATCAACGCGTGGGCAAAAACGCCAGTGCTTTCCGAAGACAGCTTTAACAGACTGCAAGACATCATGGAAAACGCAGGCACTCTTTCCGAGCGCGCCGACTACAGCTTAGCCGTTGACAATACCATAGCTAACAAGCTCGTAAAGGAGCTTGGACTGTAACGGAGGATCTTATGGCTCTTCTCGCGCTCGACCGCGTAGACTTGATCTATCAGACTGAAGAAAGTGAAACGGAAGCTGTACGCGAACTGTCAGTAACGGTGGACGAGGGCGAATTTATCGCTCTCGTCGGACCGTCGGGCTGCGGCAAGACCACGCTGCTTTCCATGATAGCGGGGCTTATTTCGCCCACGCACGGCAAAGTTACGGTGGACGGCGCCGAAGTTACCGCGGCGTCGGGCAACGTCGGATACATGCTGCAGCGCGACAATCTTTTTGAGTGGCGCACCATAGAACAAAACGTCATGCTCGGACTGTCCGTTCAAAAAAAACTAACGCCGGAAAACAAAGCGTATGCCGTGAACATGCTCGACAAGTACGGACTCGGCGAATTTCGCAACGCGTTCCCTTCCCAACTTTCGGGCGGAATGAGACAACGCGCCGCGCTCATACGCACGCTCGCTTTTAAACCAAAATTACTGCTTCTTGACGAACCGTTTTCCGCAGTCGATTTTCAAACGCGCATGACGGTTTGCGACGACGTGTATTCCATAATAAAAAGTGAGGGCAAGACCGCAGTTCTCGTAACTCACGATATAAGCGAGGCGGTATCCATGGCGGATCGCATAATCGTTCTTACAAAACGCCCTGCGACCGTAAAGACGATATTCAAAATAGATATCGATGCGCCAACACCGTTGAAGCGGCGCGAAAATCCGCGGTTTTCCGAATGGTTCGACCGCGTATGGAAGGAGGTTTCCAAATGAACGAAAAAGTAACGGGCAAAAAAATCATCGCGGACTGCGTTACTCTCGCCAAAGATCTCGGCGTATACATCGCAGATATCGGCAAGCGTCTGTTTACCAAGTTAAAGACCGCGCTCGATTCCGACAAGGAAAAGAAAGACGAACAAGCGCCCGCGCCGACTGCTTGACAACAAAGACAAAACACGCGTCGCATAGTCTACGCGCACAGCGCAATATCGACGCGCAAAAAACTACGATAACGACACGGATAAAATCATTAACAGATCCTCACAAAGGAGGTCGGGCATGAAGATCAAATCGAAACTGCCTTGTCGAATGACAAACGGAAAAACGCCGCGTCAAGCATATCTCGCCAAGCGCCGCAACGACAAGATTTTGGTGCTGACATTGCAAATAGGCATACTTGCGGCGTTTATAGGACTTTGGGAGCTTGCCGCAACGCTCGGCTGGATAGACTCGTTTATAATGTCTTGTCCGTCGCGCATAGTCAAAACTTTGTCGAGTTTTGCCGCAGCCGAAATATTCAAGCACATAGGTTACACCCTTCTCGAGTGCGTTATAGGCTTTATCATAGCGAGCGGGCTGGGCACGCTTATAGCTGTGCTGCTGTGGCGGTTTACCAAGCTCAGACGCGTGAGCGAGCCGTATATAATCGTGCTTAATGCTCTGCCCAAAATAGCGCTCGGTCCGATAATAATAATATGGGTGGGCGCGGGCATGCAAGCGATAACCGTGATGACCGTTCTTATATGCATAATCGTTACGATAATAAGCGTGCTCAATGCATTTATGACGGTCGATCCCGGCAAGATACTTTTGCTGCGTTCCATGGGCGCTACCAAGCTGCAGATCTTGACTAAACTGATACTGCCCGCAAACATCCCCGCCCTTGTCAACATGCTAAAAATAAACGTCGGGCTTGCTTGGGTAGGCACTATCATGGGCGAATACCTCGTATCCACCGCAGGGCTCGGATACCTTATCATCTACGGTAGCCAAGTATTCAAAATGGATCTCGTAATGTCGAGCACCGTCATTCTGTGTATACTCGCCGCCGCCATGTATCTCGCCGTCGCAGGCGTAGAAAAACTTACCAAAAAGCGGTATATGACAGATTGAACCGCGATCGAATAAATATTCAAAGCGCCGCCAACCGTAAGGTCGACGGCGCTTTACTTATTAATTAAAAGCTAATAGCCGACAGAGGTACAATCAAAGCCAATATGCTTATACCGTCATACATTGCTACGTGTAAAACAAATCTCTTTGTTATATGATCTACCGTTGATTTTTGCAATCCCAAACAACAGGACAGTTAGAACTATTCCAACCACTCGCCCAACCACTCGGCTTGCTTGCCGCCTCACTGTATATCGTCAAGCTACTGCAACTATAGAATGCGCTATTTCCGATACTCGTTACACTGAGGGTATAATTATGCTCGTTAAACTGCCGCAATCGAAGAATGCACCATCTCCGATACTTGTTAATGGTTTATCATTATATGTTTTGGGTATCAGTATTTCCGTTGCGGTTGCGCTGCCTATACCGGATACAGAATATCCTACTACTATTCCGCCTTGTGTTTGTTCAATATATGATAACCCTTGTGTAACAGGCGCGTTCTGAGAATAGTCGCCGCACACACTGCAAATATAGTCGTTTAAATTATGCTCGCCCGACGCAGTTCCTACCTTGACGCGCGTATCCGTTTGAGTACATCCGTCGTACATGCAATGCGCCGTTTCCGTGCTGTCTTTAACGTATGTTGCGTCGTTATTGTAAACGTAATTCTCATAAACATGCGTATGGTTGCCGAAATCATTAGGCTGTCCGGGGTATTTATTATCGCCGTCCGTATCTGTTCCGCATGCACAAAGTCCCATAGCGCCGACAAACGCCGCTATAACGACAATTATTACTTTACACGATATGCGTTTCAAATATCCGCCTACTTATATGATTTCAATCGTATTATATAAGCCAGTGGCTACTCGGAAAGAAAAAGCCGGGTTACGAAAGCATCATGATGATCTATGAAAAATTCGGGGTTACGCCCAACGCTCTGTTCGGCATATCCGACTAAGCATTCTTAGCTTTGAAAATTTTCGATTTCAGTCGCTTTCCTTTGATCTTAACTTTGCGTTTGACTCTCGTGCGTATCAAGTACCAACAATTACACGCGAGATACAGCAGTCCTATAATGCCTATTATGGGATACAGTTTGCCGACGACATTGGAAAATCCGAACAAACCGACAGCCATACCGCCTATCAAAACTATACCCGCCGCGATAAGCTTGTATTTTATAAAACCGCTCAGATAATCATATACCGATTTAAATGCGGACAGCATTGTCGTGAAGATAGACGCGGCGATAACGGGCAAAGCGATAAAGTACATTGCCTTGCCGCTTTTGAGCGCGATTAGCAATATCGGCATGTCTGCGTACGCCGCGGCACACGACTGCAACGCGCCCATTATGAACATCAATAGCGCCGTGATCACCGCCGCCGCAACAGACGACGCCAATATTATCTCGCGCGGCGACAGCTTATTGACGGTTGTAAGCACGCTACCGCCGAGTATCATATTCATGGATACGTACAATATAACGGAATACGGTTTTATGGGCGCGCTTTGCGCGGAAAACGGGAACTCTATCGCCATTACGGTGCAAACCAATAAAAATATTATCATTATCGGCACAAGCACCGCATTAGCTTTTATAACGCCGTTTATGCCCTTGATCGCGACAAGAGCGCAGATAACGCCGAGCACTATCGACGCGAGCGGTCTGATATCTATAAACTCGGCAGCCAAGCTGTCCGTTCCCGCAAGCATTGCGCCCAATACCGTCATGGAATTGAACAGCATGAAAACATCGGCGACTGGACGCACTTTGCCAAAGACCGCACCGTTCACCTCGCCTATATCCGATTTTTGAGCGCGGCGTCCCACAAACAGAAACAGCACCGAACAGCCGAACACCAAAACGCCGGCGATTGCGGCAATAAACATATTGGGCGTAGCCCCGAAAAAAGATACTACTTCCTTACCGGACGCAAAGCCCGCGCCTATCATAGTGCCTATGATAAGCATGGAAACTGACATAGAACGCAAAAACGATTTAAACATGTTTCATTATATGCGCATGTCCGTTCTTTTATAAGACTTAAAGCCGCAGAGGTAAATAAACGCTATATGATATCGGCACAGACGACTATGACGGTGTTTGCGCACTCTTAAAATGCAAGAAAATTATCGCTTGCTATTTATGTTTATGCTTTTTCTTTTTCTTATTGGCGGTCTTGGCGGCGGGCGCTTCGCTCTCCGCTTTTATCTGCCGTTCGGCAAGCTCTTTGTCTATTTCTTCCGTCAAGCTTTGCGGCGCATAGCGTTTCATAGCCTCGAGCATCACGTTGCTTGTTGTTTTTAACACGTACTCGATTATCGCCGTAGGAACAACATCAAACAAGCGACACAGACGCTTGAATGTCAAAGAAACAATTATGCCTTCTTCGTCGCCATCGTGCGAACTGTCGTCAAACAGTCTTATGTATGCTGCCTTGTCGTCTTTTCTTCCGATAGAAAACGGTTCGATACAGAGCTTTTCGCTCGATATCTCCATTGCGGTAAAAAACTTACTGTATTTTATGCCGTTTTTGGAAAACACCGCTCTGCACAACCGCCCGCGGTATATTTTATAAATGAACATGGCGACAAAATACAGTGCGGACGCGGACACTATAGCCAATACCGTCCAAGCCATCCAACCGCTGTCGCTCAAAAAACATGCGACCAACGTCAGAGCCGCAACTTGCACCGTAATTATGACGATCATCGACGCCCAATCGCGCGGAGTATTTAAAACCGATTTTTTGTCGCTTTTCTTCACTTTTGCCCCGATCATTCTTCCGATACTTCGGTCTCGCCCGCTTTGGGATGAACGTTGGGAGACGGTTTGCGACGGTTTATTACATTGCCGTTTATAACGAGCTCGAACCAATATCCCAAATAAGCCGCCGCCTTTTCCGACAGCACCATGCGCGAGAGATATATCTGCAAATACTCCATAGTCGCCGATGTTTCGTCCATTTGTATTACAAGGCGTATCGTCTTTTTGTTTTGATCTATTGCGAGATAATTCTTTTTTATAGCGAGGTTTACTCTGTCGTGTATATCCTTTCTGTCTGCCGTTTCACGGCGAACGCGCGATCTGTGCGCGTCCGATTTATCCGCAAGAATGAGCGCTGCGGCTATCTCGTTGACGGGCGTTCCCGTTTCTTCCTCGTGATTGCCTATAGCGCCTATTATTTTTGCAGCCTCGCCCGCCGCCATGCCCATGCGTATCAAGATATCGTATGCAAGTACAGACCCCGTCAAACCGTGATGTTTTCTGTTGATGGCGTTTCCTATGTCGTGTATCCAACCCGCTATCGCGCCGAGTTCCACCGTGCGGTCGTCGTAGCCGAGCGTGCTCAAAATATTGGCTGTCGTCTTGGAAACATAGCCGACATGCCGCAATCCGTGTTCGGTATAGCCCAACACCATCAAATTATTATTACTTAGGTCTATCAGCTTTTTAAACTCGTCGTTTTCCTTTACGTCCGACAGCGATATGATCTTAGACATTAAACACTTCCGATAACAGTTGACGGTCGGCGTTACAGCCGCCGCTATTTGCGAAAATACTTCGCGTCAGTCTTTTTTATTATTTGTCTTTACGGGATGCTTTATCGCTTGATACAGCTCATCCTGTGAAAAATCTCTGTAATGCTCGTCCACGCTTCCGCCAAGCTCTTCTATCGCGTTTCTTATCTCCAAAAACTCGGCGTAATCGCACGTATCGAGCAACGGATAAAGATCGGCAGTCGCACGCTCGTCGCCGTACCGCCCCATCAACGCCGCAATGTACGCGACGTTGGGATCGCTGTTCAAAAGCAACCGCAGCAAGCCGAGTATTCTGTCGTTGCCAGCCTCGCAATACGTGAGCGGCTCGACATACAGTTCTATCATGCCAACATCGTCGCATTTTTCGGCGCGTTCCAAAAGCGTGTCTCGCACTTCGTCCGCGCGCAAACAAAGCATGTCTATGCACTGCTCCTTTACCGCCGCGTCTACGTCGCGTTCTATTGTCTCGATATAAAACTCACTGTCCGCGCCGCCAAGCTCTTCTATAAGGCTCAACACCACGTTCAACAGTTTTTCGTCGGACGACAAACGGGCAAGCTCGGTAAGCTCGCCTATGAGCGACGGCTCGGTGGCTATCCTATCGAACAATAACGAGCTGGGATTGTTATCGCCCACGCACGCACCCTTTAGAATATCCACAAGCTCTTCCGTCGGTATCTTGTTAAAGAACTCGGACGGCGATATCCCGCCTAAAACGTCTTGAGCGGAAGTCGCCCATATATGATAGATCTTATCGAGGTCTTTGGCAAACTCGTCTGGACAGCAATACTCGTCCGCGTGTTCGTTGTAATATTTGTCCGCGTAGTTCTCGAATAACTTATCGAAATCGAAATAATACAGTTGTTCTTTATCCGTCATATGTTTCTCCTTTACGGTCTTTTATCTATTATCTGCGACACTGTCTTATAGTCGCGCTCGGCGGCGGCTTTGGAATCGTAGCCCAAGGCATAGGCTATTCTCCCGTCGAATGCGCCGTCGTTTATTTTATTCCAGCACTTTTTTATGAGCGTATATGCCACAGCCCTGTCGTCGATCGCAATGCCGTCATACAGCGCGGCGCACCGTTCGACATGGTCGCAGAATTTCTTTATCGCATATCTGCCGAATGCAAGCGCGTAGGCATATGCGGTATAAACTCCCGCACGGTAACCGCCTTTCAGCCGCGGCACGCTATCGTCCGAAATAGGACTGTACAGCATTTCCGCGATAAAAGCGCTTCCGCTGTCCTCGGCAAATATTTGCGATAATATCACCGCCTTTACAATCGGCTCTACATACGGCGACACAAGCGAGTCGCGCACCTTGCTCTCAAGCCGCCCATCGGCAGCGAGAATACGCACTGTGTTGAGCATTCTCTTGAGCAGTTTGGCGTCGTTTTTAAACTCGAGCGATATAAAAAACTCGAATTCGAACGTAAAATCATCGCCTTTTATGACGTCGTCTGTCAAACCGCCGTTTGCCGCTCTGCGCATCAAACCCTCTACTTTCTCGGTCAAGAACTGCGGCGGAGCTTCTAAGTCTACGGGCAACAAGCTGTCTCCGCGTTTTGCCGCGGTATAAAAATACCCTACGTTCATTTCGTCGTAAAACACTCGCGACAGTCTGTACAATTCGTTGACGGCATAGCTCTTTTCGCCGAGATTGTACATCAACTGCGCGTATACGAGCCGTATGTCAAGAATGTTGTACTCGTCTATATACGCCTTGATAAGGCGCAGCGCATCAGACGCTTCGCTGTACTTGAGCACAAGTTTAAACGCTTCGTAAACATGATCGCCGTCCATGAAATCTTTGATGTCTATCTGTTTGATCATAGACGGTATCTTGTAAAACCGTTTTTGCTTTTCGTACAGCTTACAGATCAATGTTACGGCAAGCGCGCCGCCCGGTCTCAAAGCAATCGCTTTATTCAAAGTGTCTTCCGCTTTGCCGTCGTCGCCGTCGTCAAAATATATGAGCGCGCGCATAGACAGCGCGTAATAATACAGCTCGTCGTTTTTTTCGATTTTGTCCAGCTCTTTCAGCGCTTTTTTATTGTCGCCGCGCTCGTAATACAGTTCGGACAAGCGCATTACAGTCTCGGGATCATCGTCGTCGTCGAGCATGTCTTCGAAAATATTTATCTCATCGAGCAAAGACATACGATCCGTATCGGTACGATCGACTTCCTTTTGCAACTCGTTTGAAAGATTGTCGAATACCGACTGCAAAAGCCGCCTTAGTTCGGATTCGCCTATTTCGTCTGTTTCGTCCCTACCCGTAAACTCGATGGGATGCGGCGCGGTCGCCCCGTTTCTACCGTTCGCATCGCAAGCATTGCCGTCTGTAGTATCAAGCTCGTGCGCGTTAGATGCACCGCCGCGAAAGGATATTATATTAGATCGCTTTTGGGCACGCGCGGGCGGCTCGGTCTCCGCTTCCGCTTTGCGTGAATAGCAAACGGACGACGCGCATTCCGCCGCCGCGTCATAGTGTGGATCTATACGACCGTACTCGCCGTCGGTAAAAATTGCGTCGAAGTCTATGGGGTCGTCTTTGGGCGCGCCGAGTATGATGCCGCCGTCTTCAAGCGCCGATATTATATTTCCGAGATCGATACCACGCTCCTCTATCCACTTGCAGCACTCGTATTCTTGACGAAGCTCGCATCGCAAATGCACGGCGATAAGCAGACCGCGATAGGCGCGTTCGCATTGCGGATCTCGCCTTATATGCATCATAAACTCACGATACGCCAAACAGCACAGTTCTATATCGTCGCTGTCGTCGGTCATTCTCAAATACAGCATGCCGAGCGCCAAGTGCAATTCGGGAAACTCGGTCGCTTTGGCAAACTTAAGCGCGGCGTCGATCGCTTTTTCGTAATCGCACCTATCCAAACAATCGCCGAATTCCCTTTTATATTGAGCGGCAAATCCTTTTGTATCAAACTCCGTGATCAATTATTCGGTCATTCCTTATCTGATTGGTCTTCCGACACCGCGCCGTCTTGCAACGCGTCGTTTGCCGCGCCGTCAGCAATATCGCTGTTTTCTTTTACCGCGCCGTCTTGCGCGTTTTCGACAGACAACATCGTATCTGTATCGTCGTCGAGTTCGCCAAGTTCTTCGGGTCCGTCGTCGCTCTCTGCGATTATAGTTTCGTGTTCCTTTTGCAAACGCTCGAGATCTTCGCGTCTGAACATGGGCGTGAGCGGAGTGAGCGACGTACCTTCGTCTATCGACTTTTTACGTTTTTTGGGATTTTTATACGAAGTCGGTTGCTTCTTTGTTTTAGGTTGAGGCTTTGCCTTTTCGTCGTAAATATCGTTTACGCGCTTGGCGTATACGGTAGACGCGTCTATCTTGTCGTACAAAAACCTCTCGTAACAATAATGGCAGTATATCGTTAAAACAAGCGTCGTAAACGAAAAACCGATAAACACATATATCATTGCGAGTATCATGGTGATATTGGGTATCAACGCAAGCAATGAAGGCGCGATCGCTATACCTACGAATATGACTGACAGCACGTTCGTTCCGAACACGAACAGCGCCGAATTTCGTATGAGAGCCATAGGACGCATTTTAAACGCGGCGTTTTGCGTCAAAAAGAATGCGCTGAAAAGAACGATAAGCACCAACAATATCGACGAGAGCGTTATGCATAAAGCTTTTACAGCCACGGACTGCTTGTACACATCGAAGTACGACAGCGAAAACAAAAACATCACTATCGTCATTCCGATGACAAGCCCAATAAATATTGCGCCGAGCCAACACTTTCTTATTCCGCGGAAAAAGTCCTTGAACGTAGAAGTCGGTTCTTCCCATACAAGCTTGCGCATCACATAAAGATTGCCAGCAACGCCGAGCGCAAACACTGCGATACACGGTATCAAGATCAAATATTCCATTAGGAGGTAAGAGAACTCGGCAAGATCTCCTTGAGCTATCGCGTCTATTACAACAGGATATCCCAAACCTATATTTGCGGAATACGGTATAAACCCATTGCTTACCGTTATGTTCAAATAAAACAGAATTATCACGCCGACTGCGGGCAATGCAAAAAGCGCGGTCAACATGTTTAATGCGACCATCGTCCCGAAACGGCTGAAAAACAAATATTTGAACATCGCCCATTTGGACATTTTCATGCGTTCGGGAGTGAGGTCGGGCTTGTTCTCGTTGCCGAACATCATCCGCTGAACGAAATTCTTTCTCTTTTTCTTTTCTGTTGCTTTTGCCATAATGCTCCTCTATCTGCCTTGGGCGCGAGAATCTATAAGCTTCATAAACAGTTCGGTCCCCGTCAAAAGCGCCCTTTCGTCAAACGAAAATTCTTCGCTGTGAAGCGGCGCGGTATGTCCGTCCGAACCTATGCCCAGCCATACCATACAACCCGTTACTTTCAAGAGATACTCGGAAAAATCTTCCGCCGTATTTCTCGCTTCCACCGCCACGCAGCGATCGCCCATGACAGAGCGAACTTTATCCACGGCAAGCGCATGGTTTATAAGCGGCGGATACACGCTGTGCGTAACGAGCGAGTGGTCGGTGCCGTACTTATCGTCCGCAGCTAGCGCGGCGCGCTCCACAGCCATCATCACCGCCTCGCACTTTGCTTGATCGTAATAGCGCAAGGTGTATTCGCTCAAGCAGCGGTCGGCGATTATATTGCGCGCTGCGCCTCCGCCTATCTTGCCGAGATTGACAAGCAAGTTCTGTTCACTTGCCGATCTTTGCGTCGCCGCCGCAACATCGAGCGCAGCCTTTACCGCGTCCGCGCCCTTTTCGGGCGATGCGCAGTGCGCCGCACGGCCTTTTATATCGACGTCGAATTCCACACAGCCCGCAAACATGCCGCCGTAACAATAGCCTATTTTACCCTCGTCGAGTTCGGGGCAAAGATGCAGCGCGTATATCTCGTCCACTCCGTCGAGAACGCCGCGCTCTATCATTGTTTGACTTCCGCCCAAGCCCTCTTCGCCGAATTGGAATATAAAGCGCAACGGCACGCGCGATCTTCCGCCGAGCAAGCGCGCCACGTTCAATAAGTTAGCCGTATGCCCGTCATGACCGCACGCATGCATCACATTGCCTTCAGCCGCAAAATCGACTTGCGTTTTAAGCGTGTTTTCCGTTATAGGCAAAGCGTCGATATCGGCTCTGAACGCGAGCCGTCCGCCGCCCTTGCCGACGTCGCAGTACACGCCCGTTTCTATTGCTTTGGGTTTATATCCGAAAAGAGACAGCTCGGACATTATAAAAGCCGATGTTTGCTGTTCGCGGCCCGAAAGCTCCGCCATGGAATGGAGCTTGCGCCGCGTCTCTTTTAGATAATTTAACGATAGATCATCCATAAAATAAGCCGTAACCGCGCTGGCAATGCGCTTGATGCCGCAGCCTTACATTTAAACACTGCGACTCATTACATTATATCATGGCGGGCGCAATAATTCAAGTAAAACGACGGTGTTTTTGCACGGCGGAAAATCGGCGATTATTTGTCCGCCGCCCGTCAAACATAATTCATACGCTTGACATCACCTCCGACGAAATGATATCATAAAGTATATCGGAGGCTAAAATGAACGTTAAAGTTGCGGTCGTAGGCTCGACGGGAATGGTCGGGCGAATGATGTTGAAAGTGCTCGAGGAAAGAAACTTTCCCGTTGACGAAATATACCTATTTGCATCCGCCAAAAGCGCTGGGAAAACGCTCGATTTTAAGGGCAAAAAAGTTACCGTACAAGAACTTAACGAAGAAAACATAAAAAAAGCAGCCGTTAAATATGCGTTGTTTTCGGCGGGCAGCGATGTTTCAAAACAATACGCGCCCGTTTTTGCGCGATACGGAGCAGTCGCCATAGACAACTCGAGCTGCTGGCGCATGGACAAAAACGTTCCGCTCGTTGTTCCCGAGGTAAATCCCCAAGCGGCGTTCGCGCACAACGGCATAATCGCCAACCCCAACTGCTCGACCATACAAGCGGTAGTCGCGCTAAAACCGTTGCACGACAAGTTCAAGATCAAGCGCGTCGTTTACTCCACTTATCAAGCAGTCTCGGGCGCGGGAGTTCAAGGCTTTGCCGATCTTAAGGACGGCATAGACGGAAACCCTCCCAAAAAGTTCCCCCATCCAATAGCGTTCAATATTTTGCCGCACATCGACGTATTCACAGACGACGGTTACACAAAAGAAGAACTTAAAATGATAAACGAGACGCACAAAATTCTCGAGGACGATACGATACGCATTACCGCCACTACTGCCCGCGTCCCCGTTTATTACGGACACAGCGAGAGCATAAACATCGAGTTTGAAAAACCCGTTACACGAGAGTCGGCGCTTCGGACTTTGCGCGAAGCAAAGGGCATAGTAGTTTGCGACGATCCCGCCGCCAACGTGTACCCCACGCCGTTGCTCGCCGAAGGACACGACGAGGTGTATGTAGGGCGCGTGCGCCAAGACAAGTCGGTAGAAAGCGGCTTGAACATTTGGGTAGTTGCGGACAACATAAGAAAAGGCGCGGCGTCCAATGCCGTACAGATAGCGGAACTGCTCCATTCGCGCGAACAGTGATAGGCGCGACGACGATTTTTTATACATAACGAGGTTATCATGGCGTTATTTAACGGTATAGGCGCTGCAATGGTTACGCCGTTCGGAAAAGACGGCGGGATCGATTACGCAGTCCTCGAACAATATGTCGAACATCTTATATCGGGCGGGGTGAGCGCGCTCTTCCCTTTCGGCACGACGGGCGAACCCGCCACCGTACTTCCCGAAGAGTATGACAAAGCGGTCGCGTTTATAGTAGACCGCGTTAAAGGTCGCGTGCCCGTAATTGCGGGCGCGGGAAGCAACAGCACCGCCAAGGCGTGCGAGCTTGCTGCAAAAGCCAAAGGCTTGGGCGCGTCCGCCGTGCTTGTGGTAACGCCCTACTACAATAAATGCACTCAGAACGGCATCGTAGAGCATTATAAAGCGGTTGCAGCGGCGGCGAAAGTTCCCGTAATAGCTTACAACGTTCCTACAAGAACGTGCGTCAACATCGCGCCCGCCACTATCGCTCGGCTCGCCGCAATAGACGGCGTTACCGGCATAAAGGAAGCGAGCGGCGATATAGATCAATTTCAAGACGCGGCGAAGGTATGTGCGGAAACGGGATTCGAACTGTATTGCGGCGACGACAGCTTGACGACTATTGCAATGGCGCTCGGCGCAAACGGTACTATCTCGGTCGCGGCTAACCCCGCTCCGTCGCACATGAGCAAACTGTGCAAGCTGTGCGCCGACGGCGACTTTGCCGCGGCTCGCGCGCTCCAATTTAAAATGAGTGATTTTATCCACTCTTTGTTTTGCGAAGTCAATCCCATACCCGTCAAAAAAGCGATGCAGCTCATCGGCATAGACGTAGGCGCGCCCCGCCTGCCCTTGACCGAGTTGGAAGCGCCGCACGTAGAACTTTTAAGATCGACAATGCGCGGACTCGATCTCATCAAATAAGGCGGTAAACTTGAAAAAAGCGTTTTTAATAGGCATAAACGGAAAAATGGGCAAAATGCTCTGCTCTTGCGCATCCGAGTACGGCTTTGAAATATCGGGCGGTTTCGATATGGCTGCGAGCAATGACGATATTCCCGTGTTCGACGACGCGACAAAAGTAAACGTTCCGATAGACGTCATAATAGACTTTTCGAGACCGTCAACGTCCATTTTGAGCGCGATAGAATATCTCGCGAAAAAACATTCCGCGCCCGCCGTTATAGCCACTACGGGCTTTTGCGACGCAGATATAGCGCGCATAAACAAATTGTCGGAGACCGTACCCGTATTCCGTTCGGGCAACATGAGTATAGGCGTAGCCGCATTAAAAGCGGCGGCGATCGCCGTCAAACAGATATTAGGCGACGGCTTCGACATCGAGATAGTGGAAAAACATCACAATCAAAAAGCGGACAGCCCGTCGGGCACTGCGCTTTTGCTTGCCGATGCGCTATCCGATCGCAACGATCAAATAGTAAACAGAACGGGCAAGCGCGAACACGGTCAGCTCGGTATCGCGTCAGTCCGCGGCGGGACCGTAGTCGGAGAACACGAAATAGGTTTTTACGGCAACGACGAAATAATAACGCTCGCCCACTCGGCGCGCTCCCGTAAACTTTTCGCGGCGGGAGCATTTAAAGCGGCGGAATTCCTTTTATCCGCAAGTCCCGCGCTTTACGATATGGACGACTTAACGGAACGGCTCAATAAACAGTAAAGCGGCATAAAGCAACAAAAACGCACCACAGTAAAAGGTGCGTTTTTTGATTTACCGCAAATCAATATCAACTGACCGCGGAACGGCGATTTTTTTAAGATATTGCATAATACTCTTTGGGTCGGTTGTATCAACGGCAACGTGCTGCCGAATTTACATAGACGCGTTTACAGATCGACTCGCTAAAAGCTCGCTTTTAGTATTTGGCGTATTTCGTTTTCGTTCAAAACTTTGTAACCGCCGTCCTTTACAAACGTACTTTTTACCATACCGTCGAGCATGTCTTGGGTCGCGCCGAGGTCGGTAAGGTTCATGACAAGCCCTATCTTCTTCATCCACGCCTCCATTGCCGTCAAGCCTTCCTCCGCGACTGCCGTTGCGCTTTTACCGTCTGCGTTCACGCCCCAAACGTTTACCGCGTATCTTGCGAACTTGACTACACCGTAAGGCATTATATAACGGTAATACGGCAAGGAAACCGCCGCAAGCGTCATTCCGTGCGTAGCGTCTGTATGCGCGCCGACTGACTGACCGAGCATATGCACCATCCAATCGGTAGTCTTGCCTTTGGCGACGAGCGTGTTGAGCGCCCATGTAGCGATCCACATGATATTGCTTCGCGCTTCATAGTCGGTCGGATCGTTGACAGCGATATCCGCGCTATGGATGAGCGAACGAAGCAATCCTTCCATAAGATAATCGCTCGTATTATCGTCATTTCCCGAAAAATACTGCTCGAGGATATGCGACATTATATCGTATATACCCGAAACCATTTGATACTTAGGAAGAGTAAAAGTAAACTCGGGATTGAGTATAGAAAACTTAGGGAACACGTTTTCACCGAATACATGCCCTACCTTCAGCTTTTGCGCATGATTTGTAATTACCGAACCGCCGTTCATTTCGCTGCCCGTACCCACCATTGTAAGCACGCAGCCGACGGGCACTATATCGCAAGCTACATCGTCAAAACGGATAAAATACTTTTCCCACGCATCGTCGTTGCAATTAACGGACACGGACACGGCTTTGGCGTAATCGCACACCGAACCGCCGCCCACCGCGAGAATAAGATCGGCATTTGCGGCTTTTGCACGAGCTACGCCATCTTTAAGCTTTTCGCTTGTGGGATTGGGCATAACTCCACCGTCTTCGTATATATTTTTGCCGTTAGCTTTAAGAATAGCCACTACTTTGTCGTATATGCCGTTTTTCTTGATAGATCCGCCGCCGTACACCAGCAGAACGTTTTTGCCGTACTTGGGCAGCTCTTCGTTAAGACCGTTCAATGCGTCTTTTCCGAAATAGAGCTTTGTCGGATTGCAGTAAGTAAAGTTTCCTAACATGATCTGTATCTCCTTTTTAATGAATGTTCGTCCGACTTTATATATGAACCAAGAGTCGGAATGACGGCTTTTGACCGTCCGATTTAGATATTTATATTTTATAACATGATACGCATTATGTCAAATACTTATTTATAATAGCACACCTATAAACGGCATGCATAGCACTAATGCCTACGCGTTAAATCTCGCCAATCACATGTCGATAGAATAAAATCAAATAAAGACTGTGCATATGATAATAGGACCGACATTCGTCGATCCTATCAAAGTATTTTCGTATATACCGATAATTAAAATCTTATATCCAAGGTGATCGGACGGTTGGCGGCAAGCTTTAAGCCGACAAGCAGACCGCGTGTATCGTCGAATTTTTCCGCTTCGACCTTTTTGGGAGGTTTAGCCGTTTTGGGTAATTGCACATCCACTACGGTCGCGCGCTTCGCTTTGAGCTTTGCAACAAGCACGCCGCGCGATATATCCCAATCCATAGCGACTTCCACGTGCGCACGCGTCTGGAAGCCCGTAAGCGAACCCTTGCCCATCTCTTGACACACGGCGGGCAATAAATGGATAAGATCGGGCGTGGACTGAACGAGGGCTTCTTGGATCGCGCCCGTAACTATAACGTTTACATAAGGCACTGGCTGCGACCACGTATCTTTCTTTCCGCTTCCCATACCGCGCCAATCGTCTTGCGCAAACACAAGATTGTTCATAGCCATGCCGCGCACAAGCGAATTTATCTGCTCGTAAACGCCGTCTCCGTCGCCCAAACGCGCGTAGACCTGCGCATACCGCGCAATATTGTCCGCAGTCATATTTTCACGCGCAGTGGCATTCTTTTTACGCGCCGTTACGGCAAAACCTTTATTCAGCTCGGCATTGTCGCGGCATCTGTAATCGGGATACACGGGATAGTATAACGCGAGCGACGGCGACACGGGATTATCCGTACAACGGTCGTCTATAAACTCGCTTACCGTACCGTCGTTATTGAATTTGTACGGCGGTATCTTCTTAAGCATGTCTTCCCACTTGATAACTTCGGCTTTGTTCATTGCGGCGGCTTTAGAGCCTTCGATAAGGTTTTTGAGCAAGCTGCGCGCCACTGCAAAATCTACCGTTGCATTCTTCGCGATGCAGTGTTCCTCACCCGTACCCGAAAGATTGCCGGGCGTTGTAAACGGGGAATACGACGGGGACGACTCGTAATACTTGAGATCGGCGAGCTTAAAAAACTCTTCGTAGAACGTTGCGGCTTCCTTCATAAAAGGCAATGCGCGCGTCTTAAGGAATTTTTGATCGTCCGTGTAAAGCGCATAGTCGTAGAACAAATTACCTAACCAACCCGCAACGCCCGTAAAATGGATCATTGAATCGTATACTTCGCCGAGATAACCCGTAGATGCCGACATAGTATACGGTACAAAAATACCGTGGCAACCGTAAAGCCGCGACGCGTTGTACTTAAACGACGTCATTGCGGATTCATACAGAGTAAATACGCTTTCGGCGAAATCGTTGAGATTTCCCGCTTGAGTCATATCGTATACCGCTTGCAAACTGCCCGCAGCATTTATTTGAGCGTCTACGGCTTTGTAATCGCCGCACCACAAGCCGTACGGCGCAAACGGACGCGCGTCCGGTCTCGAACCCGTAACCATGAGATATCGCCCGAACGCCCATAGTTTTTCCAATACTGCGCTGTCTGTTTCACCCGACTGAAGAGCTTGAGTTATAGCTCTGTCCGCAAACTCGTCGCGAGCGTCCGCAGCAGCAGCAAAATCTACTTCCGCGGAAAAGAACAGTTTTTGATGCAAAGTCTGATGTTCTTTGAGCAGCTTATCGTACAACAGTTTGATTTCGGCAAGCGTGGCGCGGCATTCCTTCCACGATTTATCGCGCTGACCTTCCACAAACGGTTTTATCAATACGAGTATTTTTTCTGCGCCAGTAACGACAAGTTTATCGCCTACTATCTCTTGTTTGCCGCCGTAGAAATTGATCTTGGCAACCGCGCCGAAATCCGCGCCAGAAGAAGACCGCGCCGAAAAATACAGCCAATAGTTTTCGCACTTCATGCTGACATTATCGGGTGTCGCGCTTACGGCAACGGGCGTGCGCGCGTTGAACTTATCGTGAACTTCAAAAGCAAACGACGCGTCTATATTTTTCTGTCCCGTACGAGTGATCTCGTAAACAAGCATATCTCTGGCACGCGAAACAAACGCATTGCGTTCGTAACGCGTAGCGCCGTCCTTAAAAGAGACCGAAGCCTCCGCGTTTTCCATATCGAGAACGCGGCTGTACTCTTTAGCGGAGCGGTCGAGATCCATTTCGATCTTAAAATCGCACAGCGGCAACGGATACGAAAGCTGAGGACGATAGCCTTTGCGGATCAACTCTGTGGATAACATTTTTTCCGCGCCGATAAAATCGCCGTCGTCAAGCTTTTTGCGAACGTCTTTGACTTTTTCGGAAACGTCTTGAAGCACAGAGTCCTTGCCTTGCCACCAAAGATCCCCGTGCGTAAGCATAATAACATCGTTAGCTGCGCCGCCGTAAACACTCGCGCCGATAACTCCGTTGCCTATCGGCAAACCCTCGCGCCATTGGCTTCCCCACCAAGACGAAGGCTGAGAAAATCTCAAAGTGTTTTTCGGTTTGCGTGTAACTGCCATATCTCACCTCTTGACCAGCTTTCATTTTCGGTTAAAGTATAACATATTTTACTCGCTTTTGCAAACTTTTCGACACTGATTTTGACGCACAAAACAGCCTTTTTCTCAAAAAATACCGTTTTAAGGGCAAAATTTACGTTCTATGCCACAATGATCGATATATGCGTATTCAACCGATACAAAACATGCTCCGCAACGAGACCGAGCAATTTGCTTTTTATAAGAAGGCGCTATCACTAAATTATTCATAGCATATATGTCGTGTGCCCATTTAAGACAAAAAAAAATGCGCCGCCGCATATATTTTCAAATTGCGGAAGCGCATTTAATATTACTTTATACTCATCGATCTTACAGTCCGCTCGCCGTCAATCTAAGCACAATGCCGCCGCGCAAACTCTCTACGATATCCATGCCGTTATAATACTGCAGGACTTTATTCCACTCGTCTACGTTTGTAAGATTGTTATTTTTACTGTCCGCAGTTACTATCCGCCGCTCTTCGTACACTATGGTTGCAGGCGTAGCTCCTTCGAACTTTAATGTGAACGTGTTGCCAAAACCGTAAGGAAGTCTGAGCACAATGGTGCTTTGTTTGTTAAAGTTGTATTCATAGCTTACGTCATGGCTGTTTGTAACCGTTATCTTGGTAACGGAGCTTGCCGACGGGATAGTTAAAGATATCGTCGAAAGCGAACCCTCAAAGGTATTGACCGTATAAACGTCGTCTGCGCGTTTGATGCTCGGCTCGCTGTTTATTATGTCAGACGTATTGTAGTTTGCGTTCATTTCATAACGGGACTCTTCCGCGTTCCACTTAAGACCGCTTACCGCATTGCGGAAATATTTATACGCCATCAAATCGTCCACTACTATTTTTTGAGTAATGCTTCCGTCGCTCTTTTTGACCCATTCGTACACGAGCGAATCATTGTATACCGCGTCGTTATACGCATATGCCGATGTGATCGATTTACCGAACGATACGCCGAAGCCGCCCGCAAAAAGAGCTATAACGCAACCGATAACGGCAATCACACTCACTCCGAAGTAGTTTTTATAATTAACATAAACTTTTTCTTTATCTATACGTTTTACAGTGCGTTCTGTGAACTTGCCTTTTTTAGCGCGGTCTTCCACTTTTTCGGTAACAACGCGTTGAACGCGCACTGTACGCATGGGCAATTTCTTTGCGACCTTATCGAATACGACTGCCGAACGGTCGAGATAAGGTACAGCCGTGCCGAGCATAGCGACAAACATCAACATCGTTACGGGCAAAAGATACAGCGGAATGACCGTTGTAAGCATAGACATCGCAGCAAAGGTCAACGGCATGCACAATATGACGGGAACGGTAAAAACAAACAGTCTGTCAAATCCGAATCCGAACTTGCTCTTAAGCTTTCCGTTGAGACATGCGGTTACAAGCAATACGGCAAGAAGCAAAAGTCCGAGCCAAACCGTTACATAGGAGTATGCGGGAACGGCAAAACTCATCACCGCACCTATTATGCCCCACTCCAAAGCAGTACCTCTTACCGCGTCGGAAGACGTAACTTTAAACAATTTCTTGTACACGGTCGTAAAACCGAATGCCGAAGCCAACGCAACGAACATTGCCGCGATAAATATACCCGCATTGAAATATCTTATTTGAACTATCGAATGAATGGGCAACACGCCGAAGCCGGTAAGCATGAGCGTGATGAGGAAATACGCAGCAAACATAGCCGCGAGCGAACTTACCGCCACAAGAAGCTGCATACCGAGCGCCGCAAACATCTTTTTCAGATTGAACGTCTTTTTAACGGCGACTACTGTTATCACCGCTACTAAAAGAGCCACTATGATAGCGCCTATCACATAAGAAGCAATAGAATCGTAAGCTACCGTACCCATATCCAAATACGAGAAAAACACCAGATCGTTGTTGTTTTCGGTGTCATACGACTTATCGGTGTTAGCAAACGCATCAACGTAATCTTTAAAGAATCGAGCTTGCTGATGCAGCACCGACGGCGAAAGGTTGTCCGCCGTGTCTAACGAAGATTGCGCCGCGTCGAGTCCGCCGACTACTGCAACTTGTATTGCGGGGATATCGCCGAACGCAGCGACCGCTCCCGTGGTTTTTATATTTTTGTCGAGCGCGTCCGATGTCAAAGACGAATTGAACGCGCTTCCGCTTATCTTAGTGCACGCGTTAAAATACTTCAGATCTGCGCCAGAAGCGTCGGTTATCGCAAGAGTACCCGCGTTCCCGAATGCGTCGAGGTTGATACCGTATTCGGCACGTGCAACAACGTCGTCAAGACCTTTAAACGACTCGAAGAACGAATATGATCCGAAAGAACGATCGAGATCTTCAGTAAAAACGACTATAAGATCGTTATTCAAATTTACGTCTGATCTTACTATCTCTATCAACGACTGCATAGCTACTGCAACAAACGCCGCATTGTCGGCAGCGCCGTACGTATCCGTCCTCGAATCGAATCTGACCGTAATGACAACGGCTTTGGATTCTTCTCCTTGACGTGTTTTTAACGACGGCACGGCGGCTATAACATCGGTTATCTGCATTCCCACAAGATATCCGTCGGAATCCATTTTGTTTTGTAATTCCGTCGTTATCTTGGAAGTCATGACAGTAACGGTAGGCGCGGGCGTATCGCCTATCTCATACCAATCTGTTTCGGTAGTTACTATCCCGTCATCCGAATCCTCGCCTTCCTTAACTTCGGTCTGCAAGTTGAAACCGCCGTCTTTGAGAGTATCGGTAATATAGTCGCGCGCGGAAGATATACCGCCTTGCGCCATTGACGAGCGGACGTCCGTTGCCAAACGTTCGATATGCGAATCAACTTTCTCGAAATACTCGTTTCCGTAAGCTTTCGGTTTATACCCGTATACACCGTCGATCACAGAAAACACAAGCATAACGAGCGCTATCACCGCAAGAACGGGATAATATACCAATTTAAAAGTTTTGCTCATGCCGCGAGGCTTTTCCCCCGTTTTGGCTTTGTTGCTCTTTACCATGCGCTTTGCAGTATCGGCATTATCTTTTTTCGCCGAGTCTTCCGAGCGATCTTCGGTTGCTTTGTCATTATCGACAGAGGAAACATTGCCGTCGTTATTTTCTTTCGGCAACTCATCGTCAACGGGTGCCGTCGTTTGTACGTCTTCCGTCGTAGCAACTTCGTTATTCTGTTGCTCTATGTCATTCAATGTCTCTTCGTTACCCATTACTGCTCCGAATAATAGTATTATTGGTATATCGGTATTTTAACATACTTTAAAGATTATTACAATCGATTTCGCGGCGTTTTTAAAAATTTATCTTGACAAAGGCAAAGCATACTAATATAATTAATTGTGATAAGTTTTGATAAATCAAAGGATGAGCCATGCAACAAGCGACAATATTTGCAATTTTGATGATATTGATCAACAAAAGAAAAGTTTCTCGAGATTATTTGGCGGAAAGGTTTTCAATAAGTAAGCGTACAGTATCGCGGTATATCGCCGTATTGGAAGATGCGGGAGTACCTATTTGCTCGGTCGCGGGCGCAAACGGCGGCATTTCCCTATCCGACGACTTCATGATAGACAAGACATTTTTTTCGCAAGCGGAAACGATTCGCCTAAAAGAAGTGTTGGCAAAAACGGAAAATATTTACGATGACAAAGTGAATAAAGCTTTATCGGAAAAACTCGACAGCATAAACAAAAGCAGAGAACAAGACAATTACGCCGTCAAACAAGACGAATTGTACATAGACTGCGATTACGGACAATCCGCGTCCTTGCGCCCGAAGATAAAAACGCTGTCTCAAGCGATACAGCAAAGCAGAATATTGGATATAAAATACACCGACGCGCGCGGTTGCGAATCTTACAGATCGATAGAGCCTTACACATTGGTATTTAAAGTAGGAGCTTGGTACATTTACGCAATGTGCGATCTGCGTGGAGAATTCAGACTATTCAAGCTTTCACGCATTAGCGACCTTAGGATCACAAGCAAGCGATTTGTAAAAACGGACAGCAAACTGTTGGAAAAACTCGAATTGGAATTTTATAACGAATATTATATCGATCTTGAATTTGAATTTTTTCCGGCAGTTCTGGAAAACGTTACCGATTGGCTGGGTGCGTCAGCCGTAACCGAACGCGGCACAAAATACGTAGCATGCGCCGAAGTTCCTTATACGAAAGATCTTTTAAAACGCTTGCTCTCATTCGGATCTTCGATCAATGTGCTAAATCCTGCCGATATCCGCGACAAACTTAAAGCAGAGGCCAAACGAATGATAGATATCTACGAATGATATAACAGTTTAACACGCGTATATATTCTTTCCGAAAGCACATAATATGATCATGGAAAACAAAGAACATGATTATCAAGATACTATAAACGAAGCTGCAGGCTTGGAAAACGATGACGAAGGATATGTAGCCGAACGCGAAGCGAAACAAGACGCTTTACTCAAGTACGAAACGCTTGCGGTAAATTCTGCAATGGGTATGTTCGGTATGGAACAAAACGAAGCCAACATTTTACAGCTCGAATTCGCGCAAGAATTGTTATACGACATCAACAATAACGAAAACGAAGAAAACGTTAACAACTGACGCAATACTCACATAAATCAACAGCATAAAATAGACCCGACATAAGACGCAAGGACGTCATTATGTCGGGTCATATTGCTTTACAACTATTCTCTAACTACACCAACGCTACACTATTACTACTCTATTCCGCTATTCCAA
>CAJTTD010000002.1 GCA_910579205.1 uncultured Christensenella sp.
CTGGTCTTCGCCGAGCATAGCATTGAGCTGCGCGTCGAGATCGTCTGCGGGAACAGCAGCGGGCTGGTCTTCGCCGAGCATGGCGTTGAGCTGTGCGTCGAGATCGTCGGAAGAGGCGCTGCTGTCTTGGGGCTGAACAGAGGGCGGAGGAGTCATAATTATAGGCTCTGCAAATACAACGGAGTTATCCGCATTCATTTCCGAAACCGGTTGCGTCGAGCCGTCCGGCAATACTATTTCCGCATCGAATATAATGGGCGGCTCGGTATCTTCGATCATTTGATCGCCGAGTCCGACGTTATTGTCCTTGTTTTTTCCCATACAGCCCTCGTAAAATCAAGTATATTATATAATACAACAATAAGCGCGATTTGTCAATAGCTTTTTCGCATTAAATGGTCGTATTGCGCCGCGCGAGCTGCGCTTAAAAAAGTATGATGCGCCGCCTTAATAGCCCTCCGTTACATAAATTTGTAAAAACCGCGAAAAGGGTTTGACAACGGTCGAAATAAATGTTATAATTTTTACGCAAATTGCGGAAATGGCTCAATGGTAGAGCAGTAGCTTCCCAAGCTGAAGGTTGCGGGTTCGATTCCCGTTTTCCGCTCCAAACGGGAGCAAGTCTTCCGCTGTCGAGGCGTAGCGCAGTTGGTAGCGCGCATGGTTCGGGACCATGAGGCCGCGAGTTCGAGTCTCGCCGCTTCGACCACAACAAAAACCGCCCATAAGGGTGGTTTTTAGTTTGCGGAAGAAGCGGATACAGAGGAGAAACGCGCCGCATAAAACAAGTAAAAAAAGTAAAGCGCGGAGAGAAAGTGGGAGTAAAGCCGTGTGGCAATAAGTACGGCGCGAAGTTCGCTAACCGCTTGCGCATAAGCGCAAAGGTCGCCGCGAATCCGCGGCAATCTCGCCGCTTCGACCACAACAAAAACCACCCATAAGGGGAGGTTTTTAGTTTGTGATGGTATACAAACGCAAAAGTCAATACGATTCAAACATTATATAAGGTGGCTGCATGACAAAGCCCATATGTTGTCGCGATCATCCTTGCGGGTTGCTTGCTGCGAAACACAAGGTTGTTACAAAGACGAAAAACACATTTTCTACACGTCCGCGTGTCTCACGTACAAAACGTATCTGCCTATCGACCTAAATCCTAATTGGAGCGTGAACGGCTGAGTTTGTTCGTCGTTGAAAAACGTAGTGTATTCTATACCGACGTTTTTCATGCCCGTAAGCGCCGCGCCTACGAGCGCTTTGAACACCTCGCCGTCAAACTCGCTGTTCGCATAGTCAACGCCGTAAATTTCTCCGCCGCGTTCCATAAGTACGCCCGCCGCATCGCCGCCTTTATCCGCGACGGCGTAAATATTCCACTCGTCGAAAGTGTCGAACACATGTTCGCTTGTCCAGTATGTATCGTCGTCCGCCGTATGTAACTTTTCAAAAACACCGAAGTCGGCTTTTTTGATTTTATATGCTCGGAGCGCACCGTTTGGCGCGGCGTAATCGCTCAGCTGCATGACGTCGTGGTACGAGCTTTCCGCAACGAAAAATCCGCGGCTAAGCAAAAGCTCGCACGCTTGTGCGTTTTCTGCGGGAAACCCCAAATACAAACTGTAGCTCGGGAAACGCTTTGACATATATTGGAGCAGTTCTTCAAGCATTTCGCTTGCGCTGCCGTCGGTGTAAAACCCGCACAGCTGCAGATATTTGTCGTCGGGCAAATAAAAGAATTGCGCTATTCCTTGCGCTGCGCCGTTAGTGAACGACAGCGTTTTATAGTTGTCAGCCGTCGCGCATTTTTTATAATATTTTGCAAAGTCGTTTTGCGTATGTATTCCGTCGATAAAAATAGGGTAGCTCGTTTTGCTCTTATTTTTGGACGCGGCGTACGCAAAATCGATGCGGCAAATCGCTTCGTTTGCGGTTAATTTTTTAAGCATGCTGCCCTCCCCGTGTTTTATATATTTTACTATAAACGAGCGTAAAGCGCAAGTTATTGCGCCGCGGAATGATGCGCGCGGTTTATCGAGTTCGCCGCGACATGTTCCCGCGGTCTTGACAGTTCGGCGCGGTAATGGTACAATCATATCGACGAAAGTCCGAGAGGTAACAAATGTTAAACGGTTTTTACGATATACCCGACGAAGAGTGGCGCAAGGTAAATATCAAGAGCAATTTTCACACGCACAATTATCTGTGCGGACATGCGGGCGGCACTGCGTGCGAATATGTAAAGGAGGCGGTAAAGTGCGGGCTTGAGACTATCGGACTGTCCGACCACTGTCTTTCTCCGCTCGGCGGCGTAGAACCGTATGTAACGCCGCAGACCATGGGGTCGCTCTATCTCTCGCAGATAGACAAGGCAAAAAAACGATACGGCGATCGCATACGCATTCTGTCCGCGGTGGAGATAGAGTACTTCGACGGACAAGACGCGTATTACGATAAACTTTTGGACAAGCTCGATTATATAGTGCTCGGTCAGCATGAATTTATGTGCGACGGAACGCTGTGCAACTCGTTTACAGACGGTGTGGACGAGCGGCATGTCGTTTCGTATTTCGACACCGTAAAAGCCGCGCTCGTAACGGGGATTTATTCCGTGCTTGCCCATCCCGACCTTATATTTTACCGCAGACCTCCCGTAACGGACGGCATGGCGCAAGCCTTTGACGATGTGGTGCGCACCGCGGCGGAATGCGGCGTTGCGGTAGAGCTTAACGCCAACGGCATTCGTTCGCACGCTTTCCGATACCCGACCGATCTCTTGATAGAGCTGTGCAAAAAATACGACGCTGCCGTCGTTGTTTCGTCGGACTGCCACGCGCCGCACATACTTTGCGACGAATATGTTCGGAGATTGCATGCGTACGCGGTACGCAACGGTCTTAAAGTTGTAGACGATATACGTCTGCCGCGGCGTAAGTAAGAGACGCATCGCATACGTAAAAGGCAAAGAATTTTTGCAAATCGGCGGAAATTATGCTCAAGTGTCGGAAAAGGTATTGACAAACGTCATATATAAGTGGTATAATCATACAAATGTTTTTCCAAATATTGGGGGGAATGATGAAGTTTAAGAGAGCAGTTGTATTTTTACTGTGCGTCGTTATGGGTCTGTCCGTGATCGCGTGCAGAAAAACGCCCATCGGCGGCGGTGGCGACGACAGCGACGAGATAGACACGTCTATCGAATATACCGTTAAATTCGACGTAGGCGAAGAAGCGCGTGCGGCGGGTGTCTCCACGCCCGAAGATCGCAAAGTCTATTCGGGCGCGCCCGTGGGCGATCTTCCCACCAGAAAGATGGAAGGATTCACGCTTACCGGATGGTTCGACGGGGATACGCAGTATGTTGCTACGACTAAAGTAAAGTCGGACGTAACTTTGCTTGCGCATTGGAAGTCGAACGCAGAGCAAGACGCCGAGGCCGCGGAATACGAAAAGAATTTGGCGTCGTGGAGCAAGCCCGGACATCTGTACATACATTACAAGACGTTCGATCACAAAGAGAGCGAGCAAGGCACGACAAACGACGGCGCGCCCAACTACGACAATGCGATAAGTTCGGAAGCGTACGGAGATTGGGTGCTGTGGTTTTGGCCGAGCTCCAACACCAACGGCAGACTTTTTAACGCAATGAAGATCGACGAAAGCGGCGAAGTCTTTGACATCGACCTCACCAAAACGTACACCGACTGCGGTTGGGACGGCGATACAAACACCACGCAAGGCGTATCCATAGATTACAGCGAGTACGTGGATAAGGACGGCTTCGGCTTTTTGATACACAAGTATTCTTCGCGTAATTCGGGCAAACACTGGGTGAGCGACGGAGGCGACGCCGATCTGTTTTTGAGCAGAGCCAAACGCTCCGACGGATATTACCATTGGTTCGTCAAGCAAGGTGCGGTGAGCAGAGGCAAACCCAACTATTCAAAGCCCACGGAAGAGGACAAAAGTCCGTATGCCGATATAGAAAAGGGCTCGGCTACCACCAAGCGCACGCCGAGCAGCGCCGATAAGATAATCGACAGCAGTCTTGATAACAGCTCCGCGTATCCCGTAGTAACGAGCAAGGCGGCGGGCTACGAAAACGACGGCGTGGGATATCAGATATTTATGGCGTCGTTTGCCGACAGCAACGGCGACGGCTTAGGCGATATACAAGGCATTATAAGCAAACTCGACTATCTCGACAGTTTGAATGTAGATGTTTTGTGGCTCACCCCTTTCCAAAGCTCTAAGAGCTATCACGGCTACGACATAAAGGACTATTTCTCCGTTGATCCGCGCTTCGGCACGATAGGCGATTACCGCGAGCTTGTGTACAAAGCGCATCAAAAGGGGATCAAGATAGTAATGGACTTTGTTCTCAATCACACCGCAAAGTCCAACCCGTGGTTCACCAAATCGCAAAACCTTGAAAAGGAATACGACGACAAGGGCAATGTTACCGTCGATTACCGCAACTTCTACAGCTGGATAAACGAGGATGAATATAATGCATTGGACGCGAGCGCCAAAGAACAGTGGTTCGGCGATCAGTACGGCTATTACTTCTACTCGTCGTTCTCGTCCGACATGCCCGAGCTCAACTACGACTATCAGCCCGTGCGCGACGCCATACTCGACGTATGCAACTACTGGATGTCGTTCGGTCTGGACGGATTCCGTTTGGACGCGGTCAAGCACATTTACATGAAAAACGAGCTTGTTGGCAAAACGCCCAGCTCTGGCAACATAGACGACGGCAAAGGCTGTGTCGAGGACGGCATATATTCGTACGATCTTCAGCGCAATCTCAACTTCTACCGCGAGTTCAATTCGCGCTTGAAAAAGAACTATCCCAACGCGATACTCATCGGCGAAAACCTTGACGGCAACCCGAGAAATGTTACCAATTACTATCAAGGTTTGGACTCGCAGTTCAACTTCAACTTGTACTACGACGCGACGCGTTCTTTTGCCGCGGCAGCTCAACCCGATCTCAACTGCGGTTACGCGAACAGCGCGGTCAATAAGTATATAGAAGCATACTACGGCAATTCCTACACCAAAGAAAATGGCGAAAGCGTAAACGTCAAAGGCTATTCCGTAGTCAATCCCGGCTTTATCGACGGCTTGTTCACTTCCAACCACGACTTGCCGCGCGCGCGCGACCGTTTGAACATTACCACAAACAGCACGGCTAACAAGGATAACTACCGCGCCCTCACCGCGGGCGACATAGAGCGGACGGACGCGCTGCTTCGCATATACTACGCTTACGTCATGACTATGCCCGGGCTTAACTGGATCTACTACGGCGACGAGATAGGCATGGGCGGCGTAATGGAATACACTGTAAACAGCCCCGACGGCTCTACCGACACCAACAAGAGCGCGCCGCACGAGGATCGTATTTATCGCCAGCCCATGAAGTGGAAGGCGAGCGGCAACGCGTCGTTCAACATAGGCTACGACAACTTCAAAGCGGAGCTTACGGGACTCAACGCGACGAGCGCAATAAAGAGCGTGGAAGAGCAAGACGGCGATCAAGGCTCGCTGCTCAACTGGATGCGCACGCTCACCAAACTGCGCCACGACTATCCCGTACTTGTAAACGGCAAGATGCAGGTAAAAGATAACAACGGCAAAAAAGTCAATATCTACAACATGGAAGGCAGCACGCTTGTATACGGCATTTCCAACGGAACGCAAACCGTTAAAGTTTACATCAACGTCGGCGACTATCCTTTCAGCAATGTGTCGGGCAACGTGATAGCAAGCTACGGTTATTCGGGCGGCACGCTCGGCAAGTACGGCATTGCCATAGTGCAAGGCTAAGGAGGCAAGAGCAATGAAAAAATTAACTTCGATAGCGGCGGCTTTGACGATGGCGACGGCGTTCTGCGGTTTTTGCGTAGGCTGCGCCTCCAATATAGAAAGCGATGCGGAAAAGACCGCAGGCGTAACGCTCGGCGTGTCTCAAGCGGCGGAAGGCGATCATGAAGTTATCCTCAACCCCGGTTGGTACTACAACGGCAGCACCAAGGTGGATAACACCATAGAGGACGCGGGCGCGGAAAAAATGACTGCCGATCAAGCCAACGGCGAGGCGGGCGCGCACAACGGATACTTTGTGGATAATGCGTACTTCGCGCGCGTTTCGGCGGGAGAGAATCTTCCTTCGCCCACGACGACGCGCACGGGCATGACGTTTGCGGGCTGGGCGTACGCCAAGGACGGCGAAGTGGTATGGGTGGAAAAAATGCCCTCTACTCTTACCGAAGATCTGTACTTGTATGCAGAATGGCGGACGGAAGGCTCGGGCACGCCCGATCCTGGACCCGATCCGGGACCCGGTCCGGATCCAGGCCCCGGCCCTACGACCGAAGACGTGATGACTGTCGGAACTACAACGCATAAACTCGTGCTCAATACGGGCACTAGCACCGTCGACGGCAGATCCAAAGAATATTGGTTCGGCGCGGATAAAAAAGTCGATCTCAAAGACGGCGACGTAGTATCGTTTACCATCGACGGTCAAACGATAAGCGCGTATGTAAATGCGAGCAGCGTCGGTGTGGATAAGAGCGACGCGGGTACTGAAAAAACGCAGTTCAAAATTACCAAAACTGGCAAGTTCGCGGTCTATATCAGATACTATCCCAAGGGCAACAACGGTAAGGGCAGTTACGACATAGAGTTTGCCGGACCTACGACGGTAGACGCTGCCGACCAGATACCCGCGGGCGCGACCGCATGCGTATTGAACTTCAGCGGCGGAAAGACCGTTACGCTGTATCTTAAAAAAGGCGATGCGGGCGTGTCGGCATTGTCAAGCTACAACCTATGGATGTGGAACGGCGGAACTAACTTCTTCGCAAAATGGCCCGGTCAATCCTTGTCGGCAAATATGACGTTGAGTTATCCGCTTACCGATGCGACGGCGTTCCTTATAAACTGGAGCAGCGGATCGCAGCAGACGCATAACTTTATAGGCGTGCTCGAGGACGGATGTTCTTATGTGATAACGCTGGCAAACGGTGCGGGAAGCATTGCCAAACTGTTTGTATAAATGAATATGTATTAGCGTTAAAACCGTCTCGCAAAAAAATGCTCGGGACGGTTTTTTGTTTGGGGCTTTAGCAAATAGGCAAGCGCGGCGCATAATAAAAAGATTGCTTTTATCGCGCTTTGATGTTACAATATATACGCTCGATATGCGGACGTATACTGTTAAGATAAACAGCCCGACTATCGTGCGGAGGCGATATGGAACTAAAAGACACCGTAGGCGAGCTGTTTGACCCGACGTTTGAAGCGATAGGCGGCAGCGACCTCGACAGAGAACAAAAGCGGACGCTGTTGTACAATCTGTATTGTTTTGCGTGCGCGATCTATCCCGAATACGTAGCGACGCCGCATGACGCACTGTTTGAATACGGGTGTTGCTTTTTGACAGAGCCGTCGCGCCATCCCGATTACAGCGCCGAAGATCCTATGTTCAAGCGCAACGCGCTTTCCGCGCCCGTTCTTGCGGGCGGCGGGAGATGGTATACTCGGCGTGGCGACGACTTTATAAAGTACGATTTCGGATCGCCGCTGTACGACAGATTTTTGACTGCCGACGTTATCCCGCCCATAGACCGCGCGCCAATACCCATGCTGTCGCTATACGCAGCGGTGTATTGCGTGTGCAATCTTTTTGAAAGGTTGCGTCCGCTGTGGTATACGTATTATTTCTATTTGGACGCCACCAACGAGCCTGTAGACGAGGAGTTCGATCAAAAGCTGTTCGAGCTGTTGCACGACAAAAAGGTTTACGAGGGTGCGGCAATGCTCTGCGGATCTATGCTTATAGGCGACGAAGTGGAGCTTAACGGCGCGGACAAGCTTATCAAGTGGTATAAGCCTTTTATCGATTGGCGGCGCGAAAACATATTCGACGTGTTTGAAAAAAAGATGGCGGGCGGCGAGATAGATTTTGTCTGCGAGTATTCTACGGAGCTTCTCAAATGCTATCCCGAAAATGCGTCGCTCATGAATTGGAACGCGGCGGCGCGCACCGAACGCGTAATAAGAGACAAAGACGTATCGGCGCTTGTCGAACTTATACGCGATCTACGCGACTATGTTGCGGCGTGCGACAGCGCGGCTGTGAAAAAGTATTTAAAGCTCGCAGAACTCATGAAAAAGAACGTGGACGCGGGCGCATGATAATGCGAAAACGCACCTTAAAGGTGTGCTTCAAGGTGCGTGCTTTGCCTGTTGGATAAATTATCGCGTTACTTTTTAATGAACGTCAGACATTCCGCCGAGCCGTCGTCGCCCGTTGAAACGGTTATACCGTTGGCTATGCACTTTGTGGAGTGGTTGAAAAGGCAGGGCGCGTTGCAGCTTACAGCGGTATCTACGGAATTGTCGGGCTTGGAAAACTCCGCCGCGCTCTCCGTATTCAAGTTTTTGGACTCGCATTTGGAGTAAGTGGTGCAGCAAGTTCCCGTAGAGACGGCGATGTCTTTGGCGCAGCAGCAATAACCGTGATTGTGTTTGCAGTCTTTTTGTCCGCATTTAAGATCGTACATTGTTGAAATATCTCCTTGTACTGTTTAATGGTCTTGTTTAGTATGGACTGCGGCGGCGGGTTTTATACGCGAGGCGCTTGGCGGCGATTTGGACAAACTATAGCTATGAGGTCATATGACGCGCGGAAATTTTTGCAATATCCATAAGCGTTCGGCTGCTGAAAACGCCGCACGCAAGCGGTCGCGTCCGCGGAAACTTTCGGTGTGGGAAGTTTGCGCGTTTTGCGTGCTGCCGCTCATGCTGATCGCGGCGGGAGCTATGCCGTCGGTAGCGCTCGTGTTTATGCCGTTTGTACTGCCGTCGCTTTATGCGCTGTATAGGCGGTTGGGCGCGTATTTTCCTTTAGCCGTCGTTGGTGGCTACGGCGCGTTTTCGCTCATACTGAACTATGATATTTTGACCGTTGTGTACTTTTGCGGATTGTTTGCCGCGCTGTGCGGCGTGATATTTTCCGCGCAGTTGCAGCCGTATTTGTTATGCGCGACGGTCGCCGCGCTTTTTGCCGTGTCGGGCGCGCTCGCGGGCGCGGGCATCGTTCGGCTTGCCGAGGGTGAACCGCTCGGCAATGTAGCGGAAAACTACGTCGCCGCCGAATACGGCGATCCCGTGATAGGCTTTGCCGCACGGCATTATTACGACAACGCCGATCTCCCCGCCGAAGTGCAAAAACTCGAGCGAGGCGACGACGGATACGATGCGGCGGTTTGTGAATTCTTCGGTGCGTATGTAAACGAAACGGCGTCGCTGTATACGTGGTATTACTGTCTGCATTTCGGCGCGGTCATAGCCGCCGTGGGATATTTTATGTCATTGTTGATCAACGGCAAGACAGTTTGCATAGGCGACTGCAATGCGGACGGAACGCCGCCCGCCGTGGATACGGGCGATATGGGACCGATACTGCGCGAACGTGCGGCGGTGTCCGATATGAAGATACCGCGGTCGTATCTTTGGGCGTGCTTGTTGCCTACGTTTATTGCGACTGCGGCGCTCGAAATAGCGGGCGGCTACGGAGCGCTGTCCGCGACGCTCATGCACGCGTTTGTTACTTTGCCCACGGCGTTCTGTTTTTTTACGCTGCTCGCGTATTTCGCATCGCTATTTAAGGGTAAGGCAAAAGTCGCTGCCCGCGTAGTTCTCGTTGCGGTCGGCATGCTCATGGTCGTATTTCCGCTCGCTCTTTTTATAGGCTCGCTTATAGGCGTGTGCGACATTATACTCAACCTCCGATTCTGGACGGAGTTCATTAGGCGGGAATAGCGCAAGATGTCGAAACGTATGCGCGGCGGCGCTTGCATCCGTCGCCGTGCGGCATAGTCGCGGTCGAAATACGCTTGACAAAAAGGCGGATGTTTTGATAAAATAATACGTGTGTACCGATCGGATATCGACTGCACGCAGGAGTACGAAAATGAAAGTTATTCTATTGAAAGACGTAAAAGCGCAAGGCAAGGCGGGCGAGGTGATAGACGTGTCGGACGGATACGCGCGCAACTATCTTTTGCCCAACGGGCTTGCCAAACAAGCCACGGCAAACGCGCTCAACAGCATAAAAATATCCAAAGAGGCAGAGGCGCGGCGCAGAAAGATAGAACACGACGAAGCGGTCGCGCTGTGCAAAAAGCTGGCTGGTATCACGGTAACGGTAAAGATCAAGACGGGCGCTAACGGTAAACTGTTCGGCGCGCTCAACACCGCCGCTATATCGGAAGCTTTGCATGAGCAAGGCATAGAGCTTGACAAGAAAAAGATAGTGCTTTCCGAGCCTATAAAGGCGCTCGGCAAGTACACGGTGGCTATAAAGCCGTTTGCGGAAGTTTCGGGCAAGCTCAACGTGAACGTCGTGTCCGAATAGCGGCATAAGCGCGTCTCGGCACGCTGTTAGTAAACGTAATAAAATTTTTAAGTCGGTAATCGGCATAAAAGGAGACTATCATGGCAGTCAAAGAAAGCGAAAACAAAGCGGCTAACAGAAAGCTGCTCAACAGAAATTTGGCGCAAATGCTCAAGGGCGGCGTCATTATGGACGTAACCAACGCCGAGCAAGCGGTAATCGCGCAAAACGCGGGCGCGGTAGCAGTAATGGCGCTCGAACGCGTTCCCGCGGATATCCGCAAGGAAGGCGGCGTTGCGCGCATGTCCGATCCCAAAATGATCAACGAGATACAGCAAGCGGTGTCTATACCCGTTATGGCAAAGGTGCGCATCGGGCATTTTGTGGAAGCGCAGATCTTGGAAGCGATAAAGATAGACTACATAGACGAAAGCGAGGTGCTTACTCCCGCCGACGATATGTATCACATAGATAAAAACCAGTTCGCAACGCCGTTCGTGTGCGGTGCGCGCGATCTCGGCGAGGCGCTCCGCCGCATTGCCGAAGGCGCGTCCATGATACGCACAAAAGGCGAAGCGGGTACGGGCAACGTAGTAGAAGCCGTTAAGCACATGCGTCAAATGCGCACGCAGATAGCGCAAGTGGCTGCGCTTTCGCCCGAACAGCTTGCGACGTATGCCAAGGATATCGGCGCGCCGCTCGATCTCGTAAGATACGTGGCTAAGAACAAAGCGTTGCCCGTTGTAAACTTTGCGGCGGGCGGTATAGCCACTCCCGCCGACGCCGCGCTCATGATGCAGCTCGGTGCGGACGGCGTGTTCGTGGGTAGCGGAATATTCAAGTCGAGCGATCCCAAAAACCGCGCCGAAGCCATAGTCAAAGCGGTAGCGTACTGCCACGATCCCGCCATACTCGCGGGCGTAAGCCGCGGGCTGGGCGAGGCTATGCGCGGCGTCGATGTTGCGGATATGCCGGAAGATCAGAGGCTTGCCAAGCGCGGCTGGTAATTTTAGCCCGAATGCATCGTCGGATACGGACTACGTGCGCTGTGCCGCCTTGGTCATGTAGGTGGGTCTACACTCCCGTCGGCGGCTTGCGCCAGTTGTCCGTCTGCGCCGCGCCTTCGCGCTAAAAGCGTTGAGCTACGATTCGCCGAAATCGCCGACGCAATACGTTTGCGCCGTACCGCACCGTTCGCTTGAGCCGAATGCATCATCGGATACGGACTACATGCGCTGCGCCGCCTTGGTCATGTAGGTGGGACTGTGTGCGCTTACATCGTAGGGTATGGGCGGCAAGGCGCGTTTAAGTTGTAATCTCCAAAGAGGTAAAAGAGGTATATTATGAACATAGGAGTTTTGGCGCTGCAAGGGTCTGTCGCAGAGCATCTTAAAATGATAACGTCGGTCAATAAAAAGATCGGCGCGATCCCCGTGCGCACGATCGACGATCTTGCGAGCGTGGACGGGCTTATAATCCCCGGCGGGGAAAGCACCACTCTTCGCATACTTATGGATCAGTTCGACCTTTACACGCCCATAAGAGAGCGAGTGGTCGCGGGAATGCCTGTTTGGGGGACTTGCGCGGGGCTTATACTGCTCGCAAACAGAATAGAGGGCGAGCGGTCGTATTTCGGGCTTTTGGATATAGACGTTAAACGCAATGCGTACGGCAGACAGATAGACAGCTTTGTCGCCGAAGGAGATTTTGCGGGTATGTATATCGGCATGGTATTCATACGCGCGCCGCGTATTACGCGCGTGGGCGACGGTGTGGAAGTTTTGGCGGAGTACAACGGCGATCCCGTTGCGGTGCGCAGCGGAAACGTGCTTGCGACAGCGTTCCATCCCGAAATGATGTCGCGCGACAACAGAGTGCATAAGTATTTTTGCAATATGATAGAGAACAAGGCTTGAGAACGCGTCCTCGCCTTGACGGTAATAATTTATGAAGTTTTTCAATCGCAAAAAAGCTCCGCCCGAGCGTGAAAAGATCGGTTTGGCGCTTGGCGGCGGAGGAGCGCGCGGCTTTGTTCAAGTGGGCGCGCTCAAAGCGTTTTATGAGAGAGGAATAGATTTCGACCTTTGCGTCGGGACTTCGGTGGGCAGTATTGTGGGCGCGCTGTATTGCGCGGGGCTTACGCCCGACGAGATAGCGCGGGCGGCGGAAAATATCGAGTTTGCCGATCTTCACGGAAAGTTTCTGTTAAAGCCCGACGATCCGCGCAAGATAGGGCGCGTCGTGTACAATCTCATAGGCGACGCAAAGATAGAGGACTTGCCCAAAAAATACGCGGCGGTGGCGACCGATCTCAAGACGGGTAAGCAGGTCGTATTGGATAAAGGCTCTGTCATAGACGCGGTGTCCGCTTCGTCGGCATATCCTATAGTGTACGCGCCGCTCAAGATGGACGGCATGATGCTGACGGACGGTGGGCTTACCAACAACATACCGTCGGACGTATGCCGCATGCTTGGGGCTAAAAAGGTAATAACGGTAGACGCGCACGGCACGCGCGGAAGCGGCACGGACGGCACGGGCATGTTCGACATGCTAAAAGCAATGTTTTCCATAATGAGCGCCAACGCTTCGGTGATCGGGCTTATGCAGTCCGATCTTGTGATAGCGCCCGACACGTCGGCGTTTAAGTCCACGAGCAAGGACGGGTATAAAACAATGATAGAGCTCGGTTACAATGCCGCGCTCGAAAAAATGTCGGAGATAGAACAGCTTATACAAGCGACGGACGATAGCGCGGACGGTAACAAGCGTTAGTTAGGGAGAGCGTATGTCTAAACAGAGAGTAAAGAAAATAGTTTTCACCGATATAGTGGTTTTGATAATTATAGCCGTTGCGCTCGCAATATCGATGCCGTACTCGCTTGACATAGAACTCAGGCTCGGGCTTGCGTATTACGAGGAAGTTCCCATCGACCCGCAAGCGGAGAGCAGAAGCGGCGCATATGCGTCCGCTGTCGGCGGCGGCAAGCTGGCTGTGCATTTCGTGGATGTGGGGCAAGGCGATTGCACTATCATCGAGTTGCCCGACGGCAAAACCATGATAATAGACGGGGCGAAAAATGAGCGAAGCCACGAGACGCAGATACAGACGTTTATCGACGAAAACCTCCCCGCCGAGTTCAAGTATTTCGATTACGCCATACTTACTCATCCCGATTCCGATCATTGCGGCAGTCTCGATTACGTATTGCAGAACTATCCCGCGCGCGTGTCCTACAGACCCAACGTGGAGGCGCGAAACTCAAAAGACGATAATTATACCGACCCGGGCAAAGCCGATCTTTCCGCCGACGCGCTGTATAAAACTACGGTGGCGTACAGAGTGTGCATAGATTCCATGTACGCCGCCAACGACGATTTCACTCCCGTCGTACATGTTACCGACCCCGATGACGAAAGTCAGACTATTACGGGCGGAACGGGCGACGACACGTACACATACACGTTTTATTCGCCGCTGTCGTCCAAGTACGGCACGGTGAGCAGTGTAGATTGGAACGAATATTCGCCTATAATGATACTCGAATACCGCGGGTTTAAGTTCGCGCTGTCGGGCGATGCGGAAAAGAAGAATGAGGCGGAGTTCGTCGAGCGCGTGCAAGCTGCGGCTACGGACGGCGTTACCGATAAGTATGACGCGTTTACCGACGATTACTGCGTAAACGTTATCAAGGCGGGACATCACGGTTCGCGCACTTCCACGTCGCAAGGGTATCTCGATGTTATAACTACCGAGAACGGCGCCAAGTCGGCGTATTACATAATTTCGTGCGGCGACGGAAATTCGTACGGACATCCGCACGATGAGACGCTTGCGCGTTTGGACGCTATGGGCGTGCCGCAAGAGAATATACTCAGAACGGACGTAGTCGGGGATATCACCATCACCGTAGAGGCGGATGAGAGCGGCGCGTACGTCTTGCGCTACGGCGATAAGCAGACGGGCGGCAGCGATGGAGTCGGAGACGGCGATAATGACGGAAATGGCGACGGCGACGACCCCGACGGCGACGATGATGCGGTCGATGCGGAAAAGAGGCTCGTTTACAATAAGATCGCGGGGATCGAGCTCAAGTGGGCGATAGTGGCTTGGGCGTGCTATGCCGTGCTTGCGGTAGCTGTTGCCGTGCATATTGCCGTTGTTATAGCTACCGACGGTAATGACGAACGCGGTAGGCGCGGGCGTTGAGCGGCGGTGAAAATTGATCGTTAAACGCATACAAGTCAAAGATTACCGCAATGCGGCGGAGCGGACTATCGTTTTAAAGGACGGGTGCAACGCTTTTGTCGGGGCTAACGCGCGCGGAAAGACCAATCTTTTGGAAGCGGTGTATTTTTCGGGCGTGGGCAAGTCGTTTCGCACGCCGCGCGACAAGGAGCTTATAAAAAACGATCGCGAACGCGCGTTCATATGCGTTACCGTGCAAAAGGACAGCGGCGAGGAGACCGTCAAGATCGTTATCGACCGAACGGTAAACAAGCGTGTGTCCGTAAACGACGTGCCTATAACGCGCATGAGCGAGCTTATGGGCGTGTGTCCCGTCGTGCTGTTTTGTCCCGACGGACTTAAGATAGTCAAGGAAGCGCCAGCCGATCGCAGACGGTTCATGGATATAGCGTTGTGTCAAGTGTCCAAGGCGTATTTCAATGCGCTGTCGCGGTACGGCAAGATACTTGCTAGCCGAAACAGACTGCTCAAGAGCGGCGGCGCGTCAGACAGCACGCTTGCGCCGTGGGACGAGCTGTTGGCGGACGAGGGCGCAAAGATAGTCAAGAGCCGTCGCGGATATATTCGGTCGTTACTGCCTACCGCGGAGGAGCGGCACGCGTACCTGTCGGGAGGCAAGGAAAAGCTGACGCTCGAGTACGAGGGCGTGGACGGCGACGGTGTGGACGGGATAAAGCGTGAGCTGTTAAAGCTGTACGCCGCCGACAGAGAGGGCGATCTTCGGCTCAAGTATACGCATTCCGGACCGCATAAAGACGATATCAAGTTGACTATAGACGGCGTGGACGTGAGGTCGTTCGGTTCGCAAGGGCAGCAGCGCACCGTTGCGCTCAGTCTGAAGCTTGCCGAGCTCGGGCTTTTGACAGAGGTTTTGGGAACTTCGCCCGTGTTGCTGTTGGACGACGTGTTCAGCGAGCTGGACGGCGCGCGGCGGAACAAACTGCTTGCCGCGCTCGACGGGTTCCAGACGATCATAACCGCGACCGACGGTGCGGAGCTTGACGAATACGGAGTCAATGTGATAGATATTTAGTTGGGTGCGTTGCGCGCTTAGGCGTGCGCGGCAATGCTATGTATACGTTTGACATTATCACTGTTTTGAAGTACAATAAACATAATCGGTATCGGAGTTGTTTTATATGAAAATCGGAGTAGTAGGTTTGCCCAATGTCGGCAAGAGCACGTTGTTTAACGCTATAACCGAAGCGGGCGCGGAGTGCGCGAACTATCCGTTCTGCACTATCGAGCCTAACGTGGGCGTTGTGGCTGTTCCCGACGCGCGGCTTGACGTACTCGAAAAGATGTACTCGGCAAAGCGCGTTGTTCCCGCGGTGATCGAGTTTGTTGACATAGCGGGGCTTGTCAAGGGCGCGAGCCATGGCGAGGGCTTGGGCAATAAGTTTTTGTCGCATATACGCGAGGTGGATGCTATCATCGAGGTGGTGCGGTGTTTCGACGATGCGAATATCATCAATGTTTCGGACACCGTCGATCCCGTGCGCGATGCCGATATCATAAACACCGAGCTCATGCTTGCCGATCTCGAGAGCATTGAAAAGCGGCGCGCGAGGTTTGAAAAGACGGTCAAGAGCGGCGATCCCAAAGCGGTCGAGGCGCTGGCTGTTCTTAACAAGATGACGGAGTGTATCGAGTCGGGCAAGTCGTTGCGCTCGCTCAAGCTCGATCGCGAAACGCTTGCGCTCGTGGACGGGCAGTTTTTGTTGTCTGTCAAGCCCATAATCTATTGCGCCAATATTTCCGAAAACGACATCGGCTGTTCGGATAACGCATACGTTTCGGCAGTGCGTGCGTTCGCGGCGCAAGAAGGCGCGGCGGTAGTGGAGATCTGCGCCAAGGTCGAGCAGGAGATATCGTCTTTGCCCAAAGACGAACGCGGCGAGTATCTCGACGCGCTCGGGCTTGAAAAGTCGGGGCTTGAACGCATTATCACTTCCGGCTACGAGCTGCTCGGGCTTATGAGCTATCTTACAGCGGGAGAAAAGGAAGTGCGGGCGTGGACGATAGAGCGCGGCACTACCGCGCCCAAGGCGGCGGGCAAGATCCATACCGATTTTGAACGCGGGTTTATCCGCGCGGAGATAGTGTCTTACGACGATCTTGTTGCGCTCGGTTCGGTCGGTGCGGCTAAGGCGGCGGGCAAGCTGCGCAGCGAGGGCAAGGACTACGTCATGAAAGACGGGGACGTTGTCGAGTTCAGATTCAACGTCTGACCTCCTACTTCTTTTGAAAAAGAAGTAGGCAAGAAAACTTTAAGCGAAAGGTTTGACTTGTGGAAAAAGCTTCGACTTTCTGATTGGGAAAAGAAGCGGGCAAGAAAACTTTAAGCGATGGGTTTGAGTTGTGAAAAAGCTTCGACTTTCTGATTGGGAAAAGAAGTAGGCAAGAAAACTTTAAGCGAAAGGTTTGACTTGTGGAAAAAGCTTCGACTTTCTGATTGGGAAAAGAAGCGGGCAAGAAAACTTTAAGCGATGGGTTTGAGTTGTGAAAAAGCTTCGACTTCCTGATTGGGAAAAGAAGCGGGAAAGAAAACTTTAAGCGAAAGGTTTGACTTGTGGAAAAAACTTCGACTTCCTGATTGGGAAAAGAAGCGGGCAAGAAAACTTTAAGCGAAAGGTTTGACTTGTGGAAAAAGCTTCGACTTTCTGATTGGGAAAAGAAGTAGGCAAGAAAACTTCAAACGATGGGTTTGGTTGCATTAGTGCTACGACTTCTCAAACGCAAAAAAATAGGCAAGAATACATCAAACGAGACGGTTGGCTTATAAAAGAGCTTTGAGCATTTGCTGACAAGGCTCGTGGTACAAAGGCGATCGGTCGCAAACGGTGGAAACATGAAAGATTACAAGAAAGCGATATACGAAGGGGCTAAGGCGGCGTTGCCGTCGCTCGAACCGACGGACATTCAAGCGGCGGATGCGTTCTGCGATTACTGCATACCGTGTTTTAAGTTTGCCAAGGTGTTGCGCAAAAGCCCCGCGGCGATAGCGAGCGAGGCGGCTGCGGCGGTCGTTATAGACGGCATAGGCGTTACCGCGTTGAACGGGTATTTGAATTTTACCGTCGAACGCGAGGGGTTGGTACGCGATCTGTTTGACGGCGGCATAGGCGCGTACAAGCCGCTCGACGGCAAAACCGTGTGCATAGATTATTCGTCGGTCAATATTGCCAAGCCGTTCCACATAGGGCATCTTATGACTACGGTCATAGGCGGGTCGCTTTACAAGATATATAAAGCGCTCGGCGCAAACGCCGTCGGCATCAATCATTTGGGCGATTTCGGTACGCAGTTCGGCGGGCTTATATCGGCATATAGGCGGTGGGGCGACGAAAAGCGTTTGGACGAGCGCGGCTTGGACGAGCTTTTGGAGCTGTACGTCAAGTATCACAGCGAGGCGGAAAAGGACGCAGAGCTTGCGGCGGAGGCGCGCGAGTGGTCGCAAAAGATAGAGGGCGGCGACGAGTATTCCGTCGGTCTGTTTAAAAAGTTCAAGGCGATAACGCTCGAGCAAGCCAAAAAGGTATACGCTCGCCTCAATATCGAATTCGACAGTTATCTCGGCGAAAGCTTTTACGTCGATAAGGTGGGCGGAGTAGAGCAAAAATTGATCGATAAAGATCTGCTCAAGACAAGCGACGGCGCGAAAATAGTGGAGCTCGGCGACGATATGCCGCCCGCGCTCATACGCAGGAGCGACGGCGCGTCGCTTTACATAGCGCGCGATCTTGCAGCGGCGTATTACCGCAAGCAGACATATGACTTCGATAAATGCTTGTACGTGGTCGCGAGCCACCAAGCTTTGCATTTTAAACAGCTTTTTAAGGTTCTCGGTCTACTCGGCGAACGGTGGGCGGAGGACATGGTGCATGTCAGTTACGGCATGGTCTCCGTGGACGGTATGGCGCTTGCCACTCGGCGCGGCAATGTTTTGTATTTAAACGACGTGCTCAGCGCGGCGGTGGAAAAGGCGGCAGCTATTATAGATGAGCGCAATCCCGAGCTTGCCGATAAGGCGCGCGTTTCCGAGAGCGTGGGCGTGGGCGCGGTCGTGTTCGACGCGCTTTATGACGGACGGCTCAAGGACAAAAACTTTTCGCTTGCGGACGCGCTCAACTTCGACGGCGAGACGGGCCCTTACGTGCAGTACACTCACGCGCGTTGCCGTTCGGTGCTGGCAAAGGCGGGATATAGCGGCGCACAGTCTATCGACGCGGCGCTGCTCGTCGACGACGAGGCTTACGAAGTAGCCAAGCTCTTATGGGATTTTGACGATGTGGTTTACAATGCTGCGCTCAAGTACGAACCGTCGTTCGTGTCGCGTCGGCTTGTAAAGATATGTCAAGCGTTCAACCGTTTTTATAATGCGGATAGGATAATGTGCGGCGGCGATATGCAAACGGCGCGGCTCGCTCTTACCGAGCGCGTGGCGGATACGCTCGCTTACGGGCTTTCGCTCATTCTGTTGGACGCGCCCGAGCGCATGTAACATTTTGGTAAGGAGTATAAAAGCATGTCCGATCGCGAACATGCTTTTTTTGTTGCTATATAGATTCGAGTTATTTTTCGGTGGTTTTTCGGTCGTTTTGTTGCTTGTCTTCCGCACGTATCAGTTGGGCGGATCGCAGAGTGTAGAGCGCGGTCTGGCGGGCGAGCACGGAAGCGGCGAGAGCGGCGGCGCATACGAACACCGCGGCAAGCCCCACGCCGTCGTAGCTTATGCACACGAACGATATTTCTACTGCGAGCATGAATGCGTTTACCGCCATAAACAGCTCTGTGCCCAAAAACGTTCTGTTCTTAAAGCCGCGGCGTGGCGCGCGTTCCTTGGGGATGCGCTTATCGAACTTGTACCGCGTAAAATTCATGATAATAGCATATATGGACACGGCGAGCATTACGAACACCGACCACATATAAATGTACGCGTAGGACGGGATGTTTTTGGTGATGTATTCCAAACCGCCTTGCGGCAACAGAAGCACAACTATCTGCAACATCAATGCGATAACTGTCAACAGCGTGCGTATAAACGAGTTTTTGGCAAGCGTTTCGCGATCGACATCGACATAATAATAATCGCCCGAAAACTTGTTCTTGCGCTTTGCCGTTTTTTTATCGTCGTGCGGCGGATCGTTTTTTGCTTGCGTGTCGATCGCATTTTCGTCGATACGCGCTTCTCCGTCGTCCGGCGCTTGTGTTTGGTTGTTTTTTGAATTTTCAGTCATTGTTTTTAATTTGGCTTATTGGACGTTTAATATACCCGCCGTTATTCGAGAAGCGTTTTTGATTGCTTGCGATGACGACCGATTTGTTGTAAGACCCCGAAGCTTGCTGCGAAAGGCGAGTCAAGCTTGCGAGTTTTGGATCTGCTCCGTGGTTGATATCTGATTTATTTGAGCAAAGACCGCCAATAAGTCGCTTCGCGGCGGTTGCCGTGCGATTTGTGATATTCGGCAAGCGCTTTGCATGCCGATTTGATCCCGAGCTTTGCAAGTTCTTCGAGCTCGCGTATCGCTATATGCTCGTGCGTTTGCAGATTGATTATGGCGAGTTTGACCGAGCATTCGTAAAGCCCCGCCTTTGCGCCTGCTTTATAGTAGTGAGCGGCACGTTCGTAATCGCCTTTGTCGTTATACTTGTCGCCGAGCTTTTCTTCCGCGTACGGGTTGCCGAGCTGTGCGGCGAGTATGATATACTTTTCGGCTTCGCGCGGATCGGTAGCAAGAAGACATTCCGCATACGTATAAAGCGCATTCGGGTCGTTTGCTTCCACTCGTTGCTTTAATTCTTCCAATTGTTGCGGGGTCATAAAACTCCTACCGTGTTTCGATCGGGGGCTTTGCTTTACTGTTTTTGTACGAAAGCCTTTACTTGGTCTGCCGTTGCCGAAGCCGCCGCGCTCAAATAGCCTTTGAAAATATTAGTAAGCCCGTCGGACAACGCATCTTGCGCTTTGTCGCCGTGCTTTACGCCGCCGACTGCGTTGTATATCGTTTTAAACGCGAACAAGTCTGTGGAAAGAGCAGTGCCTTTTTCGAGAACGGAGACGAGCGGAGAAAAGTCGGTCGTGCAAAAAACACCGCATGCGGCAAGCGCATTGTCTGCGCTCAAATATTCGCCTACGACTTCCGTCGCGAAAACTATATACACGGTAAGCCCGTCGCGTGCGGAACATGCCGCAACGCAGTCTATATTTTGTTCCGCCGCGGCTTTAAGAACTTCGGCGGCTTGCGCTCTGACCGAATTTTTGGCTATGCCGTTGAACGCAAGTGCGGGAACGGGGTAGTCAAGCAACGATACTTTGACTGCGCCGCTCGAAAGCTGTTCTTTGACGGGGGCTTTATCGAGAGCGGTCGCTTCGCAGCAGTAATAACCGTCGCTGCTTATGCGTTTTGCTATAACGCCGCCGTAGTTTTCCGCAAACGCGCTTTCGCGGCGCAAAATATCGTCGGACATTATGTCGTCGCCGTCTATGCGTGCAATACGGTTGCCGCTGTTTATCGGCGTATACTTAACATCATCGAGTACGTTGAGTAAAACCGATCTCGAAACGCCTATCGTCTTTTCACATTCGTAACGAACGAACGCGCCGCAATCGTAGGACGGTTTTCCTCCCGCCGCGCCGCCTTGGGCGCAGACGTCGAACAAAAAGTCGAACGCTTTTTTCGGTTTTCTGCCGAGCTTGTCGTTAAAGTAGTAGCTGAGTATGTGCGAGGGCGGCAGAACGACGTCCGCGACTGCCGTTTTTACCGCGTCGTCGCAACCGAGCTCGTCCAAAAGCTCGGCAAATGTTTTATTTTCGTGATCCGCATCTACGTCGAGCACGGGAGCTTTTGCTCCGACGAGCGTGGCAATGCGATTGAGAGCGTAAGTATCGTCAAGCGCGTCGAGCATAAGATCGTCGCGCGCAAACGCCAATATTTTATTGATAGTATTATTGATATCCGTTTTCATGATTCCTCCAAGACGTATTTAGAATATCACACTATGGAGAAAAAGGCAAGCAAACGCGATAAATTTGCGTCGCATAATAAATTACGCAAATCGTTATGCCCCTCGCGCCGCGCTATTTGTACGATGATCTGCGGTGCGCAACGAGATCGTTTTTGTAAATGTTTATGTAATACTTGGCTGCTGCGAGGTTTTGATCGAGATAGTTTCCGCATTCCGCCGCCGTTGCGCCGGGGATATCGCCTTCGTAACCGAGTATAAAGTCGCACATATCGACTATGAGGTCGTAAACGTCTGTCGATCGGAGATCGCCGAACATTACGAGATAGCACCCCGTTCTGCAACCCATAGGTCCGAAATAGACTATATCGTTTTTTCGTTCTCCGTTGCGCAAAAACGTCGCCGCGAGATGTTCTATTGTGTGGAGCGCCGCCGTTTCCATTGCGGGTTCGCGATTGGGCAGAGTCATGCGCAGATCGAAAGTCGTGAGCGTGCAGTCGTTAATGCCGTCTTTGCGCGACACGTACAATCCGCGTTCGAGCGTCAAGTGATCTATCTTAAAACTTTCGATCTTTTCCATCATACGGTCATTATAATACCGCCGCGCATGATTGTCAACCGCGACGGGGCTCTCCGATCGTATCAAATTCTATGCGTAAACTCAAAGCAAGCGATCGATCGCAAAATCAATAAATAAACTATTGACTAAAAACTATTCCGACTATTCGTTAGTGCGTTTTTTACCAGCCGGCTTATTAGCCGTGTTCCAAGCATTGACCGTTTCTTTTAACAGCGTCTTAAGGTCGGGGGACAGCTCGCGGTACGTGCCTAAAAGTTCGCGCTCGCCGTCGTCGAGCATGACAGAACCGCTGTCGTGCGCGAGCGGAACGATCGCGCCTTTTCCGTCCGTTACTTTTATCCGCGGTCTTGTAGCGTTGGGTTTTATGTCCGCTCTTACCGCCGCGTTCACATATCCGTCAAGACCGCTTTCTTTGCCTACAATGTAGTCGGTACTGCAGTCGAAATATTCGGCAAGCTTTAAGATATAGCTCGCTTTGGGCTCGGATGATCCGTTTTCCCATTTGCACACCGCCGCGTCGCTCACGCCTATTTTTTTGGCGAGCTGCTGCATGGAAAGCCCCGCTTCTTCGCGCAGCTCCCTTATTCTTATGCCAAGGACCGTGTTTTTCGACATATTCGTTTATCCTCGCAGTTATGTTTGGTCTTAACCAAGCTTATTATACTAACTTAATTTAATAAAAACGTTGACATTTACTTTTATTAATGGTAATATTAGTTAGTACTAACATATGTTAGTGAATCTCAGTATTAAATCAAGGAGACGGAACATGAAAAAAAGAGTAGTAACAGTAACTATGTCCATACTGAGCGCACTTTTGGCGTTGTTCGTTTTTTCGGCATGTCAGCCGAAGGATAACGGTGGTTGCAACGGCGCGCATACGTGGGCGGAAAGTATATTGCGTGCCGCTACATGTACGCAAGAAGGGGAAAAGAAATTAAGTTGTACTGTATGCGGGCATGAGACGACCGAAACGATACCGCTTGCTCCGCACGATTACGGTAGCGACGGAAGGTGTAAAGTATGCGGTGCGGACAACGGCGGCGGACAGCCGGGCGGCGACGATCAAAGCGGCGACAGCGTATTCGGAAACGTAACGCTATCCGAAAACGGCGTTCTTTCGTGGAACAAGATCCAAGGCGCGACCAAGTACGTCATTAAGGTAACTTATGCGGGGTCGGGCGCAACGGAGTCTTTCGACATACCCGCCGATACGGTGCAACGCGATCTCAACACTTTAAAGGAGGGCGGATTTCCGTCCGGCAAGTCAACTGTGGAATTGACTGCATACGAGCTTGACAAAGTGGAGATCGACGGAGAAACGGTATCGCAAGAAGTGCCGATGGCGGGCGTTGCGGACGTATTTCGCGTTACTAAACTCAACGGCAAATACACGCTTGCGCGGCTCAAATATGCAGACGAATTTTTGACGCTCGACGGCTTTTATTCGCAAAAGCAGACTGTGGACGGCAAGTCGTTTTATCTTTTCGAGCAAATGCTCAAAGACAACAAACCGATGCTGTTCAAAACGCGGAACTATATAAAAGCGGCGAGCGGATGCCGCGCCGTTTTCTACAAGAGCGCCGACGGCAGGGACAATGCCGACAGCGCTCAAGAATGGAATTCCAACGAACTGCAAATGGGCTATCCGCAGATTAAACACGGCGATAATATGTATTATGTGCGCGTTACCGACGGACAAGGCGGGACGCACGATTACGACCTCAATGTTTACGGTTTGTACACGGTAACCGTTTCGGCGTATGCCAGAACGTTTACCGAACAAGACGGACTGCGCGACAACGCGGATACGCTCATACAGACTTTCGATATCGCCGAACGCGACATAATTACCGAAGGCAAGCTTTATGACGGTGTGGCGGTCGGAAGTATAGGGCGCGACGGCGGCTATAATGTTATAGAACGCGCCGATATAGAAGTGTCTGTACCTTCGGCATCGCCCGACGGGAACAACAAGGTAAAATACGAACTGTATTTTTACGACGACCAAACGGTACGCGCGGACTGCGCCGCGTATGCGGAAAGCGCTAAGTACTTCACCATGATGAGCGAAAGCGTGAATGGGTGGAGTTTATACTGTAACGGCGACAAGATCAAGGGCGACGTAACCGTTCCAGATACGCTCATAGGCAAAAAAGTGATTGCGGTCAGCTTTTCGTATTCTTCGGTCAACCGCATATTTCTGTCGGAGGGTGCAACTGCTTTTAATATGCAGTTTACCGACTGCATGAGCATAACAGATATTTGGTTGCCATCCACGATAACGTACATGCAAGACTATTCATTTGGGTCGTCGATATTCGTATCGTCTGTTCCTTCCACTATGACTATCCACTGCGCGTTTTCGCAAGAGTATGCGCGGTCTAACTTCCGGTCGAAATGGAATCACATAGTTGCGACTACAAAGACGTTCCGCACCGTATACGACGATTATATGCCGATAGTTTCGGACGGACTTAAGCTCAAACTCAAGGACGGTAAATTGTACGTTACAGGCGCGGAAAATAATTTTAACGGAACTATTCCCGAAACGGCTGTCGTGGGCGGCAGAAAATATCCGATAGCAGCCATATCGGCGCTCGATTATTCGGGCGAACTCGTTATTGGTAAGAATATATCGGAGATCGCAGTAGGCGCGTTTTCCCGCAGTTTGCTCGGAGTGTCGGTCGCGCAAGGCAACACGAATTTCACTGTAGAGGACGGAATACTTTACACTGCCGACAAGACGCGAATAATAGTAGCCGAAAGCGGCATGGACGAGTTTATATTAGGAGATACCGTATCGTCCGTTGACGCAAACGCTTTTAAGAATTGTAACGATCCGCTGTTGTTTGTAAAGAAAGGGCAAGCCGCGCTCGGCGAATTCGATACGGAGAGCGTAGCCGCGATATTCGACGTAAAAGAAGTAATAACGTCGAGCGGATTTCGCGTCGCTGTTCTGACGGACGAAAGCGCGGTCATTGCGTCTTATGTAGGCGGGTCGGTCGCGAGCTTGACCGTTCCGTCTGCCGTCTCGGGCGCAAGCGTAACGCGGATCGCCGCGGGCGCATTCAAAAATTGTTCGCAAGTAACTTCGATAATAATACCCGACAGCGTAACGGTCATCGATGTCAAAGCTTTGAGCGAGTGCATGGCGCTCCGCAGCCTCACGCTGCCGTTCATAGGCAAAACGATAGACGAGCCGTATACGTTCGGGGCGCTCTTCTATCCGGAAGGCGGCGTCGGACACGACAATATCGAGACCGTAACAGTAACTAAGGCGACTGCTATTGCGCAAAATGCGTTTACAGACAAGTACGGCATGGCAATAAATCATTATCCCGCTTTGCGCGCGATCTCGCTTCCCGATACGATAAGCGCCATAGGGCGGTACGCGTTCAACGGCGTCGATCTCGATATGTATTCGGACGGAGTTGCGTACTATTTGGGAAACGCGCAAAACAAAAAAGTCGTGCTTATGGGCATAGTAGATGTATCTTGCGACACGTTCGAGTTGGACGCTAAAACGCGAATACTGTACGACGGCGCGTTAAAAAATGCGGCGGGGCTTACCGAACTCAACATCCCCGACAATATCGTATATGCGGGAAACAGAGTTTTGCCTCAAGGCGCTAATTTCGGGATAGTAGTGAGCGCCGATTGCGATATGTCGGTGTGGGATGCCGAATGGAAAGTCGGTTTTGAAGGCGATATTGTAGTCGGCAGGACCGCTATATCTCAAGACGGTGCGTTCAAATACACTTTGAACGGCGAAGACGCAGTGATAATGCAAGGGCTTATGCCGCAGACGAGTGCGCTCGTCGTGCCGAGCACGGTAGACGGATATACTGTTGTCGGCGTAGCTTTCGGCGCGTTTAAAGATTATACGAGAGTAACCGAAATCACTCTGTCAACGCTGAGCGACGGCAAGACCGACAGACATTTGGGATATATGTTCGGCGTAGACTCATTTAAGGATCAAACCGATCATATTACCGCCGATATTACTAAAATAACGGTTTTGTCAAGCGTGAGCAAGATAATTTGCAATGCATTTTACGGCTGTTCCGCGCTCGAAGAGATAACTATTCCGTATATCGGCACGGGGCGTTCCCCCGTGTCGTCCGAAGAACATTTCGGCAGCATTTTTGCGTATAACACAAAGGGCGCGGACGCATTGACAAACTACCCCGGCGGCGTCGAGGTTTTGGGCGGCGGGACGTACAATTACACCTATTATGTTCCGCAGTCTCTGAAAAAAGTAACCGTTACGGGATCGGGCAATGTACGGGCAAGATCGTTCTATAACTGTTCTATGCTCGAGATAATTACGGTTGAGTACTGCCTCGAGGTGCAAAACCTCGCGTTCGGCAACTGTCGCGGATTGGTCGAGCTCAAACTTCCCGCGAATGCGACATACGGTAATTACCCTATAATGAATAAGGCGTGTTCTGCGCTCGAAACATTGGAGATGCCGCTTTACGGTAAAACGTTGTGTTATCTCACCGGTAACAATCCGACGGGACCCGTAACAGATTGTGCGGCGCAGTATGTTAAGCGGTTGAAGATATTGGATGACAGTTCGTTGGTAGACGGCGCGATTTACGGCATGGAGAACCTCGTGAGCTTGGAGATAGCGGGCGCTCCCAAATCGATATTGCGCAAAGCTATCACCGAATGCAATAATTTGACGTCGCTTACGATCCCCGCAAGCGTTACTTATATCGGGATAGGCGGGGTGTCTAAATGCACCAAACTGACTGCCGTTACGTTTGCTGATCCTACTGGCTGGAAAGTTACTATAAACGACAGCTCGTTTACTTCGTTATCGAGCGTAGACCTTTCCGACACGGCTAAAGCCGCTCAATTCTTGGGTACGACGTACAAGAGCTATAAATGGCAAAAGAGCTGATAGGGCGTTTGTAACTTATGCGGATCGGCGCGGAGCGTTAAAAGCGTTCCGCGCCGTTTCAATTCACAGCTTAAGGCAAAAACTTTGCCGTTCATTGCGCATAAACAGTTGACAGAAAAAAAGGTTTATTGTATAATATCTTTTGCACTGTGGCTGATAGGACGCCGACTTGCCCCGTCGGAAAGTCGTTCGGCACTGGAGCGCGGCGGCGTGAAACGCATCGCTCCGTAATAATTCATATGAGGTTGTTTTCAATGAAAACATTAATGGCAAAAAGAATAGGTCCTAACGACGATTACAAGATCGGCGATAAGGAATACAAGCGTAAATGGTTTGTCGTTGACGCCGCCGGCGTTCCGCTCGGTCGGCTTGCGAGCCAAGTCGCCATGGTGTTGAAGGGCAAGAAAAAGCCCGAATACACGCCTAACGTCGATGTGGGCGACTACGTTATAGTTATAAATTCCGATAAGGTCGCTTTGACGGGTACTAAAGCCGAGAAAAAGCTCAATACCTACTACACCGGCTATATCGGCGGACTCAAACAGCAAAAGTATTCGCTGTTCCTCAAGGAGAATTCGGACAAGGCTGTCGCCAAAGCCGTCAAGGGCATGTTGCCCAAGAACTCGCTCGGCAGACAGATGATCAAAAAGCTCAAAGTCTATAAGACCGCCGAGCATAATCACGAAGCGCAAAAACCCGAACCGCTTGAGATACAATATAATTCCAATAAGAGGTAACAGTTATGGCGACTAAATCTTCCGCAAAAAAGAAAGTTCAATATTGGGGTACGGGCAGACGTAAAAAAGCCGTTGCGCGCGTGCGCATCACGGCGGGCGGCAGCGGCACTATCACCGTAAACAAACGTTCGCTCGACGATTATTTCCCGCTCGATACGCTTAAGCTCATAGTAAACCAGCCGTTTGCAGAGACCGATACCGCCGGCAAGTACGACGTTATAGTCAATGTTCGCGGCGGCGGCTATACGGGACAGGCGGGCGCTATACGCCACGGCATTGCGCGTGCGCTTTGCACGGTGGATTCCACATATCGCCCCGCGCTCAAAAAGGCAGGATTCTTGACGCGCGATCCGAGAATGAAAGAACGTAAAAAGTACGGTCTCAAAAAGGCGCGTAAAGCTCCTCAGTTCTCCAAGCGTTGATCTATGTCCGATAGGAACGCAGACTCCGCGCGTTTGTTCGACGGTAAGCTTCTCGACGAAAAGGGGGAGCTTGTCCAAAGCGGATACGCGTTTTATCAGGCGAAAGAATATGACCGCGGCGCGGTTCGCGGCAAAAAGCTGCGCATAAAGGAATGGGACTATTACTACTTCGGCGACGACGAGCGTATGATCGCGCTCACGGTCGCGGATAATTCGTACATGTCGCTCTTATCGGTTTCCGTTCTCGATTTTACGCGGTTCAAGTACATTACAAAAAGCAAAATAGGTCTTATGTCTTTGGGTCGGCTGGGCATGCCGAGTACATGTACGGCGGGCGACGTCGATTGTTCGATAGGCGGCGCAAAAATGCGTTTTGCGATAGACGGCGACGGAAACAGAACGCTTTCGTGTACTTTTCCCAAGTACGATAAAAAGCGCGAGTTTTCTTGCGAAATAGCGTTGGACCCGAATAACGGCGATAACATTACGGTCGCCGTTCCGTTCAAAAAGAAAGGGCGGTTTTACTATAACACCAAAGTGAACTGTTTGAGCGGGTCGGGCTGGTACAGACTGGGCGACGAGCGGTATGAGTTCAAAAACGGCGCATGCGGCGGGCTCGATTGGGGGCGCGGCGTGTGGCCGTATAAAAACTGTTGGTATTGGTCGTCGCTGTCGGCGGAGATAGACGGTAAGCCGTTCGGGATGAATCTCGGATACGGGTTCGGAAGACCCGCGGCAAGCGAGAACGTCGTGTTTTACGACGGTAAAGCGCACAAGCTGGATGATGTCAAATTCGATATCCCGTTTACTCAAGGCAAGATAGACTTTTTAAAACCGTGGACTATAACGGACGATCAAGGCAGACTGGAGATGATGTTCTATCCCATGATAGACAGGACCGACAGAATGCGCGTACTGTGTCTTTCGACCGATCAACATCAAGTGTTCGGCAAGTTCTACGGCAAAGTAACGCTCGACGACGGGTCGATACTCGTCGTAACGGAAAAGATCGGTTTCGCCGAGTATGTTAAAAATCAGTGGTGATCGATCGATAAAACAAGCATAATATGCCCGCATTTGTTTGCGGGCGGCAAGGAGAGATGGCTGAGCGGCTGAAGGCACACGCTTGGAAAGCGTGCGTAGTGTAACAGCTACCGGGGGTTCGAATCCCCCTCTCTCCGCCAGTAAGAACCTAAAACGAACTCACCGTCAAACGGAACGTTTTAGGTTTTTTCTTTGCCGCCTTATCTCTCAAATACGTTATGACGTATAACGCCGTAGAATAGCCGTAAACGGCTCGTGTTCAATCGTGTTGCGTATTTCTCAATATCGCATTCAACGGCGGTATATGCCGAGAAAGCCGCTTGACCACACCCCACAAAACGTAATGCGTTTTGCGAGGAACCCCTTGCGAGAAAGGGGCATGTTAGGCTATAACGCCAAAGGCAAACCAAAACCCGACAGATTCTCAATCGGTCGGGTTGCAGCGTTTCGCCCTTATTTGCCTTACAGCACCGCCCATGCGAGGGTGCCTGCGCGGAACGTTGAATAAATAGCCGTTGAATGTATTTTATACATACATTATAATTTTAATCGGTATACTGTTTAATCGGTATTCGTTGCATACGAGCATACTTACATATTTGTCGCAAAAAGAAATGCCCGACATATCGTCGGGACAATTCGTAATAGGGCTGTTGTAGTGTATATCTATTTTGTCGTCGAATAGGACTATTTCTTTGACGAGATAGTTGACGAGCATTTGCGGCTCTAACATTAACGTTTTGGCGTAAAACTCGCGAATATCGCTTTCGGTAAGCATTACGGCGACTTTGCTTGGTTTGTGTTTAGCCTTAATTTTTGCTTCATCTACATTTAGCATGACCAAAAAAACGAGAACGCAAGAAGTAACGGAAGAAAGTAATGAATCTCAATTATTATTTGAACTATCTAATAATGCGTATGACATTGAGCTTATTTCACATCGAATGCATTTTGAGAACAATGATTCTGTAAACCTAATATATACAGTAAATCCTTAATAGCAATAGAACATGTTATAAACAAAATGGCTATGATATTTTGACATTAAATAAAAATGTCAATGAAGTGTCGTTAGTTTTAAACTATTTACAAACGGCATCGTAGAATATCCGATAAGAACAATTATCAGCGCTTTTTCTTGAGGTATTCGCGCTATCCCGCAAAGTCTGTTTTATCGAGCTTTACTTTTGTTTAATGGTCTGACTCTTTACGTTTTTTCAAATATAAAATTCCGAAATCAGGTAAATTTTTTGTAAAAATACGATAGGATCGCACGAACAAAGTCTAAAACTTATTGACAAATTTATTCGCGCGGTTGTATAATATAAAAATAAATTGAATATTCAAATAATGTGTTGGGGTAAAGAAATGAAGATATCTAAGTATCGCAGATCGGTAGAACATTTTGAGCGTAAAAATAAAATCACCGTACTGTTCGGACTTTCTATCATTATTCTGCTTTTGGGGTGCGCGGTAATAATGTGTCGTACTTTTGAGTTGCGGAATAGCGGCGTTTGGGCAGAAAGCTCGGCAACGCAGACGTCCGGCTCGGCTGTAAAATACGAGGCTGACGGACAGGCGGCGGTTTATTACGATACGCTCGAGGAGGCGGTGGTTGCGGTAAATGCCGAACCCGCAGAGGAAAGCAATCCTTATTATGCGACATTGACCTTGCTTAAAGATTTAACGCTATCGTCGTCGCTTGCTTTTAACGCCGCATATCATTACATTACTTTAGACATAAACGGTTTTGCGGTGAATTTTAACAGTCGCAATATAACTATAGGCTCGTCAAGCACGACTGACACGGAAATTACAGATATAAGGCTTACGCTTAAGGACAGCGATCCTACCCAAAGCAACACTGTTAACGTAAACAGTCAAAATATTACGTTTGACGGCGGCGTTTTGTATAACGGAAAGGCATCGTCGGGCGGTGCGATAAATATGTATCGCGGCGCAAACAAACTTGTCATAAACGGTCTTAATTTCGTGGGTTGTTCTTCTACGAGTCAATACGGCGGCGGTGGCGCTATATATGCGGGCAATGGAACCGTGGAGATCAGCGGCACCGAGTTTTCATACAACTCTGCAAGTTATCAAGGCGGAGCAATTTTCGGTTACGGAACGGCAATTACGCTCGATAACGTAATACTTGAAAACAACAGCGCTGCGGATAACGGCGGAGCTATACGCTTGGGCGGAACGTCGTCAGCCGGCTCGGTCAAACTAAACAACACGACTATAAGAAATAATTCGGCTAAAAACGGCGGCGGGTTAAGTTTCGATTCTTATATCGATTTGGAGATAAGAGATACCGAAATTTACAAAAATACCGCAAGCGAAACAGCCGGCGGCATTTATTTGCAGCAACTTCTAAAAAAACTTGTTTTCGAAAACGCAACAGTACGCGAAAATAAGGCTAAAAACGGCGGTGGGATAGGTTTACATGTCGTTCGTGGCTTAGACGACGCCACGGGGGACTACATTACTGCAGAAATACCGACGGGCATTTCGATCTACCAAAACACTGCGACGACCAACGGCGGCGGTGTTTATGTAAGCGCAGGCACGCCCACCGGCTCGGCTCAAAATAACTCGGATGTTCGGTTTTTAGGTATATCGATTACAGATAATTACGCGGGCAACAACGGCGGTGGTATAGCTATCGCAGCAAACAGCTATGTTACCAGCTACGGCGATACGAAAATAGAGCGCAATAAATGCGGCGCTTTCGGCGGCGGGATAGCAATAGCCGGTTCGTCCACCAGTGAAAATGCAAAGTCCGTCTTTACAATGCTCGACGGAACCATAAGCGGCAATATATCGGGAGACGAAGCAACTGCTTACTATAGCAGCGGCGGCGCGGGCGTGAATTTATCCATGAAAAACAGCATTTTCAATCTTTACGGCGGCAGCATTGTTGAAAACGTTTCAAAATTTACAGATAATAATAAGCCGACTTTTTATTACCACGGCTCCGGGATAAATAACAACGTCAGAGGAACAATCAACGTTCACGGAAGTCCCGTTGTCCGTAACAACATTACCATAGCATACGTTAAAAATGGTTCGGAATATACGAAAAGTCGCAGTTGTGCAGATAATTTCTGCATAAGCTACGGATATGGTGCGACCTATTGGACGGGAATAACCGTAGACGGCGCTCTTACGGACGGAGCGTATTTATGTTTGGGAGTTTATGAAGAGCAAACAAAATACGGTTCTGATTATATAGGAGTGGAGAAGGTGTTTACCGCCGGGTATGCCGAACATAATCCGTCCGCCGACCCTGCGTTGTATTTTTACTGCGATGTAGACGGAATGATTACGGTTAAAAATGCCGCCGGAGAGGCTGAATTTACCGCCATAGCGGCAGAGGTTATAGTAAACGACCAATCGACATTGTATAACGATATTTTTGAGGCGTTTGATGATGCGAAGACTGCCGGGACGGCAATCGTAAAACTGCGGTCGAATATAAGCATATCTCAAGCTATCACGATAGATAAAAAATCATTTATAACTTTGGATCTCAACGGATACATTTTGCGCCAAACCGGAGATTATTACGCGATCTATGTGTTTATGCAAGAAAATGACGAAATGAAAGCGTTGTTTACTATCACGGACAGCCGTCCCGACGTACATAATAGTATAACAGTTAGTTGTTGGGAAAAAGATGACGACTCTTTCGCAAGCAAAAGTCATACCTATAATTTCAGCGGCGGCGCTATAGCCGGCGCGTTTGAGTCATACACGCAAGATTCCGGTAAATCGGGCGCCGGTAGCGGTCTGTTTATACAGAACAGTGTAGCAAAAATGACGGGCGGCAATATAATCGGCAACAAGTCATACGGAAAGGCGTGGGGCGGCGGCGTTACCGTTTACACTCAGCCGGGCAGCGTTGCTACCGAAACTCAGAGCAAGTTTTATCTCGAGGGCGGAAGTATAAGCTACAATATAGGATACGGTTCAGACAACGAAAGCGATTCGACCGCCGGCGGAGTTTTCGTCATGGCGAACTGCGAGTTTATTATGACGGGCGGCAGCATCAACAATAACGAGGCTTATGGCGGTAACGGCGGCGTGAGCGGTCAGAGCGTAAGCGCAAGCAGCAACCGATACGGAAGCATCAAGTTGCTCGGCGGCGAGATCAGCGGAAATATCGCTCATGAAAGTCATAAAGGCTACAATGTTACGTCGGTTGTAGGCGGTGCGCGCCATATCACGAGCGTAGGCGGCAACATAAAGATAAAGAATAATTTTAATGATATGAACGGTGTTACCGAGAATCTGCGTTTAAGCACCAATGAGACTTTAGTGGTCGAAACCGCGCTCGTATCCGGCGCTAAAATTGGCGTTACGGTAGATTTTCCTTCCTCGTCGCCGCCCGCATTTATTGCATTTACTTCCGGATTCAAAGAAAAGAACGGCAACGCGGACGCGCACAGTTATTTTGTTTCAGATGACGCGAATATGACGATCGTAACATCCAAAGACGGGGAAGCGCAGATCTTGAGATCAAAGCCCGAGTTTGTATCGTTCAATGTTACGGATAATAAAGGCGGCAACTATATTTCGGGTGAAAAAGTAGATATTACGGTTACGGCAACGTTTAAAGCGAGCGATGACGCGATGTATAACGTTACGCTCACGCCCGATGATTATACGGTCGCATATTCAAGCGGTCAAGACTGTTTGGCGGTCGGCAGCAATACCGTTACCGTAACATACATACACGACGGCATTACTGAGCAAAAATCCATAACGATCACCACTAATAAGCAAAAGATAAATCTTGCCGACGAAAATGTTTACAAATGGACTCTTGACGGTTACGGATCGGAGCTTAGGTCGGGACGTATATACGTCTATATCGTAAACGGAGTAAAACAATATTACTCTTCGGCGCAGACCGGGTTGGGGGATCCGACTATATTGGATCTTACGCGTTCGATAGTAAGATTCCGAGATAAGGAGCTTATCGTTAATCTTAATAACGGCAACATTCCACAATTGCCGGGCGGCGGAGCAAGGTCGAGAGTTTCGTATACGAACAACTACGGAACGAATATCGGAGTTTATACAACTACCGCTACGCTTACTCTGCTCGATACCGTTAACTTCGAATATATATCGCAAGGACTCGACGCCAGTCGAAATATGACTATCGAAATACTCGATAACGGCAAGACTGCTGTTATCACCAAAACTTGGTATATCGTTTATATAGACAACGGGTTGCTAAGCCAGAACGGCTCGAGTTACGGCAGAGAATATAGCGTAAGCGATTGGACGTACGGCGACGATGTAACGATTTATTCGCCGCGGCTCGAACACGGCGACGAGGGCGAGCACAACGGAACGCTTGCGTTTAATGACGCAACCGACAGGCGTGTATCATTTAAGCTCATGCTCGAAGGCGAGCAGATAGGCGAAACATTCTATCGCTATAACTTCGACAGATTTGTCAATAAGACAATGCCTGCCGGTAGGTATGTTTTGAAGGTTTCCGTTGAGCGCGTTACGCTTTCTGACGGGGCGCATACTCACTGGTGGAACGGCGAATCGCATGCCGCTGACGACGGCGGACTGTCGTATCAACCGTTTACGAGAGAGTTCGATTTCACGGTAGAAAAAGCCGTGATGTCTGTAAGCGGCGGACTGCGCAACTCGAGTTTCGAGTATACATACGACGGCGATCTGCACTTGTACAGCAATGAAAAAACTCCGACAGCATCTTTGGCGTATGCGGACGCGGCAGATAGGCTGGGAATATGGGCGACCGATGATCACAGCGATTATTATTCGTCCAAGCTTGTTATCGGATTTAATCTCAAGCGTTGGAATAACGCGGAATACCGTAGCGTCGCACAGTTAGGTCAAATGAGCGATAACGGCTCAAAGCCTGTCAATGCCGGCGAATATACCGTTTACTATAGGATAACGGCGCAAAATTATGAGGTGTATGGCGGAACGGATTCTTATAAGTTTACGGTGCTTATCAATAAAGCCGTTTACGATATGAGCGGCGTGGCGTTTGAGAATAAGACGGTAATTTACGACGGATCGGCGCATAGTATCGAGATAACGGGTGCGCTGCCTAACGGCGTGAGCGTAACTTATATTGATAACGGCAAGACCGAAGTGGGGACTTATACCGTTACGGCAAAGTTCACTGTCGCCGACCCGGTCAATTACGAAGCCATTCGCGAAATGACCGCGACACTGAAAATAGATGCCGCCTCGTCTGTCGATCCGGAGCAGCCGCCTACCAAACCGGATCTCGACACCGATAGCGAATCCGGGTCGGAAGAAGGCGGTAGCTTGTGGTGGATAGGACTTGTCGCTGGTGTAGCGATTGTCGCCGTTGCAGTCGCCGTTGCGTTGATAGTCGTTAAGAAAAAACACAAACATTAAAATTACACATTTAAAGCATTGCGTTATGCGTAAATGATCAACACGGCGGTATTTGGCGCTATATCGATTTGGGATAAAGTCATGACTGCGGACCAACAGCGTCGCTGCCTTCGCCCCCTTGCAATAAGTCTGCGTCGCTTTAACTTCGGTCGTACCGAGAATACTCGTTATGCAGAACATCATTACACGGCGAAAATCGTTTAACAATACAGTCGAAAAGTGTTAAAATAAATAACGTAGAACATCTGCTTGCGGCGTAGAATTTCGTAGAAATTCTACGCCGTTTTTATGTTCTTCGCAGGTTTTTGGCGTTCTTTACTATGCAAATACGATCGGATTTCCCCGGGGCTTTTTTATGGATAATGTGCAAAATGATGTGTTCGCAAGCGCTCGGCAAAACCTATAAAAAAGCAAGCGCGCCGCCATAGCCGCAAATAAAAATTTATAGGCACAAAAAAGCACAAAAAAGCACAAAAAGGGAGTAAACAATTGACAAGAGTGGATAAGGGTGGTATAGATAAAGAAAAAAACGAACGAGGACAAGTGCCATGGAGAAAGGCGTAGGGAGAACAGCAAAAGCGATGGTAAAAGCAGCGGCAATAGCGATAGCGATGTGGATAACGGTATGGATAGGGAGCGGGTGTGTAGACAGCGACGGCAATGGGAGCATGGAAGAGCAAGAGATCACATGGGTGGAGATAAACGGAGTGGAAAAGGAGTACGACGGACAGTACGCGGGAGTGCGGATAAAAGGACTGCGATACGACGACGAAGCGTACTACTCGGCGGACGGACGGGAGTGGCAAAAGGAAGCATTGTTGTATAAAGCTGTGGGCGAGTATGAAGTATGGGTGAAGATAGAGCATGAAGGATACAAAACAAAAGAAGAACGTGTAAAGATAATAATAAGAGAACGTGAGCTACACGGGATAAGCGCAAGAGACAAAAGGATGATCTACGACGGTAAGGAACACGGGATAGAAATAGAAGGGATCGAATACGGGGATAGGATAGAATACGAAGTGAACGGAGAAAAGCAAGAGACGTTGGGAATGATCGAAGTCGGCGAGTACGAGATAAGGTATACGGTAAAGCGAGAGGGCGGGAAGTATGAAGGAGAGTGCAAGGTAATAATATTGCCGAGAATATCAGGGAAGTATGTGAACGAACGATGTGGAATGATCGAGCTGAGCGAAACGGAAACGAACTACGACATAAACGGGAAAGGGAAGTTAAGCGACGGAAGAGAGTATAAAGTAACGGGCAAGGAAATGGAAGTAGCGGGAGAAATATATAAACGCATGGAACAAGACGAACAAATGTACGGTATAGAAATAAACGGAACAATGCGGTACGCAATAGGCAAAGCCAAAATAACGATAGAAATAGTATGGGGTAAAGTAAGTATCGACGGGAAAGAGATATATGACGACGGACAAAGCAATTACTGCGAAAAGGTAATAGGCGAAGAGATAGAGCGGGACTACGAACGGAACGCGGCAAGGATAGAAACGGACAAAGCGAATACGGTGATACAACTGACGAAGCGCAAGGAAAAGACGGAAATTGAACGTATAGAGCAACGCGTGCTGTACGACGGAAAAGGACACGGAACGGGACGAGAAGACGTGCTGATAAAAACATCGGAAGGGTATAAGAACGATGTGGAGTATACGGAAGCTGGGAAGTACATAAGCAAAGCTGTAATACTGAGCGCCGAGTATCTGCCGCAGATAACGGAATGGGAACTGACGATAGCCAAGGACATGACGGGCGTGTATTACAGAGAAGACGGAGTGATAGAGATAGACAAGGAAAAGTGCCGAGTGAACGGGGAAGAGAAAGAAATGGAATACGATTGGGACGAGTACGGAACGATAGACGGGAAAGCGTTCGAGATAAGGGACGGAACGATGGAATGGCGCGGCAAGGAATACGGAAAGCAGAACGGCGAGCGGATAACGGTAATAAAGGCCGGCGGGGAAGTCGTAGTAAAACAAGACGTAGCCGACGAAGTATATATACTTAGCGATGCGAACGGAGTGATCGTAACGACGAGCAACGGGGAAGAGCTGATGCGGATAGACGGAGCAAAGGCACAGAGCGTAACGGTGGACGGCGTGGTGTGGGACAGTATCGACGACGGCGAGAGCAAGCTCTACATACTCGGCATGTCAGAGATCAACCGCCTTTTCCTTTTTGTGGCGATAGAGACGAGTTGATGTTTTGACGTGCATATTCGGTGTGAGAAGTATCTTCTATCCACTGCAATGTGCGAAAGTGAACGGTATTAAGACTTGCTTGTAATGGCAAACATACGCAATATGTAACGCGGTTAAAATTCGTATCGTATTTAACTGCGCATATTTTAGCGCAGAATAAAATTAAGCGCAGATACTTAAAGTATCCGCGCTATGATAACCAAGTCGAAATAATGTTTATTTAAAAAATGCGTATTTTGTCTGTAGATCGGCTATAAGTAATCGGCAGCGTCTGCACTTTACTGCCGTTTTGCTTCGGAGAATGGCGCGTCTCTATCACGTAGTCGCCGACATTATAATGGGAAAATACTCTATATTTCCGCCGTCAATGTCTCGGTAGTGCCGCGGTCGATAAAAGCCGATGTTGCGTTAATCGAAATGTTGCTCGGTCGGTATGCGTACTATCGTCTGTCTAATGCCGTTGTCTGGCGTATCGTGCTGTTTTATCGCGATCTCGGCGGCTGTATAGCCTATCCGTCTGGCGTCTTGTCTTATGAATTTCGGACGGAATAGTAGCAGATCTATCAGTTTATCGAATTCGTCATCGAAGATGATGAGGTTGTCGAGCAGTTCTTTATCGTCGCGCGCGATCAGTATTTGCGCCGTCTTTATGCCTATACCGCATATCGATGTGATTATGCCGTCGATCTCTCGGTGCTCGCTTAAGAAATTTTCGATCGCGTAGTTTACGAAGATGTCTATGTGCGTCCAACTGTTTTTGATAATATCGTCGTTTCTTTCGATCTCGCGGTCTTCAAGCGCTTGTAAATAGCCTTTTAGGCGTTCTTGCAACGAAAGATCGTTGGTTTCGGGCAAGGTGATATAGGCGATATTGCGTTTGCCTTTATCTATCAGATAGGTCGTTGCTTTGTACATTGCGTCTATGTTGTCGCTCAATACGCAAGGAATATTCGTATCGAGCAGATTGTTGTCGATGAAACAGAACGGGAAGTTCCGCAAGGACAGTCTGATCATGTCTATCTCGTAATTTTTGTAGTCTATGGGACATATGATCATGCCGTCGCTGTATAGGCGCATTTTTCTGATCGCCTCGATCTCGCGTTCGCGCTGAACGTTGGTGTTGGCGAGCTGTACCAACCAATCGTGCTTTTCGGTGCATTCGAATATCCCGCTGATGATGTTGATATAATATCGGCTCGTTACGTCGGGAACAACGACGGAGAGCACGTTTTTTGTTGTGATTTTGGATTTTGCTTTGTCGGGTTGATTTAAAAGCGCGATCGCTTTTTGACGTGTTATTTCGGGCGAAATGTAAGAGCCTCTACCCTTTACGCGCACGACAAGCCCCTCTGCAGCGAGGTCGTCGAGCGCGCGTTTTGCCGTGATCCGACTTACCGAAAATGAATGTACCAGCTGCGATTCGCTGGGCAATGCGTAGCCGTCCGTCTCGGCATTATCGGCGATCAGTTGTTTGAGATACAGTTTTAACTGGTCGTATAGCGGTGTGCGTTTCATGATAGCCCCTCCCGTTTCGCTATTATTATAAAACATTCGCACGGAATTGTCAAGCCTGCTTGATATAGTTATATCAGGTTTTTAGGAGCAAAAACGCCCATCCATATTGTAATTGAGAATTTAGCGTGTTATTATTCGGTTAGAAACAAAAAATAAGAAAAAGGAGACAAAATGATGAAAAAATTCCTCAATTACGTAATGGCATTTGTGATGGCGGGATCGGCGTGTGTCGCAGCTATGGGTTGCAGCGGCAAGGGTAAAGAGATCGTGATCACCGTGGACGGCGGCGGTCAGAACGCTCATTTTAACTCCACGAAGAGCATGATCTACGATAAATACGCCAATCCATATCCCTACAACACGCTTGAAAAGATCGGCGAAGAGTGGAGCAAGGCAAATCCCGGCTACAAGATCAAGATCGCGTCGTCGTCTATCAATAACGACCGTGAAACGATGCAGCCGGCGCTCAACCAAAAGACCGCGCCCGAAATCCTCTTTTATCTCGGTACGACGATAGCGGAAGATATGTCGAAGGGCTGGTTTGTGGAGCTTAACGACTACATGGAGCAGCCCAACAAATACAGCGCGGAGGGCGAGCCTGGCAGCGAGCACTGGAAGGATATTTACAGTGCGGAAGAATACGCCACGACGCTTGCGCCCAACGGTGTAAAATACACCGCCGAAGTGGAGAAGTGTCCCATAGGTCTTATTTACAACAAGACGATCTTCGAGGCGGCGGGAATAGACGAAACGCCCGAGACCTTTGCGGACCTTATGGAGGCGCAGGACAAAGTAAACGCTTACGCGATCGCGCAAGAAAGAGGCGACGTATCCGCAGCGGATTACCTTTGCCCTTATTACCCGTCCTATCCTTGGTACGACAGCGTGTTGGAATCTTCGCTTTACGGCGAGTATCTCGAATATTACGACGTGTTGAATGTGGACGGCTTCCTCGACGCGCAAGAGACCGCTCGCGCGTATATGACAAAAGACAAGAACGGAACGCGGTTGTACGCGCCCAACGACGCTCGTGCAAAAGAAAAAGCACGGCTCATGACCGAACTTACCAAGTACTATCCCGCAAACTTCGAAAGCTACTATGCGGAACAGCAATTCACCGCGGGCAATCTTGCCATGATGGAAGTCAACGGCGGCGATATCCGCAAGATCGTAGACGCGATCGACGGCAAATTCGAGCTTGGCGTATTTTCTTACCCTGTGCTTACTCAGCTTCCTCAAGGGGAGGTGGAAAATCCCGAGTACTACACGACTTATAATGTCGATCGCCATGTCCGTCGCGGATCGTCGGGTTATACGTCCGGTTGGGCGGTAACCAATTCCGCTATCGCAAAGGGGCAAGACGTCGTAGACAAATGCGTTGATTTCTTGATGTATGTAACGAGCTATTCTGTCAACGACCGCATGATCAACGATAAAGGTTTTTCCATCCCGCTCTCGGGCAATACGGAGTACAGCTATTTCAAGACGCTTACCGATGATTTCAACGAGGACAAGTTGGATGATACGACGATGGCATGGTCGGCGGTATGCCCCGGCGCGGCGCTCAACAAAACGTATTACGACGCCAATTACGTAACGCGTATCGAGATCATCAAAGCGAAAGGCGATGAAAATACTATCGATCTCAAGCTTAAAGGTCTGCTTTCTTCGTTCACTACGGCTATAAACAACCTTTACAAACAAAATTCATGGGATACGAGCACTTGGCCCGCATATGACGGTCCCGATATAACTTGATTTATCGAGAGGAAAGGACAAAATGAACGTCAAACTTAACGTCGGCAGTGCGGCGCCGACAAAAAACGGAGGAAAAAGCCCGCGAAAAGAGAAAAAGCGCTTTTCTTTCCGCAAAAGCGGATACGAAGGGTTGCTTTGGATCTTGCCCGCGGCTGTGCTTCTGCTGATTTTCAGTTACTATCCGCCCCTTGATGCGTTCTATCATTCTCTTACCGACTGGGACGGCACTAACGCGAATTTCATAGGGCTTGACAATTTCGTGCGCGTATTTAAAGACGGACTCTTTTGGCGTTCGTTCGGCACTATGCTCTTTTTGACATTGACTTGCATGGTGGTCGGAAATATCTGTACGCTTCTTCTCGCCGAACTGATCTACAACAATCGCAATGTGCGCATGAACGCCTTTTACCGCTTTATGTTCGTATTGCCCGCTATCATTCCCGGTATCGTTACGATAATGCTATGGGGCAAGATCATTTTGACGGGCGCGCCCAACGGCATTTTGAATACGGTCATCGGTTGGTTCGGGGTCAAGCCGCAGGGCTGGTTCTATGCGGAAAGTACGGTACTCGCTTCCATAATTCTATACGGATTCCCTTGGATGGGCGGGACGAGTTTCCTCATTTATTTGGCAGGGCTCAACGGTATAGACGAATCTGTCATCGAAGCGGCCAAGATCGACGGCATAACCACATTCAAACGTATCATCCATATCGATCTTCCCATGATAAAAGGTCAGCTCAAATACTTCTTGATCATGGGGCTTATCGGCGGTATACAGAGCTACACTCTGCAATACGCGATCACTAACGGCGGACCGGGAGACAGCTATGTTTCCATGGTGCCCGGGTACTATGTGTACAGAGCGGCGATAAACGATTCGGAATACGGTTATTCGTGCGCTATGGGCGTAGTGCTTTTCGTCATTATTCTAATCATCACGATCATCAACAATAAATTGATCAAAACGGAGGGCGATTGATATGGATAACCAAATGACAGCCTCCGCGGAGCTTGTGCAAGGCGATGTCAATAAGAAGAAAATGCGAAAGAAAGCGCCCGTATCGCAGATCGTGCTCAATTTCGTTACTGTCATTCTTTTGTTGTTGACGCTTTTCCCGTTCTACGTGATGATCATCAACGCGTTTAAATCGCCGACGCAGTTTTTGGTAGACCCTTTGGGCGTGCCTACCGAATGGGTGTTCAGTTATTTTGCCGTTGCTTGGGAGTACGTTAAATACTATTTCATCAATACGATGATAATCGCGGCTGCCGAAGTGGTGTTGGCGGTGCTTGTCAACGGGGCGGCGGCATACGGTTTTGCGCGTTTCCGCTTTAAGGGACGCGACGCGATGTTCATGTGCGTGCTCGCCATTATGATGATACCCGGCATTTTGACGCTCATACCGCAGTACGCGTTGGTGCATAAATTGGGACTTTCGGGTTCGCTATTAGGCGTAATACTGCCGCAGATAGCTTCGCCGTTCAGCATATTTCTGCTGAAAAACTTTTTCCAAGGACTCCCGCAAGAGGTGTTCGAAGCGGCGGAGATAGACGGCGCGTCGGGCATAACCAAATTCTTTAGGATAGCCATACCGCTTGCCAAGCCCATATTGTTTACGGTGGGACTTACTACGCTCATGGGGTGTTGGAACGATTTGATCTGGCCTCGCCTAATATTGCTCGGACACGAAGATCTGTACACGATAAGCGTCGGGATAATGGAACTGACGAATATGTACGGAAACGAATCGTTCGGTATGGGCGTGCCGCTTGCGGCTTATTGCATAGTGTCCCTTCCGTTGCTCGTTGCATTCTTCTTCACGTCGAAGCAGTTTATCAAGGGTCTTTCGGCGGGCGCGATCAAAATGTAAAGAACTCTATTTAAATACAAAGGAGGAGAATATGAAACGAACAGCAGAAAAAACGGCGGCTATTGCGCTTGCGGCTGTGTTTGCGCTATCGCTTACGGCTTGCACCGTACAAAACAACGATAAAGATTACGTCGAACGGCTTACCGATGCTACATTCCAAAACGGTTTTGGCGTTTCGGGCTTGACGTCGGGCAATGTGAGCCATACATGGTGGCAATACAGAAACACTGTGTCCGATCAGCCCATCTGGTCGTTGAATCAGTTTTGCGATCTTTCGACGACGCGCTTTCGTAAGAATGACGACGGAACGGACGCATGGCGCTACGATTCTACGAAAAACGATCTGACGCTCCCCACGCTTTTCGACGAGGGCTACGGTATCGAGGGAAAAGACGGCGATTACGAAACGCTCACCAATCGATCGGGAAGTAAGTTCGCGTCGGTAAATCGGTCTACGGGCGAGCTCAATCTTAACGTCGATACGAGCAAGGAGTACTTGAACGAGGCGGGCGAGATATCGCCGCGCGTAAACGGCGAAGATTGGGTCCATCTGATAATAGAGCAGAGCGCGGGCGGCGTTAAAATCGCCGAGCAATCGGAGATCTGGGTGGAGATCGATTTTAATCTGACTAAAACCAACGTCATCGACACGACGGGCGGGGCAAGCCAGTTCCAGTGGATCTTTTCGGTGCGCGACATGGACAGCGTTGTGGGCGATTACTTTTGGTTCAACATCACGCTGTACGACGATCGCTATCCCGAGTTCCCGGGCGGCGGACAGTTCGACAGTGGGAAGGAAGACGCGACGGGTAAATATATCTATTCCGTGCCCGGAAAGAATATTTTCGACGGTCCGGTGGAGGGCGGAAAAGATTACAGAGTAAGGTTGAACATACGCCCCATTCTCGAACAAGCGTTTGACGACGCGAAGAGCAAAGGCGCGCTCGAGCAGTCGGAGTTTTCTTCGATGGCGCTCAACTCGCTCAATATCGGCTGGGAGGTTACGCATGTAGCCGAAATGGGCGTTAAAATTTCGCACTTGTCTTTAAAAACAAAGGCGTGAGCGGACAGACAAGCATAGTGGAGGCAAAAAATGGAATTACTGCGCGATCTCGATTTTTCCGACGGGTTTGAATTGCACCATGTGGAAAAACGGGTAACCGATCGCCCCGTGGCGATATTCAATCTGAAAAATACCGCAAAGCAATATCCCTCGTGGCAGCTGGCGCAATGGGGCTGCAAGCACAATTTGGCGGACGTTACCGAACGCGTCAATCAGAACGGCGCATACGAAATTTGCGACGAGAGCAAAAACGTTACCGTCGATGTGGAACGCGGAACTATCTCGCTCGAATTGAACACATCGCAAGAATATACCGTGCCGCGGCAAGAGGGCGAAGGTTGGCCGCATATTCTCATCGAACAGAAATTCGAAAAGAAAACTAAGATCATGCAAGCGAAGCGCATCATGCTCGATATAGAACTCTGCATCGACAAGATGATCTGCCGCCAAAAAGAACCTGTCGAAAATATACATACCGCGCAGTTTTCTTGGATCTTTGCGCTTGCCGACAGATCGGGCGGAAAGGGTGAAGGCGATTTTATCTGGTTCGGATGCCCTATATACGATCGTAGGTATCCGCTCCCCGGCGAGTTTCGCGCAAAGGACGGGGGCAAACCGGAAAATACGGGTAAATACATATATTTCATCGATTCTAAAAATTATCTGCAAGAACCCGTCGCCGTCGGAAAGCGCGTGCATTTGAAGTTTGACGTTACGGAGTTCATGAAAGAAGCCGTGCTCGACGCCAAAAGCAAGGGCTATCTGCCCGACAGCGACGTAAACGATATAGTTCTCGATAATACCAATCTCGGTTGGGAAGTAACGGGTACTTTCGACGTCGGTTTGACGTTTTATCGACTGTCCGTCGATGTTCAATAAGAAGGAAAAATTAGTTATGAAAAATTTTCAAAAAGGACTGTCTATCATTATGGCATTGAGTGTGGCAAGCGCAGTTATCGGTTGCGTTAAACCGAACAACGACGGCGGCGTCGTAGACGAACGCGAGGATTGGCAGAAGATCGAACAAGACGATCGGCTCATCGAACGACCGCTCGCTGAAAACGAGACCATGCAAGAAATGCTGCGCGACTTGAATTTTTCGCGCGGGCTTGCCGTTTCCAAATTTCATGCCAACACATCGGGCGGTATCCCCGCGGGTAAGCTGGACTTCGACGGCAAAAGCGCGGCGGGCGATCCCATTTGGAGCATGGGGCAGTGGGGTTGCACGATCTCGCTCATGGATGCCGACTTGACTCGCGACGGCTCGAAATTGAGCTATTACGACGGCTCTAAGCTCTATGCGTTCGACGCCGCAAAAACTGGCAACATTTCGCTCGCTATAAAGGGCAGCTTGGAATACGGAAAGGACGAAAACGGACAATACCGCGATAGATTGCAAGCTACCGAAAACTGGCCTCACAATATCATAGGACAAGATTTTCCCGAAGAGCTTGGGGCGGTCAAGGATGCGGAGCGGATCATGTGGGAGTGCGAGTATACAGTTACGCAGTGCGACAGACTGACCGAATATCCGTTGACCGATCTGCATGCGGCGCAGTTCCAGTGGTTCGTGGCTATGCATAACAACAATCCGGAAAGCGAAAGCTATCGCCAGTCGATGTGGTTTGGATTTTCTATGTTCGACACGCGCGCCATAGGCTCTTGCCCTGCGGGCATGGCTGCGTTCGACGGCGGCAAGGAAGACAACACGGGCATGTTCATTTATATGTTCTCGCTTGCGCAAGCGGACGACACGCTCGAATGGAACGTTGTGGACAAGCCGTCCTCGGTGGTGGGTCAAAAGAGGACCGTTAAGGTGGACGTGCTTCCGTTTATCAAGGCGGGCGTGCAGTCCGCGCAGAAAAAGGGCGCGCTCAAAGGCGCGAAATGGGAAGACATGGTTTTCGGCTCTACCAATATCGGCTGGGAGATCCCCGGAAGCTACGATGTAAACGTCGATATCCACGCCATGAACATGTACAAAGTATTTAAAAAATAAACATAGCCGTTTCGGACGGCAAAAACAAATTCGATAAAAAGGCTAAAAGCCAAAAAAAATAGGAGGTAATTATGAACAAAAAAGCAACGTCGGGTATCATAGCAGTGGCACTCGCTTGCTCTCTTACGGCGGGCGGGTACTCGCTATTCGCCGCCGACGCAGAAGTGGTCGGCAGTAACGCGTATGAATGGGGTACGATGAATACTACCGCCAAATATTCGGCGGACGGCTTTGTGGAAGTCGGCGGTGCGGGCTGGGGCTCTCGCGCTTGGTATAAAGACAAAGTCAAATTAGACGGTCTTTCCGTACAGATGAATGTTTCGGGTTTTGCTGATAACTCGTTCGGCGGATTTTGGTTTGCCAATGACGGAAACGGATATTTCGGCGATCAATCACCGATCACTTTCTCTCATTGGCAAAATCGAGAAAATTGGGGTACAAACCGTTTTTCGGTAGCGTCAAACCATGATTCGAACGGACCGCAACTCATTTATCAAGATGCCGAATGTACACAAGCGGGTTTCGGTTACAATGAATTAACGTTTAATATGATAATGACGATTGTTCCCGAAACGCATTATACTATCACGTTCGAGAGCTACAGCGAAACGGCTTACAAAGTCAGGATAGCTCTTTCCGATGAAAACGTATTGCATGATTCTCACCCGAACTACGGCACGGAAGAGGGTAGCTATTATTGCGACGGCTACATCAAAAAAGAAACGATAGCTCCCGTGCTGGACGAAAACGGTTGTACGACGATCGGCTTCTCTGTTCCCAACGATTCCGGCAGATTTAATGTAAAATTGTCCGACGACAATATCCGCGCGTATCAGACCGAGAAGGTAGCGCCCGCGCTGGAAAAGGTAACGGCATACGAGGACGCCGAGATAACCGACGAAGCGAGCTTTACTTCGGCGATGGAAAAGCGCGCAGCCGCGCTCGTTGCGGTAAACGAACTTAAAGCGCGCGAAAAAGCGGAACTTACCGAGCGCGTTACGGCGGTAGACGCAGGCTATAAGACCAATGCCACCGTACAGACGGTGATCACGGGCTTGGTGCAGGACAAGATCGACGAAGCGAAAACTGCGTTTGACGGTATCTTTGCCGACGAAAGCATACTTTCCGAGTCAAGCGTAAATGCGGCAAACGATAAAGTTAAGGCTGCCAAAGACGAATATGCCGATAAAAAGGCGATGATATCCGACGATAATGCGGCTACTATCGAAGAAGGTATAGGCGCGATCGAATATGCTTCGAAAAAGCTTTCGGTGCTCGCATGGATCGTATCCTACGAAACTTCGATCGAGGATCTCGACATTGCTTCCGAGACGATAGGCGCGGATATCGCGGCGGTCAAAGCTGTAAAAGCGGCGTTTGCGGGAAGCCAAGTCGAAACGACGCTCAACGCGCTCGCCGAGGCGGACAAAACGTCGTACACGAGCAGAATATCGGCGGCGGACGCCGCGCTTTCCGGAAAGGAAGAGAGCGCGTCCGAAGCCGTAAAGACGGCGTACGTCGTAGCGTTCGAAGAGTCGCTCGAGGACCTTTCGACTTACTCCAAGATCTATGCTGCTTTCGAACAGAAAGATATTTTGGAATCGAGCATCACGCTTACGGCAGACGACGGCGAGCTTTACACCCGTTATAACGCGGGCGTGGATAAGCTTTACACCGCGCTCGAAACGTTTGTAACCGATGCTATCCATTCCGTTTCCGCCGCGCTCGACGGCAAATTCGCAACGCTTGCGTCTTTCGATACCGTGCGTTCGGACTATAGAGCGATCACTCTAGAATTACTGGGCGAAGACCGCGCGGCTACCGCAACTATCACGGAGGCATACAACGCCCTCGGCGATAAATTGAAGGCGAACGTTTGGTATGATTTTGCTCAGACGGGCTTGTCGAAAGTGGAGCAGAACGACAAGGGGATATATTTCGAACAACCCGCACCAGCATTCCCCGCGCGTATCAACTACAACAAGAAACTCGATCTGACGAAGGGTACCGAAGTCGTAGTAGAGCTTACGAACATGGCTTATTACAACGGCGATACGACGGAGGACGGAGCGTCCAAAGGCGCAAACAACCTTTCGATCAATTTCAGCAACGAGCCCAACTCCTATAAGTCGATGTCGAGCGGCATCAACATCATTGTCTGGCTTTTCGAGGTCGAAAGCAATGTGCAGGTAATGAGCCCCACCGACAACATTATGGTAAACGGCGTTATCGCGACGCCGCTCGATGGCGGAAAACTGACGATAAGCGTCAAGCACGGTATTTACGAGGATTTCGTTTCCGAAGAAAGCTATCCCGCTTATATCATTAACGTCAACGGCGTAGAGCTTGTTCTTTCGGACGAGATCGCCGAGATGAACGGCGTAAACGTCAACGACGAAGTGTACTTCTCCATGGGTTCGTTTGCCGATTATAAGGGCGATCCCAACTGCTTTACGCTCGTAAGTATAGACGATCAATCGTTTGCAGCGAAAGACGTAGATCCCGACCCCGATACCGATCCCGATACGGACACCGATCCCGATACGGAGACCAAGCCCGCCAAAAAGAATAATGTTGGCTTGATAGTAGGTCTCAGCGTAGCGGGCGGCGTCATAGTGCTCGGCGGCGGCGCGGCGGCTGTCGTGTACGTTTTGAAAAAGAAAAAGAACACGGCAAATAAAGACAGCGAAAAATAATCTATAATTCTACGATCGAAAAAGGAACGAGGAAGGGAGACGTATCGTTCTCCCTTCTTTTTCCCAAAAAGGAACACGCCATGAATATAGACAGACACGGGAATTTTTGCGAAAACGAATACGACGCAAGCAAAGAGCCGATAGCCGCCGCGCTTTTCACGACGGGCAACGGTTATATGGGAATTCGCGGCAGCTTTGAGGAGTTTGGATCTCTTAGAGTGCAAGGCGCGTTCGTGCGCGGTTTCATTGATGAAATATATGAGATATGCGAGCCGTTTGCGGGCAACGAGTACATGAAAAAGTACTATCTCGACGAGGAAAAACTCAAATCGTTCGAGAAGCAAGACAGCTGCGTCAACATGCACGACTTTCTGTTCGTTAGGATAGAGATCGGCGGCAGGACCTTTTACCCGTGGGATGGAAAGCTCCTTTCCTACGAACGCTCTCTCGATCCAAAGCGCGCAGCGCTCACGCGCCGCGTGGTTTGGAACGACGGAGAGGGAAGAAAGACCGAGATCGTATTCGAACGCTTTGCGTCCTTCGAATGCCGTCATCTCTACTGTCAGCGCATTACCGTAACGCCCGTAAATCACTCCGAAAAGGTGCGCATCCTTTCGGGCGTGGACAGTCTGCGCAAAACGGGCGGGCAAGTGATAACCGCGGTTGACGAAAACATTATAAGCGACAGCCGTATCGACCACGCGTTTCACGCCGTCAACAAATACAAATTTTCGGCGCGCTATCTCATAGACCACGCGCTTCCGCTCGGCGAACTTTCTGTCTTTGAAGAAAACGGCGTTTCGGGAATAGCGTGCGACTGTGCGCCCGCCGCGAGTTACACGCTTGAAAAGTTCACGTACATCGTAACATCGCGCGATACGCAAGCTCCGCTTTCCGAATTTGCCGAGAACTTGAGAGGACAATACGGCGGAACGTTTGACGAGCGGCAAAAGGCGCACGAAGAAGCATACGCCGCGTATTTTGCGCCTATGGACGTCAAGATCGACGGCGACGCGGAGGCGGACGGATATTTGAGACTTGCGAGCTATCATACGGCTATCTCGGCGTGCAGAGAGGACAGCGTTCACGGCGTAGCGGCAAAGGGTCTTACGGGCGAGCGGTACAATCAATTCGTTTGGTGGGATTGCGAAATACACCAGCTTCCGTTCTTTATTGCTACCGCGCCCCAAACGGCTAAGCAGCTGCTTTTATACCGTTACAATATGCTTGCGGCTTCGAGGAAAAACGCCGAAAAAGCGGGGTATCGCGGCGCGAAATACGCGTTCTGCTCTTCGGTCGAAGGGGACGAGCGCGTATGGGTATACGCCCGTCATCCGTTTATGCAAGTGCATATAAATTCGGACATCCCTTACGGTATTTTCAATTATTACGACTGGACGGGCGACGCGGAGTTCATGCGCGACTACGGGTTCGAGATCGTGGAAGAGTGCTTGCGCTTTTGGTGCGACAGAGCGGCGAAAAAGGGCGATCGCTACGAGATATTGCGCGTTACGGGCACGGACGAACATCATCCTTACGTCGATAACGACGCGTATACCAACTACAGCGTGCAGTACATCTTCGCGCGGTATCTGTCGCTTTCCAAAGAGCTTTCCCGTTCCGTTGCCGAGGACGACCGCGCGCTGTTCGAGGAAATAGCGAGCAAGCTGTATCTGCCCAAGGAAACAAACGGATTGATCCCGCAGTTCGACGGATACTTTTCGCTCTCGCGTTCGCTCGAAGAGGCGGGCGGCAGTTCGTTGAAGCAATTCCAGATGAAAAAGAGCGGGCTTTATCACAAGAGCCAGATAATTAAACAGCCCGACGTCGCGCTTTTGTACACGCTTGCCGATGTGGGGCTGGACACAAAATTCTACGCGCAAAATTGGGATTATTACGAGCATATGTGCGAGACGAGCAGCTCTCTGACATTCCCCGTTCACGCTATCGCTTCGGCGGATAACGGCAGAGCGTATTCTTTCTACCGATACTTCATGCAGACGGTAAAGATGGACGTCGACGACATTCACGAAGTGGCGTGGCAAGGCGTACACAGCGGTTGTTTGGCGGGCGGGTATTTGTCCGTTCTGCGCGGCGTTTTCGGCGTGCGCGCCAAGACAGACGGCTTGCATGTTTTTCCCAATCCCGTGCCGTTTTGGAAAAAAACGACGCTCACGCTCTTTTATCGCGGCAGAAAGATACGCCTTACGCTTTCGGGAGAAAAGCTTACGGCGGAGCTTTTGAGCGGCGCGCCTTGTAAGATAAACTTGGAAGGACAAGTGTTTACTCTGAGCGGTAAAACGGTCAAAAAAATAAAAGGAGATATCCATGAATAGAAAGAAAATGTTTGCATCGGTCGCTTGCGCGTTTTTCGCGGCGACGGCGCTTGTCGGTTGCGGCGGCGGAAAAAAACCGGAGGATACGATGAAAGACGATCTTATCAGAAATTTTTGGGAAAGCGACACCATGTACGACGAAACGGTCATTCTTGTCGCGCCCATGGACGAAGACGGAAATATAACCGCCATGCCTTCGGGGCGGTTGCTGTTCGAGGCGGACGAGATAATCTCCGTCAAGCAGTATTTCCACGCCGAACATTCGGGCGAGGTCGAATACAAGCAAGGCGTCGATTTCGAATACACGGACGGAACGATAACAGCTACGGGAACGATAGAAGAGGATATCGACGGCAAAAAGACGGAAGTAAATACTTCAATGCCGTATATAACCGAACGGCAGTATCTCGGTAAAGACGTTTTCCCCGGCTGCTCCACTACTGTTACCGGCATACCTTCCGCCGACGGGAATTGGGATATCCCGTACACCGAGAGCTATCAGATCGTACAGCTGCAAATTTCGGTAACCTACAAGCACAGTGCGAAATGGACGAAGAACGTTCCCGCATATATGGGCGATAAGCTTCCCAACGTGATTTCTAAGTTGAAAAGTAAACAGCATACCGACATCCTCGTGTTCGGCGACAGTATATCCACGGGCGCAAATTCGAGCAGCGTTCTCAAGATCCATCCCAACCTCCCCGCATGGTACGAGCTTATGGAAACGGAGCTTGAAAGGGCATACGGCGCAGATATCACGCTCACTAACAAGTCGATGGGCGGATGGACGAGCATGCAAGCGGTGAGCGAAAATCCCTCCGACGGCTGGGTGGGCGGCGAGCTTGTAAAGCAAAAGGGGTTGCCCGCGCTTTTGCGTGAGGAAATGACCGACTATTCGCCCGATCTTGCGATAATCGCTTTCGGCATGAACGACGCCACGCTAAACGTGGGACTCAATAACTACGCCAACAACATCCGCAAGGTGATAGACTCCATTCGGGCGCGTAACGCCGATTGCGATATTATTCTTGTCGGCACGATGCTCGCCAATCCGCAAGCCAAGAATCAATGCAAAAATCAATCCGAATACTCGGCGCTCAATTTAAAGATAGCGGAGCAGTACGAAAACATAGCTTGCGTAGATGTGGGCGCTATGCACAAAGATATTCTCGACAGCGGTAAAAAGTACATGGATATGACGGGCAATAACGTAAATCATCCCAACGATTTCATGGCGCGCATTTACAGCATGAATCTACTTTCTTTATTGGTGGAATAAAATGAAAAAAATTCTTTCGCTATTATGCTGTGTGCCGTTTTTGTTTTCGATCGCAGCGTGCGCGCCTTTGCCGTCCGACGACGGCGATATAGACGAACCTCCCGCCATTGTCGATCCCGAGCCCGATCCCGAGCCTAAGCCCGACCCGAAACCAGATCCCAAGCCCGATCCCGAACCGGACCTCGATCCTATAGTAAAGGAACATAATTACTTAAAGGATACGCTGTTCACCGACGGTTTTCGTCTGTCCAAGCTCGACGAGGGCGCGCCCGACTACCATACAAAACCGCTCGTAACGGCAAACAGCGGTGCTGCGCCCACGTGGACGATAGCGCAATGGTCGAGCAAATACGACCTTATGGAAGGTACGCGCGCGAGCAGATTCGGAGAATACACCTTTACATACGATAAAACTACGCCCGCCGCAAAATCCGTTTCCGTAAACACCAAAACGGGCGACTTGACGATAACGCTCAACGCCGAAGTCGAATACGAAAACGACCGAGTGGAAAATCAGCCGTGGCCGTGCGTGCTCATGGAGCAGAGCTGGTACGGCGACGAGCTTATCCGCATTGCCGATATGCAAAGCCTTACCATGCGCATGGATTATAAGATTACAAAGCTCGAAGACAAAATGCACGGCGCAGTCAATGCGGGGCTGCACTGCGCGCAAGCGGTTTGGTATGTTACTTTGCAAAACCGCAACTACGACAGCCCCGATTACGGCAAATACATATGGTTCGGCATTCTGCTTTACGACAATCGTCTTGCGGGAACGGTGAGCGACCTTTTTGCCGCAGAGGACGGCGGTAAGGAAGAGAATACGGGCGCGTTCATCTATCAGCCGTCATCGTCGGAATGGTCGGAAACGGGACTTGTGCCCGACGTAGAGCAAGCTACGGAGCTGCGCTTCGATCTTTTGAAAGCGGCAAGATCGGCTTACGATCTCGCCATCGAGCGCAACTATCTCGGAAGCACTAAGTTCGATGATCTATATATCGGTTCTACCAATTTCGGATTCGAGGTTACCGGTACTTATAATGTTTCCGCCGATTTTTCCAACCTCGGCATTATTTGGGAAGAAAAAGCAAACAAGCCGCCCGCGCAGAATAAAGGATAGAGGCGGCGCGTCGCAAACGACTTAACGGTGGTATACGATGTTGCAAAATGCAAAGTGGACGGCGTACGAGCATTACGACGCTCCCGTCGTCATAAAAAAGTTCGGAGCGCAAAAGCAGAGCGGAAAGTCCGAGCTTGCCATTTGCGGTCTGGGATTTTATTGCGCGTTTTTGAACGGAAAGCGCATAGGCAAAGATATGTATCAGCCTGCGCAAACCGATTACGAGCCGCGCGATCTCTCTTCTATGCTGTATCCCGTGGCTGGCGGATCCCGACATCGGATATATTACAACGTTTACGACGTTACCGACTTGCTTATAGACGGCGAGAACGAACTTAAGATCTTGCTCGGAAACGGCTGGTATCGGCAGAAAGACCGCGTTTGCGAAGGGAACACAAGCTACGCAGACAGCCTAAAGCTTATTTTCAAATTGACGTTCGCGGACGGTGGAACAGTGTGTTCTGACGGTACGCTCGAATACACGGAGAGCGAGATACGATCAAGCAATATTTATACGGGCGAAATACAAGATCATTTATTCGCAGAGCCGCCGAAAGTATATCGCGCGAAGGAAATAGAACCGCCGCATGCGCAGTTGGAAAAACAACCTTGCCCGCCCGATAGGGTTTACGAACGCTTTGCGGCGAGTAGGATAGCGCAGCTCCCGAGTGGCAAGTCGATTTACGACGTGGGCAAAAACATTGCGGGCAGGGCGATTTTTCGCAGCGCGCGCGATCAAGAATGCGTAACGGCAAGATATGCGGAAGAGCTTTATCCCGACGGCACGCTCGATTTTTCTACTACGTCTTTGGGCAGCTCGCAAATACAGACTGACAAGTTTTATCACGCGTCAAAGGGGCAGCTCCTTTCTCCGCTTTTCGCGCCGCATGCCTTTAGATACATCGAAGTGGAGGGCGACGTTGACGATGTAACGGTCGAATGTATCTCCACCGATGTTCGGTGTATCGCCGATTTTTCGTGCAGCGAGGAAGGGCTGAATTGGCTGTTCCGCACGGCGCGAGACACCATACGCGCGGGCTATCACGGCTCTATCCCCGTCGATTGTCCGCACCGCGAGCGATTGGGCTACACCGCCGACGGACAGCTCGCGGCGGAGACGGCGCTGCTTATGTTCGACGGTGCGGCGCTATATGAAAAATGGTTGCGGGATATTGTCGACGGGCAGAGCGAGACGGGCGAAGTGTGCAATACCGCGCCTTTCGAAGGCGGTGGCGGCGGACCGGTCGGTTGGGGCGGAGCTGTCGTTACGCTGTGTCATACGTTATACCGCATCACGGGCGAGCTTAACGCCGCTAAAAGATTTTTTCCCGCGATGCGCAAATGGTGCGAGTTTATAGCGGGCATTAGGAAAAACGGCGTTGTGTGCGCGCCGCGCGAGGGCGTATGGTTTCTCGGCGAATGGTGTACGCCCGATGACGTGCGGCTTCCGCCGTCGTTCGTAAATACTTGTCTGTACGTGCGATATTTGACATATTACAAACAGCTGTGCGTTTTGCTGTCAGAGCCGTTCGAGTTTGAAAACGTTTTGACCGAATGTCGAAGTGCGATCGAAGAGCATTACGGCGGGAACGACTATGCCGACAACGATCAAGGCGCGGCGCTTTTTGCTTGGGCGGCGGGACTTTCCGACGACACACTGCGCGCTAAAATAATAAATAAATATGAAAGCGCACCGCTCGATACGGGCATATTCGGCACGCAGCTATTGTTTGACTTTTTTGCCGAAACGGGAAGATACGATCTCATTACATCGCATTTTTTAAGGTCGGAATATCCGTCTTATGGGTATTGGCTAAAGCGTGGCGCAACTACGTTTTGGGAAACGTGGCGGGGCGACGGCGCGGTGTCGCATGATCATTCTATGTTCGCATCCACAGTCAAACATCTTTTTTACTCGATAGGCGGATTGACGATATGTCCCGCCGACAAAACGATTACAGTCCGTCCGCGTTATGCGGGCGTGGAAGAAGTGAGCTATTCTCTGCGCCCGTTCGGAAAGAAACTCGACGTTCGTTTCAAGTTCGCACACGGCGCGCTCGCTTATTGTAAGATCGAAGCGGAAGGCGAAGCGTTTTTCGAGACGGACGGCAAAAAGATACCTATAAATAAAATCTTTACTTTTGACGAGGGCAATTTATGAAAAGAGCGTTTATATTCGATCTCGACGGCGTGATAGTTTCCACCGACCGCTACCACTATGCGGCATGGAAAAGCATCGCCGACGACGAAAATATCTATTTCGACGAAGTTATAAACAACAGACTGCGCGGCGTGGGCAGAATGGAGAGTTTGGAGATCATTCTCGAACGCGCGTCGCGAGTTTACGGGCAAGAAGAAAAATGCGCTTTGGCGGAGCTTAAAAACGAGCGTTACCGCAGTTCGCTCGAAGGGCTTACGCAAGACGATAGGCTTACGGGCGTAACTCAAACGCTTAAAGCGTTGCGGGGAAAAGGCTATCTGCTCGCCATAGGAAGTTCGAGCAAAAACGCGCGGTTTATTCTCGATAAGATAGGCTACGGCGATTATTTCGACGCAGTGGTAGACGGCAACGATATAGTCAACGGCAAGCCCGACCCCGAAGTGTTTGTAAAGGCGGCGCAAAAGCTCGGTTTGTCTGCTTGCGATTGCTATGTTGTGGAAGATGCTAAAACGGGTATCGACGCGGCAAAAAGCGGCGGCTTTACTGCCGTTGGGTTGCACGATGCATCGGGATACGAAAGAGCGGATATCTCTTTGAGCGCATTTTCGGAGCTTTTCGCTTTGGACTGATCAGTAGCACGAGTTTACCCGTTTGCTAAATAATCAATTAAAAATCAGAGTTGCGTTTCTATCGATTTAAGGCGATATTTTATCAGAATGTTTTGTATTACTATACATTTTTGATGTGTATGAGTCATATTATATTGTAATGCGAACTGAATAGTGCCGCTGTTATCGATCGTACCGACGGGCATTGCTTATAGAGAGCAGCGCAATATTTATGAGTCATAGACAAAAATATATATAATAGGAGACATTTTATGGAAAAGAACGCAACTAATACGACTGCCGCACCCGCTCCCGCGGCGACGAACCCCGAAGAGATATGCGGCTCGGTGAACATCCTTGACACCATCCACCTTAAAAATCTTGTCGACGATCTTTCGAGGCTGTACAGCACATCGGTTTGCACAAAGGTGGCGCGGGATACGAAAGTGGCGTCCGAAAAACGTCTCATAGAAGCTATCCGCGCCAATCTCGACCGTTACGAGGGGTAATTAAAAGTCGCGTAACATTTGCGGCTGTGATATTGATCAAGATATCTTATATACGCTCAAGTAAATATCTCGACGATTTTGTAAAAACAGTCGGGATATTTTTTTGTCGTGCGGTGTTGCAAACGCGCTTCGGTTGACAATGTTATGAAAATAAGGTATAATTGTTCCATATTTTCAAGGAGAACGGAAATGGTAAAAAAGATCAAAGATTATAAGTACGAACGCGTCGATATCGACGGCGCGGTCAAATTTTTGGACGAGTCGATAGCAAAGGCGCAAGCCGCCGAGAGCGGAGCGGAGCTTTCCGCGTTGCGCGACGACGTTAACGAGTATTTTGAAAAAGCGTTCGACAACGTGTCGCTCGCCGCGACGCGCAAGTCGCTCAACGTGCATGACGAGTTTTATTCGGCGGAGCAAAATTATTACGACGAGAATATGCCCGCCGTATCCGCTAAAATAACCGAATTGAACAAGGCTATGATAAACTCCAAGCATATAGGCGAACTCGAAAAAACCATAAACCCTATAATCATACGCAATATGCGCGCGCAGCTTCGCATCATGGACGAAAAGATAATAGATGACTGCGTGGAAGAAAACAAGCTCGTTACCGAGTACGACGATCTTTTGACGGGGCTTAAGTATCCGTGGAAGGGCAAGACCGTAACGCTCAGCGAGATGCGCGGCTTTGCGAAAGACCCCGACCGCTCGGTGCGCAAGGCGGCATTTACCGTAATAGGCGAAACGCTTGCTACCGTTAGCGCGCAGCTTGACGATATTTACGACCGCATGGTCAAAGTGCGCACGCGCATGGCTAAAAAGATGGGCTTTGACAACTATGTGGAAATGGGCGATCTGCGCATGATGCACATAGGCTACGGCAGAAAGGAAATAGCGGTGTTCCGCGAGTCGGTGTTAAACGACGTAGTGCCCGCGCTCACGGCGCTCAAAGCCGAGCTTGCCAAGCGTTTCGGCATAGACAAAGTGCATATTTACGATAACGACAACTATATCGAGGGCGGCAATATCGATCCCGTGGGAACTGCGGAAGATCTGATCGAAGCCGCGCAAAAGATGTACGACGATATGGACGCGGATATAGGCGAGTTCTTCAGATCGATGTGCGAGGCGGAAGCTATTGACTATATTGCGCGCGACGGCAAGCAGAACGGCGGATATGCGGAAATGTTCAGATCTTACGGTCAGCCGTTTATATTTGCCAATTTCAACGGAACTATGGACGACGTGGGCGTATTGACGCACGAACTCGGGCATGCGTACGCGTTTAGGCGCGCATATGTAAACAAAATAGATCCCGACTTGTTTGTGGGCGGCATGGAGACTGCGGAGACCCATTCTATGGGCATGGAAGCGCTCTGCAACCGCTACAACGATCGCTTCTACGGCGACCGCGCAAAAGAAGCGACATATCAGCAGATATTCGACGCTTTGAACTTCTTGTCCTACGGCGTTATAGTAGATTACTTCCAAGAGCTTGTGTATTCCAAGCCCGAAATGACGCCCGCCGAGCGTAAAGCGCTTTGGCTGGAGCTCGAAGGCAAATTCCGTCCGTACGTTGATATGAGCGACGTTCCGTATATAAACATAGGCGGCAGATGGCAGTATCAAACGCACATCTATCAATCGCCGTTCTACTATATAGATTACTGCTTGTCCACATGTCTCGCTCTGCAGTTCGGCGAGCTTGCGGAAGAGAACTATAAAGACGCATTGTCGCGCTATCTCGCGTTCGTGAATGCGGGCGGCACAAAAGACATAGACGCTCTCGCGCACGACGCGGGGCTTAAAAGCCCGTTCGACGGCGGCGCGCTCAAAGAGCTGTGCGTCAAAGTGGAAAAGCACATCAGATCGTTACAGTAATTCGGAGCGTACACACGATGAGCGGCGAGAAAAGAGACCTTATCACTCTCTGCGGCAAGACGTTTTTGTCTGTGCCCGTAATAGACACGTCGATAGACGTTTGTATTTTCGACGCGGCGGAAAACTTTGCGGCGATAAAAAATAAGATCGTCAAGCTTTACGGCAATGTAAAAGTCATAGCCGACGGCGTAGAGACCGATATACTGTGTGCGGAGCGCGCGGACGCGGTCGAGATAAAAGGTCAAAAAGATTTCGATAAAGAGCGTTACAACGCGGCGGACGCGGTGCGCATAATAGCGCGGCTCGCCCGCGACGGCGACGGCTGTCCGTGGGACAGAGTGCAGACGCACGAATCGATACGCATCAACATGATAGAAGAAGCGTACGAAGCGGTGGACGCTATAGACAAGCGCGATGTAGCCAACATGCGCGAAGAGTTCGGCGACGTGTTTTTGCAGTCGGTGCTGCAATCGGACATTGCGCGCCGCGCGGGAGAATTCGATTTCGACGACGTTTGCGACGAGCTTTGCAAAAAGCTCATCGGCAGGCATACGTTCATATTCGGCGGCGACAGCGCGTCCAATGCGGACGATGCGCTCACTCTGTGGGAAAAAGCAAAGTCGGTCGAAAAGCATTACGACAGCGTTAAAACGCAGTTGAATAAACTTCCCGATAATTTCCCGTCGCTGCTGTTGTGTCAAAAGACGCACAAAAAGCTCAAAAAGATAGACGTGGCGGGCGATCCCGAAAGCGAGTTTAAAGCGGCGGCAGACAAGCGCGATTACGTAGGCGCTATCGCCGCGGCGGCGGCTGCGCTTGCCAACGAGGGCAAGGATGCGGAGGTCGAACTCAATCGCGTCGTTAAAGACAAAATACGTTCGCTTTGAATATACAAGCGCAAAAACCGCCGTGCAACACGGTAAAAATAGGTAAGTACGAGATATCGGGGTATTGGCTCGCGCCCATGGCGGGCTATACCGATATCGCTTTTCGCACGCTTTGCCGCGAGGAAGGCGCGGCTCTTACTCCGACCGAAATGGTGTCGGTGCGCGGGCTTGTGCACGGCAACGAAGCTACGGACAAGCTCATGCGGACAGCCGAGTGCGAAACGCCGTCGTGCGTGCAGCTTTTCGGGAACGAGCCGAGCGATTTCGCGCGTGCCGCGCCCTTGCTCCGTTGCGACATAATAGACGTGAACATGGGCTGTCCCATGCCCAAGATAGTCAAAAACGGCGACGGTGCGGCGTTGTTGAACGATCCCGAGCGCGCGGGGCGCATTGTAGCCGCTTTGGTGGGCAGTGCGGACAAGCCCGTAACGGTAAAGACGCGATTGGGTTACGGCATGAACGACGCGCGGGTGTTCGAGCTTGTACAAGCAGTGGAAGAAGCGGGCGCGGCGGCTGTAGCCGTGCACGGAAGATACGCCGAGCAGCGGTATGCGGGCGCTGCCGACATCGACATGGTAAAGGCGGTGGCGGAGCGCGCGCACATTCCCGTTATAGCCAACGGCGATATAGACGCGGGCATTGCGACAAAGCTTTCGGGACATATGTTTGCGACAGTCATGATAGGGCGCGCTGCGCTGAGCGATCCGTGCGTTTTCGGTACGCGCCGCGCGTCGCCGCTCGACATAGCGCATAGGCACGTAAGGCTTTTGCAGCGTTACTTCGACGAGCGTTACACCGTAAATCAGTGCCGAAAATTTTTCGTTCATTATTTTAAAGGCGTTAAGGGCGGGAAAGCGCTGCGCGACGCCGTAAACATGGCGCAGTCGTCAAGCGACGTGCTGCGTGCGCTCGACGCGTTTTCCCAAAATAATAGGTAAGCGCGGCAGCCGTTTTAAAAGGGCGCGAGGCTATTGACACGCGCTTTTTTGTATGGTAAAATAGAACAGATCACGGCGCATGCCCATGCGTGCGCATATAAATAACTTGCGGATAATTTCCTATCAAGGAGGATGTAATGGAAAAAACAGTCAAAGCGAGAATACGTTTTGCGGACGGCAATGTGATAAACCTCGAGTTGTATCCCGACTGTGCGCCTATAACGGTGCAAAACTTCGTGGAGCTGTGCAACGCGCATTTTTACGACGGCTTGTGTTTTCACCGCGTGATAGATCGGTTCATGATACAGGGCGGCGGTTTTGTTTTCGACGATAATAAAGGCTTGATACCCAAAGAAGCCAAGACGATAAAAGGCGAGTTCAAGTCCAACGGCGTAAACAATACGCTAAAGCACGAAAAGGGCGTTATATCCATGGCACGCACAATGGTAAAAGACAGCGCGTCCTCGCAGTTCTTTATATGCGTCGCCGACACGCCGCACTTGGACGGCGAATACGCCGCTTTCGGACGCTGCGCAGACGAAGAGAGCGTTAAGACCGCCGTCAAATACGGCAAGGCAAAGACGGGAAGATGGCAGCAGTTCAGCGATATCCCGTTCGATCCCATCGTCATGGAAACTATAGAAATAATAGACTGATCCCAATGTCGCAACAGAGACGACGGAAAGTCTGCCTATTGTAAAATTTTACATATATAAAACAGCTCGCTATATTCGCTTGCGAATACGGCGGGCTGTATTTTTTAGCCGAGCATGTGCGCGATATGCTTTATTTCGTCCGCCCTATGAGTTCGTCCAAGCCGATATTGTAATATTCGGCAAGCCTTACGCAAAAATCGATATTGGGCAGCCCTTTGTTCGCCTCCCAATGACTTATCATTTGCTGTTTTAATCCCGTAGCTTTCGCAAGATCCGTCTGACTTAGATTTCTCAGTTCTCTTTGATATTTTAACGCTTCCCCGTAATTAAGCATGGCACTTTCCTTTTTTATTATATTTTACATAAATATCTGTAAAAAGTCTTGACTTACAGAAATATCTGTAGTAAAATTTGCATATCGGGCGATCCGTAATAACAAAGAGGGAGGGGCTATCTCGTATATGCAATTAAACGAAATATTAAATAAGTTTACAGAAGAATTGATAATTTGGCTGCAAGCCGAAACGGTGGAGGAAGCGCTCTACGGTCTTATCGCGTATTTGCATAACGGTCTCGGTATATTGAACGAGGTGGTATCGCGGCTGTGATCGGTATAAAAAGCGCTCATCATGTCCATTTATTAGAGTAGGGCGATTTGCGCCCGATAAAACAAGGCAACGGGTGGAGTATGGATTGGTCGAGCATATGGACGTCGGTCAAGAATTTTTTTACGACTAACGCGTGGAACATCGTGTTGTTTTTTGCCGTAGCGGCGTTGGGCATTATTGCGGTCAAGCTCGTGGTGAACATAGTTAAACGCATATTCGCCAAGAGCAAGATGGAAAAAATAGCGCAGCAGTTTATAATCGCCGTAATAAGAGTATTGCTGTATTTGATATTGGCGCTTGTTCTGCTCGGCATAATAGGCGTGCAGATAACGGGCATAGTTACTGCGCTCAGCGCGTTGCTGTTGGCGGTGGGGCTTGCTCTCGAAAGCAATATCGCCAACCTCGCCAACGGCATAGTCATAGTTGCGACCAAAATGTTCAAAAAGGGCGATTACATTTCGGTAGGCGGCGTGGAAGGCAGCATTACCGACATAAACTTTTTGTTCACCACGCTCAATACAACGGACAATAAGCGCGTAACCATACCCAACAGCGCAATAGTCAACGGCAATGTGTCAAACGCAGGCGCAAACAGCTCGCGCCGCGTGGAGTTTACATTTACCGTAGCGTACGAAACGGACGTGGATCTTGTAAAAAAAGTGGTGTCCGATGTTATGAACAGCGACGGAAGGATACTGCTCGATCCCGCGCCCTTCTGCCGTCTTAAAGTTTTGGGGCAGAGCGGGCTCGATTTCTTTTGCAACTGCTGGTGCGATACGGAGGACTATTGGGACGTTTACTATTACGTAGTGGAGAACGTTTACAACGAGTTCAAGCGCAATAATATAACAGTGCCGTACAATCAGCTGGAAGTGCGCAGTCGCACCGACGCCGTTGTTATGCCGTTTGCACATGCGCCGCTGCCGTTGCGTGTGGAAAAGACAAGGCAAAAAGAACACAAGCTCGACCTCGAAAACGCAAGCTTTTCGCAAGTATTCCATTTAAACGGAAAGGACGGCGAGCGCAAAAAGCGCGGCGGAAAGGACAAAAAGCAAAAACAAACCGACGGAAAGAACGATTAGTTATCCGTCGGATGCGCGTTGTGTTTTATTGATGCGCTGTCAGCGCAGTCTGTAGCTGTCGGCAATCTCGCCTATAAACAGTGTGTGCGCTCTTCCCGCGTCGAACAGTTTTTCCGTTTGCCTCTCTATCGCTTCGGGCGGGATATGAGCTATCAACTTGCATTCGACTATCAACCCGCATTCGCCGAGTATGTAGGAATCTATGGAGCGCGCGCGCTTGGGGTGCAAGCCGAGCGTTTCAAACTTGTTGCATTTAAAGCCCGATATCGTATCGCACAGAGCTATTTCCGTGCGCATGTCGCGGGCGGGAACGTTCAGCGCAAAGCTTTTGGTCTTGCAGATTATCTGGTAAGAATACTTGCTGCTCTTGACGGGCAGCGCAAATATCTTCCGTCCCCACAGCTTGCCCACAGCGCCGCCGTGCGTAACCATTATATTCGGCGCTTGAGTGCCGCAAGTAACAAAAACTCCCGTGGAGTTTACCGTGTTCATCAAAACCGCCGAATCTTTGTCGGTAAAAATCTTTTCGCCCATATAAGCTCCGTAACGATATATCGATACGCGTTCTCGGCATGCGCCGTTCGCGCTATCTTAACTATCATTATATCACAGCAAGTTATGGCATACAATAAGTTTTTGAAATTTTTTAAAAAATTTTCGGTCATTGCTCGCGCGCTTATGTAAGGATATTGTCGAAGTCCTCGTCGAATATCTCACACAGTTTGGCGAGCGTCGTAAAATCGGGTTCGCACTTGCCCTTTTCCCATACGCTTATTGTACGCTGATCTACGCCGAGCAGCTCGGCGAGTTCATACTGCGTCATGCGCTTGCTTTTTCTCAACAAGCGGAGATTATTGGAAAAGCGTATTACCATTTAATAGTTTATAACCGAATTTTCATGCAAAATCAATATTTACCAAATTTTTTGGTATCCGTTAGAGATTCATCGCCGCGCGGTTATAATATATCGAGTTATAACGTTTGATAGGCAAAGGAGAAAAAGCATGGCGTATTGCGGTAAGTGTGGGGAAAAGATTAGCGACGGCGCAAAGTTCTGCTGCCACTGCGGCGAAACTGCGGTAGATGATGGGGAGACGAGTATAGCTCAAGAGCAAGAGCCGCTCGCGTATCCTTCCAAGTTTACGGGCGGAGCGTTTGCAAACGCGTTTGTAAACTGGCTCGTAAATTTCGTTTCGGTGATCACGCTGTTTTTGGCGCGCCCCGCCATGATATGCTATAAATACCGCTGGGAGTACAGTCATACTTACATAAACGGCAGACAGCTTTGCTTTGACGGCAAGGGCGGGCAGTTGTTCGGCAAGTACATGCTGTGGACGCTTTTGTCCGTCGTAACGCTGGGCATATACTACGTGCTTTGCATGTCGGTAGCGCTCGAAAAGTGGAAAACAAGCCATACCCATTTTGCCGACGCGGTAAGGGCGGAGGACGGCGAAAACGCCTCGCGGTTCGACGGCACGGCGTTTGGACTTTTGGGCGTTAAATTGCTCACAGGCTTAGTTACGGTAATAACGTTCGGCTTCGGCATGTATTGGGCGCACTGCTACAAAGAACGGTGGTTTTGCAAACACAGAACGGTGGACGGCGTTCGCTTCGTCTTTGACGGGCGCGCGGCGCAGTACTTCGGCAAATGCGTGCAGTGGTCGTTGCTAACTCTCATCACGTTGGGCATTTATTCGTTCTGGCTCTTTGTAAAAGCCAAAAAATGGACGGTGTCGCACACCGTGTTCGACGAACAAAGCGTATTACCCGATTTTATGAACGCGCCACATGGGGGAGCGGTATCTGTCAATAAAAATAAATCCGTTCGCGAAAAGCGGACAAACGGCTTTTCGATAGCGGGCTTTGTACTGGCTCTAACGATTTGTGCTACGCCGATCGGTTTAGTGTTTTCGATAATAGGATTGGTCAAATCCAAAACGTATAAAAAGGGCAAAGGGCTTGCGATCGTCGGCATCGTTATATGCGGTTGTATAATTTTATTTTTTGTCGTTTGTATCGCTATTATGATTCCGAAGTGGATGGGCTGGGATTATGTAGATGGGGCGGAGATGATATTATATAGTTTAATTGCGTGAAAATGTCATATGCCTCCGAAGGATCGATAAAACTTTCGGAGGCGTTTAGTTTGATTTTACTTAATCTAAATAATGCTATACTGCGATCGACAGTATTTTTATACGTTCTTTTTCGGTGAACTCGTTTAAGCCTTTTGCAAGGCGCAATATCTCTTGCGCGTTTTCTTCCGCGGAAAGAGCGTACGCCGAGCGCACGAAGTCGTAGCCGAACATATCTTCGGGACGGCACAATAACGCTGTGCCCATATAGCTCTTTTTAAAAGACAGACACAAATACGTCTTGTTTTGCAGCGACGCGACCGTGCCGTCGAAGCCTTTCATGCCGAGCGACTTGCCGAGCGCGTACGACGGGGTAGGCTCGCTACCCACGGCGTTCATTACTTGTATCTCGCGGCGTGGTGCTTTGCCTTCGTCGGCGAGCGAGTCGAAGTCGTACCCGTCGCGCCTTAACGCGCAGAGGTGCGGCAGCACTTTAAGCGATACGAAAGTCGCTTTTTTGTTTACGAACCGACCGTAAACGAGCTGTTTGGAGTTTACCGCTTTTTCGCGCAAATACCACAGCGAGTTGAAATTCACGTCGCTGAACTTCCATGCGGAAAAGCCTTCCTCCGACCAAAACGGCAAAATGCCGTATTCGTCGGTCAAGTCTATTATATCTTGTTCGCTTTTTATTCTCGTCATATATTCCGCTCGTTTAAGTTAGTATGGACGTGTTTTTTACGTCGCGTCGTCTACCGATATTTTAAACCAAAGGTCGAGCAAAGTCAACAAAAAACGACGGCGGCATACGTTCTAAAGCCTCGCGCGTTCGGCGTATCCGTTGACACGGTTTTACATTAGTGGTATAATTTAAGCATGGACGACGGATTGTATTTGCGCTACCGCGCTATCTCCATATTCAAACATACCGCCGAGCGGTGCAAGCCGCTTGCCGATCTTTTGACGTGCGCGAGCGCAGTCGATCGGGTGGAGGGCTGCGCCGACGTGTTCCGCGCCGTTGCGGAGAGCGGGTGCGAGAGCACGGGCGAGTGGCTCAAGCTGCTTGCGGAGAGCGACGACAACGTGTTCAGCCGCTGCTGCGCGCGCGGCGACAGACTGCCGAGCGGACTGAAAGCGCAAGTGAACAACGAGCTTACCACGTTCAAACAACTGTCGCTCATAAAGCCCGACGACTATGCGACCGACGCGGTTCGCGAGTTTTTGCCGCGGTTCGCGTTCGGCGGTTTTTCGGTTACGTTCGACAAGCTTGCGGCGTTTTATGCCGCCAACGGCTGCGGACGGATATCGGGCGGAAATGCGTTCGTTTACAAAGACGGACAGTTCTATCCCGCGCACGACGTTGACGCAAGTCTGTCCGATCTTAAGAATTACGCCGAAGAAAAAGCGGAGATCGTGCGCAATACCGAAAACTTTATCAACGGGCTGCCCGCGTTCCACACGCTGTTGTACGGCGATCGCGGTACGGGCAAATCCACTACGGTGCGCGCGCTCGCGCGGGAATACCGCGACAAGCTCAAGGTTATAGAGCTTTCCAAAAACGATATAGAAAAGCTTCCCAAGCTCAATTCCGAGCTGTACGGACTAAAGCAGAAATTCATTCTTTTTATAGACGATCTCAGCTTTGACGAGACGGACGGCAGAGCGGACGGGTTCAAAGCCGCGCTTGAGGGTTCGCTCGACAGTTCGAGCGGCAATACGCTGTTGTATTGCACGTCCAACCGCAGACATCTGTTTAAAGAAAGAGACAAGGCGGACGCGCGCAACAAGAACGACGAGACTCAAGCCGAGCTTGCGCTGTTCGACAGATTCGGGCTTGTGGTTACGTATATCAACCCCGGAAAGGACGGGTTCATAGACATTTTAAAGCAGATACTGCGTTCGCGCGGAATGAAGTGGCGGGACGAGTATGCTACCGTTGCCGAGCTTGCCGCGCTCAAAAAGGGCGGGCGGTCGCCGCGCGCGGCAAAGCAGATAGCCGACCTGATAGAAACGTCATACGCGGAGAGGCTGTAGTATGGGCGACGTTCTTCTGGACGCGTTTCTCGATACGCTCAAAATACTGCCTTTTTTGCTGTTGATGAACTTTGTCATTGAGATAATAGAATACAAATCGAAAGGGCTTAAAGCTAATAGGATATTGAAAGGCGGCGGCGCGCCGCTATTGGGCACGGTGGTGGGCGTTCTCCCGCAGTGCGGTTTTTCCGTTGTGGCAACAGAACTGTATTCCGAACGGCGCATAGCGCTCGGCGCGCTTTTGGCGGTGTATATAGCGACTTCGGATGAAGCGCTTTTGATAATGCTGTCCAGCCGCGAGGGCGTAGTCAAAATTTTGCCCGTTCTCATCGTAAAAGTTTGTTTTGCGCTTATCGTGGGCTACTCGGCTTTTTTGATAGAAAAGCTAACGTCGCGTAAGGCTTTGCGCGATAAACAAAGCGGTGAGCGGCAAGACGCGGACGGCGATAAGACTTGTTCGAGCGTCGATATATCGGTCGATAACGGAGAAGAAAAAGTCGGCGAAGAACACGCGCCGCACGGCTCGGACGAAGAAGAAGATGACGAACACGCGCATGCGCATATACACGGCTGTCATCACCACAGCATAGCGGAGCGCGCACCGATAGGCGACGGCGCTACAAAAAAACAAAAGGCGGCGCATTTTTGGCGCGTGTATATGGGGCATCCGCTCGTGCATACCGCAACGGTCATTGCGTTTATTTTAGCCGTGAACGTTCTGTTCGGCGTGGTCGTGTACTATGTGGGTACGGATAGGCTCGCGGCGTTTATGTCGGCATCCGAATACGCTCAACCTTTTGTGGCGGCGCTCGTAGGGCTTATACCCAACTGCGCCTCGTCGGTAGTGATAACCGAGCTTTATATCGTGGGCGGGCTTCATCTCGGCGGCGCGGTCGCGGGACTTTGCATGAGCGCGGGCATAGGCTATGCAGTTCTCATCCGCCGCAACAGACCGATAAAAAACACCGTGGCGATAATCGTCGCGATGTATGTGCTGTCGGCGGCGCTCGGCGCGGGCGTTACGTTTTTTTCGTCGCTCATCGCATAGCTCGAAGCCATACGCGCCGCATGACGCATAAAAGCGCGTTGCCCGCCGTGTTTGGCGTGTTGCAACGAATTGCGCGTAAACTTGCGGAATTTTGATCTGCGGCGACGCGTAAATACAAAAAACCCCTTAATTTACTTGCAATTTGTTATTGTAATTGTTATAATGGCAATATGAAAAGTGTGGACTTAAACGCGAAATGGAAAATTACATCGGGCGATGACGTTTCGGTGTGCGATTTGCCTTATGACGCGACCGTAAATATCGCCAAGGACTACGCATGCGCTTTCGGCGAGCGTAACGGCTACAGACCGGACGCCGCCGTTACCTTGACTAAAGATATTCCTACGGTCAAAAGCGGCAAGACCACTCTTTATATATCGGGGGCTTGCGGCAGAGGCGACGTCATGCTCAACGGCGAGCTGGTCGGGCGTTTGGACGGTTATGCGCCCAATTCGTTCGATCTTACGGGCAAACTTTCGGGACTGCGCAACACGCTCGCATTGCAAATGGTATCGTCGGCGCAGATGAGCGACAAGTATGTCGGATTGGGCATTGCGGGCGGCGTTAAGCTTTTTACTCAAAACAAACTCGATTTCGAGTGCGACTCTCTTTTTGTCAAGACCGAAACGGCGGACGGCAAGACGTACGCCGTAGTTTCTGTTACCGTTCGCAACGACGGAGAAGCGGTCAAGTTCACGCTCGACTGTTCGGTCGCCAACGCGCGCGGCAAACGCGCGGGCAAAAAACAGCGCAAAATATTCATGCGCGCCTCGTCCGTCAAGACCTTTGTCGTGCGAGTGCGCATTACAAAGGCGTACGAGTGGACGGTAAACGATCCGTACATGTACCGTTTGACTGCCAAGATCATCGCGCCCGACAATGCGGAGCGCGCCCTTTCTACGAGCTTCGGCATAGTAACGCGCATGCTCAACGGCGAGCGCGGTCTTTACATCAACGGCAAAAACACGCTGCTCATGGGCGCGTACGTTTCCCATGCGGATGCGGCGCTCGGCGGCGTTTGCAATTATTCCAACGAAAAGCGCAGATTTACCGCGCTTAAAAATATCGGCTACAACGCGGTGCATTTTGTGGAATGTCCCGCCGAAGCCGCGCTCGACGCGCTCGACGACATAGGCATGTACGCGTTTGTCGATCTGTTTTCGCATTTGCGCGCGGGCAAGTCTCCGCTGGACGGACACGAGCTTTTTGCAGACGGCGTGAGCTGTACAGAAGCGAGCGTCCGCGCTCTTCGCAACCACCCGTGCGTAGTTATGTACGGCGTTGCCGACGACGTTCCCGAGTGTTACGGTCGCCACGGCGGACATAAGCTAATCGCCGACATAGCGGAGCGCATAAGACAAATAGACGATACGAGACCTATCACGGTATCCGCGCGCGAGGAAGTTCCTACGGTAAAGGAGCTGGAAGAAGCGGGCGTGCGCAAGATAGGAGATACTGACGCCGCGCTCATAAACGCGGGCAGAGAAAAAGATCTTTTCGATACGCTCACCGCGGGCGCGTTCGATTCGGTGGACGTTTGCGGATTCAATTATCTGTATCCGCTGTACGAAACGGAAAAGTTCAAGCGCAACCGCTTGATAGTGGGGGCAAGGACAAGCTCCGACCGCGCGTTTGAAAGTTTGGACGAGACCGAAAAGAACGGGCGCGTCATAGGCGACTTTAACGATTGCGGCATAGACTATCCGGGCGGCGGCAAGCTCAACGAGATAATAACGACGCGCGGCGACCTCGACGCAATGTGCGACGAAAAGCCGCAAAGCGTTTATAAACGCATACTTCTCGGCGCGAGGGACGTGGTGTACATAACCGTCCTCGATCCCGATACGGACGAGCCCGTTCCCATGTGGAATTGGCCGAGACATTTGGGTCGCGAGGTAACCGTCAAGGTGTATACGTCGGGCGTTGTTGTGGCGCTGTATCTGGACGGCAGACTTATAGGCCGCAAACTCGCGGGCAAACTCAATCGGCATGTGGCTACGTTCACTACCGAATATTACCCCGGCACACTGGAAGCGGTGGCGTATTTCAAAGGCGTGGAATGCGCGCGCACCACGCTCAAGACGGCGGGCTCGCCCAAATCGATAAAGCTGTCGGCATACGAAAAGAACTTGTCGCTCGAGCGCGGCGACCTCGGATTTTTGTACGTGGACGTTTGCGACAAGGAAGGCGAGATCGTTCCGTACGCCATGCGCGAGCTGGAAATAACCGTTACGGACGGTAAACTGCTCGGCTTTATAAACGCCGACCCCATGCTCAGAAAAAACGCTTTCGACAGATGTCCCGCTTACGGCGGAAAAGCGTTCGCCGTGATAAAGCCGGACGGAGAGGGCAAGACAGTCGTAAAGGTAACGGGCGACGGGCTTACGTCGTCCAAGCTCACATTCAAAGCGCGTGATTGACCGCTATATCCCGCGATCGACGCGGTAAGCGGTTAGATTATCATAAATAGGACATAATTTCGGTAACGGAGCAATCATGAAGAAAAAAACAATCGCCGTATCAATATTATCGACCGCAGTCTTTTGCGCGGCTCCCGTGCTTGTCGGCTGTTCGGGCGACCATTACGGAAAAATAGATTTCGACGCGCAAGACACGTCTTACGTCGTTACGAGCCAAGGCGGAAGCGCGGTCTCTTACGGCAATTACATGTATTTTATAAACGGTACGCGCGGTTACGAGGACACGGACGGCAAAGCCAACGTTTGGGACGACGTAGTTAAGGGCGCGCTTTACCGCGCCGAGTTCAACGGACAAAAGTCGGACAGCGCATACGGCGACGGCGTTTATACGTTCGATGCGGTTGCGGACGACAAGGGCTTGGCGTTCAAGTACACCGAGGGCAAGGACTATTACGAGAAAGACATAAACATAGTAGACGTTACCAAGATCGCGCCCAAGACGGTGGGTACTACGGGCTACGCGCAAGGCGGCATATTCATTTACGACAACTACGTGTATTTCGCATCGCCCAACAACAGTAAAAACTCCACGGGCACTGTGCAGACGACGCGCACCGACTACTTTATGATGCCGCTGTCGGGCGGAGAGCCTACAAAGATATATACGTCAACCGAAGGCGTAAATACTTCGTCTTCGCCGTACGCGTTTTATAAATTCGGCGGCAGCGTGTATCTTGTGGTGAGCGAGGACAGCAATATCGTTTCCGTTCGCATAGATGCGTCCAAAGCCAAGGCGGAAGATCCCGTCAAGTTCGAAGTGAACGCTACGAGCGTGTATTTCCCCGTGCGCGACGTTTACTACAACGGCATCACGACCGACACGGTGGAGGACTTTATTTACTTTGTTCGTTCCGTAACGGACGATGATACGCAAAAAGCGGGCACGGTGATAGAAGCCATGCGCCCCGACGGCAGCGAAAACTTCAAGGTGTCCGAAAACGGATTGACGGAGACTATAGACGGAGTGCGCGACGGAGTATTTTTCTATCGCACGTCCGACAATGCGGGCAACACCGTTGTGGCGTACACGAGCTTGCACGATATGCTCACCGAGCATTCGCCCACATATGCCGCCGATCAAGAAAGCAAACCCGTCGATAAGCAAAACAGACAGTTTGGCGGACGCTTCCGCACCAACGTAGGATCGTTTACCGCGACGTATCCCTTCCGCAGCGATCTTAATTCCAACGAAGTGTACTTTATCGGCGTAAACGGCTCGACTACGAGCGTGTACAGCGTGAGCGGCACAGTGCGCGCGCTTTGCCAAGCTTCGGGAACTCCGCAGTTTATCCGCGGCAACTACTTGTACTACGCGGGTTCGAGCAACGATTTTTACCGCGTCGCCATGTGGGAAAATATGGAAGACTACGGCAAGATCCAAAACCTTGCAAGCAGCACTACTTCGGCGGGAATAAGCTGCGACTACGCGGCGGGGTACTTCACGTATTTCGGCGAAGTGGACAAGTGGGCGAGCGGCTACTCATTCTTTGAAAAGGTAGACGGCGTGCAAGTGATAGTGGACGGCGAGATATCGTTCGATCCCGTATTCGTAGGACTGCGCTCCGACGCCGATATCCCGAGCGAGGAAGAGCTGGAAGAAGAACTCGGCACGTCCGATTCGGAATAACAGAGCCGCGTAAAACCGCGATAAAAAATAATTCAATCGAGCTAATTTGCTTGACAACGATATAACCGTATGTTATCATTATAAAGCACCGCGATGTCGGTGCTTTATTTAGCGTGTTTTCGGAGGGTACGGTATGGAACCTAAAAACGTTAGAATAACGCTCGAGTGCACAGAGTGCAAACAGCGTAATTACGACACTACAAAGAACAAAAAGAACGATCCCGACAGGATCGAGCTCAACAAGTACTGCCGTTTTTGCAAAAAGCGCACCGTTCATAAGGAAACAAAATAATGGCGGGCGATAAGGTCAAGGATAAAAAGGAAAAGAAAAACAAAGAGCCCGGCAAAGCCCGCCGTTGGTTCAAGGACTTCTTTTCCGAATTGAAAAAGGTAACGTGGCCGTCTTTTTCAAAAGTCGTTAAGCAGACGGGAGTCGTTCTGCTTGTTACGATATGCTTTTTGCTTGTCTTGATCGCTTTCGATTCGCTTTTCGGCTTTTTGCATGAGCTGTTGATAGGCGGCTTGACTACGGACGCGAGCGTATCCGCCGCGCTCGCTCGGTCGCTGTTCTTGGGCGGAGGAGGTTTGTTATGACGAACGAACAGCTACCCGAAGCACAGTGGTATATCCTCCACACATATTCCGGCTACGAGAACCTCGTTAAGGTCAACCTCGAAACGTCCTTTCAAAAGAACAACATCGAGGACAGGCTCATCGATATCCGTATCCCTATGGAAGACATAGTCGAAGAGAAAAACGGCAAGCGTAAAATAGTACACAGACGCATGTTCCCTTCGTACGTGCTTGTAAAAATGATCTATACGCGCGACATGTGGCACTTGATAACGGGTACGCGCGGAGTTACCGGCTTTGTCGGTCCGCAAGGCAAACCCACGCCGCTCACCGACGAAGAAATACGGCGCATGCAGCTTGAAAAGGTTACTGTAAAAACCGAGTTCGCAGTGGGCGATACCATTCGCGTTGTCAACGGTCCGCTCACGGACATGACGGGCGAGATCAAGAGCATAAACGCCACAACGGGCAAGTGTTCGGTCGATATAAACATGTTCGGCAGAATGACCCCCGCGGAACTCGATACTTATCAGCTCGAAAAGATAGATCTGTGATATGCGGCAGCCGCGCCGCCATATAAGCCGCGGCAAACGATTCAGTGCATAACGGGAGAGAGATATCTCGTCAGAACCGCGATTGTAAAATAAATTTACAAGGAGAAACAAAATGGCAAAAAAACTGCAAGCAGTAGTAAAACTGCAGCTTCCCGCGGGCAAAGCCACGGCGGGTCCCCCCGTCGGCTCGAGCTTGGGTCCGCACGGTATCAACATCGCAGGCTTCGTTAAGGAGTTCAACGAGCGCACGAAAGACAGCGTGGGACTTATAATCCCCGTCGTCATGAGTATATACAGCGACCGTTCGTTCACCTTTATCTTAAAGTCTCCGCCCGCAGCCGTTCTCATTAAAAAGGCGGCTGGTTTGGAATCGGCTTCGGCAAAGCCCAACCGCGACAAAGTGGGCAAGATAACGATGGCGCAAGTCGAAGAGATAGCCAAAATAAAAATGGCGGACTTAAACGCGGCGTCTATGGAAAAAGCGATGTCGATGGTAGCGGGTACGGCTCGCTCCATGGGCATAACCGTGGTGGAGGGCTGATATGAAACACGGAAAAAGATATACGGCCGCCGCTGCGGCAGTCGAACGCGGCAAGCTTTACGACGTTGCCGAAGCGTTTGCGAAAGTAGAAGAAATAGCAACGGCTAAATTCGACGAGACGATCGAAGCTCACATCAAGCTCGGCGTCGATCCCCGCCAAGCCGATCAGCAAGTGCGCGGCACGGTAGTTCTTCCCCACGGTACGGGTAAGAGCGTTCGCGTTCTCGTTATCGCCAAGGGCGAAAAAGCGGATATCGCTCAAAAAGCCGGCGCGGATATCGTAGGCGCGGAAGAGATAATAGCCAAGATCCAAAACGAAAACTATCTCGACTTCGACGTCGTTATAACTTCGCCCGACATGATGGGTCAGTTAGGTAGAGTGGCGCGTATCTTAGGTCCGCGCGGCTTGATGCCCAGCCCCAAATCGGGAACTATCACTCAAGACATCGCAAAGGCGATCGCCGATACCAAAGCGGGTAAAGTAGAATACCGCGTAGACAAAACGGCTATCGTTCACTGCATAATCGGCAAAAAGAGCTTCGGAGCGGACAAACTCAAGGAAAACTTCGACACGCTCATGGACGCAATAGTCCGCGCCAAACCCGCGGCGGCAAAAGGCACGTATTTAAAGAGCGTGTACGTAACGCCCGCCATGGGTCCCGGGGTAAAACTCAACGTTCGCGCATAACGCGCCCCCGAACCATTATCGTTATATTGCGGCAATGCCGCAGCCTGAGACAACAAGCGGAAACTTAATCGACCGTGAGGTCGGCTTGTCGAGGCGTTACGAAACTTCCCGTCCAAATGGGCGGTCGTTAAGCGACGCTTTGTCAAAGGCGTCGCTTATTTATTATCAATCAAGGAGGTAAACATGTCGGAACATAACATCGAGGCAAGAAAAGCAGTAGTAGCCGAGCTAAGCGACAAAGTCAAAAACGCGTCGTCCGTGGTCATAGTCGATTACCGCGGAATAAACGTGGAGCAAGATACCGCTATGCGTAAGGCGCTCCGCGAAGCAGGCGTAGAGTACCGCGTCATAAAGAACAGCGCGTTGTCGCGCGCGTTTGCGGCTACGGGCAACGACGGCTTCGACGACAGCTTTGTAGGCCCTACGGCGGCTGCGTTCGGTTCGGAAGATCCCATTGCGCCTTGCCGTATTCTTTCCGAGTACGAAGCAAAGACGCCGCTCACCATAAAGAGCGGACTTGTCGAAGGCAAAAAGTTCGACGCGAACGGCATCAAGTCGCTCTCGAACATACCCGAAAAACCCGTACTGCTCGCTCAAGTCCTCGGGCTTCTTACAAGCCCCATGCGCTCGCTCGCCATCGCTATCAGCGAAGTTGCAAAAAAGAAGAGCGCATAACGCTTTTCGCTCGTTTTTATCAACACCCGCCGCATACGCGGCAAGCGTGGCTGCTATAAAGCCGATCAATAAAAAATACGGGCGAAACGCCCAATAAGGAGAAATTCATCATGGCAGATTTGGATAAGATGCTCGAGGAAATCGAGAAAATGACCGTTTTGGAACTTAACGACCTCGTAAAGAAGATCGAGGAAAAGTTCGGCGTATCGGCGGCGGCTATGGCTGTTGCCGCACCCGCAGCGGGCGGCGCTGCCGCACCCGCAGCCGAAGAGCAGACGGAGTTCACCGTTGTGCTTAAAGACGTCGGCGCGAACAAGATCCCCGTTATCAAGGTCGTTCGCGAGCTTACTTCGCTCGGTCTCGGCGAGGCGAAAGCGCTCGTTGACAACGCTCCCTCCACTATCAAAGAGAACGTCAGCAAAGCCGAAGCGGAAGAGATCTCCAACAAGTTCAAAGAAGTCGGCGCAACCGTCGAACTCAAATAATCAAACTATCCAAAAACAACAAACGACCGCGCTCGCGCGCGGTCGTTTTGTATATCGCGGAAAAACTCTATCGCAACGCCGCACAAGCGGAAACAGTGCACTTGTACCAAATAGATTGACAATGCGGCGGCGCGTGTGGTAAATTATAAAAAGAATACACGGTGAGGAAGAAGTGGCACATGGCGGTAAAAGAAAGTAATATAACATGTCTGAACTGCGGACGACAGACGGAAAAGACGGGGGAAGGGAAATACCGCTGCGCGTATTGCGGACATAGCTTCGAAGAAGATAACGTACAAGACCAAGCAGAACAAATGCGCGCGGAGCTGGGCGCGGGCGTAAGCATAGCGCTCGAACAAGCTCGGGAGCGGGATATAGCGAACGCTCGGTACAATCTGTACGAAGCGGCGCACGAAAAATATACAGACGACGAAAAGGTATTGCAGTGCGCAAGAGAACTGAAAAAGTACTTGCCCAAGGACGTACAAGCAAACTTCTACGAAACGGCGATAAAGCGCAACGCGGAAAAACTGAATAAATACATAAACGGGATAGATACGGATAAGTACGGATATCTGTCGGACGATATAACAGAGTTCATGCTCAAGAGCATGGAAAAGCGCAACGTGCTGAGCGTAAAAGCGTATATAGAACGCGCATACGGCAAAGACAAAGACAAGCGATTGGAGTACATAACAAAAGCGGAAGACGAAGCGGAAAAGATAGACGACGGGATATATACGGCGGAAGTGCCGAGGGATGTGTTTGTAGCATACTCGAGCAAGGACAGAGCGCGAGTGAACGAAACAGTAGAGTATCTGGAAAGTAACAAGATAAGCTGTTTCGTAGCGGAGCGGAACTTAAGGCACGGCAAGGGTGCGGTAGCGCGGTACGAAGAGCTGTTGAAAACGGCAATGGATAACTGCAAGTGCGTGGTGTACATGTCGTCGGAAAACTCGCGCGATCTGGACTGCGACGCGTTGAGAGTGGAGCTGCCGTATATAAAGAGCAAGCGGAAGAGCATGGGACGGATAGAGTACATACTCGACGAGTACGGCGACAGTACGAAAGCGGGCGCAAAGAAACTGTTAAAGGAGTTCTTCGACGGACTGGAGTACTGTAGAGATACAGACGACCTAATAGCAAGGATAGTGCCGTACAAAACGAAACGCGCGGAAGCAAAAGACGCCAAGTACTGCGCCGACTGCGGCACCGAAAACCCGAGCGCGGCAAAGCTGTGCATGGAATGCGGCTGCAGAAAGTTCTTCGATACTCAAGACGAATACTCGCTGTTTAAAGAGCAAGAACGCGAAAAGCAAGAAGAGATAGAAAGGATAAAGGAAGAGACGGAGCGGGCAAAGCGCGAAGAGCTTGAACGCGCGCAGCGCGAGAGCGAGCAAAGGCTCGCCGAGATAGAACGGGCGCGTAGAGAAGAAGCGGAGCGATTGAAAGCGGAAGCAGAGCGCATCCGTCAAGAAGAGATAGAAAAGTTAAAACGCGAGTACGAGCAAAAGCTTGCGCAGTTACAAAAGCAAACCTCAGTCGATGTTGAGAAACAGGACGACGATGAGAGTGCGGTCAAAGAGCTTGCCGACAAAATAGAAAATGCGCCGTCCGTAGTTATAGTAGATAGCATAGGCGAAATGACAGTCGGGCAAACGACTGAAATGCGCAAGGCGCTTAAAGCCGCGGGCGTAGAATACCGCGCTGTCAAAACAAGCGTTCTGTCGCGCGCGTTGTCGGCTGCGGGTAGCAGTTTTGACTGCAGCTTTAACGGTCATGCGGCGGTAGCATTCGGCTCGACCGATCACGTTGCTATGTGCCGTATACTTGTCGAGCACGAAGCAAAAACGCCGCTCGTTATCAAAGGCGGCTTGGTCGACGGCAAAAACCTCGATGCCGACGGCGTGCGTGCATTTGCCGACGATAAGACAAGCTCAACAAACGCGCTTTATCCCGATTTGAACAACTACGATAAGTCCGCTTTTTATATAGACGGCACTACGTTGAAAAAATATGAAGGCAAAGGCGGCGAAGTTGTGGTTCCGCAAGGAATAACGGATATTTATAGTATAGCATTTGGCGGATGCGGCGTAAAAAGTGTAATTATCCCCGATAGCGTTACCGTTATCGGTGAATATGCGTTCTGGGATTGCAGTAGCTTAAAAAGCGTAATTATCCCAAACAGCTTAAAAAGTATTAATGAAGGTACATTCTGCGGTTGCAGCAGCTTAACGAGTGTAAACATCCCCGACAGCGTAACAAGTATCGGGTGTAACGCATTCAAAGGTTGCAGTAGCTTGACAAGCATAATAATTCCGAACAGCGTAACGGTTATTCGGGGTGATGCATTCAGCGAGTGCCGCAAACTGACTAATGTAACGATACCTAACAGCATTATAGGTATTTGGTATAGAACATTCTACGGTTGCAGCGGCTTAACGAGCGTAACTATCCCCGACAGCGTAGTGAGGATTGGTAATGCTGCATTTTCCGATTGTCGTAGTTTGACAAGTATAAAATACGGTGGCACTAAAAAGCAGTGGGAAAGAGTAGTTAAGGATACTAATTGGAATAAAGGCTGCGAAAAATGTGCCGTTTACTGCATTGACGAATAGACGATGTTAAATGTCGTCATCTTCGGCATAGTAACGCTCGACTGTGAATTTAATGACAGCGCGATAGTGTTTGCGGCTAATTATATATCGGGCGCAAGTATGAACGATCTTAGTTTAAGAGGCGTGTATAATGTACAGCTATGAGATCACTAAAATGGGATATCCAAGGACTGTTTTCACGAAGACTGCATAGTTTTCTATTATAAGGACGGGCGGGAAGTGCGCATCGGCACAAACGATATCGATAGGATATTGTATGGGAAGCCGAGTCTTTTGAATTATATAAAGACGTGGACTTTTTTGGGCGGCACGTTTCCGGGAAGAATGGAGATATATCTGACAAATAGTTTCGATAATTCTTTAATGAATCGGGTAAGCACGTCGGCGCTTTATTTAGTCAAAATATCGCATAAAGAAATTTACAAACTGCTTACGTTTTATAAACAAAAAATGGGGCTCGATATCTATTAAGCGTGCACTACAAATTTTATAGCGCCACGCCGATATATGGTTTTGTGCCGCAAAAACACGGGGAAGGCAACAGTTTTAGATACTGTCGTAAATGTATCGGCGTAAAGGCAAACACGAAACAGTCCGCACATATATACATATATATCATTGTGTGCGGGCGCGCGTGCACGGCGGCATTGTATATGCGGTGTGCCGCCCAAGCCGATGTAAAGTTTTATTTGGCATATAAAATACATGATCATTTTTTACCTATCGCTTTTGACAATTATCGCAAGCGACTGTAATTTTTTGCGCGCTGTCGTTTGACTTTTGCGTGATAATTTTGTATAATCAGTCGAGTTGCTTTAAATTTTTAAGTAGATAAATAGGAGAGTTTATTTTGGCGGACAACAAAAACATCAAGCCGTCCGATAAAGCAAGCGGCGAAAAAACAACACGCACGTCGGCTGCGTCGAACAATGCGGTAAAGCCCGCTTCCGCGCGTACCGCGCCTTCTGCCAACAGCGGAGCAAAACCCGCGGCATCGGCACGCACAACGTCAAGCGCCAACGGCGCGGCAAGACCCGCTTCGGCGGCGCGCACTGCGACCGTTTCCGACAGCGCAGCAAAGCCCGCGGCGACGCGAGCATCGGCAAGCGATAATACACGTCGATCGGTAGGCAATGTTTCCAAACCGACTATTTCTACGGACGGCGGTTCGGCAAGTACTGCTAAGCGCACGACTGCGGCTGCGGATAAAGGCACAGCGTCGCGGTCTGCCGCGCCCGCGCGCACTGCGTCCGCTGCTAACAACGGGGCAAAGCCCGCATCGGCGCGCACCGCGCAAACTACCGCATCTTCTGTCAAGCCCGCTACTACGCGCAGCGCAGTTCGTCAACCGTCGAATACCGCGGGAAAAAGCGACGACAGAGCGGCTAAGGAGACTGCCGCGACAACTGCTGTCAAGCCGCAGCCCGCTGCAAAAAGTTCGGCGGCGGCAAAACGCTCGGTCGCAGCCGACAGCTCGGTCAAGCAAGAGCGGGCGAAGCGTCCTTCTCAAGACGGAAGATCCAACGATACAAAACGCTCTTCCGCGCGCTCGGCTAACGGCGGCGCAGCGGCAAAAACCAACGACGCGGGCAAAAAGAAAAAGATATTTATTTTGGCGGGCATCGCCGTTTTGCTGTGCATAGTCATAACGCTTTCCATAGTGTTGACCGTAGTCGTGCGCAACAACAAGCGCGCAAAAGCGGTCTACTCTCCGGCGTACGCAACTACTACGAGAGTGGGTTATTCTGCGGAGTATTTGGGAACGGTAGAGCGCAAGCTTCCTACCCAAGTTACTGATGAGGGTTGGTCTAAAATAGGCTATCCCAAGTACGGCTACACGCTCGGCGAATGCTTAGGCGCGGGCGACGATAAAGTAGCTTTGCGAAACGCCATAATCGGCGAGTCGAGCTATCTGACTACCGTAAACACATGGAACGGCGGCGGCGGCGGATATAACCGCATGGATGCCGACGGCAGACTGTACATGAACGACGAAGACACGGGTCGCGTGCTTTACAAGCACACGGCGTCCGTGGGACTTTATCTCGGCGACGTGGCGGACGATGAGCCTGCCGTTGTCAAGCGTCTTACTTTCGAGCCGCGCGGCTACGACGGTTACGCGGTTACCGGTCTGTATGCGCCCGCGGGCGAGGTCATCAAGATCGAGATAAGCGAACAAGACATGAAAAATACGGGCGGCATTGTCGTGCATATCGGTCAGGCGCTGTATAACGGCAAGGCGAATAATATTTGGACGGCTAAAAACCAAATGAACCGCATGCCCGTAATACTCAATACTATGATCGTGGACACCAATACCGCGACGCTGGAGGACGGCGTATACACGGCGTACGTCGGCTCGTTCATGGGCGGACCGCTGTACATACGCAACGAGGGCGCGAGATTTTCCGTAACCGTATCGGGCGCAGTCAAGTACTCGCACTTTATACTCGGTTACACCACGCCCGACGACTTTGCGGACAATGCAAAGTCGAGCGCGCCGTACTTCGATCTCGAAGTATGGGAGTTCGGCGTATTGCATTCGGGGCCTAAAAAATACGCCGAGCAGTTCGATTACGAAGATATTTACAAAGCGGCGGTCTTGTGGGATAAGATCTCGCTTGTTTCCACGCAAGTCAGAAATCAGGGCATAGTGTTTTTGTACGATCCGTTCGTGGCGGCGGGCGCGGCGGTCGCGTTCCCCGGACAACGGTCGGTCAACTGTCCCATGGGTTGGATGAGCAATTCGCTCAACTACGACTCGTTTGTCAATTCGGGCGGGTGGGGCAACATGCACGAATACAACCACAACTTCCAAGGCTGGGGGCTGGGCGGCGGCGGCGAGGTTACCAACAATGCCTTGACGCTCGTCGAATACAGCTTGTTCACCAAGATATCGGCGGCGCGCAAGCTGGGCGCGTCGGGCGACGGCATGGGCGGTTGGAACAGATACACAAGCGCGACGTTCGCGCTCGATGATATAACCGCGAGCAAGTTCGGCAACGGTCGCGCGGGGCTTTCGGGCTATGCGACGGTGTTGCACAACTTTGGGCAAGAGGCGTTCATAAATGCCGTCAGAGGCTCGGGCGGTCAGTCGCCCGACAAATGGCTCAGATCGTGCACCGCAGCTACGCACAATGACTTTACATACTACATAAACGAAATGCTTGGGTTCGAGACGTCCGCCGACGCGCTTAGCGATGAGCAAAAAGAATATCCCGTATTCGTGCCTGTGGCGTCCACTTATCAGACGGGCAGAAGCTATCTTTACGACGGAGAAAAGCGCGACATAAAAACGATGCAACCGTACGTTATTAAGTACGGCGCAGAGTTCGATCTCGATTTCAATCAGTATAAGACCACAAGCGGCATCAACACGGCGGGCGGCATGTACGAGAGCGGCAGCATAGTGTTGCCCAACGGCTTCTCGTTTAAAGTAAAGAGCGTTTCCCAGCCCGAGTACGGAAGCATTACCGAAAAGGGTAACGGGATATATACGTATACTCCCGATAAAGACCATCTCGAATCGGGCGACATACGCGTAACCTTGGAGATAAAAAAGAACGACGGCGCGTTTTTAGTCGACGATGTAGATCTTATAATCGAGTTGGAACAAACGCACGAGATCGACAAGAACATGCTCGAGCGCACGGTGTACAAGTACGAGCAAGGCGCGTCGCCTACGACAGCGCGCGAGGCGTTTGAAAACGGCTACGACGGACACATCGAGAAAACGACGGGCGACAATGCTAACCCCGTACAAAACGGCAATACCGAGATATGGTCGTACGATCTTTTGCCCGACGACACGTTCTACGAGGTGAGCGGCAAATTCCACATCGACGAAACAGCCAAGTACCGCATAGCGCTTCGCGGCAGATGGAGCTGCGCGCTGTTTATTTCGGTAAACGGCGAGGACGATTACAAGCTCGCCGCCGAGATAAATACGACGCAAACGCATGCGAACTTCTATCCCAACGACGATAGGACATATACAGACCTTACCGATCTTGAGGCGGGCGACTGGTTGTACTTTAAAGCGGTGCTAAAGGGCACGCATAAGGGCGGTACTAACTCGTACATCGGCGTGGGTTGGGGCAAATTCATACCGCCTCAAGGCGTTATAGACGAAGACGGCAACGTAGTGGGCGGCGGAGAAGAGACGATATCCATTCAATACGCCACCGCTTACCGCAATTCGTACGAGTTCCCCGACCATGAATTTTTACCCGATTATTTCTACACGCGCGATTATAAATACACATATTCGCACACGGATAGATACGGCAAGGATCAGAGCGTTACGGGTACCAATTACGAGCCGTGGACCAATGACGTCGAAGAAGGTTATTTCGACATTTCGCATTTGTTTGACGGCGACGCTACGACCAATATCCACACCGGAAAAGGATTTTCGGTATCGCAGTCCAATCCGTTTTGGATAAACGTTGACATGGGCGAGACGGTAACGGCAAACGTTATGACGCTATACGGCAGAACGGACAAAAACCTTGCCAACAACAACGTGCCAAAATCGTTTACCGTGGAGTTTAAGGACGCGGATAACAATACGGTGTGCACCAAAGAATTTACGGGCTTGCCGAGAACGGGCAGAGACGTTATAGCCAAGCTGGGCGAGGACGTTACGTTCAGATACTATTCGTTGGTTGTTACCGAGTCGTACGGCGGCGGCGTGTCGCTCAACTATATAGATTTCGCGCACGAGATCAAATACGCCAACGGCAAAATAACGTCGGTCGATTCCGATGATGTGTCGTTTAAAGGCGAGTGGTCGAGCGAGTCTTGTCTGAGCATGTTCGGGCATATATACCGCGGCAGTAAGCGCGCGTCGGTGGAATTCCGTTTCAGCGGCAACCGCTTTGCGTTCATGACGACGGACGATCCCGATAGCTGCGAGTTCGAAGTATATGTAGACGGCAAAAAGATAGGAGCGGGCAATACGCGCAATGCCGAAGGGCGCGTCGCGTACTTGTCGGGCGAGCTTTCCGACAAAGATCATACCGTGCGCATCGTTTGCAAAAAAGGCGTGCTCAAAGTAGACAGCTTTGTCGCTTGGCAAGCCGAAAAAGAAGTCGTATAATTTACTAAAAGATATAAGGAGAAATATCATGTCCAACAAAACTTTGGTTGCATACTTTTCATGCACGGGCGATACCGCCGCTATAGCAAAACAGCTTGCTCGCGCGGCGGACGCAGATCTATTCGCTATTAAACCTTTAGTCCCGTACACGGACGCCGACCTCGATTGGCGCGACAAAAACAGCCGCACGTCGGTGGAAATGCGCAATCTGACCCGTCCCGAAATCGCAGATCGCGTGGAAAACATGGACGAGTACGACGTTGTGTTCGTGGGCTTCCCCATTTGGTGGTACATAGCTCCGACCATAATAAACGGATTCTTGGCGAGCTACGATTTTTCGGGGAAAACGGTCGTTCCGTTTGCTACGAGCGGCGGAAGCGATATGGGCAAGGCGGAAGCGGTGCTTAAACCGTTGTGTTCGCCCCAAACCAAATGGCTGCCCGGTCGGCTTGTCGGCGCGGAAGAAACTACCGACGATCTGCGCGCTTGGATAAAAGAACTCGGGCTGTAGTCCGCGCAGTATTGCGGAAATATTTTTAAATCGCTTGACAAACTTCGGTGCGAAATAATATAATGTTTTTGTGCTGGAAAAGCTATGGCGCTGTAAGCAATTACAGCGCCGTTTTTTAAGGAGAATACACCCATGATCAATGTTCCCGAACTGTTCGGCTCAATGGTTTTCAACGAGCATGTTATGCGCGACCGTTTGCCCAAAGACGTGTTTGCCGCATTGCAGTCTACTATAAAAGCGGGCAAGTCGGTTTCATCCGAAGTGGCGGACGCGGTGGCGTGCGCAATGAAGGATTGGGCTATAGAAAAGGGCGCTACGCACTATACGCACTGGTTCCAGCCCATGACGGGTATTACCGCCGAAAAGCACGACAGTTTTATCGATCCCGAAGACGGCGGTGCGGTCATCATGAAATTTTCGGGCAAGCAGCTTATAAAAGGCGAACCCGACGCGTCGAGTTTTCCTTCGGGCGGACTGCGCTCTACCTTTGAGGCGCGCGGCTATACGGCATGGGATCCTACGAGCTACGCTTTTGTAAAAGGCTCGGTGCTTTACATACCCACGGCGTTCATATCTTATTCGGGTCAAGTGCTCGACAAAAAAACGCCGCTTTTGCGGTCTATGAACTCTTTGTCCGACGCGGCGCTGCGAGTACTCAAGCTGTTCGGCAAAACGCCCGAGCGCGTAACCGCTTCGGTCGGGTCGGAGCAAGAATACTTTCTGATACCGCGCGAGCTGTACAAAAAGCGCCCCGATCTTATAATAACGGGAAGAACTCTGTTCGGCGCAAAACCGCCCAAGGGACAGGAGCTGGAGGATCACTACTTCGGCAATATCAAATCCAAAGTTTTGGAATACATGGAAGATCTCGACAGAGAGCTGTGGAAACTCGGAATATACGCCAAAACTAGGCATAACGAAGTCGCGCCCGCTCAGCATGAGCTTGCGCCCATATACGCGACGGTAAACATTGCCACCGACCATAATCAGCTAACCATGTCGGTAATGCGCAAGGTTGCCAAAAAGCACGATCTCGTGTGTCTGTTGCACGAAAAACCTTTCGCGGGCGTAAACGGTTCGGGCAAACATAACAACTGGTCTATCTCCACGTCCGACGGCGAAAATCTGTTAGAGCCGGGCAAGGACTTAAAAAACAATCTTCAGTTCATGCTGTTTTTAACGGCGGTCATAAAGGCGGTGGACGAACATCAAGACCTTTTGCGCCTTTCCGTAGCGACCGCGGGCAACGATCACCGTTTGGGCGCGCACGAAGCTCCGCCCGCCATAATCTCCATGTTTTTAGGCGACGAGATAACCGATCTGCTGGAAACTCTCGCTTCGGGCAAGGAGTACAAAAACCATCATGGCAACAAGCTGTCAACGGGCGTTGAGTCCGTTCCCGTCATATACGAAGATACGACAGACCGCAACCGCACTTCGCCGTTTGCGTTTACGGGCAATAAGTTCGAGTTCCGCTCGCTCGGCTCGTCTACCAATATTGCGTGTCCCAACGTAATGATAAATGCGGCTGTAGCCGACGCGCTCAATTATTTTGCCGACCGTCTCGAAAACGAAAAAGATTTTTGCAAGGCGGCTCTGGCTCTCATAAAAGAAACCTACGAAAAACATAAGCGCATAGTTTTCAACGGCGACAACTATGCGGACGAATGGCAGACCGAAGCGAAAAAGCGCGGCTTGCTCGATCTCAAAGGCACGCCCGAAGCTCTTTCTTATTACGACAGACAAGAAAACCTTGAGCTGTTTAAAAGGCTAAAGATATACAATAACGAGGAAGTGCGCGCGCGCAAAGACATACTGCTCGAAAATTATTGCAAGGTCATTAGCATAGAAGCGCAGACCATGTGCGAAATTACGCAAAAGCAGATACTTCCCGCGGCGGTGCGCTTTTCCACTATGCTCGCCGACAACGTTTCGCGGCTAAGTATACTCGGCGTGAATGTAGCGGCGCAGACCGAAGTGTTGAACGCCGTCGCCGACCTTATAAACGACGCGTACGCCGCCGAGAAGAAACTGTGCGAACTTCAGCTCGCGGTAAAGACCGAAGCCGATCTTCAGCGTAAGGCGGACGGCTGTCATGACAAGGTGTTCGCGGCAATGCAAGACTTGCGCGCGTACTGCGACAGACTGGAAACGCTGTTGCCCAAAGAGCTGTGGCCGTTCCCCACTTACGGCGATCTTTTGTTGTACGTTTGATAATATAAAAGCCGTTATTCTACGCGCGGAACGCTTTTGGGTGTTCCGCGCTGTTTGTTTGCGCGCGATTTTTAATTGAATTCTAATCTAATAACGGCACAAACAGCGTTAAACTCCGCAAAAAACGCTTGTACAAACGTGATAAACGTGCTATACTATAAGATAGGTAAATAGGAGGGTCGTTTGAAAACAAGCACTAAGGTTTTAATAGCGGTCATAAGCGTGATACTCGCGGCGGTGATCGTATGCGTAATAGTTTACGGCGCTACCCGTCTGCGCGAAGTCGATTGCACTCAATTCGAGGCGGATATCATATCGGGAGACGTCGTCGAAGTATATATAGAAAACGATACTGCGTTTGTTCGCAAGGAAGGTAGCAAGTCTTACGACTACAAGTCTTATATCCGCGATATGACGATAGACCTCATATACGAGTATAATGCCGACCCCAAAAATGCGGACGCGCAGATATCCATATCGTTCAACAACAGATACGCAACGTCTATAACCGATTATATAATTCCCGCGTTGGGACTTATCTTGCTTGTCGTTCTAATGGTGTTCATGTTCCGCGCGATGAGCAATTCCACGCGTCAGACCATGGATTTCGGCAAGACCAAAGCCAACGTACAAGACAAGCTAAAGGTGCGCTTTTCCGACGTAGCGGGAGCGGAAGAGGAAAAAGAAGAGCTTAAAGAAATAGTCGAGTTTTTAAAGAACCCGCAAAAGTTTACGGCGGTCGGCGCGCGCGTGCCGCACGGCGTGCTTTTGGTAGGACCTCCCGGAACGGGCAAAACGCTGTTTGCAAAGGCAGTAGCGGGCGAGGCGAACGTGCCGTTCTTCAGCAAGTCGGGTTCGGACTTTGTGGAAATGTTCGTAGGCGTGGGCGCGTCGCGCGTGCGCGATCTCTTTGATCAAGCCAAAAAGAACATGCCGTGTATAGTCTTTATAGACGAGATAGACGCTGTGGGCCGTCAGCGCGGCGCGGGCATGGGCGGCGGCAACGACGAGCGCGAGCAGACGCTTAACCAGCTGCTTGTGGCTATGGACGGATTCGAGTCCAACGAGCATATCATAGTCATGGCAGCCACAAACCGCAGCGACGTTCTCGACCCCGCGCTCTTGCGGCCCGGTCGGTTCGACAGACAGATATACGTAAATCTTCCCGACGTGCGCGGCAGAGAAGCCATACTAAAGGTGCATGCTCGCAACAAACCGCTCGCGTCCGATGTGGACTTCCAAACGGTCGCACGCATTACGAGCGGCTTTTCGGGCGCGGATATAGAAAACCTTTTGAACGAGGCGGCTATACTCACGGCAAGAGACAACCGCACGCGCATAACGATGGAGGACTTGTTCGAGGGCATAGACAAAGTAGTTATGGGACCGCAAAAGAAGTCGCGGCTCGTAACGCCCGTCGATCAGCGCATAACGGCGTACCACGAAGCGGGGCACGCAATAGTTGCCAAGTGCACCAAGGGCTGCGATCCCGTTCAAGAAGTTTCGATCATTCCCCGCGGTCAAGCGGCGGGCTATACGATGTACAGACCGGATAACGACAACAACCACATTTCGCACAGCAAAGTTCTCGGCATGATAGCCCAAGCAATGGGCGGCAGAGCGGCGGAAGAGCTTGTTATAGAAGACTACACCGCGGGCGCGGTAGGCGATCTTCAGCAAGCCACCAACATAGCGCGCAAAATGGTAACCGAATGGGGCATGTCGGGCAAGGTCGGTCCGGTGTACTACGGCGGCGGGCAAGAAGTGTTTTTGGGCAGAGACTATCAAACGCAGCATTCGTACTCGGAGACGGTCGCGTCGCAGATAGACATGGAGATCAAGCGTTTGCTCGACGAAGGCCACGACAAAGCCGTCAAGATATTGAGCGAAAAGCGCAAGATCATGGAAAACATGGCGCGCGTGCTGTTGGAGTGCGAAACCATCTACTCGGAAGAAGTGGATATGCTTATGAACGGCGCATCGCCCGAAGAAGTAAAAGCCGCGCTCAACGAGAGACTCAGTTACAAAGCGGCGCATAAGGGCGACATGGAAAAAGCTCCCATCAAAAAGCTTTCCGACATCGATCCCGTAGCACCGCCCGAAAAGCCCGCAAAAAAGTCGGATGACGGCAAAGCGGCGCAAACGGACGCGCTCGACAAGTCGGACGCGCCGAACGCGGGCGGCGCCGACAATAACGAAGTCAAACAAGAGGACGGTTCGACTGACCGCGCCGTTATAGAAAAAAAGCCGATCAAGCGCACCGCAAAGACAAAGACGGAAAACGTTAAATCGGACGAAACGACGGACGGCGACAAAAAATAAGCGCGCAGCAGCGTATAAACATAGTATTTGCGCATGTGCGCGATCGTAAATCAGACCAAAAGATCAAATCTCGGACGGTACAATATGGCTAAGACCACTAAGCAAAAATCAAAGAACGTAAGTGTTACTACGGTAAGCTCGCACCGCAGAGCTAATATCGCCGTTATAATAGTCGCAAGCATAGCGGCATTGCTGCTCATAACAGTTGCGGTATTGAGCGGCGTTAAAGTCGATCCGATGCGCGATTTCGACAAGCCCGACTATTACAATTTTTACGACCTTGAGAGCAAAACGCACAAACCCACCGACGGGGAAGCTCAAAGCAAAATAAAAGTTGCAGTCGGCGACATGAGATTTTCCGTAATGAGCGCGGTGTTGCAGTGGAATTGGGATTACTCCTACAACTTTAAGCGCAACTCGTCCAAGGAGAAGATAGAGCTGTCGGCGTCGGACGTAGCGGGCATATCCGCAACGGCATCCGAATACATGATAGAGCTTGTTTACAGCCCCGTTAAGATCGCGGACGGCGAGATAGATTATTCTACCGCGCATTCGATCGAGTGCGACGGCGAAAAGGTGTATTTCGACCGCGTAAAAGTCCTTATAGGCAACACAAACGGCAGCGTAGGCACTATATCGCTTTATCCCTATATCTATGCGCGTTTGGATAATCAGTCCGATATAGACGGCATCGCTTCCGACACGTACAAAGTAACGGGCATAAACGTAAGAGCCGACACCACAAAAGCATATGCCGCGCTAAAAGAGCTTGCAAGCTCGCTCGCATAACAGACGGATAATAAATGAGACTCGCGAAAAACTCGCGGGTCTTTTTTTATGTTCATGTTTGTTAAATTATGCGGTTTCAACAAAAATTGCAAAAAATATATATTTATTTTTGAAAAACGTATTGACATAGGGCGATCGTTATGCTACTATAGCGGCAACTAACTACACTTGCTAAAAACATTCGGGAAGACGGTCGCAAACAATCTGTAATTACGGTCTAAGTGATGAGAATTGCTTGCGGCAAATTTACACTTCTATGACGAAAGATGTCGTAGCGATTTAAGGGCGATGATATGACGTACGCATTAAACTACATCGCGGCGTTGTTGCGACGGCATACGGTCTCTTTTCTGTTGGCGTGCATAGTGCCGATAGCGGTGGGGCTTGTTGCCGTCGCGGCTACGACCGAGATGGACAATATCAAATTTGCCGAATACTTATACGGAGACGATTATTTGAATTTAACGCAATTCGATCAATATATGATCGATCACAATGATTGGAGCCGTTATCCGGATGGTTTCCATTTTAGCTCGGGCGCTTACGAAAAGGGCAGCGAAATAGCCGAGATAATAGAGCGCAATCCCGTAGTGGCGCGATCGAGCCTCGGCAAACTTTATGTGAACGGCGAGATGTGGGTGATATATATAGGAGACATCGGATTTTGGGATCTTTATCCGCTTAGATTATATAAGGGCGGCAACTTTACGGGCGAGTGCAACGAAATCATGCTCGACGTATCCAAGATGGGCGATTTTAAGATAGGCGATACTTATACCGTAGGGATCGCGCCGCTGGAAGAGTATTATCAATCTCCATATGAACCCGTCGATATAGAAGCGAAAGTAGTGGGCTTTTATAGATACGATAAACATATTGGCACTTTGGGTCCGCTTGCCTATTCTATGATCAGCATGCCAAATGCCGAATGGCGGGATATAGGAACGTTCAAGTATAATCGTTATGAGCGCGTTTATTGCAATGTGGAATATAAAGTATATAACGAGCTGTTTCAGTTCGGAAATCCGCACGGCAGACCGGTTGCTGTCGGTGCAAAAAAGAGAGCTTACGCAAACGACGAAGAAGATAATAACGTTTACACGCTGTGGCTGTTTTTGTTTGTTTCGAGCGCGGCGCTGTGCTTGGCGTCCGACTTGTGTTTAAACGGGTCTATGCTCAGTATGACGGAGCGTGTCGCTGTGCGTTGCGGCATGCGGTTTAAAGACGTGGCTTTGGGCAACGCGTTAAAAGCCGTTTTGCAACTTGCGTTCAGTTCGCTCGCAATGTTTTTTATAGTGCTCGCATTCAATAGAATGACGGCGAGCTATCTTATATTGGAAAGTTTATGGGCGGGCATCGTCGCGGCGGTATTGCTGGGGCTGTTGTCTTGGGCGATGGACAGCATACGCTTGTATGCCGTAAGTCGCGGCAAGGGCAAACTGTAGAGTCGAGATATTGGGGGGCGACGTGAAAAGAATAGAAATGAAGCATATTCAAAAAAAGTTCCGCTCGGGCAGAGATAGCGAAGTAGTGGCGCTCGGAGACATTGACTTTGCCGCCGCCGACGGCGAATGCGTGGCAGTGATGGGTGTGTCCGGTTCGGGCAAATCCACGCTCTTGAATATTATAGGTTGCATGGATTTTTCCACGAGCGGCGAGTATTTGTACTGCGGGCAAAATGTTGAAAAGTCGGGCGACGCCGCCAGAGCAAAGCTACGGCGGGAGACGTTCGGAAGCATTCCGCAAAACTACGATCTGCTGCTAAACGATACGGTTGCGGAAAATATTTCGTTGCCCATGATACTTGCGGGAAAAAAGCACAGGCACATAAAGGAGCGCACGACTATGCTTGCCGAGTCGGTGGGGCTGGGCGACAAGCTCAAGCGCAAGGCGCGCTCGCTTTCGGGCGGGGAGTTGCAGCGGGTGGCGGTAGCGCGCGCGCTTGCCAACGATCCCGACGTCGTGCTTGCCGACGAGCCGACGGCCGCGCTCGACTACGAAACGGCAAAGTCCGTTATGTCGCTATTGCGCCGACTGTGTGCCGAAAACGGCAAAACTCTGATATTCGTAACTCATGACATAAGACTGACCGAGTTTGCAGACCGTACCGTACAGATAAAGGACGGAACGATCCATGAGTAAACTGCTGTTTTATTTTCGCGCCATACGCACCAATCTTCGTACAGCCCCGCTTGCCGCGCTGTGCATGGTTATGGCGTTGTCTATTGCGTTTGTAGGCGAGGCATGGCTATTGCGTATAGACTACAAAACGCCGTCCGTGCCGCGCACGGAAGATGTTATGCTTATGATATACATGAGCATAGCCGTTTGTTGCATGATTTTTGTTTACATGGCGTACATGTACGGGTATTGGTTGAAGATAACAGCCGCGCGCAATTTGCCTTATAAACGGCTGGGCGCGCCCCGCTATGTCTTGCTTACGGAATGCGCGCTGGAGCTGTTGTTGATATTGGCGATTGCCTGTCTTATAGGTCTCGGCTTCGACCGATTGCTCAACTATATTGCGCCGTATCCGCGCCGCGTCAGATATATCGACGCGATGTTATTTTTTAAGACGGCGGGAGTGATGTTTATACCCGTATCGGCGGTATTTTTGTTCCACTCGTTCTATAAGCGCATAGCCTCCGCTCTCAAGCGCGTTCGCGTCAAAAATTCGGACGGCGAACGCAAGTAACCGATCATGCGCCTAAATTCGCGCGGCATTTGTTATTTAAAATGTATAAATGGCTTGCAAAAGCGTATATGTTTGTGATAAAATATATTTCGAGGAGGACGGCAATGGACACCGACGGAAGTTGTAATAGTTAGTTTCGCAGTTCGCTTTATGCGGACGCGATCTGCCCGTTGTTAAAAGCGATATGTTGAAAATCTACGCAATGGAAAGCGGAAAACGCGAGCTTGTGGAATGCGAAGAGATCTCGGCGGGAACTTGGGTCAATCTCGAAAATCCGTCCGACCTCGAAGTGCAACAAGTTTGCGCCAAGACCGGTCTGCCCGAGGATATGCTCAAAGCCGCGCTCGACGAAGAAGAGCGCGCGCGTATAGATATAGACGGCGAGTCGACGCTTATAGTTATAGATATCCCTGTTATAAACGAGGAAAAGGATACATACGTGTATTCTACGCTCCCGCTCGCCATAGTTTTTTCGGAAAAGTATTTTGTTACCGTATGCTTGCGCGATACGGCTGTTTTGGGCGATTTTGTAAATAACGGCGTTCGTAACTTCGACGTGAACAAGCGCACGCGGTTCATTTATCAGATATTGTACGTAAACGCGACGAAATATTTGCACTATTTGGGGCTTATAGACAGAACCGCAAACCGCATACAGCAGTCGTTGCACCGCGCGCTCAAAAACACCGAGCTTATAAAGCTGTTGGATCTCGACAAGGCGCTCGTTTACTTTTCCACGTCGCTCAACGCAAATCAAGTGGTCATAAATCGCATTAAGCAAATGTCCACCGTCAAACATTACGAGGACGATAACGACCTTCTCGACGATGTTATCATAGAAAACCGCCAAGCCATAGAAATGGCGTCCATACACCGCGAAGTCCTTTCGGGAACGATGGACGCGTTTGCGTCAGTCATTTCCAACAATCAAAACATAGTGATGAAGCTGCTCACGGCGATCACTATTTTGCTGACGATACCCACGCTCATAGCGAGCTTGTGGGGCATGAACGTTCAAGTGCCGCTCGCGGGTGCGCCGTACGGGTTTTGGGTGATATTGGGCGTTATAGTCGCCATACTAATACCCGTTGTGATAATAATGATACGAAAAAATATGTTTTAGCCGCTATAGGCGGAATATATGCGATATTTATACTGTTTTTTTAATAGTAAACAAATTTGTAAGGCGTTATTGTGATTTTAATATTGACAAAGTTTTTTCATAGTTGTATAATTGTAGTATGATCGATTGGAGCGTTACCGCAAATATAATATTCGTAGCCGCAGTCGGCGGAGCGTTGTTGTTTACGCTCGTTTCGGCTATCGCTGTAATAGCCAAGGGCAAGCGGAAATGCCGCGCCGTAGACGTTATTTTGCGTATCGTGGCTACGCTGTGCTTTATAGGCGCGGCTGCGCTTGCGGCGGCGGCTGTTCTCACCATGCTGTCGGGGAACGTGCGTATAGACGTATCGGACGCGCCCGTTTTGGTGTTTAACGATAAGACTATACAGCTCCCGCTCGCCGATATGTTTGTCGCTTTGTCAACCACGTTCGGGTCAAATCTCGTAACGGCGCTCACTGTTACGTCGTTGATGCTGCTCATTGTGGACTGTCTGCTTGCCAACAAGTCGGACAAAAAGCAAAAGGCGGAGAGCGATAAAAAACCGACCAAAAAGGCAAAGGATAAAGCGGTAAAAAACAAATCGCCCGAGCAGTTGAAACGCGAGGCGGAGCTTGAAAAAATACGCCGTCTCGGCGCAAACGCAGTGCGCTCGGCAAGCGCTGCGGCGGATACGGTAAAAGATACCGCCGAGCCGTCCGAGCCGATAGCGGGCGGCGATAAAGCCGTCAGCGAGCGGTCTTGCGATGACGAAGGCAAAAACGAAGCAAATATCGACCCGTCCGACGACGTTCTTGACGATAGCGCGTTGGCCGATAAAAACGATTGGAGAGCGAGCGATAATACTTCGAACAATACCGAGTTTGTGGGACTTCGTTCGGAGTCCGATCCCGAGTTCGACACATTCGGAGATTTTGAAAACGATGAACAGACCGACGGCTTAAATTCCTACGGCGAAGAGCAAGAGAGCGAAACGCAAGCGGAAAGCTTTGAAGGCGAACCGAATGCGGAGCAAGAGCAAGAACAAGCCATGCCGCAAGACGACGAGGCGCAAGAGTATTCGGCAGAAGAGAGCGATGCATACGACTACGGCGAAGAGCCGCGTGGCGACGGCGCAAACGATAGCGATGAGTCGGACTTTGTGTCGGCGCGAACCGACGAGGAAGAGCTTGACGCGGTAACGGATGACGGCGCGGAAGAATCGGACGCAACAGAGAAGGACGGCGGGGAAGCGGAGGACGACGTGTACGACGACGCGTCCAACTGGGCGTTTGACAGCGACGTATCTGCGGATGACGAGACCGTATACGACGACGCTCAAGAAAAGAGCGAAGCTAAAGACGAAGCGGCGGAAAGTTCCGCGATCTACGGCGACGAGAGATTGGACGAGGATATCTACGACGATCGTTCGATAGAACCTAACCGCGATATTTATATACCCAAAATGCGCACTATAGTTGTGCGCAAGCAAGAAGAAAAGCCCAAGACGGCATCGGAGCGCACAGCGCCCGCGGCAAGTAAGGCAAAGGGGCGTACCGGTCAAAGCAAACCGCGCGCTACCGCCGCTGCAGTTAAGCCTTCTCCCGCGGCTAAAAAGCCCGCGGTCAAAAAGCAGTCCGACGCTGCTGCAAGATCCAAAGCAAGCAATGCCGCGGAAAAGCGCGCCGCGCAAAAAACCGCCGATGACGATACGCAAAAGCGCGACGGCAAAAAACTGCCCGTAACGCGTAGATACGTAATACTCGACAGAACGAGCGCGGTCAATATTTTCGGAAACTATCTCAAAGAGCGCGACGACGCGGAAAAGAATAAATTGGAAAATTCCATAAGCACCATAATAATCAAATAGGAGTTATCATGTACAGCATAGGCGTAGACATAGGCGGCATGTCCGTTAAGATCGGGCTTGTAAACGAAAAGGGCGAGATATTTAAGAGAGGAAAAACAGCTACGGACGTTGCGGGCGGCGCAGACAAAATAGTCTCCGACATTGCGAAAGTGATATGCGAGCTTGCAGATCCGTCCGACGCCGATCTTGCGGGCATAGGCATAGGCTGTCCCGGGACGATATCGTCGGCTATAGGCGTTGTAGACAAAGCATATAATCTTAATTGGGAAAACGTGGCGCTCGCCGATATGCTCGGCAAGTACATAAACAAGCCTATAAAGGTGAGCAACGACGCCAATGTCGCCGCGCTCGGCGAAACGATGTTCGGCGTGGGTAAAAAGTACACCGATACAATATTATTGACGCTCGGAACGGGCGTGGGCGGCGGCGTTATCATAAACGGCGAGCTGTACGAGGGCGCGTTCAGCAAGGGCGCGGAGCTTGGACACGTAGTGGTCAGAGTGGACGGCGAACAGTGTTCGTGCGGACGGCGCGGTTGCTTGGAGGCGTATTGCAGCGCGACGGCGCTTATACGCGATACAAAAGCCGCAATGGTCGCCGACAAAACTTCGGCGATGTGGAAGTTTTCGCCCGACTTGGAACAAGTGGACGGGCGCACGGCATTCGAGTGCAGCAAAAAAGGCGACGCGGCGGCGACAAAAGTGGTGGATAACTACGTTAAGTTCTTAGCCGAAGGCATGATGAATTTTGCCAACGTGTTCCGTCCGCAAGCTATAATACTCGGAGGCGGAGTGAGCGCGCAAGGTAAGTATCTTACGGATAAGCTCGAGGCATACTGCAAGGCGCTCGATCACGGCTTTGCGGGCGCGCCCGTGTTTGAAATACTTGTCGCGGAACTCGGCAACGACGCGGGCATAATCGGCGCGGCGGCGTTACTGTTTTAAGATAGGTAACGCAACGTCCTACGTCGTGCGTAGATAACACGCATACATAAATGCGCATATGTTTACGTGTCGGCAAAACGCGGCGAGAATGCGATATATGCGCATATGTTAAGGGAAGCGGGCGGCTTTCTCATATATACTTGCCTTTTATATTTTTTAGGGCAAAGCTCATAATTACACGAAAAGAAATAATAACGGATAATCTTTCGTAATTCGACAATCATTTGGTTATATAATCATGCGGTGTAATATACCGTAAAGGAGATAGATCATGAAAAGCTTAAAAGGCACAAAGACCGAAGAAAATCTCATGACCGCATTTTCGGGCGAGAGCATGGCGCGCAATAAATACACGTACTATGCATCCAAAGCCAGAAAGGACGGCTACGAGCAGATAGCGGACATTTTCGAAGAGACTGCCGCCAACGAGAAGGAACACGCCAAGATATGGTTCAAGCTGTTGCACGGCGGCGTTGCCGATACCGTTACCAATCTTAAGGACGCGGCGGACGGCGAGCATTACGAATGGACCGATATGTACAAGACGTTTGCCGAAGAGGCGGACAAGGAGGGCTTTACGCAGATCGCAGAGTTGTTCCGCAAGGTAGCCGAGATAGAAAAGTCTCACGAGGAGCGTTACGCCAAGCTCGTCGCCAATATCGAAAAGAACGAAGTGTTTAAAAAAGGCGTTCAAGTCGTTTGGGTATGCCGCAACTGCGGGCATATCGTCGTGGGCGACAGCGCGCCCGAGGTTTGCCCCGTGTGTGCGCACCCGCGTTCCTATTTCGAGATGAAAGCGGAAAACTATTGATAGAGCTTTGAGCGATCACAGCCTCTTATACGCGCTCAAAACCAATCGTTAAGACACGTTTTATTAGTCCGTCGCATTCGGCTTTGTCCGCATGCGGCGGTTTTTCGTTTAAAGCGCGCTATTTCACGCTTTTTTTTTGTCGTAACTCTAAATTTAATGTAATTTTAATTTTTATATATTGAATATGAAAAACATTTATGATATACTTTATTTGCAGTGCGGCGCGGTCGTTACATTCGGGGGTGTCGTGAGCAAACATACGAGCGGAGGTTTGTATGGCTTTATTGACACTGAAGGACGTCGGTAAAATATACGCGTCGGCAAATAGCGTAGCGGTTGGCATACGCGGCGTAAATCTGTCTTTCGATAAAGGCGAGTTTGTAGCCATAACGGGTAAATCGGGCTCTGGAAAATCCACATTGCTCAATGTCATAAGCGGTATGGATACATACGAAGAAGGCGAAATGTACATCGAGGGAAACAGCACTTCGCACTATCTTCAACCCGATTGGGAAGAATACCGTCAAAAATACATATCGTTTATATTTCAAGACTATAACATCATAGAGAGTTTTACCGTTTTGCAAAACGTAGAACTCGCTCTAATGCACATAGAGGACGGAAAGGAGCGCAGAGCAAAAGCTTTGGAGCTTCTCCGTCGCGTGGGGCTGGGCGACAGGCTTAAGCAAAAGGGCAGCAAGCTTTCGGGCGGGCAGAAACAACGCACCGTTATTGCCCGCGCGCTCGCAAAGGACAGTCCTATCATATTGGCGGACGAGCCGACGGGCAATCTCGATTCCAAAACGTCGGAAGAGATAATAGAGCTTTTGCGCGAAGTATCCAAGGATAAGCTTCTTATCGTAGTTACGCATAATTTCGAGCAAGTGCAAAAGTACGCCACGCGTCAGATACGCATATTCGACGGCGCAGTCGAGTACGACCATGCGGAAGCGGTAAGGTCGGACGATGCGGACATGCCGTCGGACGGACAAACTCGGGCGACGGCGGCGGAGAGCGTACCGCAAAATGAAAATGGCGATATACCAAAAGACGGCGAAGCAAGCCGCGTTCCAGACGGCGCTGTAAGCGCAGCCGCTGTAAAAGAACAAAAAACGAGACCGCGGCAGATCGCCGCAGAGCTTAAAAAGGGCTTTGCGCTCGGCAGCGTTATTTTCCGTTCTACGCCCAAGCTGACGGTGTTTTTGTGCATGCTGCTCATAGTGGGCGCTTTTGCCATATTTTTGGTTACGTCGGTGTGCGGCGGCGCGGTAAATCTGTTTCGCGACGATTACATGTTCAATCACATAAAAGGGCGGGTCGTGGTAACGCACAAGACGGGCGGGACTATGCTCGAAGATGACGTAGCCCGACTCGCAGCCGAATACGGGGCAAAAGACCATTTGGCATGCGATCTTGCTTTGGACTCCGGCTATTTTGAGTCATATTTGTATCAGGCAAACGCCCATATTCGGTTTAAGTGCGCTTACAAAAAGGATTACGGCAAGAATATAATCGGAAGATACCCCGTCGAGAAAAACGAAGTATTTCTGTATATCCCTATAAGCTTAAAACCGTATTTCGGCGATGCCACGCTGAAGATAGACAAGATAGCGTTGAACGAGCTTGTCGTCAACGTTACGGGCGTGAAGTACTATTACGACAACACCAAAACTCCCGAGATACTGTTTTCGGACGATGGGCTTCGCGTAGCTACGGCTTTCGATCTCTTTGCGCGCTATATGAACCGCGATTTGGCTGTATTCATAAACGATAACAGAATGGAGTCGTTTTTTGGGCGCTTGTATCCGTCTTTTGATCTGCCGACGGGTAAAGCCCATATAGACATATCGAGTTACACAAGCTCCGTTAAACCGGGGGACAATACCGTGCTGGCGCTCTACTTCTCGTATGTTGTCAATCAAGACGGCGAAAGCATAGTTTACGAGGGCGCTCGCTCATACGAAAATGACGATATAACAAACGTTCGCCCGTCAGAATACACGACATTGCAAAAAGTGCACGGAATGTACGGCATGACCGAAGGTGTATATATTGCCGTAGACGACATGTGCGATATTGCAGAGGATATTATTTCTGCATCGTACAGACAAGCGTCGTTGTTTTTTGAAAGCGACAAACGCGCGCGAGAGGTCGCAAAAGAGCTTAACAAAGGCGATTATATTGCGGTCTCGTCCGATACGACGTTCGATCCGCCCGCGATGGAAGTTATAGAGCGCACGGTGCTCAATGTTTTGATGCTGTTTGTGTGGCTTATAGCTATAATTTTCCTCGCGTTCTTTATCAATATCTGTACGCGCCGAACAATGGACGCGTTTAAAGGAGATATGGCGATCATGCGATCGATGGGCATACCCGTAAAGACGGTCAAAATATCCATATACGCGCGCATGCTGCTGTCGCTTTTGCCTACGTTCGTATTTATAGCCGTTGCTGCGACCGTCATATTCTTAACACCCGTACTCAACAAGCTGTTTGTTTTCCTTCATGCATGGCAGTATGTTCTTATATTCTTCGGCATGGTGCTGCTGACGCTGAGAGTAACGCGTTTGCAGATAAAAAGGCTGTTTGACAAGAGCGTTAAAAAATCGCTCAAAGGCGGTGCGGAATGATAAAGCTCGGATCGGTAAACAAGTTTTTCAATAAGAATAAGCAGAACGAGATCCACGTACTGAACAATATCGATCTGGAACTGCCCGAGCGCGGCATGGTGGCTGTATTCGGCAAGAGCGGGTGTGGCAAAACCACTCTGCTCAATGTTATCGGCGGTTTGGACGGCTTTTCGAGCGGTTCGGTGGAGATAGAAAACACCGATATCCGCAAGGACACGGACGGCATAAGAAATAAATATATTGGCTATATATTTCAAAACTACAACCTTAACGTCGGTCGCTCTTGTTTTGATAACGTAGCCGACGCGCTCAGACTTTGCGGCATGACGGACGAGAGCGAGATAGAAAAACGCGTCGTCGCCGCGCTGTCCAACGTGGGCATGGCGCAATACAAAAAGCGAACGCCCGATACGCTTTCGGGCGGGCAGCAGCAGCGCGTGGCGATAGCCCGAGCAATAGTAAAGAACCCGCGAATAATATTGGCGGACGAACCGACGGGCAATCTTGACGAGTTGAACACCGTTGCCGTAATGGATCTTTTGAAAGAACTTTCCAAGGAACATTTGGTCGTTCTCGTAACCCACGAAGCGGAGCTTGTGGACTATTATTGCGACAAGGTGATAGAACTGTCCGACGGCAAGGTGGAGGCTGTGCGCGACAACGACGGCGCATGCGGCTATGCGTCGCGCAACAAGAACGATATTTACCTTGGCGAACTTCAAAAGAGCGAGTCCGCCGATGATAAAGTGAGCGTGGAATATTACGGAGACGCGCCCGCCGCGCCCGTATCGCTCAAAATAGTGAACAACGGCGGTAAGCTGTACGTGCGCATAGACACGCCCAACGTGCAAATGTTGGACGGATCGAGCGAGATAAAACTCAGAGAAGGCGTGTTCGCTCGAGACGGCAAAAAACCGACGCACGACGACGTGAGCATGACAGAGCTTCCGCCCGTGCAAGGTAAAAAGTTCGGAAGGTTGTTTTCGTTGGGTTCGGCGTTGAAGAGCGGATACAAAACGAATTTCGTGGGCGGCAAGCGCGGCAAAAAGTTTTTGCGCAGACTGCTCGTTATGTTTTCCGCCGTGTTCGTGCTCGCCGCGGCATTTTTCGGTACGGCGTTCAAGACTTTGACGGATATCGGACAATCGTACAGCCATCAAGCGTTTTACGTGCGCGATACCGACGGACGCGCGTCCGACATACTGCTCGACGCACAGCGCAACGGCAAGGGCAATATCGATAACTTGTCAGTATATGGATCGAAGCCCGATTTCAGAAGATGGTTCGACTTTGCTATAGGATATTGGGATACGTTCGGCAGATCGTATCAGAGCTATGATATAGGCTTATACGCCGTTTTGTCGGACGTAACGGTTTGTAAAGGAAAAACCGTGGTCGGACGCAAAGACGATCTAAAAGCCGACGAAGCTGTGATCTCGACCGAGGCGGCGGATCTTCTGCTCGAAAGTTCTGCGGTAGGCTATATCAAAAAGTACGAACATCTTTTGGGCATGGGGACTTACAGCGTCAAGATAGACGGCAAAAACGTTCGCATAGTGGGAGTAGCCAAGTCGGACGAATCCGCGATCTATCTTTCCGAGCTGTCTGCGGCGAAGTGCGCGTTGAACGATGTGGGCACTCGTGTGTCGCGCGCCGCCGAATACGACATGGACGTTAACGACGGCGAGATGCGTATTTTGGTTCAAAGCGAAAACGACATATATGGCATAAATGTAGGCGACGAGATAGCCGTTCACGGCATTGACTTTACCGTGTCGGACATTTCGATATCGGACGGAATTTCCGCGTCGCAGTTCTTGGTGTCGGACAGCGATTTTGTAGCTCTTTCCAAGCGTATAGGCGAAACGAACTCGGCGGTAAATCCCAACGCGTATTCAACGTTGAACAGCATACCCAACGGCGGGGTATATATAATGGTGCATTCTTCCGCTCCCAAGCGCACGGCTAAATATTTGCGCACCGCGTTTGACGAACTTCGGTCGAACGGGCGCGGACCGTCGATCACTACTCCCGACGATATCCGTCGCGAGCTTATGAGCGAGCGCAAAAGCGGTATAATTCAGAACATAGTCGCGCTCGCCGTAATAGTAGCTATGATGTCTTTGTGCATGTACTTTATAATGCGTTCGTCGCTCATGGTGCGCATAAAAGAGATAGGCATCTACCGCGCGATAGGCGTTTCCAAAAAGAACATGCTGTTTAAGTTCTTTGTGGAGACGTTTTTGCTCACGACGCTCACCGTGTTCATAGGATATTTGTTTATGAGCATAGTTATGGCGAGCCTCGGAACATCTGCGCTCATGACGATGTTTTTGTACTATCCGTTGTGGCTCGCGCTCGCCGTTCTCGTTGTGCTGTACTTGGTATGCATAGTGTGCGGTATGCTGCCCATATTGATGTTGCTTCGCAAAACGCCGAGCGAGATCCTCGCAAAATACGATATTTAACGGACGGAGCGATGGATAAAAGATGAGTAAAAACGGAAAAACAAAAGAGAGCTTACAAGCCGCCGCGCCCGCATTGCGCGACGATCGGTTCGAAGGTTGGTCGGACGAAGAAAAACTGCAGATAATAGACGGCATGACCGAACTGAAAAACGTGCCCATGGGCTGCCGTCCGCCTTGTCCGGATGATAACTCCGACTACTATTTCGTCAGTTATTCGCACAAGGACTTCAAAAAGGTATATAGGGATATTTTCGCGCTGCAAATGAGCGGGCTTAATATTTGGTACGACAGAGAAATGGTGTACGGTCAGTCTTGGCTGGATACCGCCGAAAAATACATACGCAATCAGCATTGCTTGGGCGTGGTGTTTTACGTGAGCGAAAACTCCGTGATGTCGGAAGCGATAGGCGAGGAGATAAAATACGCGCAAAAGCACGACAAAGATTGGTGCTCGGTCAACCTCCCGCTCGTAGACAAAAAATTCGGAGACAGTGTGGGCAGCGAGCTGTGCGGCAAAGATATACTCGACCTTATTCGGCAAGCCTATGGCGAGAATAAAGTAAGCCCCGAGTCGTATGAGTTTATTGCCGAGACGCTCAGTAAAGATATTTTGTACGTTGCGTATTCCGCATCGCCCGATATAAAGATAAGCGCAATAAGATCGATAAAACAAAAGCCGTTGTTTGTGTATGAATATGGTAATTCTGGAATACACATAAAAGGCGTCAATAATACGGATGTTGAAATTATTAAAAAAAGAGATTTTAAATTTGCAGATGAACAGTATGATATTATTTTAATCAAGCCTTGCGCTATTGCCAACTGTAAGTATTTAAAGAGCGTGTCGTTTCCGAAAAATTTGAATTTTATCGGAGATTATGCGTTTTTCGGTTGTAAAAGTTTATATTCAGTTTGTATTCCGCTATGTACGAGTCATATGGGGATCGGCGCTTTTTCCGAGTGTGTCGATTTAAAAAAATTCGATGCCTATGATAGCAGAATAGATGTAATACAAGAAAAAACATTTAGCGGTTGTTCATCTCTTAATGAGATAAAATTACCAAAAAATTTAGGAAGCATAAACGATTTTGCATTTAAAGGTTGCACAAGTTTAAGAGAAATAAATATACCGAGTAGCGTTACAAACATAGGTTGGTTTGCATTTGGCGGTTGTACAAGTTTAAAAGAAATAAATATACCGAATAACGTAGAAAGCATAAGCTATGGTGCATTTGGCGGTTGCACAAGTTTAAAAGAGATAAATTTACCTAATAGCGTAACAAGCATAGGCGATCATGCATTTGACGGTTGCAAGAGTTTAAGAGAGATAACGATACCTAATAGTGTAAAAAGCATAGAAACGTGGGTATTCGATAGTTGTACAAGTTTAACAAAGATAACGATACCTGATAGCGTAGTATACATAGACGATCGTGCATTCGGTTGTTGTACGAGTTTATATGAAATAACGATATCGAATAGCGTAATGAGCATAGGTAAGTATGCATTCGTTGATTGCAAAAATCTTACTGAAGTAAATTTCACGGGCACTATGAGAGAGTGGATGAAAATCGAATTAGGCGATAGAGTTTTTAGAGATACTCAAGTAAAAGCCATACACTGCACGGACGGGGACTTATTTATATAGTGCGGCGGGAATGCGATAAAGCGGCGTATGGGGCGTAGGAGATATGGACGGGAAAGAATTGCATAAACTAAACAACGAAAAAATGCGGCGGATAAACAACAGCCGCTCTCTCGACGGCGTGCGCGCGGGCGATCTGCCCGACGTTGCGGACATAAACGAAGATTACTATTTCGTCAGTTATTCGCACAAAGACTACAAAAAGGTCTATAGGGATATCTTTCTGTTTCAAGAGCGCGGGCGCAACATTTGGTACGACCGCGGCATGGTCAACGGCAGATCGTGGCAAGAGATAGCGCAAACGTATATAAACAAATTCCGCTGTTTGGGCGTCATATTTTACATAAGCGAGCATTCGCTCATGTCGGAAGCCATACACAAGGAGATAGAGTACGCAAAAAGCAGCGGCAAAAACTGCATGTTCATCAATCTGCCCGCCGAAGCGTCGGGCGGCGGTAAAACGTCGGACAAAAAAACGCTCAGCGCCAAAGAGTATTTGGACGAGCTTATAAAAGCGGGGTACGAAGTGGACGGCGAGAAGTATAAATATATTTCCGACATATTGCCGCCCGAAGTTATCTATACGCCATATTCAAAGAGCATAGACAACAAGTTAAGCGATCTCGACAATTCGTTTGCCCGCCCGCAACTATTCGATTTCGGCAAGGGTGTTTACAGATTGGGAGTGGTCGCCGTCAACGATACCGATATAAAGCGGGTGGAGTTGGGCGACTTTGTGCCTAATGCGGAAGCCTTGGATAAAGCGCGCGCTCAAACGGGCGAGCGCGATCTCGTGGTGCTCAACATTGACGATTGTGTTTTTGCCAACTGCCGCGATCTGGAAAATATAGAGCTGCCGCATACCGTAAAGATAATCGGGTCGTATGCATTTTTCAGATGTAAAAAGCTCCAAAGCATTTACTTGTGCGACGGGTTTCAGTATTTGGGCGATTGCGCGTTCGAGGGCTGTGAGAGCTTGACCGATGTTTGCATATCGCCGCACGCCATAATGGAGTCTCTTAATACGGGCGCGTTTTACGGCTGCAAGTCGCTCGAGCGCATAAAGCTGCCCGACAGTATCACGACTATAGCCGAGCATGCGTTTTATAATTGCGTCAAGCTGTCCGAAGTGCATTTGCCGCGTGGTTTAACGACTGTCGGCGGTTATGCGTTTGCCCATTGCGCTTCGTTAAAGCATATTGAGCTGCCCGACAGCGTAACGGAGTTGGGCGAGGGCGCGTTTTACGGTTGCGCGTCGCTTAAAGAGACAGAACTTCCGAGCAAGCTCAAATCGGTCGATTTCGGACTTTTCAGCGATTGCGAAAATTTGGAGCGGGTAGTCTTGCCGCCGAGCATAACGCATATAGATGATTGCGCATTTTTTAACTGTTTTAAGTTGAGCGATCTTATATACAAAGGCACAATGGTGCAGTGGCTGGCTGTGGGCAATACGCAGTCTATCGGAAAGTCGTCGCAAGTGCATGTCGTTCACTGTGCCGACGGCGATATTTACGTCGATCGATAATAGCATAAACGCTTGAAAAAACTCCGAATTTGTGATAGAATAAATTATCAAGCGAATGTTTCGAGGCGGATATGAAAGGTAAACTCCTTATAATTTTTTATTCCAAGCACGGCTATGTAAAGCGTTACGTGGATATTTTGGGTAATGCGCTCGGTTGCGACGCCGTTCCCGTAGATAAGCTTCAAGCGGATATGCTCGGCTGTTACGACAAGATACTGTACATCGGGTCGCTTCGCGGCAGCGAGATAAACGGCATGAAAAAGTTTTCGCCCTATCTCGAAGCGGTGTACGGCAAAACTTTGGTGTGCGCCGTGGGAATGCTCCCGTTTAAAGAAGGTCTGCCCGCGCGCATCAAGGACGCTTCCGTAAGCGTGGCATACGAAAAGTTCATACCCGTGTTTTACGCGCAAGGCGGTTTCGACGTGAACGAACTGTCGCGTACCGACAAGCTGATGATATCCATGCGCGTGCGTCAAATAAAGTCGATGCAAGCGCTTAGCGACGAGGAAACATATTTCCTTAAAGCGACCGAAACTCCTATAGACGAAGTTAAAAAGTCAAATATACAGCCGCTGATAGATTATCTCGACGGCAAGACGGTTGACGAAAAGCTGTATTCTCCGCCCGAGATCACCGATCCCGAAGAAGAAAAGCGGTTCTTCGACGAGCTGAACAGCGCAGCCGCCGCGCCCGAAAACAAAAAACGCGCTATCAAGAAAAAGCTTAAAAAGTAGACTGATGTCGCTGACGGCGGGATTTAACGCCGCTGTGGCGATGTTTGCGGGGCGATAATGCAAGACGGCATAAAATTTAAATTCAAGCTCGACAAGGAAAAAAGATTTTACACGCTCGTCAAGGTCAAAGCGCCTAACGCTTTGAGCATAGGCGTGCCTAAGATCTACGACGGTAAATACGTAACGGCTATTGCCGATCGCGCGTTCGAGGGCTGCAATATGCTACGAAGCGCGGAGTTTCCCGACAGCGTAACCTCGGTGGGGAGCTTTGTTTTTGCGCACTGCGACAGCTTAAGAGAACTGACCGTTCCCGACAGCGTAACGTCTGTGGGCGAGCGGTTTTTGTCCGACTGCTACGGCTTGGAGCGCGTAACGGTATGCGGCGCGGCGGTCGGGCATTTGCGCTACAATTACCGACTTGAAAGCGTTGATATAATAAGCGGCGAGCATATCCCCGCAGCGGCGTTTCGCAATATGAAGAGGCTTAAAAGTGTGCGCTTGCCCGAAAAGCTCAAGAGCATAGGCGCGGAAGCTTTCAGCGGCTGTGCGGCGCTCGAAGCGGTGGATATCCCCAACGGCACAGACACCATTTGCCGCGACGCTTTTTGCGGTTGCACGCGGTTGGTAGAGCTTTTTGTTCCCAAGTCGGTGAACAGCATAGAGGTCGGCGCGTTGAGCGCGGCGGAAGTCGTTTCGCTCACGGTGGACGAGGACAACCGCAGATACATTTCCACAGACAACTGCGTAATACGCAAGTACGATCAAACGCTCATTGCGATCTGCTCTGCGAGCGTTATCCCAACCGACGGCAGCGTTTTGCGCATAGGCGAACGCGCGTTCGCATTTAGTTCGGCGGAGGTCATTTCTATCCCGGACGGCATTACCGATATAGCTACAGCCGCGTTTTACGGCGCTGCGGCAATACGCATAAAACTGCCCGCGTCGCTTTCGTCCATAAGCGAGGGCGCTTTTGACGCATGCGACGCTCTCGGCGAGATAGACTTCGGCGGAACGCAGTCGGATTGGCGGGAGATAGGCGGCGAACACGCGTTTTCGTCAGACGGTGCGGCGTTCGATTGCGTGGTGCATTGTTCGGACGGCGATATAGCATACGCCGTCGAAGAGAAACCGAAAACATCGGACGACGACGAATTTTTCGACGACGAAGAATACGATGACGATCATGACGACGAAGAATGCGAAAGCGAGAACGCCGAGCGCGAAGACGGATCGGACGATCCGCTCAAGATAGAGGAGGGCAAGTACGAGGGCAATAAGCGGCTCACGCGCTTCGTTGTGCCCGACGGCGTTACGGAAATAGGCGAGGCGGCGTTTTTCGAATGCGTCAATCTCAAGACAGTTGTAATAGCGGAAAGCGTCGTCAAGATAGGCGACATGGCGTTCTGCGACAGCGGTCTCACAGAGATACACATTCCCGACGGCGTAAAAGAGATAGGCATCGACGTGTTCAGCGACTGCGGCGGTCTGAATAATATTTCCGTGGGGAATGCAAATACCGCTTATCGAGCTACGAATAACTGTTTGATAAACATTGCGGAAAGATCGATCGTAACCGCCGGCAATGCCGCACAAATTCCCGACGACGGCAGTGTGGAAATGATAGAGGACGGCGCGTTTTCAAGTCGGTCTGGACTTTCTAAGCTTGTCGTTCCGAGCAGCGTGCGGTCGATAGGCGATCACGCGTTCCGCGACTACTCCTCTCTAAACGAGATAGAGATGCGCGAGGGCGTGGAGATAATAAACGATCTCGCTTTTTGGATGTGCGAAGAACTTACGCGCGTATCGCTGCCTTCGAGTTTGAAACGGGTGGGTTACGATATATTCCAAGACTGCGACAAACTCAAAGAAGTTCATTATGCGGGAACACGGGTGCAGTGGCGCACCATCTGCGGCGAAAATTCTATCGGCAAACGCACAGTGCACTGCTCTGACGGAGATATCCGGTAATATCCGTTCACTGTCAAAGCCGCCGAAAAAACGGCGGCTTTTTTCGTGCGTAAAAAAAATTCCAAAAATTTCCAAAATGCGCGTCAAAATCATTGACAATCGGGCGCGCATATTATATAATCGCTTTTGTTTACTAAATGTAAACAAAAAGTTTAAGTAAATCTAACTCAAAAAACGGAGCGAATGTCAGTTGGAAAAATCGGAAGTACATACAATAGGCGCTAAGATAAGAGATCTCAGGCTAAAAAACGGATTGACGCAAGAGGAGCTTGCCGACCGCGCCGAACTCAGCAAGGGGTATATAAGCCAGCTCGAAAACGACTTGACTTCGCCGTCGATAGCTACGCTCATAGACATACTTACATTGCTCGGCACAGACCTTGCCGAATTTTTCAAAGACGCGGGCAACGGTCAAATAGTATTCACCCCCGAGGATCATTTCGTAAAAGAGTACGACGACGAAATAATAACGTGGATAGTGCCGACCGCGCAAAAGAACGCCATGGAGCCAGTTATAGTAGAACTGAAAAAGGGCGCGGCGACCGATGCGGACATACCGCATGAGGGTGAAGAGTTCGGCTATGTGCTTCAAGGCTGCGTAGAGGTAACGGTGGGCGACAAGACCGCCGTCGCGCGGGCAGGCGACACGTTTTATTTTTCGTCCGACCGTCGGCATTTTATAAAGAATATTGACGACGGCGTTAGCAAGGTAGTTTGGGTGTCGTGTCCGCCGTCTTTCTAAAAACGGCATATCACGACAGCAAAGTAAAATACATCGGGAGGGCGCCTTAAAGTGGCAGTAACGACAAGAGAAAAGTTCGATAATATTATCGAGATAAAAAACGTGAGCAAGGTGTTTGACGGCGTTACGGTCGTAGACGACGTTAATCTTGCCGTCAGACGCGGCGAGTTTGTTACGTTGCTCGGACCGTCGGGTTGCGGCAAAACAACGCTGTTGCGCATGATAGCGGGGTTTGAGCTGCCCACCAAAGGCTCTATATTTTTGGAAAAGTCGGACGTTACGACAGTGCCGCCGCACTTGCGCCCTATAAATACGGTGTTCCAAAAGTACGCGCTTTTTCCGCACTTGAACGTGTTCAAAAACATAGCGTTCGGGCTTAAGCTCAAAAAAGTGCCGACGGGCGAGCTTGACAAAAAGGGCAGACCTATATACCGCAAATTCACAAAAGACGAGATAGCGCAAAAGGTGGATAGAGCGCTCAAGCTCGTAAATCTCGAGGCGTACGGACACCGCGACATAACGGGGCTTTCGGGCGGACAGCAACAGCGCGTTGCCATAGCCCGCGCGATAGTGTGCGAGCCGAAAGTGCTTCTTCTCGACGAGCCGCTCGGCGCGCTCGATCTTAAAATGCGCAAAGAGATGCAGACCGAGCTTACCGCCATGCATAAGGATATAGGCATAACGTTTATATACGTAACGCACGATCAGGAAGAAGCGCTCACCATGTCGGACAAGATAGTCGTAATGACGGACGGCGCGGTGCAGCAGTACGGCTCGCCCAAAAAGATATACGACGAACCGTCTAACGCGTTTGTCGCCGACTTTATAGGCGAAAGCAATATTTTGTCGGGCGTTATGAAAAAAGATTTCTGCGTCGAATTTTGCGGCGCGGAATTCAAGTGCTTGGATAAAGGCTTCGGCAAAAACGAGCGTGTGGACTTGGTCATCCGTCCCGAGGATATTGCGGTGTCTATAAAATCGGGTGCGCTCAAAGGCGAGGTGGTTTCCGCCGTTTTCAAGGGCACGTATTACGAAATGGAGATAATGACGGAAGGCTATCAGTTTACCGTTCAGAACACCGTGGAGTGCCGCGTGGGCGAAACGGTGTGGCTGTCCGTCGAGCCGAACGGCATACATATCATGAAAAAGCTCAAGGTCGTAAACGAGTTCGCGGGCGTGGTAACTTCGGAGGATACGGTCGAGTTTTGCGGCGGCGAATTCGAGTTTGTAAACGAGCTCGGGCTGGAAAAGGGCGACGAGGTTACCGTAAAGATACCGTTTGACAAAATAGAGCTTACCGATGACGAAGCGGACGGCGTTATAGGCGCAAACGTTACGCAGACTTTCTACAAGGGAAGTTACTATCAAGTCCAAGTGTATACGGACGACGACAACGACTTCTTTATAGACACCGTCGACGAATGGGATATAGGCGACCGAGTAGGCGTAAAGATAGATCCCGCGGATATTTCCATAGAGCGCCGCATCGTTACGGACGACGGGGACGAAGCGATAAGCGAACCGCTCATGACGGGCGACAGCATGCCGCTCGAAATGTACGAGAACATGAACAAGGAGGACGGCAATGTCTGAGCTTGACGGCGCGGTCGCCGTTCCCGCAAAAAAAGAAAAGGCAAAAAAGTTAAAGATACGAGGAGTGAAGCGCACGGCGTTCTCTCTGCCGTACATGGCGCTGAGCGTGGTGTTTGTGGTAGTGCCGCTGTTTATAATGCTTTACTACGCATTCACCGATCTCGACGGCGGGTTCACGTTTGAAAACTTCGCGCATTTTTTCGCGAGACCCAATATTATGGCAGTCATGGGCAAATCGTTTCTCGTGGCGCTCATAACTACTGCGGTGTGTTTTTTGCTCGCGTATCCGCTCGCACTCGCGCTGAGTTCGTCCGTTCTCAACAAAAAGTTTATACTCGTCATGCTGTTCGTATTGCCCATGTGGATAAACTCGCTGCTTCGCACTTACGCCGTAAAGATAGTGTTGCACATTCTCAATGTTACAAATGCGTGGACGGCGGTTACGGTAGGACTTGTTTACGACTTTTTTCCGTTCATGCTGCTGCCGCTGTATTCGGTGCTTTCGGGCATGGACAAGTCGCTGATAGAAGCGTCGCAAGACCTCGGTGCGTCGCCGCTTACAACGTTGTTTAAAGTGCGGCTGCCGTTGTCGCTGCCCGGCATAGTATCGGGCGTTTTGATGGTGTTCATGCCGACTGTATCCACGTTTGCGGTATCCGACATATTGGGCGATACGTCCACATATCTGTTCGGAAACGTTATCGACCAGTGGTTCAAAAACAGCGGGGGCTGGCACATAGGCTCGGCGTATTCGTTTATACTGCTGTTGCTCATCGCCGTAACTGTTATAATTGCCAATAGGATCACCAAAGGCAAAAGAGAAGTGGGAGGCGTGTTATGAACAAAAAGACGTTGTTCGCTTCGCTCATATGGGCATTTGTGGGCGTTATGCTGTTTGTCATGTACGTGCCCATTCTCATCCTCATAATTTATTCGTTTACGGACGCGAAAGCGCTCGGCGTGTGGGGTGGGTTCTCATTCCAACTGTATGCGGATCTGTTTACAGACGAAGCGATAATGGGCGCTTTGGGCAACTCGCTGCTGCTTGCGGCAGTTTCGGCGACGCTGTCAACCGTGCTCGGAACGTCCGCCGCCGTCGGCATTTACTATATGAAGCGGCGCAGAAAGGCTGTGGCTGATTTTGTCGCCAACATAACTATGGAAAATGCCGAGATAGTAACGGGCGTGGCGTTTATGATGTTCTTCCTTGCAGTAAGCATACGCTACGGCTGGGCGGCGCTTATAATTGCGCATACCATAATAACCGTTCCGTACGTTATACTCTCGGTTACGCCCAAACTGACGCAGATAAACCCCAACCTCTACGAGGCGGGGCTCGATCTCGGCGCGTCGCCCGTGGGTTCGATGTTGCGCGTCGTAGTGCCGCAGTTATTGCCCGGAATGATAAGCGGGTTCGTTATGGCGTTCACTCTGTCGCTCGACGACTTTATTGTATCCAAGTTCATCAACGGCGGTGTGGAAACTATACCCATATATCTGTACAACGCGCTCGCAAAGCGCGGCGCAGATCCCACTCTTCGCGCACTGTCGTCGGTGTTGTTTGTCGCGGTGCTTACTGCGCTCATCGCGCTCAACGTGGTCGGCGCGAAACGCAGAAAAAAGGCTGCGGTTTAGGAGGGAAACGTGAAGATCAAAAAATTAGCGGCGGCGGCGACCGCCTTCGTAATGGCGGGGATGAGCGGCGCGGCGTTCTGCGCGTGCGCGCCTCGCGGCGCTGTGCTTAAAATATACAACTGGGGCGACTATATCGAAGAAAGCCTCATAGAAGAGTTTGAAGCATGGTACGAACAAGAAACGAATGAAAGCATTACCGTACAATACGATACGTTCGATACCAACGAGACGATGGTCATGCGCATCGAAACGCAAAGAGCCGATTACGATCTCGTTTGCCCGTCCGAATACATGGCGGAGCGCATGATAAATTCGGGGCTTGCTTTGCCCGTAGATCGAGAAATATTCGATATGGGCGATATGGGAATGTTTTACGACGGGCTGGCGGACATGGTAAGTCCGTTCGACGCCGACCACGAGTATTTTGTACCGTATGTATGGGGCACGTTCGGCATTATGTACGACGTAGACCGCATAGAAGTCGGCTCGCCCGAAATGGAAAGCTGGAGCGCGCTCTGGAGCGACGAATGGATAGAGAAGAGCGGCAAAAAACGCACGCTCATGAAGGACAGCGTGCGCGACGCGTACTCGGTCGCACGCATATACGCAAACACCGAAAAACTGTCCGCACTGTCGAATGATTTTACCGACTATAACGACGCATACCGCGACGAGCTGATATCGTACTTTAGTACCATAGACGACGACGGTATAGCCGAGGCGCAAAAACACCTTATAGACCAAAAGAAAGTCATTTGCAAATACGAAGTGGACGACGGTAAAAACGATATGCTTGCTGGCACTACGGACGCATGGCTTGGCTTTTTTTGGTCGTGCGACGCGAGCTTGATAATGATAGAGGACGGCGGCGAGCATTTTTATTATACAGTGCCCAAAGAGGGGAGCAATGTGTGGTTGGACGGCTGGCTCATTCCCAAGTATGCCAAAAACACAAAGGCAGCCAATTACTTCCTCAAGTTCATCAATACGCACGAGTACGCGGCAGTCAACTTCGAGTGGATGGGCGAGTCGGTGGCGGTAAAGAGCGTAATGGACGAAGCCAAAGAGGCAATACTCGCCGACGACGAGTTTGAGGACGGCTATTACGAAGGGTACAAGCAGATGTATGTGGATATGATGTTCCCGCCCGCCGACGTGCTTGCGCGCTGCGGCGTAATGCGCGATTTCGGCATGAAGATGAGCACCGCGCTCGACAGTATGTGGATAGACGTAAAAACTATATGGTGATATCTCGTAATAGCGCGTCATGCTTGCTTTAGACGAACGTCAGAGGTATAATACATTTATATGGCAACACAGATATCATACGACGCGATAGTAATAGGCGCGGGGCATGCGGGCATAGAAGCGGCGCTCGCGCTCGCCAAGACGGGCGCGAAAACGCTCGTTATGTCGATAGCGGTAGACAACGTCGGGTATATGGCGTGCAATCCGTCCATCGGCGGCACGGGCAAAGGACATCTCGTGCGCGAGCTGGACGCGCTCGGCGGATTTATGGGCGTTGCTGCGGACGCATGCGCTACGCAGATACGCATGCTCAACATGTCTAAGGGATTGGCGGTGCGCTCGCTGCGCGCTCAAGCCGATAAATACAAATACCATGCCTTTACCAAGTCGGCGCTCGAGAGAGCTGACGGGCTGACGCTGAGGCAGGACGAAGCCAAAAGCATAACAAAGTCGGACGGCGTGTTTACCGTGGAATGCGTTACGGGCAGCGTGTATACGGCGCGAGCGGTAGTGATAGCGTCGGGCGTGTACTTGGACAGCACGATAATATGCGGCAAGACAGTGCAAAAGCGCGGACCCGTTTGTTTTCCGCGCAGCGATCTTTTTGCGGAAAGCTTGCGCTCGCTCGGCTTTTCGCTCAGACGGTTCAAAACGGGCACGCCCGCGCGGCTCGCGGGCAAAACTATAGACTTTTCCAAACTCGAGACGGAATACGGCGACGACGTGCCGTACACGTTTTCCGTGCTCACCGAAAAGCAGCCGCAAAATACGGCGGTCTGTTATCTCGGTTATACCAACGAGCGCACTCACGATATAATTCGCGCCGCGCTCGAGCATTCGCCGCGCAAGCTGGGGCTTATAACGGGCACGGGCGCGCGGTACTGTCCTTCTATAGAGGATAAGATAGTTCGGTTCGCCGACAAACCGCGTCATGCGTTTTTTCTCGAGCCGGAGGGCGACGGCACGGACGAGTGGTACATCCAAGGCATATCGACTTCGCTTCTGCCCGACGTGCAGCGCGATATGTACCGATCGATAGTCGGGCTTGAAAACGTAGAGATAGTGCGCGACGCGTACGCCATAGAATACGAGTGCATTGACGCGCGCGAGCTGTATCCGAGTTTGATGTCCAAGCGCGTTGAAGGATTGTTTTTTGCGGGGCAGATAAACGGAACGAGCGGTTACGAGGAGGCGGCGGCGCAAGGACTGTTGGCGGGCATAAACGCGTCGGCTTTTATCCGCGGCGTAGAGCCGCTCGTGCTCGATAGGACTAACAGCTACATCGGCGTTATGGTAGACGACCTTGTAACGGTGGGTACGGACGAGCCGTACAGAATGCTTACAGGGCGTGCGGAGTGCAGACTGAGTTTGAGACAGGACAACGCGGACATAAGGCTTACGCGTTCGGCGGTGCGCTACGGCACTGTAGCGGATAAGCGTCTGAAACTTCTCGATAATAAGCTGTCCGACATCGAAGCCGCCAAAAAGCTTACGGCGAGCGAAGTACCTAAGGAAACGGTGGAAAAGCTGTTTGCCGAGGCGGGCGAAGAAAACGCGACGGCAATGACGGTGGGCGAAATATTAAAGCGCCCCAATATCACGCTCGAGATGTTTGAAAAACATGTGCGCGTCTTTGACGGCATACTTCCGTCGGCACGGCTCGAGGTGTACGCGGCTGCGCGTTACGACGGATATCTGCGCAAACAAGCGTCCGAGCTGAAAGAAAAGTCTCGGCTCGAAAACATGCGTCTCCCCGCGGACTGCGATTATTCGGCGATCGGCGGACTTAGGCTGGAGGCGCGTGAAAAGCTTGGCGCCGCAAGACCGCTGTCGATAGGTCAAGCATCGCGCGTGCCGGGCGTTACTCCCGCGGACGTGTGGGTGCTTATAGGCAGATTCAAAAACTCGATATAGTTTGCAGCCGATGATATAAAGCCATGTGCGGACGGCGCTTTATAGAGCCGTCTTTTTTTGTATGTGAGTTTAGCGTGTTTTATCGGCTGAAAATATAGGAAGGCAAACGCATTTATTTTTAACGCTCGGCGGGCTTGCGCTTTACAAAGCGCGCAAAATATTGTACAATGTGTTCATGGTAAATACAGCGGCGGTAAATCCGATATATAGGGATAAAAAAAGACGGGTATGGGAACTTGACGTTGTTCGAGGTATCGCCGTTATCGCCATGTGTTTCGATCACTTGATGTGCGATTTTATAATGTTGCCGTATTGGTTTTCCAACTACAAAAAAGTGGGCAACGGTTTTATAGGCGCGCTCGTTAAGTTCGGTAATGCGTATTGGGACAGCGCGTTCAGATTTTGGGCGCATAATATATTCGTACTATTGTTCTTGTTTTTGGTGGGAACGAGCTGCGCGTTTTCGCGCGACAATACGAAGCGCGGGTGCATGCTGTTTGTAGTGGCGTGGCTGTTTACCGCCGCGTCGCTTGTAGCCAAGCAAATGGGCATACTCGATCAAGGTATTATTTTCGGCATACTCGACTGCATTGCACTTTGCATTCTGTGCGCGTCGGCTGTAGATATAGCGACCAAGCCTATAAAAGCATTAAACGTGTACGCGCCGCTCGTCATAGGCGTTATAGTTTTGGCATTCGGGATAAAGCTCGAGTTTTGGAAGTTGGGCGAGCCGTACGACAAAACTTTTACTGCCGCGCACATATACGATTACATCATGGGGTTCAAGGGATACGGCGACGACTGGTTCGGCTTGTTCCCGTACGTGGGCGCGGTGCTCTTGGGAATGTATTGGGGCAAAGCCGCGTACAAGACGCGTGTTTCGCTGTTGCCGCGCGCCGACGGCGTTTGGTTTAAGCCGTTCAAGTTTGTGGGACGGCACGCCTTGCTGTTTTACGTGTTGCATCAAGTGGCGATCGCGGGCATAGTCATGGTGTTTTGCCTATGCCTCGGTTATAGATTTTGATAATTCTTTTACGGAGAGTATATGTTACTTTACGAATGTTTGAATAGTTACGTGGAAAAAGCGAACGACGATCGTGCGCTGTTGTACATGGGCAAGAACTTTTCGTACAAAACGCTGTTCGACGGCATAGAAGATGCGGCGGCGCGTTTGTCGTCCGTTCTCAAAGCGGGCGACGTCGCTACGGTATGCATGCCAAACACGCCCGAGTGCGTTTACTGTTTTTACGCACTCAACCGCATAGGCGTTACGGCGCACATGGTACATCCGCTCGCGCCGCAAGCGCAGCTTAAAAAGTTTATGGCGGCGGCGAGATCCAAACTGCTGATAACGCTTTCCATAAATCTCGAAAAGTATGCGCCGATCGCGCGCGAATATCCTATAATATCGGTGCATCCCGCGCGGTCTTTGCCCGGCGTTATGCGGTTTGCGTTCGATCTCAAAGTCAAGCCGTATAAAGGCGACATGACTAACATAACGGCGTTCGATTCGCTCGACAGACGCGAGCTTCCGCCTAAGCCGCAGCGCGCCGACAATACGACGGGCGTGTACTTGCACAGCGGCGGCACGGGCGGCGAGCCGAAAATAATAGAACTAAGCGACAACGCTATAAACGCTCTTGCCATGCGAGGCGCGGAAGCGCTTCAGATGAGCGACGTTAAAAATATGTACATGCTTGCTACTCTTCCCATGTTCCACGGTTTCGGGCTTACCATGTGCATTCACGCCATACTCATCCACGGCGGAGTGAGCGTGCTCATGCCTAAGTTCGAGCCTAAGACGGCGGTAAAGCTTTTAAAAAAGAACAAACTGCATTTTATAATAGGCGTGCCCGCGTTGTTCCGCGCACTGCTAAAGCAAAAGGGATTCAAAGGCGCGGCATTGAAAAACATGTACTTGGCGTTCGTGGGCGGAGACTGCGCGCCGCAAGACCTTTTGGACGAGTTCAACGCACGAATGGAAGAAGCGGGAGCAAAGGGGCGGTTGTTCGAGGGCTACGGACTGACGGAAACCGTTACCGTGTGCGCGGTCAATAATTTTGCTCATAACCGACGCGGATCTATGGGATATATGCTGTCCGATCTAAAAGCCGTTATAGTAGAACCCGACGGTAATGTGCCGTTAAAGCCGCTTGATCGCGGCGAGATAGCCGTTGCGGGCGATACGCTTATGAACGGGTATTTGAACGCGGACGACGAAAACGCGCGCGTGTTCATAGACATAAACGGGGAAAGATACGTGCGCACGGGCGACTTCGGATACATGGACGACGACGGTTATCTCTTCTTTATACAGCGGTTAAAGCGTATAATAAAGATAGCGGGAATAAGCGTATATCCCAAGGAGATAGAGTCTGCCGCGCTCGAACTAAGCGGCGTTACCGACGCGTGCGCGGTAGAATACAAACTGAATGGCAAAACGTTTATCGCGCTGTATTTGACGGGCGAAAGACATGCGGACGATGTAGTAAAGCGCAAGATAGACAGCGAACTGTCGCACTACGCCGTACCCACGATCATAGAATGGTTGGACGCTATCCCAAGAACCCCCGTCATGAAAGCGGATGCGGTGTTGCTTTCGGCAAGAGCGCAAAAAACGGCGGAGGAGAGCGCGCAACAATGAAGATCACGTTTTTGGGTACTTCGGCGGCGGAAGGCGTGCCCGCGGTGTTTTGTAATTGCGACAACTGCAAACGCGCACGTAAGCTGGGCGGAAAAAATATACGGACGCGCAGTCAAATACTGATAGACGGCGATATGCTGTTCGATTTCCCCATGGACACATATATGCATATGCTCATGCATAACTTCGACCTGTCGCGAGTGTCGCGCGTCTTGATATCGCATTCGCATATGGATCATTGTTACCCGCAAGAATTTATCATGCGCGGCGAGCCGTTTGCGCGCAGCATGACGTCGGAGCGCGTAAAAGTGTATTGCAACGAGACGGTAAAGAAAATGTTTTTAAGCGATATCGCGCGTGAAGTGCGTCCCAATGTGGCGAGTGCGATAGACGTTATAGCTTTAAAGCCGTACGAGCGCATAGAAGAGGACGGCATAGAAATAGTGCCGCTGCCCGCGATGCACACAGTCGGCGAGGACTGCTTTGTATACTACGTAAAGCGCAACGGCGTAGGCGCGTTGTTTTTAAACGATACGGGTATATTGGATATTGCCGTATATCAAAAACTCAAGAGCATGGGCGGCGCGGTCGATCTTATAACTTTCGACTGCACATACGGAGCAATGCGCCACGGCGCGGGCAGACATATGGGTTTGTACGACGCCGTAGATCAGTTGGAACTCATAGAGCGCGCGGGATTGAAGAACGACGGCACTGTCGTTTACATAACGCACTTTTCGCATAACGTGGCGCTTGATCACGACGGTTTGGAGGCGGCGGCTCGCGCTTACGGCATAAACACAGCATACGACGGTTGCACGGTCGATATACAAAAGTAACGCGTACAGCATTTTATGTGCGTTTTTTAACAATATTTGTTCAATTAATTTACGCAATACTATTGATTGTTGCGCATAAAAGTGATATAATAAGTCGATATGATCACGACCCCATAGGAGGAAACGATGGCAGAAAAGAAGTCGGGTACCGACAAAAAAACTGCGGAAAAAACGCGCGCCGAAGCAGCAGAAGCTCTTAAAAGAGCGGCGGAGCTGATAACGTCGCTTAATTCCGCTACCGAAGAGCCCGCTGCCGCGCCTAAGAAAAAGACGACGAGTAGCGCCAAGTCCGCATCCGCAAAGTCAGACGGGACAAAGAGCGCGGCTAAAAAGCCCGCGGAAAAGTCTACGGCTAAAACTTCGTCTGCAAAAACTACCGCAGCCAAAAAGCCCGCGGCAAAAACAACGGCGGCTAAGCCCAAAAAAGCTCCCGTAAAAAAAGAAGAAAAGCCCGTCGAAGAGCGTGTCGGCGATGAAGAAGTCGCGGCGACCGAGCCTATTGTTGCGGAAGAGCCTATTAACGAAATTACGACCCCGCCTAAAGATGAAACAGCCGTTAAAGAAGAAGTAGCGGCAGCAGAGCAAAAACCCGAAGAAGAGCCTAAGCCCGTTGCGGAAGAAAAGGCTACGGAAGAGCCTAAGCTTGTCGAAGAAGAAAAGGCTACGGAAGAAAAGACGGAAGATGCGCCGCCCGCTTCTGAAAAGACCACGGATAACGCGGAAACAAAGGAAGAACCCGCGGTCGTCGCGGCGGATACAAAAGCTGCGACCGAAAAAAAGGCGACGGACGGCAAGCGTGCGCCTGTGGCAGAAAAGGCGAGAAAAGCTCTCGACAAGGGCAAACTTCCCATATTTATCGTTATCAACGCGTTGTTTGTGGTGAGCGCGGTATTGCTTTTGGTCTCCGCTTTCAGCATTACGTCGTACGCCACGCTAAAGACCGTGAACTACAATCTGTTCGGATATTTCCAAAACGCGGCGACGGTAAAAGATATGCTTGCGCATACTTCGTTGAGCTGGTCGAACGGCGCATTTGTAGTGATAGGCATTTTGATGATACTTGCTACGCTATTGCCGATCGCTCTCGTCGTCAAAAACGTAATCTTACTTATCGTAAAGAAAAGCAAACAAGTCTATAAATTGGACTCTATAGTTACGGTGTCGTTCATGCTCGCTTATCTCGCGATAGTCGGCTTGTTCGGCGCAAACGTGTCGGTCGGTCAGATAATTGCGTTTATAATAGCGCTCTTGGGTTTTGCGTTTACCGTGTTGACGCTCACGCTGTCGCGCAGCGACTCAAAGATACCGTTCTTCTCGTTTGCGGTGATAGTCGGCGTTATAGTCTCGATACTGTTGCTGTCGCAAACGCCCGTATTTAACGGCGATAACGGATCTTGGTTCGCGGCTTCCGCTGCTTCCGAGATAGGCGGCGCGGGCGCGTTGGTCTTTATACTGGTACTTGTAGCTGTGTTCGCGCTTGTTGCGATATCGTTGGCACAAGTAAAGAGACTGCCCAAAATATTGCAAATAGCAGTGCCCGCGGCGGCTGTCGTATGCTCGCTCGTCGCATTGATAGTGGCGGCAGCAAACATGTCGGACGGCTTGAGCTTGGGCGGCGGATTTGTGTGCGGCGTTGTCATCACTTGCTTGACTTGTATCGTAAACGCGGTATTCGTAGCGGTAAAGCCGCTTAATAAATTCGTCGTTTGCATCGAAGGCGAACAAGCGGAAGCTGCGCCTACTTCCGAGTCCGATGCACAAACCGAAGTACCCGCGAATGCGGCAGACGTTCCCGCGAATACGGAAACTGCCGACCCCGCAACTACGTCAACCGAAATTCCCGCGACTGCGGACAACGTAAGATTCTGCCCCGAGTGCGGCAATAAGAATGCCGACACCGCCAAGTTCTGTTATTCGTGCGGCAAGCCGCTCAAGAAAGACTGACATATATTACAAATAACAATACAAATAAACAGCTCCCCGAACATTGTCCGAGGAGCTGTTTTTGATCGAATTTTAAGTTGCGTCTTTTATAGATAGGGAATGCCGCGCGAGCTTTACAGCTCGGGTCTTTCTTGCAAGGGGACGTAGTGCGATCTCTTGGAAATGCATTTGTAATTGGGTCGTATTATCTTGCCTTTGTTTACGAGTTCTTCTATGCGGTGTGCGCTCCAGCCGACTATGCGTGCGGTGGCAAAAGCGGGCGTAAACATTTCGGGCGGTATGTCGAGCATGGTATAGACGAGACCGGAATAAAAATCTATATTGGCGCTCACTCCCTTGTATATGGAACGCTTTTCGGCGATTATCTCGGGCGCGAGCTTTTCCACGCGGGAATACAGATCGTATTCTTCTTCCAAGTGTTTTTCCGTTGCGAGCGTCTGCACATATTTGCGTATGAGACACGCGCGGGGATCGGACACTGTGTAGACGGCATGACCCATGCCGTAAATAAGTCCTTGCTTGTCAAACGCGTTTTTGTCGAGTACATCGGACAGATATTGTCTTATGGACGCGTCCGAGCGGTCTTTTATATGCAGCTTCATGTCTTCCATGAGGCGTGCGACTTTTATGTTAGCGCCGCCGTGCCGCGGACCTTTTAACGAGCCGAGCGCAGCCGCCATGACGGAGTAGGTGTCCGTTCCCGACGATGTTAAAACGTGTGTGGAAAACGTGGAGTTGTTCCCGCCGCCGTGTTCGGCGTGCAGCACGAGCATAAGATCGAGCACGCGCGCTTCCGTTTCGGAATACTTGCCGTCGGGGCGCATCATCATGAGTATGTTTTCCGCCGTGGATAATTTTTGCGACGGTTTATGTATTATCAAGCTGTTAAGTCTGTGGTAGTATTCGTGTACTTGATATGAGTAAACGGCGAGCATGGGGAACTGCGCTATAAGCTGTAAGCATTGACGCAGCACGTTTGCTACCGATATGTCGTCGGGATTGTCGTCGTAGGAATATAAATACAACACGCTTCTCGCAAGCCCGTTCATCATGTCTTGCGACGGCGCTTTCATTATTACGTCGCGCACGAACGAGACGGGCAAGGAGCGGAACACGTTGAGTATTTCTTTAAAGTCGTCGAGTTCTCTTGAGCTGGGGAGCGTTCCGAAAAGCAACAGATATGCCACTTCCTCGAACCCGTATCGATTTTCGGCTACAAAGCCTTTTACTATATCGTCTATATCTATGCCGCGGTAGCGCAATTTTCCTTGCGCCGGTATGCGCTTGCCGTTTTCGTCGTGTTTAAACGTGCCGTCCGCGTTTTCCTCGAATGCAACTACGTCCGATATGTCGGTAAGTCCCGCCAAGACCCCGCGTCCGTTTATGTCGCGCAATCCGCGTTTGACGTCGTACCGCTCGTAAAAAGTATCGTCTATAAGCGTGCTTTCTTCGGCAAGAACGCTCCATTTTTTTATCTTGGGCATCGTGCTGGTAAAAAATTTTTCAAATTGCGCCATATGACCTCTCTTTGACTCGGACGTCGATTGTGATTGCGATCTTATTGTATATATCCGTATAAAATAATTATATCATAAAACCGCCGAAAAAGCAATCGTTTTTGTAGTCGGTCGTGCTTGACAAATATCCCGTGATGAGTTATAATAGTACCGTTCTGAGTCGAAAGAGCGTCTGACGGCAAAGGCGGTAACACCATATGACTTTAAGTCGGTTTTATTGTTTGCCGTTTTTTCTTCCGCTCGGAGCGGGAGAATTTTTTTGTTTGAGGACAAATCATGGAAAATTCGGAAAATCAAGTCAAAAGAGTTGCTCTTCTCGGCATAATAGTATCGGACGGGAACGCAGTTTCGGCAGTGAACGAACTGCTGCACGAATACGGGTCGTTTATTGTCGGGCGAATGGGACTGCCCATGCGCGAGAGGAACATCAACACGATAAGCCTTGTGCTCGACGCGCCGACGGATGTTATAAACGCGCTTACGGGCAAGCTCGGCGCAGTAAACGGCGTTTCCGCCAAAGCTCTGTTCGGCAAAGTTTAAAATAAATTTCGGGAGATACGAAAATGAAAAGTAAATTGAAAAACATGTTGTGCGTTGCGTTTGCGACCGCTTTTGCGGCATTGCCGCTTACCGCGTGTAAAAAGGACGGCGGCGACTCGGACGCCGTAAAGGTGTTTATGCCCGACGGCGCGCCCGCTATCGCTTTGGCGGCGCTCATGGATAGCGGCTTTGAAAACACAGAGTTTACCGTTGTCGCCGCATCGACGATAGGCGAACGCGTAAGCTTAGGCGACGCGGACATGGCGATAATGCCCGTCAACGCCGCCGCTACGCTCTACAATAAGGGCGTAGGCATAACCATGCTGTCTGTGAACACTCACGGCAATCTGTACGTGGTGGGCGACGGCGACGCGATAGAACCGAGCGATCTCGTAGGCAAGCGGTTGGGCGTTATAGGCAAGGACAACGTTCCCGATCTCACGCTAAAAATGATAGCGGGCGAGCTCGATATAGAGCTGGAGGAATCGGACGGCGCGGTGGACGGAAAGATAGCCGTAAGGTATGCGGCGGACGGTCCCGCTATAATGCCGCTCATAAAACAAGGCGTGGTGGACTACGCGCTTCTTGCCGATCCCGCAGCCACCAATGCGGTAAATAATTTCGACAAGTCCATAGTTATGGATATGCAAGATCAGTGGCGGGACGTGTTCGGCGGCGCATACCCGCAAGCGTGTCTCGTGGCTAAAAAATCGCTCGTCGAAGAGTCGCCGCAATACGTGCGGGATTTTTTGACCGCGCTCAAAGCGTCTGACGGTTGGGCGGAACAAAATCCGCAAAAGACAGTAGATACTATCATGGAGCACATACGCGACGCACAGCCCACGCTCACGTCGCTCACTTCCGAAATAGTAGCGCGTTGCAATATAGAAACGGTATTCGCTCAAGACGCGCGCGAGGAATGCGAGACGTATTTTCAAAAGCTTACGCAGTTAAAGACTCAACTCGATAAACCTGTGCTGGCAAAAGTACCCGACGACGGATTTTACACCGCATTGTAACAATGTCCAAAGTAGCGAAAACGATAGTATTCAACGCGCTGTACGCAGCCGTTGCTATCGCGCTCGTGCTGACCGTGTGGGCGGCGGGCGCGGCGATAGTCGGATCGGAGTTTGTATTGCCCGATATACCGACTACTTTTGCCGCGTTCAAAGACATTCTTGCGCTGCGCTCGTTTTGGATAGGGCTGTCGTATACGCTTTTAAGAAGCACGGTCGGGTTTTGCATTTCGATAGCGTTGTTTGCCGTGCTGTTTTATTTGAGCGCGGCGTTCACGGGCGCAAGGCGCGTTATAGAACCGATAATTTCCGCTATGCGCACTTTGCCCACTATAGCGGTTGCGCTCATCCTTGCGATATGGGCGGGCGGCAACGGTGCGCCCGTCATACTGTCCGTATTCGTTATAATGCCTATAATGTATTCCGCCGTGCGCGCACGCGTTGCGGCTGTGCCCAAAGAATTGACCGAAGTGTGCCGAATATGCGGCGCGGGTCGATACGCTACGTTCAAGGCGTTGTGGTTTCCGTATGCGGCGTCGGCTTTGCCCGAAACGCTGTCGGGCGCGTTTTCATATAATGTCAAAGCGGTTCTCGGCGCGGAAATACTCATATCCACGGCGAACAGTTTGGGCATGCTCATGCAAGTGGCGCGCATGTATTACGAAACGGCTATGCTCATCGCTATGACGCTTGCCGCGGTTGTCGTATCGGTGGCGAGCGAAGCGATATTGCGCGCGGTATTGGGTATCGCGCTCAGACGCTACCGAGATTGAACGAATGAGTATGCGCGGTAACGCGTTGTTATTATGCGTTTGCGGCGATTGGCAACAATAGAAAAATGGGCGGAATAAGTATCTCGGTAAACACTTGCATTTGCCGTTTTAAAATGCTATAATGACTCCATGCAAGAAAAGAACAAAAAAACAAAGAGCGTTAAGACCGCCGCGCCGCGTACCGACGAGATAGATCCCGTCGTTCCCGAGCAAGCGGCTACAAAGTCGGCGTCCGAAAAGAAGCCGCGCGCCAAAAAAACGGTAACGCGTATCGTTACCAAAGACATGCAGATCGACAATACCGAAGGGTCGTTTGACGGTGCGCTCGATCCGTCCGTTATCGACGGGTCTGTGTTCGATGACGACGACGTTACGGAAGAGCCGATAGCCGGATATTATCACAAAACGATGACGATAGACGGCAACATGTTGAGCCACGATCAAGCTAACGTGCGCCGTCCTTTGCGCGTGCGCAAGCGCAATAAGACGGTGGATATAACTCTTGCCGAACGGTACGAGCCGTCGCCAGATAAGGGGCTTTCTTCCGATATGGTGCAAGCCCGCATCGAGCAGGGATACGATAACTACGTAAACCGCAAAAAGGGCAAGAGCTATCTTTCCATTTTTGTTTCCAACATTTTCACATTTTTCAATGTGATGTGTTTTATCGTCGCTATCGCGCTCATAGTGGTGAGCGCGGGAGTGGGCGAGAAATTTTCCGAAGTTTTTTCCAAAGTCTTTTTCATAGTCATTATAACGGCTAATATCGTTATAGGGATAATACAAGAGATACGTTCCAAGATAACTATAGGCAAGCTGTCGCTTGTGTCAGCGCCGTCGGCAGTGGTCATACGCGACGGCGAACGCAGAGTGATTCCTACGGCGGACGTCGTTTTGGACGACATCATATGCTTCGAACTGGGCAAGCAGATATGCACGGATTCCATAGTTGTCAGCGGCGAATGCGAAGTGAACGAGGCTATGCTCACGGGAGAGAGCGAACCCGTAAAAAAACGCGTGGGCGATATGCTGTACAGCGGCTCGTTTATAAGCAGCGGCTCGGCAGTCGCGCGTGTGGATAAGGTAGGTTCTGCCAACTATGTCGAAACGCTCACGTCGTACGCCAAAAAGTACAAAAAGCCCAAGAGCGAGCTTATGAACTCCATAAAGCTCATAATAAAGATATTATCGCCGTTTATAGTTGTTATAGGCGCGCTTACCATTTTTACGAGCTACCGCAGCGAAGTTCCCGCCGGTACGCCCGCCACGTTCCAAAACTGGTATACCATAATATCGCAAGCGGCGGGGTCGATAATAGGCATGATCCCCGCGGGCATGTTTTTGCTAACATCGCTCGCGCTCGCGGCTTCCGTCATACGTCTTGCCAAAAAGCAGACGCTCGTGCAAGACTTGTACTGCATAGAAATGCTTGCGCGCGTGGACGTCTTGTGTTTGGACAAAACGGGCACGATAACCGACGGCTCGATGGAAGTCAATAACATAATAGAGATAAAAGGATTCGACGGCAACGAGTCGATAGGCAATATCATAGGCTCTATGCTCACCGCAACGGGTGATAACAACCAAACGGCGCTCGCTCTCGCAGACAAGTTCGGCTACAGTACTGCGTTAAAGCCCATAGCCGTTTTGCCGTTCTCATCACAGCGCAAGCTTTCCGCAGTGTCGTTTGAGGACGCGGGAACATTCATGCTCGGCGCGCCCGAGTTTGTGTTAAAGGATATGGGCGTGCGCATAGAACGCCTTATAAACGAAAACGCCGCCAACGGTTTCCGCGTAATGGTGCTTGCGCATTCTCCTGCGGACATAGTAGGCGACAAACTGCCCGCAGTGCGCCGCCCGCTGTGCTTGATAGTGATAGAGGATCATATCCGCGCGGACGCTGTCGATACCATAAAATGGTTCAAAGAAAACAACGTCGAGGTAAAGGTCATTTCGGGCGACAATCCCATGACGGTGTCAGAGGTGGCGCGTCGCGTGGGCGTGGAGAACGCGGAGCTGTACGTCTCGCTCGAGGGCTTTTCCGATCAAGAAGTAATAGAGGCTGCGACAAAGTACACGGTTTTCGGCAGAGTTACGCCCGAACAAAAACGCTTGCTCGTGCGCGCCATAAAAGCCAAAAAGCACACGGTCGCGATGACGGGCGACGGCGTTAACGACATACTCGCAATGCGCGAGGCGGACTGCTCGGTATCTATGGCGTCGGGTGCGGAAGCTGCGCGCAACGTAAGCCACTTGGTGCTTTTGGATAACGACTTTACATCCATGCCCGACGTGGTTATGGAAGGGCGGCGCGTGGTTAACAACATACAAGCATCGTCCGCCATGTTCCTCATGAAAACGTTTATGTCCATAGTGCTTTCCATAATATTCTTGGCAATGCAGAAGACATATCCGCTCGGCACGAACAATACGCTCACGCTCGAGATTTGCGTAATAGGAATACCGTCGTTCTTCTTGGCGCTCCAAGCGAACAAAAATATAATACGCGGTAAATTTTTGTCAAACGTCATATCGCGCGCAGTTCCCGGCGGGGTTGCGCTCGTGATGGGCGTAATGGCTATCTACACGTTAAATACGCAGTATCCGATGAACGCGGAAGCCGTTACGGCGATGATGGTCTATACGCTTACTTGTATCGGCATAATGGTGCTGTTTAAGCAGTGCGAGCCGTTTAACATATTCCGCATAGTGCTTATGTGCGGCACGGTAGCGGTTACGGCTTTGTTTATGTACGCCATACCCAATCTCGGCATGTATAAACTCGATCTTACACAGATACTGTTCGTTTCGACTTGTGTGTTGGCGAGCTATTTTGTCGTTTCGATATTGATGCGCATACTCGGCGCGATAAAGATCAATTAGAACGTAAGACTGTCAAGCGTTTGTCGGTCGTGAGTTTTACGTTCTTGCCGCATTTGACAAACGCGGATAAATCTGGTATAATAAGACCGATGAAAAAATTAGTTTCTGTATTTTTATGCGCGGCATGCTTATGCATGTGCGGTTGCGGCGGGGTAAAGCAGGATAGGATAGTTCATGCTCCCGACGGCGCGGCTATTGCCGAACTTACCCTTTTTGCTACGGGCGAGCGCGGTAAGGTGTCGCCTATGCTCGCCGCCGAAGGTCATGCGTATTGCTCGGTGAAAAACGTGTCCGATCTGCCTATAACGCTCGGCAAGGGATACATACTGCCCGCTGCGGCTACTGTTACTATAGCTTCGTGGGAATTCGACGCGCATGCGGGGATATGGTATAACATAGAGCCTACGTATGTGGATCAAGGTTGGTTTGTAGAGCGCAAATCGATAACGCGCGACGTTGACGAGTCCGCATTGGAGCGCATGAACGAGTATCTATCCGACGACGGTGTGGATAAATGGACGTTGTTCCAAAACTGCACGCATTTCGCAGTCGGGCTGTGGAACACCGCGGCGGACGGTAGCGGCGACGTGATAGATTTTAAAGGTCTTACGCCGACCGTATTGGAAAAACAGATCGTGAGATTTGTCGGATACGAAAAAGGAAAGTCGCATGAGTCCGACTGCCCGATAGGGTATTACTCGGGCGATGATTTTACTCAGTTCACATTGGCGGACTGACGCACCGCTCTAAACGCGGAAGAGGTAACATGAAATTATCTGTAAAAACCAAAAAAATACTTAAGATAGCTACGCTATCCGCACTCGCGCTATTGGAGATATATCTTATATACGCGTCGGTTGCGAGCATAAATACATACCACAGACATCCGCGGTTTATTTCATCCGACGGACAGATAGCGCAATCGAGCGGTTACAGAACGCAGTTTTACGTATGCGTCGCTTTTTCCGTTATCATACCGCTGTTGATGGGCTTTGCTTCGTATATGTTTTGGTTCAGAAAAGCGGGGTTGGTAGAACAAGGCTCGGATATCGCGTTAGTCGGATCGGCAGTAACTGCCGAATCGGCTGCCGAAGCCGCCGCCGCGCTCATTGACGGCAGCTCGCCTAACGATATCCCCGCGATAGGCGTAGATGCCGATGACTGCGATATAACAACGGCTACTACAACTTAGAACGATCGACTTTTAATGAGTAAGACCCGAACTTGAAGCGTTCGGGTTTTTTGTTTGAGAAAATTTACCGCGACATGTATTTTTTGTGTCTCGGTAATTGACATCGTCCGCATATTTTAGTATAATCTTCAGTGGAATTGCCGCAAAATGCGTGCGATCGATCAACTAAAGAAAGAGGGTAAGCACATGAAGATGATCTACGGCGTAAAAGACAGACCCAAAGTAGGGAGAATGCTCGTCTTTGCGCTTCAACAACTGCTCGCAATACTTGCGGCGACAATAGCCGTACCCATGATAGTGGGCAACAACATGTCTACTTCCGCTGCGCTTTTCGGCGCGGGCGTAGGCACGATAGTGTATCTGCTGTTTACTAAATTCAAAAGCCCCGTGTTCTTGGGCAGCTCGTTCGCGTTTTTAGGCTCTATGGGCGCGGCGTTCGCGGGCGGCGTATCTATGTCGCTCGGCTATCTCGGACTTATGATAGGCGCGGCGTTTGCGGGCATAGTATATGTGCTTCTCGCCGTCATCGTCAAGTTTGCGGGAACTAAATGGATAGATAAGATAATGCCCGCCGTCGTTATCGGTCCTACGGTAGCTATCATAGGACTTTCGCTTGCGGGCAACGCCGTGGGCGATCTTATGAAAGGCAGCGCGACGTACGGCGTAACCGAAAATATAATAGAAATGATAGACGGCGTTGCGACGCTCGGCACGCAGACTGTATACGTGCCGTATGCAAACACGTTTATCGCGTTGCTGTGCGGACTTGTTACTCTCGGAGTAACCATCATATGCTCGGTGTACGGTAAAAAAATGCTCAAGATGATACCGTTTATAATCGGTATTTTGAGCGGTTACGCGCTTGCGGCGATATTCACCGGCTTCAGCTATATCGAGGGCGCGGAATTTTTGCGCGTCATAAACTTCGACTTGTTCCGCAATATGCAGTGGTATCCCGACTTTACGTTCTTGACCGCGTTCAAGGGCGGGTACGACGCGGGCGAAGTCGGTTCGATAGGCGCGTATATAGGAACTATTGCGGCGGCGTACATTCCCGTTGCGTTCGTCGTCTTGGCAGAGCATATCGCCGACCATAAAAACATTTCGTCCATAATAGAACAGAATCTTTTGCAAGATCCCGGTCTTTCGCGCACGCTTTTGGGCGACGGTGTGGGCTCTATGGCGGGCGCTTTCTTCGGCGGCTGTCCCAATACGACTTACGGCGAATCGGTGGGCTGCGTTGCGATATCGGGCAATGCTTCGGTAGTTACAATATTGACTACGGCGTGCATGGCTATAGTCGCGTCGTTCGTCGCGCCTTTCGTAACATTTTTGTCTACCATTCCCAGTTGCGTCATGGGCGGCGTATGCATTGCGCTTTACGGTTTTATTGCCGTGTCCGGTCTTAAGATGATCCAAAACGTCGATCTCGGCGACAACAGAAATTTGTTTACCGTGTCCGTCATACTCATTGCGGGCGTGGGCGGCTTGGCGCTGTCTATAGGCAAGGTAACTATAACCGAAGTGGCGTGCTCGCTCATACTCGGCATACTTACCAATCTTCTCGTCAATATAAAACGTAAAAAGCGGGATGTAAACGGCGGAGATGCGCAAGGCGAAACGGCTCTCGCTCAAGGCTTGGCGGATGTGGATAACGGCGCAGCTCCCGATAATGACTGCAAACTCGACGTTTCGCAAGTGCTAGACGATACCGACGCCAAAGAAGATGAAGGCGACGGAGAAAAAGAGCAAGCTTGACATCCTATAATATCCCGTTCGTTTAAAGCGAACAAAGGAGACGATATGAAAAACTATAAAAACGTTACGGTGCTGGATCACCCGCTTATAAGACACAAAATAGCCATACTGCGCTCGGTAAACACGGGGACGAAAGATTTTCGCGAGCTTATAGAAGAGATAACCACTCTCATAACGTACGAGGCGTTCAAGGACGTGCCGACGCGCGATGTAAAGGTGCAAACGCCCCTTGCCGAGTGCGTGCAGCAAATGGTGCCCGAAAACACCGTGGCGGTGATACCCGTTTTGCGCGCGGGGCTTGGCATGGTGTCGGGCGTACATACGCTGTTCCCCACAGCCAAGGTCGGACATATAGGAATGTACCGCGACGAAGAGACGCTCGAGCCTAAAGAATACTACTGCAAGCTTCCCGACGGAATAGAGCAAATGCGCGCCATTGTTCTCGATCCCATGCTCGCCACGGGCGGCAGCGCGGGCGCCGCTATCGATCTGTTGAGATCCAAGGGCTGCAAGGACATACGTCAGATGTCCATAATCGCCGCGCCAGAGGGCGTGGAACGGCTCGCGACCGCTTATCCCGACGTCAAGATATTCGTGGCTGTAGTGGACGAGAAGTTAAACGAAAACGGCTATATCGTTCCCGGGCTGGGCGACGCGGGAGACAGACTGTTCGGCACAAAGTAATGTTGCGGCGACAGAACAATTATTATGCAATTCAAAATCGGCGGAGCATATCACTTCGCCGATTTTTTCATACGTTTGTGTTTATGTGCGTCTAATCGAAATAGGCGAGTTCGCCCGAACATTCGCAAAGCGCGAGTTTTTTGGCGCACTGCTCGCAAAATCGTTTGCCGCAGCAGTCGCAATACATCATCTCTTCTACGGGAACGTGCCGCCCGCAATTATAGCAGTTATCGGTTTTCATAAATCTATTGTGCGCGGCGGAGGCAGAGTTTATGCGGCGCGATCGTTTTGCGTATAAACTATGTCGCATTTGACGTCTACGCCGCGGCGTTGTGCGCGGTGCGACAATTACCGCAAAAGAAATAACGCGGCATATATTTTATTTGCGCGTATTCCCTTGATTTTCGGGGCGGCTTATGGTAGAATAAAAAACGGTGTATAGGGCGAATGCAATTTCATATCTCGGCGACGAAAATTCGTACAGCTATGCTGCGGCGGTAAAACTTGCACATGGCGAGTACAAAGCGTACAGCGGTTTGCGCAAGGTCATGAACGCCGTGCAGTGCGGAGAGTGCGATCTTGCCGTGCTTCCCGTAGAGAACAATGTGGAGGGCGCGGTCAACGAGGTATACGACGAGCTTTACGATTCGGGTCTGTACATTTTGCGCCAGCTTGTGCTGCCTATAAGGCACAGTTTGATAGCGGCGGACGGCGCGGACATCTCGCGCATACGCACGGTGGTGTCGCATCCGCAAGCGCTCGCGCAATGCCGCAAGTTTATCGACGCGCACGGTTTTTCCGTCAGATCGGCAAGCTCCACTTCCGAAGCGTTAAAAGCGGTCGGCGCGGACGGAGAAGTAGCGGCTATCGCGTTTCGCCCGCTGCGCGGTCAAAGCGTGGTCATGCACGGCATACAAGACAGTTCGCTCAACGCAACGCGGTTCGCGTTGTTGGGAAAGACTCCGAACGAGCGCGGCGACAAAGCGTCGGTATCGTTCGACTTAAAAAATAAGCCGGGCGCACTGCTCGACGTATTGCGCGTAATAAGCGATAACGCGGTCAATCTTACGCGCATAATCTCCCGTCCGCACAGATCGGGCGACGGGGAGTACAGATTTTTCGCAGATTTCGATTATGCTTCGACGGACGACGAACTCAAGAAACTTCTAAGCGCGGTGAAGCTGCAGTGCACGGGGTTTAGATTTCTCGGCAGATACGACTGCGTAATATGTGATTGACGCGGCGGAAGCGGATAGAATAAAAACATAATACCGATTTTTCGGCGAGGTAAATATGGGACTTATTTCATTTATAACGGGTAGCGACAACCGCAGAAACGTAAAACGTTTGTCTGCACGAGCGGAACAAGTTTTGGCGCTCGAAGATAGGTTTGCGGCTATGACGGACGACGAACTTCGCGGCATGACCGCAGAGTTCAAAAGACGTATCAATGAGAACTTCGAAACGCTCGACGATATCCTTCCCGAGGCGTTCGCCGTCGTGCGCGAAGCGGGCAAGCGCGTGCTCAACATGAAGCACTTTAAAGTGCAGATAATGGGCGGCATTGCATTGCATCAAGGCCGTATCGCCGAGATGCGCACGGGCGAAGGTAAAACGCTCGTTTCCACGCTTCCCGCGTACCTTAACGCATTGGCGGGCAAGGGCGTGCATATAGTAACGGTCAACGATTACCTCGCGCGCCGCGACGCGGAGTGGATGGGCAAGATACACAGATTTTTGGGTCTTACCGTGGGCGTTGCCGTTTCGGGAATGAAGCCGGATGCCAAACGCGCCGCATATAACTGCGATATCACGTACGGCACAAACAACGAGTTGGGCTTCGACTATTTGCGCGACAACATGGTCGTTCGCAAAGAGGACATGGTCCAGCGCGATCTGTCTTTCGCCATAATCGACGAGGTGGACTCCATACTTATCGATGAGGCGCGCACGCCGCTCATAATTTCGGGACGCGGCGGCAAAAGCAGCGAGATGTACAGCAAGGCTAACCGCTTTGCGCGCAGGCTCGTCAAGGACGAGGACTACGAGATAGACGAGAAAAAACGCGCGATCAACCTCACCGAAAAAGGCATAGAGCGCGCGGAAACATACTTTGAAGTGGAAAACCTCGCCGATGTAGAAAATACCGAACTGTACCATTATATAAACAACGCGTTAAAAGCCAACTTTATAATGCACAGAGACCAAGACTATATCATAAACGACGGCGAAGTTATTATAGTAGACGAGTTTACCGGTCGTCTGATGATAGGCAGACGGTACAGCGACGGCTTGCACCAAGCTATAGAAGCCAAAGAGAACGTTCGCATTCAATCTGAAAACAAAACGCTCGCAACAATAACTTTCCAAAACTATTTCAGACTGTACGAAAAGCTGTCAGGCATGACGGGTACTGCAAAGACGGAAGAAAACGAGTTCCGTTCCATATATAAGCTCGACGTTGTTACTATCCCCACGAACGTACCCAGCCAAAGAGTGGACGAAAACGACTTGCTTTTTACCACGTCTTCGGGCAAAATGCGCGCCGTGGTCGAGGACATAAAAGAATGTTACGAACGCGGTCAGCCCGTTCTTGTCGGTACGACCAACGTTGAAAAGAGCGAAGAACTCAGCAAGCTTTTGCGTCATCAAAAGATACCGCACACAGTGCTCAACGCCAAGAACCACGCCAAAGAAGCGGCAATAGTCGCGCAGGCGGGCAAACTGCACCAAGTAACCATAGCCACTAACATGGCGGGCCGCGGTACGGATATCATGCTGGGCGGAAATGCCGATTTCATGGCTAAAGAGCGGCTCAAAAAAGACGGATTCGATGACGGCGTTATAGATATAGCGGCGTCCGTATTCCCGTCTGACGACGAGGAAGTTAAAAAAGCCCGCGAACTGTACGGCAAGTACATGCAAGAGTTCAAAACCGAGGTCGCCGAGGAAAAGGAAAAAGTCATCGCGTTCGGCGGACTGCGCATAATCGGCACGGAGCGGCACGAGTCGCGGCGCATAGACAATCAGCTTCGCGGACGCGCGGGTCGTCAAGGCGATATGGGTTCGTCCATATTCTATCTGTCGGCGGAAGACGACGTATTGCGGCTTTGGGGCGATAGGCTCAAAAAAGTAATGGAAATGTTCAAGGTGGACGAGGATACTCCGTTGCAAGCCAAGATCCTCTCGCGCCAGATCGAAAACGCGCAGCGCAATATAGAGGGAAGAAACTTCTCCGTGCGCAAATCCGTTCTCGAATACGATAACGTAATGAACAAGCAGCGCGAGATAATCTACGCCGAACGGCAAAAGGTGCTCAAGGGCATGCCCATGCACGAAGAGATCCTCAAGATCATGCGTTCGCGTTGCGATATCGTTATGGGCGAATACACCGATCCCAAGGTGGACTACGACGAGTGGGACAGCGAGGGACTCAACAAAGAGATCGAGCGCAAGCTTATACCGGGCGAGCACGAGTTCTTTACCGAAGAAAAGCTCAAGAACTACGCTTTGGAAGAACTCAAGGACATGCTCTATAACGGGCTTGTGGAAAGCTACGAGGCGAAGATAGCCGAGGCGAAAGAACACGGAGTGGACTTCGAGCAGATAGAGCGGCACGTTATGCTGCGCGTAGTTGACCGCATGTGGATGGATCACATAGACAATATGGACGCGCTCAAGCACGGCATAGGTCTAAAGGCCTATGGACAGCAAGATCCCGTCATCGCGTATCAGCAAGAGGGCTTCGATATGTTCGACGAGATGATAGAGCGCATACAAGAAGACGTTGTGGGCATGCTTGCGCATGTGAACATAGATTATCCGCCCGAACCGCCCAAGCAAGAAACGGTGCTTATAGAAAGCCGCGGGGACGGCAGCGAGCGCACGGTGCAACAGCCCGAAGTAACGCCCAAGTCCGAGCGCGTGGGCAGAAACGACCCGTGTCCTTGCGGCAGCGGCAAAAAGTACAAAAACTGCTGCGGTCAGAACGAAAACGAATAAGTAAAACAAACATCACGCCGTACGGTAGTAAAAGAGTAATCTTATGGATCTCGAAGAATGCAAAAATAAAATAGCTTCGGCGCATGCAATGATAAACGACGCATACGCCGCAATATCGCCCGATAAGCTCAAGAGCCGCAGGGCGGAGCTTGCCGAGCGTCAAAACGATCCGTCGCTCTATTCCGACCCCAAAGCGGCGCAGTCGGTAAACAGCGAAGCAAAGTACATCGATGGCACTCTCGAGCGGTTTGACAAGCTGTTTGCCGTAGTGAACGATCTTAACGGCATGGCGGAGCTGCTCGCCGTGGAGAACGACGCCGAACTTATGCAAGAGCTTTTTGGAGAAACGGACGCGCTGTGCGCGGACGCCGAAAAAGCGCAGATATCGGCGCTGTTAAAAGGCGAGTACGACAAGTCGGACGCCATACTCGCTCTGCATGCGGGCGCGGGCGGAACGGAAGCGCAAGACTGGGTTTCCATGCTTTTTCGCATGTATAAAATGTACTGCGAAAAGTCGGGATATTCCGTCGAAGTCGTAGACAGATTGGACGGAGACGAAGCTGGGATAAAGAGCATAACTTTTATAGCCCGCGGCGTAAACGCGTACGGATACTTAAAAGCGGAAAAGGGCGTGCACCGTTTGGTGCGCATATCTCCCTTCGACGCGAACGCGCGCAGACACACTTCGTTCGCAAGCCTCGAAGTTATGCCCGAGATCAAGGACGACGTAACGGTCGTCATCAATTCGGACGACATACGCGTCGATACGTTCCGATCGAGCGGCGCGGGCGGTCAGCATATCAACAAGACCGATTCCGCCATACGCATAACGCACTTTCCGACGGGTATAGTCGTTACTTGCCAAAACGAGCGCAGCCAAACGCAAAACCGCGAAATGGCTATGACAATGCTCAAGAGCAAGCTTGTAGAGCTTAAGGAACGTGAAGCTGCGGAAAAAGCGGCTAGCATAAAAGGCGATCTCAAAAAGATAGAGTGGGGAAGCCAGATACGTTCTTACGTGTTTCAGCCCTATACGCTCGTCAAAGACCACAGAACGGGATTCGAAAACTCCGATATACAGTCGGTCATGAACGGCGAGATCGAAGGGTTTATAATAGATTATCTAAAGAAGCAAGCATAACGTCATGAAAAAAGACAGCGTGATTTTGGGAATAGAAACGTCTTGCGACGAAACTTCGGTCGCGGTCATGCGCGGCAGCGAATTGCTGTCCAATATCATATCGTCGCAGATAGAGATACACCGTCGGTTTGGCGGGGTCGTTCCCGAAATAGCCTCGCGAAACCATCTAAAGGCGATATTGCCCGTGATAGACGAAGCGCTAAGCGCCGCGGGTATCGCATTAGGCGACGTGGACGCGGTGGCGGTTACATACGGCGCGGGCTTGGTGGGCGCGTTGCTCGTAGGAGTATCGGCGGCAAAGGCATTGTCTTACGCGCTCGGTAAACCGTTGTACGCAGTCAATCATATAGAAGCGCATATTGCGGCAAACTATATATCGTCGCCTAAGCTCGAACCGCCTTTTCTCGCCGTGGTGGCGAGCGGCGGACACAGCGGCGTCGCGCGGGTGGACGGGCTAAACAAGTTTACAATGATAGCTTCGACGACGGACGACGCGATAGGCGAGGCGTTCGACAAAGTAGCGCGCGCGCTCGGACTTCCGTATCCCGGCGGACCCGAGATCGATAAGCTCGCGCGTTCGGGATCGGCGGAAATAGATTTTATCCCGCATAGGAAAAGGGGCGCGCAGTTGAGCTATTCGGGGCTAAAGACCGCGGTCGTCAATTATCTGCATAATTTCGAACAGCGCGGAGAGCGTCCCGTATTGGAAAACGTGTGCGCGTCGTTTCAGAAAACGGCTGTGGATATGTTGTTGGATATAGCGTTCGACGCAGCCGTGCAGACGGGCGTAAAAAAACTCGCGCTCGCGGGCGGAGTGGCTGCAAATTCGTATCTGCGTAAAAAGCTCGAACAAGACGGGCAAAAGTACGGCTGTGAAACATACTATCCGCCGATGTCGCTTTGCACGGACAACGCCGCTATGATATGCGCGAGAGCGCGCGGCATGATGGCGGAAGGACTGCCGCCCGCAAAGCTCGATCTAAACGCGGTGAGTTATTTAAAGATAGGCGACTAAACCGTTCCGCGCTCGGCGGAACAACACGCAACTAAGGAGGTACTCGTTAAATGAAAGGTCGTAGCGGACTTAACGATTCGGATAAAGTATTTGTTGTGATCGCGCTTTGGATCGCGTCGGTATCGTTGTTTGCGACTGCGTTGACGCTTCCTATGTTGCCCGACAGGGTGAGCATTTTCGGTCAGCCCGTAAATGAAGAATTCAGCAAATACAGCAATCTTTTAAATACATTGATGACGCTCATACCCGTGCTTGTCATACTTATCGCGACGGGACTTAAATACCGTAACATGCTCCAATACAATTTCGCGTCTATAATGGTGTTTTCCATTATGCTGTCGGGCTGTATGGGCGGAGTTACCATATACGGCATACTAAAACAGTTTGAGTCGAGCGGCGCAACAAAAACCGTGGAGATCAACGGTTTGATAGCGATAGCGGTCGGATTCTTTTTGTCTGTTCTGTCGTCGGTCATACCAATGTTGGTCCATTCCCCGAGCTTTTTGGCGGGTTCCAACAAGCGCACGACGGGGGTTACGTACTTTGCCGATTCTCTCGACAGGCTGTGGGGCATCGGCGCGTACGGATATCTCGTCGCTTGCATTATAAGCGTGTTCCTTCCCAAATGGCTCGCTTATATCCCTATCTGCGTATTTGTGTGTTTTCACGTGGTCTTTCATATAGTAAATGCGCACGTCAACCGTAAGCGCAGATGCGAAGCCGCTATCTTCGACGCTTTGGAAAATTGACGGATAAATGATAATAATCAAAAAACGCCGCTGTGTGTATGTTCTTCACGGCGGCGTTTATGTTTATATGTAGGTCATAGATTTATATCAAACGCGAACGCCCGCCGCCCACGGCGGTGAGCAGTTTATACACCTCATCGTCTATCATGTCGTTTACGGATAACGAAAAATCGTCGTCAACGTTCTCCGACAAAAACTCGTTGATCGCGGCGAGCGTTTTTTCTCCGAATACTCCGTCTATATCTACGGGGTACAGTTTGGAATACAGCTTGCGTTGTATGTACCATACGGCGTTGTTTTGCGAGCCGAATTTCAGTTCGGGCAGATTGGTAAGTAGAAGATCGCGCCACACGGCGGGAGTAACGCCGCCGTCGCGCGATTTACCGTTGCGCTCGCAAAACGTCTTGACCGCCGCGTCCGTTTCCGATCCGAATATTCCGTCGATAGGCAAATTGTTGCCGTACACATTGAGCATGCATTGGAGCATTTTCACTTTTTTTCCACGCCTCGCCGTGCATAACAGCGGGTAAGAAAATATGTCGTCGCGGCGAATATACGGCATATTGAAATATTCGCATATGCCCATAGCTATGTATTCCGAAACGGATACGCAATAATCGGTGTCGTATATGAGCTTTGCTTCGTCGAAATATGTGCAGTATCCCGCATCTACTACGGCTGCGACGCAGTTGAAAGTACCTAAGCCGCCGTCCGAAACTATTTTCCCGTCGCGTCCGTTCATGGCTAATTTTGCGTAGATATCCTCGCAAAATACTTTCGATTTTTGCGTAAGCCTACCCACATTGCGCACTGAAAACCCGCGAACGTCGTTAAAACTGCGGCGCGAACCGAACGCCGCGTACGATATTGTAACCGCGGCGTCCACTGCGTTGCGGTTGATGCGTATTGCAAGGTCTTGAGCGTCTACCGTTTTGGAATCGGGATTGCAGTCTATCACTTCGAACCCGCAGCGCAAAAGCGCGGCAGCCAAATACAGCTTGCATATTCGCGTAAACTCTTTGCCGTCGAACCTCGAATCGACATACGGCATGGAAGGCGAGCTTCCGCATTGCGCGTCATGATTGACGGCTACTATTATTTTTGACATGTTGCTCCTCTTGTAATTTCTTATAGACTTACAATGTATATGCTCGTCAATTTAAAAAAGTGATATTTATTTGTTTTAGGCGTTTTACGAGTTAAAATTTTTGTTTCGTCTATGAAAAGTTTAGCAAAACAGTTGACAAGTCAACGACCGACAAATATAATATATGTTGATAATTCAACAAGTTAAGCGTTATAGCGCGCGTTCGCGTTACGGGCGTTTGGCGGAAGAAAGAGGATATCGGTGAATATTTTTTATAAAGCTTATTGTCGAATTTTTCAAGGCGTGTTTCGCATGGCGTTGCCTTTATTGCCGTACAGAGATCCCGCGGTATACAAGAGTATAGACTGTGTGCCTACTCTGATAGAAAAGGGCGGGTATAAGCGCCCGCTCGTCATTACAGACGAAAATCTGTATAGCTGCGGCGTCATATCGCCGCTGATCGAAGCGCTTGACGGCGCGGGGATAGCCTATTCGATTTTTAAGGACGTTGTTTTCAATCCGACGACGGCTACAGTGGAAAACGCGCTTGCGGTATACAAGGCGGAAAAGTGCGATTGCATAATAGCGTTCGGCGGCGGTTCGCCTATGGATACGGCAAAAGCCGTGGGAGCAAGGGCGGCGCGACCCAAAAAGAGCCTCGCCAAAATGAAGGGCATATTAAAAGTGGGCAAGAAGATACCGTTTTTGATAGCCGTGCCCACTACATGCGGCACGGGCAGCGAAACGACGCTTGCCGCCGTTATAGTCGACGAACAAACTCGGCATAAATACGCCATAAACGATTTTCCGCTCATACCCAAAGCGGCGGTGCTTGACGCGAGCGTGTTGGACAAGCTGCCGTCCAAGCTCGTTGCGTACACGGGACTCGACGCGCTCACGCATGCGATAGAAGCTTATATAGGCAGAAGTACGACTAAGGCGACGCGTTCCGACGCGCTGATGGCTGTAAAGCTCGTGTTTGAAAACTTGGAAAATGCGGTCGGCGGGGATAGCGCGGCATTATCCGAAATGCTCGATGCTGCGCATTTGGCGGGGCGTGCGTTCTCCAAATCTTACGTGGGATACGTTCACGCGCTTGCGCACGCGCTCGGCGGAAAATACAATGTTGCGCATGGGTTTGCAAACGCGGTCCTGTTGCCGACAGTGCTCGACGAATACGGCAGCAAGATATACGCAAAGCTTGCAAAAGCGGCTAAATATTGCGGCTTTGCCGATGACCGCGACGATAAAGCGGCGGCGGCAAATAGCTTTTTAAAAAAGCTGTCCGAGCTCGAAGAGCGGTTGGGAATACCCCGCGAGTTCGATTGCATACGGCAAGAGGATATCGCCGAGCTTGCGCGGTATGCCGCCAAGGAAGCCAACCCGCTATATCCCGTTCCCATGCTGTGGAGCGAAAAAAGGCTTGCCGACATATACGGCAAAGTACGCGTATAAAGGAGACGACATAATGACTGCCGAAGAGATTAAAACAGTGATAGATGACCAACGCGCATTTTTTAAAACGGGCGCGACCTTGAATGTTAAAGAGCGCAAACGCAAACTATTATTGTTGCGCGAAGCGGTGCGCAGACACGAAGCGGACATAGCGCAAGCTTTGCATAGCGATCTCGGCAAAAGCGCCGACGAGAGCTATATGTGCGAAACAGGGCTTGTCTTGTCAGAGCTGTCGTATCTTATAAAGCATATAAACAAGCTGGCGAAACCGACGCGGCGCAAAACACCGCTCGCGCAATACGTGTCCAAGAGCTACGAACTGCCTTCGCCGTACGGCAACGTTCTTATAATGAGTCCGTGGAACTATCCGTTGTTGCTGTCGCTCGAGCCGCTTGCGGAGGCTGTCGCCGCGGGCAATACGGTGATTTTAAAAACGAGTAGGTTCTCTCCCGCGACGGCGGCGGTGATAGAGAAATTGCTCGGCGAAGTTTTTTCGCCCGAGTACGTGTTTGCGCTTACGGGCGGAAGGGAAGTAAACGCTTGCCTTATAGAGAGCAAGTTCGATTACGTGTTCTTTACCGGCGGCAAAACGGTGGGTAAACTCGTTTACGAAAAAGCCGCCGCCAATATGACGCCCGTAACGCTCGAGCTGGGCGGCAAAAGCCCGCTCATCGTGGACGAGACTGCTGATTTGAAACTCGCCGCGCGGCGCATAGTATTCGGAAAATACTTGAACGCAGGACAAACATGCGTAGCGCCCGACTATCTGTGGTGCGCGTCATCTATAAAAGAAAAGCTCGTCGGAGAGATAATCTCCGAGATAAAAAGGCAGTTCCCCGACGCTTTGAACGACGACGGCTACGGAAAAATAATAACGGACAAGCATTACGACCGTGTAACTGGGCTTATAGATACGGCAAAGGTCGTTTTCGGCGGCAATGGCGACCGCGAAACGCGCAAGATAGAACCCACCGTCATGGACGGCGTAACATTTGACGACGCGGTAATGGGGGAAGAGATATTCGGACCGATACTGCCCGTGCTGACCTACGACAGCATAGACGAAGTTATAGAAAAGGTAAACTCTATGCCGTCTCCGCTCGCGCTTTACATGTTTTCGTCAAACAAGCGAACGATAGACCGCGTGATGCGCGTGTGCCGATTCGGCGGCGGTTGCGTGAACGACGTGGTTATACATCTTGCCACTACGGAAATGGGCTTCGGCGGTTTCGGCGCAAGCGGTATGGGCGCATACCACGGCAAACGCGGTTTCGATACGTTTACGCATTACAAGAGCATAGTCGATAAAAAAACGTTTATCGATCTGCCTTTCCGCTACAGACCGTACAGCAAGAGCAAAACTTCCATGATCAAAAAGTTTTTGAAATAGTATATATAATGAATAGAGCCGCATTATCGCATGATCTGCGGCTTTTCCGTTGCATGAGTTGACATAAAATAATACGGGTAGTATAATAATACCGTAAAGAATTATGAAAAAGATATTCGACATTACGGGAATGACGTGCGCGGCTTGTGCGGCGCATGTGGAAAAGGCGGTCAAAAAGCTCGGCGTAACCGATGTTACCGTCAATTTGCTGACCAACCGCATGACAGTGGATACGGACGTTTCGGACGCCGATATAATAAGTGCGGTAAAAAGCGCGGGCTATGGCGCGGAAGCACACGAAAGGCAAACGGGTAAACCCGAGCAAAAACGTGATGCGCCCGTCGATCATTCCAAGACGTTGCTCATGCGCTTTATTTCGTCGCTCGTGTTTTTAATGCCGCTTATGTGGTTTTCCATGGGACACATGGCGGGCTTTCCCATGGGCGCGTTCGATCCGCACAAAGACCCCGCGTCGTTCGCGCTCATACAGTTAGTGCTCACAACGCCCGTGCTTGTGATAAACGGCAGATTTTTTGTGGGAGGCGCAAAATCTTTATTGCACAGAGCGCCCAACATGGATACGCTCGTCTCGCTCGGCGCGGGCGCGGCGTATATATACGGCGTAGTTACCGTATTTTTGATAAACGCCGACGTTGCGGTAGGCAATACGGCGGGCGGCGCGGAACGCGCTATGAACTTGTTTTTCGAATCGGCGGCTATGATCCTCGCGCTCGTAACGCTCGGTAAGTTCTTGGAAGCAAAGTCTAAGGGTAAAACGCGCTCGGCGGTGGACAAGCTGTTGCGCCTTCGTCCCCGTACCGCAACGGTCGAACGCGACGGCAAACCCGTAAAGATCGCGGTGGAAGAAATAGCTGTAGGCGATACGGTGATAGTGCTTTCGGGCGAGTACGTGCCTTGCGACGGAGTGATAATAAGCGGTTCTACTACGCTCGATAAATCGGCGATCACAGGCGAATCTCTGCCTGTCGAAACCGTTGCGGGAGACAAAATAACTTCCGCCGTATTAAATCTTACGGGAAAGATATCGATAAGAGCGGAAAAAGTGGGGGCGGACACCACCCTCAGCAAGATCGTCGAGCTTATAGAAAACGCGGGCGGGTCTAAAGCGCCCATACAGAAAATAGCCGACAAGGTATCGGCTGTATTCGTGCCGACGGTCTGCGCGATCGCGATCGTTACGCTTATAGTTTGGCTCGCGCTCGGACACGGCATAGGTATGGCTTTGAAAATGGCTATATCGGTGCTCGTTATTTCTTGTCCTTGCGCGCTCGGGCTTGCTACGCCCGTAGCGGTCATGGCGGGAACGGGCAGAGCGGCGGCGCATGGGGTTTTGGTTAAAAATGCGGAAACGCTGCAAAGTTTGAGCAGCGTGGAAATATTCGCGCTCGACAAAACGGCGACGATAACGGAAGGTAAACCGCGCGTTACGCATGCGGAAGCGTTCGGTTCGTTTGAAAAGGATGGAGCGGAACGCGTATTGGCTATTGCCGCCGCTCTTGAAAAAACTTCTACGCACCCTCTAGCTAAAGCGGTCATAGACGCATGGGGCGATAAAGAACTTCCCAACTTGGAAAGAAGCGAATACAAAATAGGTTACGGCGTAGTCGGCGTTGCCGACGGAACGGAGTATGCGCTCGGCGCTCCGCGGCTTATGCGCGATTTCGGAGTGGAAGTCGAAAGCGACGACTTGCAAACGGTCTATCTTTGCAAGCGCGGCGAACTTTTGGGCAAGATAACGGTAGATGACGAAATAAAACCTACGAGCGCATACGCCGTACAGCTCATGAAGCAGACGGGCGCGCGCGTAGTCATGCTCACGGGCGACAACGAACGCCAAGCGGCGCGCATAGCGCAAAAGGCGGGCATAGACGAAGTATATTCAAACGTTTTGCCCGAAGATAAACTCGATATAGTGGAAAAGCTCAAAACCCAAGGTCGCACGGCTATGGTGGGCGACGGAATAAACGATGCGCCCGCGTTAAAGAGCGCCGACGTCGGCATAGCTATAGGCTCGGGAACGGACGTGGCTATAGAAGCCGCCGACGTGGTGCTTGTAAGATCCGATCTGACGGACGTTCCGCGCGCGATGGCGGTATCGCACGCGTCGCTGCGCAATATCAAGCAGAATCTGTTTTGGGCGTTTATTTATAACACATTGGGAATACCGCTCGCTGCGGGCGTGTTTTACGCGCTCGGCGTAACGCTCGATCCCATGATAGCGGCGGGGGCAATGGCGGCGTCATCGTTGTTTGTCGTTTGCAATGCGCTGCGTTTGACTGTAATGCGCTTCGGCGACGACAGACTTAAGCACAAGCTGGGCAAGCTCGGGAAAAAGCGTAAAAATAAAGAAACAGCGACCGTTACTGCGCGCGAGCAGACAGATGCTTGCGGTTGCAGCGACGTTTGCAAAATAGATCAAGGAGGTAGCGAAGCGATGAAGACTGTTTTCAAAGTGGGCGGCATGAGCTGCGGACATTGCTCGGCGCGCGTCGAAAAGGCGATAGCGGCGCTGGACGGTGTGGATAGCGTATCCGTCGATCTTGCCGCGGGGCGGGCTGAGGTAGACGGAAGCGTGGCGGCGGAAAAAATTATTGCCGCGGTAAAAGACGCGGGCTATGACTGCGAACGCGCGTAATACGCCGACAAGCTAACATTTAACAACGTATAACTATAGTATAAATACCTATGCGCATATGAGCATAGGTATTTTTTTGCGCTTGCGGCAAAGGCGGCAGACATGCGCATAGCGAACGTACCTAACTCGTTCGTCGTAATTTGACACGATGCGCGTGTTTTTCCTTATACAAACGCGCGAGTAAATTAAATTATCATTAAAATAGTGTCCGCAATGATTTTTAGTGTTGACAAACCGACGCGTTAGTCGTACAATATAAGTACGATTATATCACTATAAATTTCACCGACTGCGGAGTTTTAATGGCTAAAAAGGTTATTGCGTCTACTGACAGTGTTAACGCCGACGGCGAAAACATGGAAAAAAATACCGTAAGGAAAAAGCGCGGCGTGTGTTGCACATGCTGTCTTATCGCGTTGATTTTTTTGGCAGTCGTGCTTGTCGCTTCTTTCGGCGTGGGCTGGATCATAGGCGACAAAATGACAAAACAGTATTTAGACATGTCGCTCGGACAAACGTTCGGCGTGATGAACGATCTGTATTGGACTAAAGACAAGCATGTAATTACCAATCCGTATACCGAGGAAGATCTCAACGGCTTCTATTCGCAGATCAAGACCAATATGCTTCTTAAAGAAGACGCAGACATAGATTTCGACGCCGCGCTCCAATCGGCGTTGCAACAGTTGCAAGGCGGCGACGGACAGAACGAAGAAGAAAGCGAAGCCGCGCGCAAAACGGCTACGGAAGAGGACGGCGGCGAAGGCGACTCCGATGACGGGAGCGCAAGCGACGGCGATAGCGACGGTTCGTCGGGATCGTCGTCCGCAATGGACCTTTTCGTCAACATGATAGCGGACGTGTTCAAGCGCGATAATATAGATGTGGAGCGGCTTAAAAACTACGCCGACGACAATGACGAATACATATTCGTTCTGCGCGACAAACAGCTTGCTGCTTTTGCCGACAGATTGCTTAAAACTATGCTCGGTTCGGATGGCGGCATAGCCGCGCTTGAAGAAATTTCCAAAGCGGTGAGCCTCGATAAAGAAGTATCGATCAAGCAGATAAGTTTCAGAGCCGAGTCTCAAAAGAACGAAATGGGCGAGGAAGTCATAACGGCGACGGTCGCGGACATTACGGTGTGGGTAGGTCTGCAAGACGCCGCGGGTCAAGCGCTGTCTTACTTTCTCGACGAGCAAGGCTACGGTTGGGCGAGCGGTCTTGCGAGTTGGCTGGGCAATGTGTTTTTGCCTAAAAACTTGTACGTAACCGCGTCTATCCCGCTCGACGGCGAAGCGGACGCGCAAGTAAAGCTCAACGATATGAGCGACGCCAAACGGGACAGAACATATAAGCTGATAAACGGCATTATGGTTTTGATGGGTCAAGACAGCGAGCGCACGGTGCAGAGCTTATTGAACGAGTTTGCCGACAAGCTCACGCCGTATATGCAATCCGCCGCCGACAGCATAGATTTTTCATCATCTTCGCAAGGCGCCGTCAAGCTCGATCTTATAGGCACTATGGCGAATATGGCGAGCAAAGGTCTGGCGGAAGGCGAACAGCTTACCAAACCGGAATTCATGTACATGCTACAAGCTTTGCTTACTTCGGACGCGCAAGCGCGGCTCGAAAGTTTGCAGCCTTATCTATACGACAAGTGGTATGTGGACGGCAACGGCAATTACAGTTACGATCCCGATGATAAGACGGGCTTCGAGCATGTTGACTATGTAGAACTGTTGATAGAAGAGATAGAGGAAAAGTATGCCGTCGATCTCGGTGAAGGCGAAGACCGCAGTCTGACAAAGATCCTCGCCATGCTCGGCATTTCTCTTGACGGCGGATCGGGAGAAGCGGGGTCTAAGGACATGTTCGACATGATAAACGCCGAACGGTTCAACGCCGCGATAGATAAAAACGCCGACGATATAAAATTGCGCATAACAGACAGAATGCTCGCCGCCGTTTTGTCCGACCAGCTCAACGAAATGCTCTTAAAAGACGGGTCGGCATTCAACGGCTTGTCTATAGGGATAGACGCGCTCACATTTTTGAGCGACGCAGATCATCCCGAAAGAACATACGCCATGCTCGCTGCGGATATAGACGTTTCGGGCTTGTTCGATACGCTCGGCGAAGCAAGCGTGCTGTCCAAGCTCGCGGCAAACGTATTGCCCGAAAAGATACTTTTAAGCATAACGGTGGACGTTACGCTTAGTTTGCCTGCGGGCGAGCAATACCAAGCGACGACGTTCATGTTCAACGATTACGAAAATACGGACAGAGTGGTGGCAACGCTCGGCAAGCTTATACCTTCGCTCGATCTTACTGCCATGACGGGCGATATAGAAAAATTGCTGCGCGATATGCTGTTGCAGCTCGACGAAACGGTAGGCATACAGCTTGTTCCTTCCGACGGCGCGGTCGTTCCCGTCAAGAACGGCGAGCTAGTCATGACCGACATATTCGAGATAATATCCCAAATGGTGCTTGTGGACGAAGCGGGCGAACCTATCAAGCTCAACACAGATCTCAGATCGGTGCTCAGAGCGATAAACGACAGCGGTTCGGATGTGGAAGTCGTTCCCGCCGCAGACAACTATACCGAGTTTTTGAGCGAAGTCGCCGATATGTATTATTTGGATATGCAAGTAACTCCTACGACTACGATCGACGATCTCACCGCATTTATGCAAGACGGCGAACAAGGCTTCGATGCAAGCAAATTCCGTGTGAAAGCGGCGGACGGAACGCTGCCGAGCGGAGTTAAATATCTTATATACGACGACAGATCGGCGGACGAATTGAGACCGTGCATGAGCGCGGCGGAACTTGGACATCTCATTTCGAGCAAGATGGGCGACGGCATAGAGTCGTACGAATTGATAGGCGTAAAGACGTCGCGCGACGAGCTTGTCATTGAATTGTCCGTGGCTATTTCGGACGTTATGCCCGATAAAGTGCGCAACTTGATATCGGCGGAAAAAATAACGGTTACGGCAACGGTCGATCTCGACAGCGCGGAAAACGGCGCGTATGCCGTGCGCACCCGCATAAACAGAATGGACGACGCGACATACGCCGATCTGCTTTCCATAATAAACTTGTTCGGCGTAGACCTCGATATCGAAACGCAAGTGGCGGAACTCGGCAAAATAATGTACGAGCAGATGCAGTCTATAGGCGACGGCTTGGGCGGCGAAAGCCTCATGACGTTTACCGATCGCGGTATAGAGTTCGACAGCTTTTACGCATTCTTGGCGAACAAAATGGATCTTATTAACGCCGCGCCCGAAACGGTCAAGCGCGCTCTTCAAGGCATGTACGAAATTTCCGAGATAGACGAGTATTTAAATCGCGACTACAATTACGACACGACCGAATTTATAGTCAACCGTGGCTCAAATACGCCTATGGATCAAGCCGAGTTCGCCGTTAAAGCGCAAAGCGGCATGACGGACGCGGAATTCAACGGGTATTTCCAAGGCTTGATATCGTCTATGGCGGCGAACAGCGTAGAAGTGGTGCAGACTACCGTATTGAGTGCGGGAACGAACGAAGGCATAGTCAAAACGGTGCGCGACCGTCTTAACTCCAAGCTGGACGGCAGCCCTATATCGCTATCCGACGATTATTTGGCTGTTACGTTCAAAATGGTGATGGACGAATACATGTCGAGCGACAAATCGAGTTCGACGGGATTCTTGCCCGATCATGTGTATGCGACGGCTGTCATAAAGTACGACGCGGCTATAAGCAGCTTTACGGACGTAGGGATAGTATTCAACGACATGGACAGCGAAGTTTACGGCGTGCTGTTGCAGTTGATGGGACTCAGTGCGGACGCGGAAGACGACAGCAAGGTGAACATAAAGACGGTTACCGCTCAAGCGGTGGACGGACTGAACATGCTTGCCAAACACGGAACGTTTGAGTTCGGCGCGGCTTCGGGCGGCGCGCACGGCACTGTCAAGTACAGCGCGCATATATGATCGCGCGAAAGGAGAGCGGTTATGGACGATAAATACGATCGGATAATACTGTTTTGCGATTACGGCGTGGACGACGCAGTGGCAACATTGCACATTTTGTCTCATGCGGATATGTTCGGCGCGATAGATATAGTGCCCATCGGCGGCAATGTGCCCGTGCAAGCGGCGTACCGCAATGCGCATACTTTGCTTGCCGCATACGGCGGCGATCTGTCGAAAGTGCGGGTAGTGGATACCCGCGCGCTCAAACAGCCGTCCGCCGACATTCCCGAGATACACGGCTCGGACGGGCTGGGCGATTTCCTTTGCCCGTCGCAAAGTAAAGCCTCCGTCGTAGATTTTGACGCGTTCGCTGCCGATATAGCGGCAAACGCAGTCCACGAAAGGGATTGCGTGCTGTCGCTCGGACCGTGTACGATCCCCGTTATGTTGGGCTATGTTCCGTTTTGCACGGTGTTGATGGGCGGCGCGTCCGAAGAACGACCCAATTACGGAGAGTACGAATTTAACGAAGCTCTCGACGTTCCCGCGTTTAAGCGGTTTGCGGGCGAGGCGACCGCAGTCGCTACGCTCGACACTTGCCACGACCCCGCGTTCGGCTTTGAAACGATGCGCACGGGCGACGAGCTTACGGACAAATTCATAACGCGTTGCGTGGAGTTGTGCAAAGCTCGCGGCGAAGAAAAGATAGCCGTTTACGACCTCGCTGCGGCGATGGCTGTAACTCATCCGCACCTCTTCGAAGTCAGGCGTTTAAGAAGATCGGACGGCGTGGAATATAACGAACTCAAGTTGACTGAGGGCGTTGAGCGTTAGAACAGACAAACTATAAAACGGGACGTATTTACGGTATCCCGTTTTTTTTGTTGCGCGTTTTTGCGTGTATCGTTTTTCCGAAGAAAAGGCGAATAAACGTCGCATGCATCTGCAATATCTGCATCGTGCGCATTATTTCGTGCGGACGAGGCATAATATGTGTATAAGAATTTAGTCAATATGTACAAAAAAATGCAAAATATTTTGTGAAAATCTATTGACAAAGATATCTTTAAATGATACTATATACCCAGCAATTAAAAAAATCATTATGGAGGAAAATTATGAAAAAATTGCTATCGGTTTTGCTTGCGTCCGCAATTACAGTTACGGCGCTCGGCGGTCTTGTCGCTTGTAAGAAAGAGGACAATTCCAAAAAGATCACTGTATGGGCGCCTGCCGAATCGCACGCTGCGTACAAGCCCCTTATCGAGGGTTTCAAAGAGAAATATCCCGATTATAAAGATTATGAGATCGAGTTCATCGCCAAAGGCGAAGGCGACGTTCAAGGCTCCATGGGTTCCGACCCCAAAGCGGGCGCGGAAGTGTTCTTCTTTGCTTCCGACCACTTCGGCAACATGAGAGTCAACAACTATCTCCAACCCCTTACCGACGACTATGCTGCCGCGGTTAAAGAAAGAGACGATCAAGATTGCTACGAGTTCGTAACGGACGCGGAAAAGATCTATGCGTTCCCCGCGACCAACGACAACGGCTACTTCTTGTGGTACAACAGCGATTTCTTCACCGAAGACGACGTGAAATCGCTCGACGTAATGCAAGCCAAAGCAAAAGGCGAAGGCAAGCACATAATGTTCGATTACGGCAACAGCTGGTATTCTCCCGCTTTCCACATCGGCATGGGCTGCTACTTCGGCTACTCCGACGTTGAAATGAAACATTACAAAGCGGACCTTCAAACCCCTGCCGCTATCGCCGCTACCAAAGCTATGGTCAACTATGCTTCGGAAGAAAAGAACGGCCCTGCGGGCGACGACCAAGTTATCGTTACCGGTAACCTTGCCGCCGGACTTGCGGACGGCACTTACGTGGCCGGCATAAGCGGAACGTGGGAAACCGCCAACATCAAAACGGAATGCACCAAAGCTGGCGAAGACCCCGCCAAATTCAAAGCGACCGCGCTGCCTAAGTTCAAGGCGACGATCGAAGGCGAACAAGAACAAGAGTATCAAATGGGTTCGTTCGTCGGCGGTAAATACTGCGGCGTAAACCGTGCCAAGTCCGCGGAAAAGATCAAAGTATCGCTTGCGCTTGCCGACTGGCTCACCAACGAAGCTGCGCAAACCGCGCGCTTCAATGCTCAAGGCGCCGGCCCGAGCAACAAAAAGGTCGCTGCGCTCGACGTGGTCAAGAACAACGTAGGTATCAAGGGTTACTATGCTCAGCTCGCTACCGACAAGAACATAATACAGGGCGCGCAGTCCGATACGTTCTGGGGCGACAGCGGCATTAAGCAGCTCACGAAAGATATCTTCAACCAAGCCAAGAACGAGGCACAAGTGCTCGACGCGCTTAAGACCCTTTCCGACAGTCTTAACACCTAATATCCATAGATCAATCACGCTGTACGCGGAGAATCTGCCGGGCCGACGAGTTCGGCTCGGCAGATTTGATTTTTGACAAAAATAATAGGAGAGATGTAAGTTTATGGGGCAAGGGAAAACTCCCGACTGGAAAGTTTTTAACCGTCCTTGGTACTTGAGATTGCTTTACACGATAGCTGGCTACTTTAAAAACGTAGGTCTGATGTTGTGGAGCGTGATCTTGGCTATTCCGCGCAAACTGAAACAGTTTGGGATAGCGATAGGGAAAGGATTTTACGGATTCGGGTACAGATTCATACGCGGCGACTGGCGCACGAAAATATCATATGCGATATTCGGTTTCGGGTGCTTGACGCGCGGGCAAGTTTTAAAAGGTCTGTTGCTTTTGGCAACGGAAGCGCTGTTTGTCTTATATATGGTGTTTTTGGGCGCGGAAAATCTTTGGATGATGGGGTCGCTCGGCGACGTCGCGCAAATAGACGGCGATTACGGCACTGTAGAAGTGCACAACTCGCTCAAGATACTCATTTTCAGTGTTTTGACCATATTGTTGATGCTGTTTATGCTTTACATGTGGGTCGCAAACACCAAAATAGTGTATGCGGCGCAAAAGCGCGTGCAAGAGGGCAAACCGCTTGCCACCACCAAACAGCAGATCAACTACGCGTTCAACGACGGATACCATGTTACCGTTTTGATATTGCCCGTTTTGGGTATATTGATCGTAACGGTATTGCCGTTGATATGCAACATACTTATTGCATTTACCAACTACGACTTTTTCCACGCGCCGAGAGCGCATCTGTTTGACTGGGTAGGCTTTGAGTCGTTTGTAAACGTATTCAGCAAAACATACGGCAATGCGATTTGGAGCGTTTTGGGTTGGACTATCATATGGGCTATATTCGCGACGTTCACCAACTTCTTCTTCGGAATGTTCCTCGCGATGGTCATAAACAAAAAGTCCATCAAGCTCAAGGCGTTTTGGCGCACATGCTTCGTAATAGTCATAGCCATGCCCGACTTCGTAACGCTGTTGATGATGAGCCAATTCTTCAGCTATCAGCCCGTTACGGCGCAGAGCGGCGCATTCAACCATATCCTTCAACAGTGGTTCGGCATTAACAAGAATATCGACTGGTTCGGTACGACGATAGCCAATCCGCTGCGCGCGAGGACGATGGTCATAGTAGTCAACCTTTGGCGCGGAATGCCGTTCACCATGCTGTCCACTTACGGAATACTCATGAACATTCCGGAAGAGCTTTACGAATCGAGCAGGATAGACGGCGCGGGACCTGTGCGCAGATTTATTTCGATAACGTTCCCGTATATAATGTTTGTTATGGGTCCTCAGCTCATTACGACGTTCACGGGCAATATCAACAACTTCAACGTTATCTTCTTCTTGACGGGCGGCGGACCGTTCACCCGTATAGGCGGAAATGCGCCCGGCACAACGGACTTGCTCGTTACATGGTTGTACCGACTTACAGTCAGCTCGTCGCAGCCCGAGTTCAGCAACGGCGCGGTCATCGGTATATTCACGTTCATTATTTCGAGCTTCTTTGCGCTCATTGTGTTTAACAGCTCCAAATCCATCAAGCAGGAGGATACATTCCAATGATAGGTTTGAGATCCAAACGGATAATAAGCGATACGATCATATACTTGGTATTGACCGTAATGGTAGTTATTTGGCTTTTCCCGCTTGTGTGGATGCTGCTTCGCGCATTCGATACCAACTTCTCCAACTACTCGAAAACGATTTTCCCCGAAAGTTTCACTATGGAAAACTTTAAAAATCTGTTTACGGGCGGAGATTACGACAGATATCCTTACGCGCGTTGGCTTTTGAACACGTTCCTTGTGGCGCTCGGCAGCTGCGCTATTTCGACGCTCATGGTATTGATGGTGTCGTTCGCGTTGTCCCGCTTGCGCTTTAAAGCACGTAAAAAGCTCATGAACATCGCGCTCATACTCGGTCTGTTCCCCGGCTTCTTGTCCGTTATAGCGTTGTACTACATTTTCAACCAGTTCGGACTTGCGGGATCGACGCCGAGCGGCGACGAAAATCCCCTGTCGCTTGTCGGCTTGATGCTTGCGTATTCGCTCGCATCGGGCATGGGCTATTACATCGTAAAAGGCTTTTTCGATACGGTGCCTATCGCTATCGACGAGGCGGCGAGAATAGACGGCGCTACCAAGCACCGCATATTCTGGCAGATGATAATCCCGCTCAGTAAGCCGATAATCATCTACACGATACTCACGTCGTTTATAGGACCGTGGTGCGACTTTATTCTCGCCAAAGTCTTTATAAAGAACGTTAAGTACTATACGGTCGCAATAGGTATACAGCAATGGCTGTCTACGGACGATCAGATAATACGCGATCACTTTGCGCGGTTCTGCGCGGGCGGTATGCTGATATCCGTACCCATCGTGTTGCTGTACATCATCATGCAAAAGTTTTATGTCGCGGGCATTACCGGCGGCGCAGCCAAAGGCTGATATCAAACGGCAGAGCAGCATGCGACGGACAACACCGTTGTGTGCTGTTTTGTTGCGTTTGCAAAATTTTGCGCAATGCGGCTGTGGCGCACGCTCGCGGCAATGCGTCGCGCGGAATAATATAAATCAATAGAACGAGGTATCATGAAACACAAAAAGTTTACGCGATTTATAGCAGGCGCACTTGCAGTCGCGCTCGTTCCGACGTTCGGAATGATAGGCTGTAAGAGAGACGAGGGTCCCAACCCCGCCGCGCCCGAAAACACGGACGCTTACGACATACCGCAAGATTACTACCGTACGTATTACGAAGTTTTCGTAAGATCGTTTGCAGACGGCAACGGCGACGGTATAGGCGATATCCGCGGGCTGATAAACAATCTCGACTATCTCAACGACGGCGACGACAGCACGACCGAAGATCTCGGTATCAACGGACTTTGGCTCATGCCCATCAACAGTTCGCCCTCTTACCACAAGTACGACGTGTCCGACTATTACGATATAGACGACGAGTACGGCACGCTCGAAGACTTTGACGAGCTTGTGGAAGAATGCGACAAGCGCGGCATATGGTTGCAGATGGATCTGGTGCTCAATCACTCGTCCAGCGATCATCCTTGGTTCAAAGAGGCGCTCAAGGAAGCACAAAACGGCGTTCGTCCCGAAAACAGCGAGTACATGAAACGCTATTGTTTCTACGAAAAGGGGACTGAGCCGAATATAGGTAAAGCGAAGTATGCGGATGTACCAAACTCCAATTACAAATACCTTTGCAACTTCAGTACCAACATGCCAGACCTCAATCTCGATCTCGACGACGACGATCCCACTTGCGGCGCTAATATCGTATTCGAGGAAATAACGAAGATCGTCGATTTTTGGCTTGAGCGCGGAGTGCATTCGTTCCGCTTGGACGCCGCGCCGTGGGCGTGCGCGTACGACACCGATTACAACGAAGCCAACGAGCTGTTTTGGACGCGGTTCAACGACTACTGCAACGAGAAGGGCGCAGAGGTGTTCGGCAAACCCGACGACGGTATAGCTCGTTACTGTTACAACGTGGCGGAAGTTTGGGCGGGCAAGCAGACCATTCTCGATTTCTACAAAACAAAGATGACGAGCTTCAACTATTCGCTCGGCGGCGAATCGACGGGCGACGGCTTTGCGGGCGTATCCAACGAACGGCGAAGCGCGTATTGGCTTGCAAATGAGTTGCAGTTCTTGCAGACGTCGGCTCTTGCCAACGATCCGAACGCGATCATGAGCAACTTTATATCCAATCACGACAACAACCGCAGCGCGGGATACTTTAATTACGATCCCGTCCGCATAAAGAAAGCCGCGGGACTGTATCTGCTTGCGCCCGGCAATCCGTACATTTACTACGGCGAAGAAATAGGCGCGGCGGGCAGCGGCAAGGACGAAAACAAGCGTTTGCCGTTTAACTGGGGCGATTCTTCCAAGGGCGCAACGTCCGCCCCCAAGGGCGCGGATTACAGCGGGTCTCAAGAGCTCGGCACATGGAAGTCGCAGAACAGAGACAAAAACTCTATACTTACTTACTACCGCAATGCAATAAAGCTGCGCAACAGATTCCCCGAGATAGCACGCGGCAACATTGTCGCTTACGCGTTGGACGAAAACAGCAAGCTCGGTGTTCAAGCGGAAATAGCCGCCGCCAACGAGGGCAAGCAGTTGTACCAAGTAAACAGCCTTAACGATACCGTTATCGCATACACCCTTACTTGGGGCGAGAAGAGCGTGTTGATAGTGCAAAACGTGGGCAAGGCGGCAACGGTCGATCTTTCGGCGTTCAACGGCTACGAAGTGGTAGGCACGCTCGACGCGCAAGGCGACGGAAGCGTAACCAAAGACGGCAGTTCTCTCGAGATGTCGTCGGGTACTGTAGCGGTCCTTAAAAAGTCCGCATAACATCAGTCAACAAACCAAAAGGAGGATTATATGAAAAAAAGTGCAACAAAAAGAGCAAAGTATTCGATCTTGCGATCGATATTGCTCGTGATTGCGGTGCTTATGTTTACCGCAATTCCCCTGGCTTGTAGAAAAGGAAACGAGCCCGGCGGCGCTCCCGAACTCGGACCTATACCGGAGGGCGGCGCACGTGTAACATTCCACTATTTCCGCGACGATCAAAATTATAACGGCTGGAATATGTGGCTCTGGGCTAAAGGTACGGGCGAAATGGAGTCCGACCGCAACGACTTTACGTCAGACACCGAAATAGGCGGCAAGACGTGGAAGTCGCTCACCGCAACGTCTAAAGCGGCTATAGCGCCGGACGAGGACGGGAATCTCGTCGGCTTTATCGTTCGTCTCAACGATTGGGAAGATAAAGACGTAGAAGCCGACCGCTTTGTCCCTGCCGACAAGTTCACGGACGGGGTAGCCACCGTTTATCTCGTAACGGGCGATCCCACTCTCTACTACAGCGAGGAAGAAGCTATCGTCGCTATGAATGAAGCTATGAAAAAGAAAATAACAGCAGCAAGCTTTGTAAACATGTCGCGCGTGTACTTTGAAACGAGCGCGCCCATAACAGAAAAATCGTTCTTCAAACTCAAAGACGACGAGGGCAATGTTCTCGCATCTCTCGACTGTTCTAAGGACAAAGAGTGGATAAACGAAACGGTTGCCGCTTTCTCGTTCGCCGAAGGCGTAAAGTTCGACGTTAAAAAGAACTACACAATATACGACGAACCCGCCGAGATCGACGAGAAGGTCAACTTCAATAAGCGCGCCGTAAGCAAATTCAATGCGTTCGGCAGCAAAGAGTTTACCGACGCTTACGCATACGACGGTGCGCTGGGCGCGGAGTATTCGACGGAACAAACCAAATTCACCGTTTGGTCTCCGTACGCCGTAAAGATGACGCTCAACGTTTACGACGAAGGCACGGGCGGCACTGCTACGACCTACGTCATGAACGCGGCTGAAAAGGGTACGTGGACGTACACGCTCGCCGGCGATCAAAAGAACAAGTACTATACGTACACCATCGAAAACGGCGATTATAAACGCGAAGTGGTCGATCCGTACGCGCGCAGCGCCGGCAGAGACGGCAAACGCGGTATGATAGTCGATCTCGAGTCTACCAATCCTACAGGTTGGGCGGAGCAGCAAATGCCCACGCTCGAGTCCAATTCGCGCGCGGTCATATACGAAGCTCAACTTCGCGACCTCACCATCCACGAAAGCTCGGGCGTATCCGCAGCCAATCGCGGTAAATTCTTGGGTCTTACCGAAACGGGCACGGTCAATAGCAAAGGTCAGTCCACCGCGCTCGACTATCTCAAAGACCTCGGCGTTACCGAAGTTCACTTCCAACCGTTGTTCGACTTTGCTTCGGTCAACGAAAACTTCAATCAAGCTACCTACAACAAGGACGGCGAGTACAACTGGGGTTACGATCCGCTCAACTACAACGTTCCCGAAGGCTCGTACTCCACGAACCCCGCCGACGGTAATGTTCGCGTAAGAGAAATGAAAGAAATGATCATGGCTCTTCACAACGCGGGCATCCAAGTTATAATGGACGTTGTTTACAATCACGTAGCCAACGCGCAAACGTCCAACTTTGACGCGCTCATGCCCGAATACTACTTCCGCATGACCGATCAAGGCACGCTTTACAACGGCTCGGGCTGCGGCAACGAAACTGCTTCCGATCACGCCATGTTCGGCAAGTTCATGATCGATTCCGTTAAATATTGGACGGAAGAGTACAAGATCGACGGCTTCCGCTTCGACCTTATGGGTCTTCATGACATTAAAACGATGAACGATCTCTACGACGAGCTTGCGGCGATCAACCCCGACGTCATAGTGTACGGCGAAGGCTGGACGGGCGGCGACAGCGGTCTTAAGAGCAGCGAGCAAGCAGTCATTGCCAACGCCAAAAAGATGCCCAACATAGCGTTCTTCAACGACGTTATTCGCGACGGCCTCAAAGGCAGCGTATTCACCATGTCCGATACGGGCTTCGTTTCGGGCAAAGCCAACACGGACAGCGCTGTTTATGTAGGCGCTAAGGGCGCGACGGCAAACTTTGCCGTCAACCCCACGCAAAACATCAACTACGTAGCGTGCCACGATAACAGCTTGCTTTGGGATAAGCTCAACGCATCCGTAAAAGGCGATGCCGACACGCTCAAATCGATGAACCGCTTGGCTGCGGTATCGGTGCTTACCAGCCAAGGCGCGAGCTTCTTCCCCGCGGGCGAAGAAATGCTGCGCAGCAAACCGACTACCAAAGACAACCCTTACGACAACCGTCCCACGGCTTCGCTCAACGATCCCGATTACTACTTTGCGGACAACTCGTACAGATCTCCCGACTCGGTAAACGCGGTCAACTGGGAACTGCTCGATACCAACTCCGACATGGTCTCGTTCTACAAAGAGCTGATCAAGATCAAAAAGACGTTCGCGCAGTTCGGCATCACTACCAAAGAGCAGATCGACAGCTTGGTAGTAGTAAAGGATACCAACCTTAAAGACGGTGTTGCGGTCTATGCCGTAAAAGCTCCCGACAGCAACGAGTACGCAGTGATCGTTCTCAACAACAACTCCGCCAAAAAGACGGTCGCAGTTCCTCAAGGCGCATACAGCGTGTTTGTAGAAGGCGACGACGCCAATGCGACTACGGCGCTCAGAACGTTTACGGGCGCTGAAGTGGAAGTAGGCGCGCTTTCGGCGGTAATCATGACGGCGACGCTCGAACAAGCCGCAGTTACCGCTTGGACGTACAGCATAGCTTAAACAGCATCTATCGGATAACTTTTAAAGTTATCGTATAAACGGTACAACGCCGACGCATGATAGCGTCGGCGTTGCGCTTTTATAAAGACTTATCGCCGAGAATGCGCGTATAGTATTTGCGCAGAGCGCGGATAAACGGAATTGCATAGGGTGCGGTCATGTTTGAGGCTCGCTGTATGAATCTCGTCGCGTAGTTTGAGCGCAGTAGGGAAGCGCGGCGAAGAAAACGGGCTTTCCCGCTTTTTTTAGAAAATAATACAAAATTTCAAAAAAACTCGCCGAAATTTATTTGACACCGTTGACATGGCATGATATAATATCAAAATGCGTTAGTACGCCGAGTGCGTTCTGTGCAACTTTTAATAAAGAGAACAAGATAGGTTGCTGATCAAGGTTCTAAGCTAATAACATTGCGTTGCGGTGCGGCAAGACGCTTGCTCCGCTTTTGTGCGTGTTTGTAATTATTCACGCATGTCCCGTCGCGGGCGCTTCCGACGACGTTCAAGAAAAAATAACCTTTTTAGGAGATAATATGGCGGATAGAAAGATCACAAAGGTTAAGTACGGCAATACAGAGCGTATGTCTTTTGCGCAGATACACGAAGTTATCGATATGCCCGATCTTGTCGAGGTGCAGAAAAAATCGTATAACGATTTCATCGACAACGGTATAAGAGAAGTGTTGCGCGACTTTTCGCCGATAACCGATTACTCCAACAGAGTGGAGCTGTTTTTCGAGGACTATTATTTAGGCTACCGCGACGGCAACAATCAAAAGCGCAATTACACCGAAAAAGAGTGCAAGGACCGCGACGCTACTTTTGCCGTTCCGCTGTACGTTAAAGTCAGACTGCGCAACTGCGAGACAGACGAAAGCACACGTTCCGAAGTATATATGGGCGATATGCCGCGCATGACCCCCACAGGTTCGTTTATAATAAACGGCGCGGAGCGCGTTGTGGTAAGCCAGCTCGTTCGTTCGCCCGGCGTGTATTTCGATTACAAAAAAGATTTCAAAACGGGACAAGCGCATTACAGCGCGCAAAACATACCCTCCCGCGGCGCATGGCTGGAATTCGAAGAGGATTCCGCGGGCGTTCTTTGGGTGCGCGTAGACCGTCAGAAAAAGGTGCTTGCCACCGTGCTTTTGAGCTGTTTGTCGGCTGTTACGGAAAGCGGCTTCGGCACGGAAGAAGCGCTTCGCGAGATATTTGCCAACGACCGCATGATAGACGTTACGTGCGCGCGTTATACCGACAAAGAGGACAAGCAGCCCATAGACGAAGAGCGCGCGCTGTACGAGCTTAACCACAAGCTCAGAAGCGGCGAGACGCCCACCATCGAATCGATAAAGGCGTTTATTTACGGAATGTTCTTCGACCGCCGCAAGTATGATCTTTCGGGCGTCGGTCGGTACAAGTACAACAAAAAGCTTGCGCTCAGATACCGCGTGGACGGATACCGCGTCGCACGCGATATTATAGACGAAAACGGCATCGTATATGCGCGTGCTGAAAATAAAACCACGCACACATCGGCGGACGTTCTCGACGAACAGCTTGCGGTCAAGATCCAAAACGCGGGTATCAACGAGATATACGTTCTCGACGAAAACGGTAAAGAATTCAAGATCATATCCAACAACCACGTCGATCTCGCGGGTTACGTTGACTGCGATCCCAAAGACCTCGGCATCACGGAAATGGTCTACTATCCCGAGCTTAAAGCGCTCATGGACGAGGCTGACGGCGACCGCGCCAAACTCGCCGAGCTTTGCTCTAAGAACATAGACAAGCTCATAGTCAAACACATAGTCGTAGAAGACGTTATCGCCACGGTAAACTACATCATGGGTCTGCACCGCGGTTTCGGTTCGTGCGACAATATAGACCACCTCGGCAACCGCAGAGTGCGCAGCGTAGGCGAGCTTTTGCAAAATCAATTCCGTATTGGTATGTCCAGATTGGAGCGCGTTGTTCGCGAGCGCATGCAGATACAGACGGAAGCGGATATCTCCGCGCAGACGCTTATAAACGTTCGTCCCGTGTCGAGCGCGATAAAAGAGTTCTTCGGCTCTTCGCAGCTTTCGCAGTTCATGGACGAGACCAACCCGATCGCGGAGCTTACGCACAAGCGCAAACTTTCGGCGCTCGGTCCGGGCGGTCTCAATCGCGAACACGTTACGTTTGAAGTTCGAGACGTTCACTACACGCATTACTCGCGTATGTGTCCCATAGAAACGCCCGAAGGTCAAAACATCGGTCTTATTTCGTCGCTCACGAGCTACGCCCGCATCAACGAGTACGGCTATATCGAAGCTCCGTACCGCAAGGTGGATAAAGTAAACCATATCGTTACCGACGAAGTGGACTATCTGCCCGCGGACGAAGAGGACAGATACATGATCGCTCAAGCGAGCGAACCGCTCGACGAAAACAACAGATTCGTAAAACAGCGCGTTATGATGCGTTACCGCGACCTCATTGGCGAGGTGTCGCGCGACCGCATAGATTACGTAGACGTATCGCCGCGTCAAATGGTTTCGGTCGCGACGGCGCTCATTCCGTTCTTGGAAAACGACGACTCGCACCGTGCGCTGATGGCGTCCAACATGCAACGTCAGGCTGTTCCTCTGTTAAAGACGGAAGCGCCCATAGTCGGTACGGGCATAGAGCACAAGATAGCGTACGACTCGGGCGTTATGGTGATAGCGCGCGCGGCGGGCGTTGTGGATTTTGTAGACGCCGAACGCATAATCGTCAAGGAGAACGACGGCACGCGGCAGATGTATCTGCTTAAAAAGTTTGTCGGGTCCAACCAAGGCACGTGTATAAATCAACGTCCCATGGTATCCAAGGGCGACAAGATAGCCAAAGGTCAAGTGCTTGCCGACGGACATTCCACGTCCCAAGCGGAGCTTGCTCTTGGCAAAAACATACTCGTCGGCTTTATGGGCTGGGAAGGCTACAACTACGAGGACGCTATCCTCATAAGCGAGCGCATAGCCAAAGACGACGTATTCACATCGATACACATAAACAAACACGAAACTGAAGCGCGCGACACCAAGCTCGGCGCGGAAGAGATAACTCGCGATATCCCCAACGTAAGCCCCGAAGCGCTTAAAAATCTCGACGAGGACGGCATTATCCGCGTCGGCGCAGAGGTCGATTCGGGGGATATACTCGTAGGTAAAGTAACGCCTAAGGGCGAGACAGATCTCACGCCCGAAGAGCGTTTGCTCCGCGCGATATTCGGCGACAAGGCGCGCGAGGTGCGCGACACGTCGCTCAAAGTCCCGCACGGCGAAGGCGGCATAGTGGTAGACGTAAAAGTGTTTACCCGCGCCAACCGCGACGAAATGAAGCCGGGCGTAAACAAGCTCGTGCGCGTATATATCGCTCAAAAGAGAAAGATCTCGGTAGGCGATAAAATGGCAGGTCGCCACGGCAATAAGGGCGTTGTTTCGCGAGTTTTGCCCGAAGAGGATATGCCTTTCATGGCGGACGGCACGCCGCTTCAGATCGTTCTCAACCCGCTCGGCGTTCCAAGCCGTATGAACATAGGTCAGGTGCTCGAAGTGCACTTGGGACTTGTTGCCAAAGCGCTCGGGTGGAAAGTGGCGACGCCCGTTTTCGACGGAGCTATAGAGTCGGATATAGAAAAGCTGCTCGCGGAAAACGGCTATCTTTCGCCCGAAGGCGAAGTGGACGGCAAGATACAGATGTACGACGGCAGAACGGGCGAACCGTTTGAAAACCGCGCTACCGTCGGATATATGTATATGCTCAAGCTCATACACCTTGTAGACGACAAGATGCACGCGCGTTCTACCGGACCTTACTCGCTCGTTACACAGCAACCGCTCGGCGGCAAAGCGCAAAACGGCGGTCAGCGTTTCGGAGAGATGGAGGTTTGGGCGTTGTACGCTTACGGCGCGGCTAACGTGCTGCAAGAGATAATGACGGTCAAGTCGGACGACATCACGGGAAGATCCAAGACGTACGACAGCATTATCCGCGGCATGGATATTTCCGAGCCGGGCATACCCGAATCGTTTAAAGTATTGATCAAGGAATTGCAAGCTCTTGCGCTCGACGTTAAAGTCCTCACGGAAAACAAAGAAGAGATCGGCATAAAAGAGCTTATGGACGATGAACCCGTCATGTACGACGTGGAATCGACTACCCGCCACTACGACAGCAACATGTTTGCGGACGATGCGGAGGACGGCGGGGACGTTCTCGGCGGTCTGGGCGACGATGACATTGCGGGCGATACCGCAGACGTAGGCGGCAGCGCGAGTTTGTTCGGCGACGATATGGTCCTTCCCGAAGATCCGTTTGCGGACAGCGATCTCGATGACGATTTCGACGACAACGATAACGACGACTAAAGGAGCAGAGTATGTTTGAACTGAACAATTTCGATTCGATGCAAATACAGTTGGCAAGCCCCGACAAGATCCGCGAGTGGTCTTACGGCGAGGTAACAAAGCCCGAGACCATAAACTACCGCACGCAAAAGCCCGAAAAGGACGGTTTGTTTTCCGAACGCATATTCGGACCGCAAAAGGATTGGGAATGCTACTGCGGCAAGTACAAGCGCATTAGATACCAAGGCGTCGTTTGCGACAAGTGCGGAGTAGAGGTAACCACATCCAAAGTCCGTCGCGAAAGAATGGGACATATAGAGCTTGCCGCGCCCGTTACGCATATTTGGTATTTCCGCGGCGTGCCGAGCAGAATAGGCTTGATACTCGATCTGCAGCTCAAGCAGCTCGAGCAAGTGGTATACTTTGTCAATTATATAGTTCTCGATCCCGGTATTACCGATCTCCAATACAAAGAGATAATCACCGACGACAAACTGCGTCAATACCAAGAGCAGTACGGTCCCAAAGCGTTTAAGGTAGGAATGGGCGCGGAGGCTATCCGTCAACTTCTCAAAGACATCAACGTAAAAGAAGAATACGACAGAATGCGCGAGATCGTCGAAAAATCGACGGGACAGAAAAAGCTGCGCGCGATCAAACGTTTGGATATTCTCGACGCGTTCTTGAAATCGGGTGCTGAACCCAACTGGATGGTACTTGACGTACTGCCCGTTCTTCCGCCCGAACTTCGTCCCATGGTACAGCTCGACGGCGGCAGATTCGCAACGAGCGACTTGAACGATCTTTACCGCAGAGTTATAAACCGCAACAACCGTTTGCGTAGGCTCATGGAACTCGGCGCGCCCGATATAATCATTCGCAACGAAAAGCGCATGCTGCAAGAAGCGGTAGACTCGCTCATAGACAACGGCAGACGCGGCAAGGCGATACAAGGCGCGTCCAGCCGCGACCTCAAGAGCTTGTCGGGCTTGTTGCGCGGTAAGCAAGGACGTTTCCGTCAGAACCTTTTGGGTAAGCGCGTAGACTACTCGGGACGTTCCGTTATAGTCGTAGGACCCGAACTCAAATTTTATCAGTGCGGCGTGCCCAAAGAAATGGCGCTCGAGCTGTTTAAGCCGTTCGTAATAAAAGAGCTTGTCGCTCAAGGCAAGACGCATAACGCAAAGACGGCAAAGCGCATTGCCGAACGCGCGGATGCGGACGTTTGGAACGTGCTCGAAAAGGTCATAAAAGACCACCCCGTGCTTTTGAACCGCGCGCCCACTCTTCACCGTTTGGGTATACAAGCGTTTGAACCCGTTCTCGTTGACGGCAGAGCTATAAAGCTCCATCCGCTCGCTTGCGGCGCGTTCAACGCAGACTTCGACGGCGACCAAATGGCTATACACGTTCCGCTGTCGGTGGAAGCTCAAGTGGAAGCGCGCGTGCTCATGCTTGCGCCCAACAATATACTCAAGCTTTCCGACGGCGCGCCCGTTTGCTCGCCCACGCTCGATATGGTCATGGGCAGCTACTATCTGACAATGGATAAACCCGGTTCTACGGGCGAAGGCATGGTGTTCTGCGATGCGGACGAAGCCAAGATGGCGTACTTTAACAAGCGCATCGAACTTCAGACCAAGATAAAAGTAAGAATGTCGAGAACGGTAGAGGACGTGGAAAAGAGCGGCGTGGCTGTTCCCAAAAACGTTGTTTCTCCCGACGGCAAGCATTACTACCACACCGTGGAAACTACCGTAGGCAGACTTATATTCAACGAGCCTATACCGCAAGATCTGGGCTATGTCGTGCGCGATACGTTTGAAAAACAGTTCGAGCCGGAGATCAACTTCTGCGTAAACAAGGACGTTATCAAAGGCATAGTAAACACCACGTTCAAGGCGAAAGGCGCGTCCGTTACAGTCGGCGTTCTCGACGCAATAAAGGACATGGGTTACAAGTTCGCCACTATTGGTTCGATCACTACGTCGGTATTCGACATGCACATCCCGCAAAACAAGTACGAGATACTCGACAATGCGGAAAAAGAAGTAGTCAAGATCGAGCGTCTGTATGAGCGCGGATTCGTTACCGAGGACGAGCGCTACGCGTCGGTCGTTAATATTTGGAACAAGGCGAACGATCAAGTTACGGCGTCGCTTCAAAAAACGCTCGATGCGTATAACCCCATCAACATGATGGCAACCTCGGGCGCGCGCGGTAACATGAAGCAGATAAGCCAGCTTTCGGGCATGCGCGGACTTATGCGTAACCCTCAAGGTAAAACGCTCGACGTGCCTATCAGAAGTTCGTTCCGTGAAGGCATGACCGTTTTGGAATACTTCATATCCACCCACGGCGGACGTAAAGGACTTGCGGACACGGCGCTTAAAACAGCGGACTCGGGTTATCTTACGCGTAGGCTTGTTGACGTAGCGCAAGATGTTATCGTTCGCGAGGACGATTGCTGCAGCGACGGCGCGCCCAAGGGCATAGACACTTACGCCATCATGGACGGCAATCAAGTGATAGAAAAGCTGGAGGACAGACTTGTCGGGCGGTACAGCGCGGAGCGCGTGGTAAATCCCAAAAACTCCAAAGAAGTCCTCGTAGACGTAAACGAGCTTATATCCGAACAGATAGCGAAACGCATTGCCGAATGCGGCATAACACACGTTAAGATCAGAACGGTGTTGACGTGCCGCAGCAAGCACGGCGTTTGCACCAAGTGTTACGGCAGAGACATGGCGGCGGCAACTCCCGTGCGCATAGGCGAAGCGGTAGGTATCATAGCGGCGCAGAGTATAGGCGAGCCTGGTACGCAGCTCACGCTCCGTACGTTCCACATGGGCGGTATAGCCGCAGCTGAAGATATAACGACAGGTCTCCCGCGTGTAGAAGAGCTTTTCGAAGCCCGCAACCCCAAGGGCGTTGCAGTGCTTTCCGAACACGAAGGCAAAGTCAAGATCGTCGAAAAAGACGGCAAGCGCGACGTTATAGTAAAGCGCGACGACGGCGCGGAGGACACGTATTCCATACCGCACGGCGCGCACTTCAAACCGTATATTTCCAACGGCGCAAGCATTAAAACGGGCGATCCCATTACGGAAGGTCCGTTAAATCCGAGCGATATCCTTCGCACCAAGGGCAGAAACGCCGTGCAAGAATATATAGTCAAGGAAGTACAGTCGGTCTATCGTTCGCAAGGCGTCGATATAAACGACAAGCACATCGAAGTCATAGTACGGCAAATGCTCAAAAAGGTGCGAGTAGAGGACAGCGGCGACACCGATCTTCTTCCCGGCGACCTCATCGATCTCGCTACGTTCGACGAAGCCAACACCAAGGCGATGGAAAACTACGGCAGACCGGGCATCGCCAAGCACACCCTTCTCGGTATCACCAAAGCCGCGCTCGCGACGGACAGCTTCTTGTCCGCGGCGTCCTTCCAAGAAACTGCGCGCGTGCTCACCGAAGCGGCTATCAAGAGTAAGGTCGATCCGCTCATCGGTCTTAAGGAAAACGTTATCATAGGTAAGCTTATCCCCGCGGGTACGGGTGTCAAGATGTACAGAAACATCTATCCCGTAGAGCGTGCGACGGCGGAAAATGACGACGTATATGCTCCTACAGAAGACGAAGAAGCCGTCTAAAAGTTAGGCTTGAAGCCTCGAATAGCTAAGAAATAAATAAAAGCCGTCCGCGGTCGCGTAGCGATAACGGGCGGCTTTGTATTTGCGGAAATTTTTTCGTACTGTGCGCTTTTTCGATGACCAAACAGACGGCGAAGTCAGATAAATCTTATCGCGCCGATTTGCGCCGCGCTTGACTTATGCGTATAAATGCGATATAATCTTTTTATGGAAGGATTGTTGCAAAAGACGGCGGCTTGCTTAACGGCGTGCCGCGGAAAAAAGATAGCGGTCGGCGTTTCGGGCGGGCGCGATTCCATGTGTCTTTTGCACGCCGTGCTTAATTGCGGCGCGGTGAAAAAAGAAGACGTAACAGTCGTACACGTAAATCACGGCATACGCGAAAACGCTTTGCGCGACGAAGACTTTGTACGGACATATTGCGCCGATACGGGCGTTAAATTTATATGCGAGCGCGTAGACGCAGTGGGCGAAAGCAAAAGCCGCGGACTTACGCTCGAGCAAGCGGCGCGTAACTTGCGCTACGACGCGTTTTACGGCGCGGTCAAGCACGGCGCGGCGGAAGTGGTGATCACTGCGCACCACGCGCTGGACAACGCCGAAAGCGTACTAATGCACTTGTTCCGCGGCTCGGGTCTCGACGGCGCGCGCGGCATGTCGCAAACGGCGCAGTTCGAGTATAACGCCCAAGCGCGATTGCCCGTTCTTCGTCCGTTCATAGACGTGTACCCGCACGAGATAGACGAATACTGCGCGGCAAACGGTATCAAGTTCGTTACAGACGAAACGAATTTCGCGGACGATGCGGACAGAAACTTTTTGAGACTAAACGTCATCCCGCTCATCGAAAAGCGGTACAAGGGTGCGGTAAAAGCGATCAACGCTTTTTCGCGCGAGTGCGCTTCGGCGTGTTCGGTGCTCGACGGATTGCTCGATGCGCGTCTTATAGAAAAGCGCGACGGAGCTGTCTTGGTGTACGACGAAGCGTTGCGCGGAGAACTCGCCGCGCGGTATGTGCGCCGCGCTCTCCAAGAATATTCGCTCGTAGATATAACACGCGCTCAGATAGACCGCGTGGCAGAGCTCGTCGGCATGCGCACGGGCGCGGAAGCAGAGCTTGCAAACGGAGTGATCGCCGCGCGCGAATACGGCTGCGTCGCTTTGTATTTGCCGAAGATAACGTACTGCGGAGAAAGCCCGCTCCAAACGGGCGCTAATTATATAGACGGGCTTAAGGTAACCGTCGAACTCAGCGACGACAGTCCGTATGACGTAAGAGGCGGGGCAGTAGACCTTGACGCGCTCGACGGCGCGGTATTGAGATTCCGCCGCGACGGCGACATGTTTGTTCCGTTCGGCGGCAAGCGCAAAAAGCTCAAGCAGTATTTTATCGATAAAAAAATACCCGCGCGTGTGCGCGACAGACTGCCGCTTATATGTAGGGGCAACGAAGTCTTGGTTATAGCGGGAGTGGAGATATCTGACGGCGTAAAGCAAACGGAAAGCACGACGGTTCGCGCTGTGGTCCGCAAAACGCCGTAAAACGCATTAATCGAATGAAATTCATGACGGAGGTCAATACATAATGGAACTTGGACAAGCATTTTTAACGGGCGAGCAGATACGCGATCGCGCAAAACAACTCGCGCACGAGATAGACGAAGCGTACAAAGACACGTCGCGTCCGCTCATATGCGTATGCGTTCTTCGCGGCGCGGCAATATTTTATTGCGACGTTATAAAACATCTCAAGACGGATATTCGCTGCGAATTCGTTTCCGTACGCAGTTACGACGGCATGAAGGCTTGCGAGCCCGTGCTTATTCAAGATACCGAGATCCAAGCGGGCGCGGACGTGCTCGTTATAGAGGACATAGTGGATACGGGCGCGACGGTCGCGCTCATGAAAAAGCGGTTCATGAGCCAGGGCGCAAATTCGGTAAAGCTCTGCACCATGGTGGCGAGAAAACCGGGCGTGGCCGATTGGATAGGACATGTCATAGACACCGACAAATTTTTCGTGGGTTACGGTCTCGACTATAATCAGCAACTGCGCAACATCGACGGAATATACGAGCTTATTCCGTAACGGCGGACACATGGCGGACGATATAGTTATACATCCTAACGAGCGCGTAGAACCGCTGGACGAGCGCAACGTCATTTTGCAGACGGTAGACGGATACAGATTCGGCTCGGACGCGGTCGCGCTGTACAAGTTTGCGGCGCGGTACGTCAAGCGCGGTCGGCGCATAGCCGATCTTTGTTCGGGGTGCGGAGTTATAGGTCTGCTGCTCGCTATCGATACGGGCGCGGAGGTCGTAGGCGCGGAGATAGACGGCGAGATGTGCGATATGAGCAACCGTTCGTGCGCGCTTAACGGCATGGACGGCGTAAAGTTCATAAATGCCGATGTAAATTCTTTGCCTATTTGCGAGTTTGGAAAAGGCTCGTTCGACGCGGTGGTTTGCAATCCGCCGTATTACAGAAGCAATAACAAGGCGAGCGCAGTAGCGCCGCAAGCGAACTGCGAAGTATCGGTGTGTTTCGACGATATTGCGCGCGTTTCCCGCGAGCTTTTGTCGGTAGGCGGCGCGTTCTTCACCGTTCACGCCACGACGCGTTTGGACGACGTTATAAGTTCGTGCGCGCGCTACGGGCTTACTCCCAAGCAAATGGAGATGAACGCAAACGGCAAGACATTTTTGCTGCGCTGCGTAAAAGGCGGCAAACAGAGCATGGATGTGGTAGTTAAGGAGTTTTGATGCTTTATTTCGTGGCAACGCCCATAGGCAATCTCGAAGAGATAACGTACAGAGCGGTGGAAGTGCTCAGATCGGTACATCTGATAGCGGCGGAAGACACGCGCCACACCGCTATACTGCTCGCCAAGCACGGCATTTCGACAAAGACGGTCGCGTATCATAAGTTCAACGAACGGCAGACCGTAGACGGTTTGATAGAGCTTTTAAAGAGCGGAAAGGATATAGCCGTCGTTTCCGACGCGGGCATGCCGACGGTATCCGATCCCGGGCACGTTTTGATAGACGAAGCGGTAAAACACGGCATACCGTTTACTGCGGTGAGCGGCGCTTGCGCGGCTATAGACGCGCTGGTGCTGTCGGGACTACCGACGCGCGCGTTTACCGTGCTCGGATTTTTGCCCGAAAAAAATATCGACAGACAGCGGTATATCGAGCCGTACAAGCTTTGCCCGTCAACGCTCGTGTTTTACAGCGCCGTTCACGACATTAAAAAAGATCTGGAGTTTTTGTACAAAGAGCTTGGCGCTCGGCGTGTGGCGGTCTGCAGAGAAATGACCAAGATGTTCGAGACCGTAACGCGCGGAGTTCTCGGCGAAGAACTCGACATAGTGGAAAAGGGCGAGTTCGTGATAGTGGCGGAAGGCTATGACGGGCGATCGAAGCTCAACGACTTGAGCGTGGAAGAGCATTTAAAGCATTACATCGGCACGGGACTGTCAAAAAACGACGCGATAAAAAAGGTCGCGTTCGACCGTCGCGTGGCAAAGAGCGAGATATACAAGCTCGCCGTCGATATGGAATTTTGATATCGCTTTGATCATAATAAACGGCGAAATTACAGATCAAGCCGAATGTTAAACGCCTCGAAAGCAAACAACGCTATTCGTGGCGTTTTTATGTGCTTTAGTCTTGCTCGAATATTTCATCGTATTCGACATTTAGAATTTGCTTTAACAATATTATCTCGTCGGGGTAGATGTGCCGTTGTCCTACCTCTATTTTAGCGACTGCGCTGCGCGTTATATCGCAGCCGCTTATTTGCAATTTGGTCGCAACATAGTCTTGAGTGAACCCCGCTTTTTCCCGTAGCCGTCTTATATTGTTGCCTATTCGTTTTTCGGTTTTTGCATTCATAATAGCCTCTTATAATTTTTTGCACTTAAATAAGCGCAAAACTCTTGACAACATTATATTATTTTGATATTATGATATTGCACTCATATAGGTGCAATAATGTAGCATCGAAATCGAGGTAAATTATCATGAAACGAAGATTTTGGACAATACTATGCGCGTTGATATCTGTTGTGCTTTGCGCATTTGTATTTGCCGCTTGCAGTGGTATCGGCAGTGGCGGCAGCGATGACAATAACGATAACAGCAATAATGATCCGCCGCCGACAGTGGATGCGAACGACGATAAGCTGTACGAGGAATATGCTGACGTATACTATAACGAGAACAATTCATACAGCGAAGAATTTATTGTTTTGACGGAAGATAAAATTTGGTATGATAATACCGGTATGACGGGAAAATATAAATTAGAAGAAGAACGGACAACTAGTGGTTACTTGTACGTCAATCTAAGACTGTATGAAGATTTGACAGATAATAACGTTGTATATCAAAACTGGCGCTTTTCCGGTTCTGATAGCAGTATGATGTATATAGATTTGGATGACGGTAGCAGACTTTTTTTTGAAAAAAGCATGGATCCCACTCCCGTTCCCGAATGTCCTAAGTCGCTCGAATATGAGCTATCCGAAGATGGCGAATACTATATAATTGTCGGTATAGGCGAAGCGGCCGGTGATATCGTCGTGCCTAAACGGTATAGGTTAACTCCCGTAAAAGAAATAGCAGATCGTGCGTTTTATAATAACAGAGCTTTGGTGGGCGTTGAAGTGCCGGATACGGTAACGATTATAGGCGAGCATGCGTTTGCAAAATGCGCTAATTTGACGAGCGCAAAAATACAAGCGCAAATAACCGAACTTACAGAAGAATTTTTCGGTGGATGTACAAAGCTCGTTGATGTGCATATTCCTAAGACCGTAACCGAAATCAATTATAGGGCGTTCAAGGACTGCGAAAAGGTGCAAAATGTTTATTACGGCGGCGATGCGAGCGAATGGGCAAATATAAAGTTCGGCATTTCGGCGAGCCATGCAAGCGGTAATTTGGGCAGCGAAGAACCGTATTGGGCAAACCCCATATCGGGAGATGGCCGCAGACTTATTATCAACGATTCCACCGTTACGTCATGCGAGCTGGGAGATGTAAGCAACGGCGCGTTCTTTCAATATAAGTATCTTACGAGCGTCAAAGCAAGTTATGTAGGGAATTATGCGTTTTACAATTCGAGCATAACGTCTTTGTCTGCCAATACGATAGGGATGAGTGCGTGCGAGGGCTGTCATAATCTTAAGTCGTTTTCGGGCGGCGGCACTGCAATAGGCAACAAAGCGTTTTCCGATTGCACGGCAATGACGGCGGCTTTTTTGGGCAAAAGTGTAGTCGCAATAGGCGAATATGCGTTTAGTTTTTGCGATAGGCTTACGGCAATGAAAATTCCGTCATCTGTCGTAACTATCGGCAAGTACGCTTTCAGCGGGAATATCATGGAAGAAATTACTTTTGAAAACGTTACCGATTGGCAGATAGAAAGTAACGGCAAACAGCAAGCTATAAGTCAAGACTTGACGAACAAAGCGGTCGCGGCGAAACTGCTTACGCAAGGTCAAAGCAATTACGGATATGCCGAATACACTTGGTCGATTATTCCATTGGTTTATTCTCTTAATAGTGATAAAAATTCTTATACTGTCAAAATGAATGTAACTTTTGACGAGGAAGTGTGGGAAATACCGAAATCATATATGGATAAGCCGGTTACGGGAATAGACAAAATTTTCAGTCCTAATCTAATAGTTGTTTATATTCCGAACAGTATAACTACTATTAAGAAAAACGCATTTTCGCAATGCGATCGTTTAACGATATATTGCGAATTGGCATCGGAACTAAGAGGTTGGGACAAAGATTGGAATAGCTTAAACTTCCCGGTAATATGGAATCATAAAAATAATAATGTAGCCAATAACGGTTATATTTATACGGAAATAGGCGGGATCAGATATCGCTTAAAGGACGGCGAAGCAGCGATAATTGCACAACTGAAAGAAGTGGGCGAAAATGTGAATATACCGTCAACTGTAATGTATAATGAGGAGCTTTACAATGTAACGGATATTTTTGCAAGCGCTTTTTTGTCTTGTAATTTGACGCAAATAACTATCCCTAACAGCGTAACAAATATAGGATATGGTGCTTTCCGCGGCTGCAATAGATTAGAAAGCATTACATTTCCGTTAATCCGAGAATTTAAGACAATGTTCGGTGGTTCAGTTCCAAGATCGCTAAATAACGTGATAATCAACGGAGGAAATAGAGGGAATATTTCTTCGATGGAATTCGCCGACTGCTTCAGCTTGACGAGCGTAACGATAGGAAACGGAGTAACGAGTATCGGTAGTTATGCATTTAGCGGTTGCAGTAGCTTAACGAGTATAATTATCCTCGATAGCTTAACGAGTATCGGAATGTGTGCATTCGACTGCTGCAGTAGCTTAACGAGTATAATTATCCCCGATAGCTTAACGAGAATCGGAACGTGTGCATTCAGCGATTGCAGTAGCTTAACGAGCATAACGATACCTAACAGCGTAACGAGTATTGGAGAGTATGCATTCTCCGATTGCAGTAGCTTAATGAGCATAACGATACCTAACAGTGTAACGAGTATCGGTAGTTGTGCATTCTACGGTTGCAGTAGCTTAACGAGCATAACTATCCCCGATAGCTTAACGAGTATCGGCGTTGATGTATTCTACGGTTGTAGCAGCTTAACGATATACTGCGAGGCGACAAGTAAGCCGAACGAGTGGGATACCATATGGAATGTCAGATGGAATAACAGAGGGGAGAATTTTTATAACCCTGTAGTATGGGGTTATAAGAATACGTAAGGTCTTTTATGCAAATAGAAGCTTGCCTAAACTGTTTTCAAAGCGGTGTGTAAATATATGCGTCGCTTTTTGCATGAGCGTTATTTAAAATATACAGATAAACGATATAAATGTTTTGTCAACGCAAAATAAAACTTGATTTTCGACAAGTAATATAGTATAATGTTGCCATGAAAGATATAGAGGCTGTTTGGCAAGAAATGCTTTCCATGTTGGAGGTCGAGGTGAATTCGCTCGGCTTCGACGTGTGGATACGTCCTTTGCGTCCCGTAAAAACGGACGACGATGTTTTGGTATTGAGCTCGCCGACGGAAATGTCTAAAAGCGAAGTGTCGAGGAGATATCTACCGTTTTTAAAACGCGCTTTACACGAAGTGGACGGCGCGCCGTCCGAGCTTGTTTTGATCGCCGAAGAGGACGAGTCGGACAATGCAAAAAACTCCGCCGCCAATATCTCCGCCGTAACGCGCACCGTGATCGAAACGAACAAGCCCGTTGCGAGCACCGTCAATCCCAAATACAATTTCGCCAACTTCGTGGTGGGCGATTGCAACAGATACGCGTATGCCGCGGCAATGGCTGTAGCCGAAAACCCCGGCACTGTATACAACCCGCTGTTTATCTACGGCGGCGTAGGGCTGGGCAAGACGCACATAATGCATGCCATAGGCAATGCCGTGCGCATGTCCAAGTCGCATTTAAAAGTCTTGTACGTTTCGTCCGAAACGTTCGTTAACGAGTTTATAGAATCGATACGAAATTCCAAGGGCATGAACAACATGTCCTTCCGCGACAAGTACCGCAACGTCGATCTGCTCATGATAGACGACGTGCAGTTCATAAGCAAAAAGCAAGCCACTCAAGACGAAATATTCCACACCTTCGAGGCGTTGCAGAGCGCGGGCAAGCAGATGGTGTTTGCGTCCGACCGCCCGCCGCAAGACATTCCCGACCTCGACAGCAGAGTGCGGTCGCGTTTGGCGTCCAATCTTATAGTAGATATCCAGTTGCCCGATCTCGAAACGCGCATAGCGATATTGCAAGAAAAATCTCAAGCGGCTAAGGCAAACGTGCCGTATAACGTGCTCGAGTTCATAGCCGAACGCGTATCCGGCAATATTCGCGAAATGGAAGGCGTTTTGACCAAAGTCATATTTTTGTCGCGCTTGTCGGAGCGGAAAGCCGATCTTTCCATGTGCCAAGAAGCGCTCAACGACTATCGCGTGCAAGAGTGCGACGAAATAACGGCGGACGAAATAATAGATTGCACGTGTCGGTACTTTAACGTTGCCAAGGCGGACATAGTCGGCAAAAAGAAAAACAAAGAGATAGTAGAACCGCGCCAGATCGCCATATATCTCATTACCGAACTCATGACTGTGCCGCTTACGTCCATAGGCGAGTTTTTCGGCGGCAGAGAGCATACTACCGTCATGCATGCGCGAGACAAGATATCCGCTCAGGTCAATTCGGACGGAAAGACGCGCACTGCAGTAAACGACATAAAAGCCATGGTGCTCAGAAAATAACGAGCGGCGCTCGCGATTAGTTTGTCGCTTTTGTTGACACGACAATAAATATGGTGTAAAATAATATCGATATGGACAGTTCGGACAATAACCGAGACACGAAAATACCAATACGGCTGACCGTCGGATCGGAACTCGAACCCGTCGAATGCGACGGTTTTTACTCCGAGATCGCGGACGGCTTTGTTTTGGAGTTTTCGACGGGGGAAGACAGATACGAGATCCGTCATGCGAGCGGCGAGACAAGCTTATTCGCATGCGGTCTTATGACGTACCGAATTAATTTCGGCGGCGTCGGGGAAACGTCCGTATCTACGCCTTTCGGCGAACTGAATTTTACCGTCGCGCCCCGCTCGTGTGATATAGAACGCGGGGACGGCGTGCTTACCGTCGTTTTAAGCTACTCGCTTTCGGACGGTATGCAAACTATAGAGCGCAGCGTCAATGTAGCGGCGCGCTTTTTGAATTAGTATATTCTGTTCCGTCGCAGCCTCGCGACGGGAATACCGCATTATTATCGGAGGATACGGTAAAGCATGAAGATCAAATGGTTGGGACACTCTTCGTTCCTATTGACGGAAAGCACGGGCTTGTCGGTATTGACAGATCCGTACGACCCGAATATGGTCGGATACGGTTACGAAGCGCAAAAAGCGGATATCGTTACCGTTTCGCACGATCATGACGACCATAACTTTTTAAAAGGTGTCGCGGAATACAAGGAACTTATAAACAGCATAGGAAAGTACGAACATAACGGCATACATATTGCGGGTTTTCCGTCATGCCATGACGACAGAGACGGTAAACTGCGCGGCAAGAACAATATTTACAAGTTCGGTATGGACGGCGTGAGCATTTGCCATATGGGCGATATAGGCGAGGCGTGCTCGCCCGAGCTTATAGAGCGCTTGATCCCCGTCAACGTCTTGCTCATCCCCGTCGGCGGCAATTATACCGTCGATGCGGAAATGGCTAAGGAATACGTTGACAGACTTATGCCCGACATAGTTATCCCAATGCATTACAAGATAAAGCATTGCGAATTGGATATCGATAAAGTGGATCAGTTTTTGCGCTTGTTCGACAGCGCCGATATAACGGAAGACGTAGACGAGCTGGAGCTTGATAGGACCGACTTCGACGAGGGCAGCAACACCAAAGTTGTGGTCATGAACCGTTCGGAAAAATAAGTATATAGGTATGCAGTTTAAAAGCGTCGATAACGGCTGTCAGCCGCACGATATCGGCGCTTTTTATGTGTATTTTTTGCCGTTCGGCGCTTATTTTATAAAAAATCAGACTGTAAATTCATAAATTACATTAAAAACAGATTAAAAATTAATAAAATTAATGTAAACATTAAAAATATTAATAAAAATACTTGACATCATTAATTTTAGGATATATAATTCATTCATACCGATAAGATGAGCACGGGGCGGAAGCGATAGGTACCGTCGCGCCGCATGCTTGTAAAGGTAAAAAGGAGAATGCTATGTTAAAAGCTCCCACAAGATGTCCCATCTGCGGCAAGCCTACGCATGTGGCCGTGATCAAATGCGGCGGTTGCGGAACGACTATCAACAATAAATTCGGCTTTTCCGCGTTTGACAGATTGGACGATAAGCAGCTCGAATTCGCGCTCGCATTTATAGAGTGCGAGGGTTCGATAAAGGAAATGGAAAAACGGTTCGAGATATCGTATCCCACGGTAAAAACGCGCCTTGCCGAGATAAAGAAGCAACTCGGACTGACGGGCGGCAAGTCGTATAGGATGGGTATACTCGAAGAACTTCAGCGCGGTGCGATACAAGTAGACGACGCGCTCAAATTGATAAAAGATAAGGGGGAATGATCATGTCCGATCAAAGCAATAAAGAAATAGACATTGTAATGTCGCTCTATAACGAAGGTAAGATAACCGAACGTCAGCGCGACGATCTGCTCTCTGCGCTCGGTTACGACAAAAAAGCGGACAGCTCCGATAAAAAAACGATACGCGGTAAGTTCGTTACTTTCGCAATTGGCGGAATGAACAAAGCGGACGGCGAAGAAGCGAGCAGGCTGTGCGGCGAGCTTTGCAATGAATTGCGCGATCTCGACGGAGTGCGCTCCGTAAAGGTTTACAGAGAAGACGGCAAAACGCGCGCATACGTAAAAGGCGACTTCGACGTCGGCGATGTGATGGCACAAGGCTCTTCCATGGGTTACGTGATGCAACCGATAAAATTCGCAGATGACGACGAGGACGACGATCTTCCGGATGACGATGATTTCCCCGACGACGACGATCTATTCTGTTGGGACGACGATGAAGACGATGAGGACGATGAAGATGACGACGACGATGAAGACGATGAAGATGACGACGACGATGATGAAAATGGAAACGGTAAGTCGGGCGGTAAACTTTGGAGCGATATAAGCGATTTGGGCGAAAAGATATCTCAGGCTACGCTAAAAGGCATAAACGCCGCTAAAAACATCGGCATAAAGATATCCAAAGCCGTCAACGACGCCATGTTGACAACGGCGATCAACGGCGCCGATATTTCGATAAAAGACGGGGACAATATGGTCATACATATCCGTCATGAAGATAACGCCAAGGCGAGCGGCGATATTAACGTATCGGTCGTGGCTAAAGGCGCAAACGGCAATACTCATTGTTTCGATACCGCCGAAAACGTAGAGAGCATAAAAGAAAAATGCCGCCCCGTGCTGTCGGACGAGATGTTTGCGGCGCTTACCGAAATGCTCGATAAGATGGTAGGGCAAAGATATATCGGTTCGTTCAATTACAGTAAAAACGGAGAAAACGTAAAGGTATCAGTCAGCGCGTGCAAGCGTGGGCGCAAGTGATCTTACGGGTAGCTTCGTATGTCAAACAAACGCGCGTTCGTTTTATGGACGCGCGTTTTGCGTGCAGTCGCTTATTAAAATGTATTTTTGCGGCTTAAAAACACTTGTCAAAGATGTTTGTAAGTGTTATAATAAAAATAAGCGGTAAATTTTTATGCCGCGTCCTTACCCGTGCGAACGCAAATTTTGCCGTTGCCGCGGGTCGATAGACCACAAGGAGGTATCATGAATAACTACGAAATCCTTTACATCTTGTCCGACAAGCAAGATGCCGATGCCAAAAAGGCGTTGGTGGAAAAGTTCAAGGCGCTCGTTTCGGAATACGGCGAGGCGACGGTTGACGAATGGGGTTCGCGCAAGCTCGCATATCCTATCCAAACCAAAATTTCCGGCAAGCATTTCACGGGTCATTACGTGTTGATGAAGTTCACCGCGCCGCCCGAGATCCCTGCCGAAATAGAGCGTCAAATGCGTATATCCGACGACATTATTCGGTTTATGATCGAAAGAGTGTAAGGAGAAAAGAATGAATAAAATCATTTTGATCGGCAATCTTACACGCGATCCCGAAAGCAGCACCACTCAGGGCGGCGTTAATTTTACGCGGTTCAATATAGCCGTAAACCGTCCGTTTACCAATGCGGCGGGAGAGCGCGTAGCCGATTATTTCGACGTTATTTGCTGGAGACAGCTCGCGGAGCGTTGCGGCAAATATTTGTTTAAAGGCAGTAAAGTGGGTATCAACGGCTCGGTACAGCGCCGTCAGTACGAAGACCGCGACGGTATAAAGCGCACATCTTTCGATGTTGTGGCGGACGAAGTGGAGTTCTTGACGCCCAGAAGCACAACGGGTTACGGCAGAGAAAACAATTCGGGAGCGTATACGCCCGAAGAGCCGCACCCCATTTCCGATATGCAACCCATCGATAACGATGATTTGCCGTTTTAATCTATAAAAAGGAGATAACCGTCATGGATAAGAATAGAAACAGAAACAAAGCAGGCGACAGCGACGATAAGGTAAGACGCCGCCCGCGTCCAGCCAAAAAGCGCGTTTGCGAATATTGCCAGGGTCATGTAGACCATGTGGACTACAAAGACGCCGATCGTCTTAAAAAGTATATAGCCGAAAACGGCAAGATATTGCCGCGCAGAGCTTCCGGTCTTTGCGCCGAACATCAGCGCGACGTAACGACTGCCGTCAAGCGTGCGCGTATTATGGCATTGTTGCCTTTCCGCGGCGAATAAGGCTGTCTTATACAATTTTTAAAACGGGCAAATGCAATACGGTTGCCCGTTTTTCATTCAAATACGAATTTAAGGAAATCTGTAATTTAAATGATCAACGTATCCAATGTAAAACTTCAATTCGGTGCGCGCGTGCTTTTTGAAAACGTAAGTCTCAAATTTACGGGCGGCAACTGTTACGGCATAATCGGCGCGAACGGCGCGGGTAAATCCACGTTTTTAAAGCTTTTGTCGGGCAAGATCGAGCCGTCCAAGGGCGAGATAAGCATAGGCAAGGGCGAGAGAATGTCGGTGCTCGAACAGAATCAAAACGCTTACGACAGTTATACCGTAATGGAAGCGGTCATTTGCGGACATAAGGAGCTTGCCGAAATTCGTCGCAAGCGCGAAATATTGTACGCCAAGTCCGACTTTACCGAAGAAGACGGCAATCTCGCCGCCGATCTGGAAACGCGCTACGGCGAGCTGGGCGGTTACGAGTGCGAGATAGACGCGGAGAGCTTGCTCAACAGCATAGGCATAGACAAGTCGCTGTATTACACGCCGATGTCGGAGATAGAGCCAAAGATCAAAGTCAAGGTGTTGATGGCGCAGTGTCTTTTCGGCAAGCCCGACATACTTCTATTGGACGAGCCGACCAACAACTTGGATATAAAGACCGTGCGTTGGCTGCAAGAGCATTTAAAGACTCTCGAGCTTGCCACCGTAATAGTCGTGTCGCACAACAGACACTTTCTCAACCAAGTTTGCACGCACATATGCGATGTGGACTATGCGGCTATAAATCTGTTTGTGGGTAACTACGACTTTTGGTACGAATCGTCCCAGCTGATATTGCGTCAACAGCGCGAAGCCAATAAAAAAGCCGAAGCGCGTATAAAGGAATTGCGCGAGTTTATAGCGCGGTTCTCGGCTAACGCGTCCAAGTCCAAGCAAGCTACAAGCCGCAAGCGCGAGCTTGACAAGATAGAGATACAGGACATCAAGCCGTCGTCGCGCAAGTATCCGTACATCGATTACAAATTCGAGCGCGATCCCGGCAACGATATACTGCGCGTGGAAAAGCTGAGCAAGGAAGGTTATTTCCATAATATTTCGTTCAACGTGGGAAGAGACGACAAGATAGGCTTTTTGACCGATAATTCGCGTTCCGTCGCAGAGTTGTTCGACTGTATATTCGGCGATGGTCAAGCGGACTCGGGCAGAGTTATTTGGGGCAAAAACATAAAGCCCGCATACATGCCGCAAAACTACGACAAGTACTTCGACGGTTGTTCTCTGTCCCTCGTAAAATGGATAGATCAGTGGTCGGAAAACCACGAGCAAGAGTATTTGCGCTCGTGGCTGGGCAGACTGCTGTTTTCGGGCGACGAGGCGTTAAAGTCCGCCAACGTTCTGTCGGGCGGAGAAAAAGCCCGTTGCATGCTCGCGCGCATGATGTTGCTATCGCCCAATTTCTTAATATTCGACGAACCGACTAACCATCTCGACCTCGAGAGCATAACTTCGCTCAACAAGGGCATGATCAATTTCAAAGCGCCCATACTGTTTATCACGGCGGACGAAGAGATAATGTCGTCCGTAGCCAACCGCGTTATAGTGATAGAAAACGGCGAAAAGACTTACGATCGCCCCGTTACGTATGACGAGTATATAGCGGCATTGTAATGCGTATTTATTTATAAAGCGCGGAGATACGTCAAATCATTCGGTTGACGTATCGGCTTCAAAGGGGTATAATATAGGCATGATAGATTTGGGTATCAACGGAGTGGTTCTCCGTATAAAGGACAAATCATTGGGCGACGTCGGCGAAATATCGGCGTTCGGAAAAACGCTGATCGATTGGGTGGGCGGGGCGTTCGGCGCACCGTTCAAGACGATCGAGCATTCTCAAGTCATAGACTGTTGCGAAAAGCTGCGCGCCGCAGTAGACCGCACGCGCCCCATTACCGTCGTGCTGTACTGCGACACACCGCTCGTTACTTCAAAGACTGTGGCGGCGGCGGTCAAGCAACTCCGCGAGAGCGGGCAGAACATGCTCAAATTGCCGCGCGGGTTCGTGTTTAAAACGGAGCATCTGTTTGAAGTGAACTCGCTGTATTTGGAAGCCCCAGTTGTGTCCGATCATGAGTTTGCCACGGTATCGGACGGGGAAGCGTTGTCGCGCATAAGCGACGCCATGAGACGGCGCATACTTCGTTTCCATTCTTCAAACGGAGTTAGGATAACGGATTTTTACAACACCTATATCGATTGCGACGTTGTTTTGGGCGCGGGCGTTACGATAGAACCGTACAACTTTATTAAGGGTAAGACGGTGATAAAATCGGGCGCGACAATAATGCCCGGCAACTATATAGAAAACTGCATCATAAATTCGGGCGCGCGCATAGACAGTTCCAGACTGTATAACAGCGTTATCGGCGAGCGCACCAAAGTCGGTCCGTTTGCGTATATCCGTCCCGATACCGTTATCGGCAGCGATTGCCGCATAGGCGACTATGTGGAATTGAAAAACTGCGTGATAGGCGCGGGTTGCAAGGTGAGCCATTTGTCGTACGTAGGCGACGCGGAACTCGGCGACGAGTGCAACGTCGGCTGCGGCGTGGTGTTCGCCAATTACGACGGCAAAAACAAATACAGATCCATTGTGGGCAAGCGCGTGTTTATCGGTTCCAACGCGAATATAGTAGCGCCGGTCGTCATAGCGGACAGATCGTTTATAGCGGCGGGTTCTACTATCACCAAAGCCGTGCCCGAGCAAGCTTTAGCTATAGCTCGCGCAAGGCAGTCGGTCATACCCGATTGGCAAGGCAATATGTACGCTCCGCCGTCGGCGGCAAAAACCGAACCGCGCGGCGCGTTCAATCTCGTTCAGTACGACAACGGCATAATAGACGCGTCGTCGAGCGGCAATGCCGACAAGCGCGGCGACGGCGATATATAAAATTCAAAATCAACCTATATACATTCGGAGGAGATACCAATGATAGCTCACGGCAACAAGATCAAATTGTTTTGCGGCAATGCGTGCAGAGGATTGGCGCAATCGATATCGGAACGGCTCAAAATGAAGCTTGCCGAAGCGGACGTAGGCAAGTTCAGCGACGGCGAGATTTCGGTGTCGTTAGGCGAGTCTGTGCGCGGTTGCGACGTATTTGTAATACAGTCCACGTCTGCGCCCACAAACGACAATCTCATGGAACTACTCGTTATGATAGACGCGCTCCGTCGCGCGTCGGCGGGTCGTATAACGGCAGTCATGCCGTATTTCGGATACGCGCGTCAAGACAGAAAAGCTCGCGCGAGAGACCCCATTACCGCCAAGCTCGTGGCAGATCTCATATGCAAAGCGGGCGCGGACAGAATACTTACGATGGATCTTCACGCGCCGCAGATACAAGGCTTTTTCGATATCCCCGTAGACCATTTGTTGGGCGTGCCCATTTTGGCTAAAGCTATAGCCAACGAGCCGTTTATAAAAGAAGCGGGCGACGACTTGGTGGTAGTATCTCCCGACGTCGGATCGGTGGGAAGAGCGCGGCAGATGGCGCAAAAGCTCAACAAAACGCTCGCCATCGTAGACAAGCGCCGTCCCAAAGCCAACGTTATGGAAGTAATGAACATTGTCGGCGACGTGCGCGGAAAACGCTGTTTGATAGTGGACGACATGATAGACACCGCGGGAACTATCGCTCAAGGCGCAAAGGCGCTCGTGGAAGTGGGCGGCGCGTCCGATGTTTACGCTTGCTGCACGCACCCCGTAATGTCGGGACCCGCTATCGAACGGTTGCAAAATTCCGTAATACAAAAACTGTTTATACTCGACACTATAGAACTGCCGCAAGAGCGCAAGATAGATAAATTCATTACGGTTTCCGTCGCGCCCATATTTGCCGAAGCCATAGCGGCTATCTTCGCAGATCTTCCCGTATCAAAACTCTACGACTGATAAAACATTCTATAGTATAATAAACCTTATCGTTACGATCACTATGCGCCCTAAAGTTTTTGCCGACTTATGGGCGCATTTCTATACTAAGATCATGATCGCATCGCGCGAAATGGGTGGGCGTGTATATAAAACATTTAGGCGGGCGATCGCGATCACGTCGTCTTTTTTTGCGCGCACTTGCGTCTTGTCGCTTCGCCGCCGCGAAGATGGCGCACGCTCAGATTGTAATCGAGTATCTTTCGCACTTTGTCGTAAAGCACGGGATCTGTCTTTGCCAGACGTTCGGTAACGTCTTTGTGTACGGTGGACTTGCCCAAACCGAATACAGCCGCCGCTTCGCGCACCGTGGCGGAGTTCTTTATTATGTAATTTCCGAGTTCCGATGCGCGAACGTCCGTGTTTTCCAACATATAGACCCCCAAGACATTATTAGAGGAGCATTTTTGCTCGTTAAAAGGTCAAAAATGCGACGACAAAACAGACTTATCGACTGCGCATTTTGCTGCGCGTCGTGTCTTTTTATCGGGTCTTATAATATATGACCGACTTCGACGGCATATGATATTTTTCGCGTCATAGTGCGATGTATCGGCAATATCGGCAAAGCGCGCAACGCCGACGGCGCGGCGGTCGGCTGTCCGCAAATCGCTTGACTAAATCTTCGCGTTGTTTTATAATGTATCATGAATAAATGTGTAAGGAGATCACTATGGCTAAAGAATATATCATGACCGCCGCGGGCAAGCGCGAGCTTGAAGAGCGGCTCGAGCACATCAAACTCGTAGAGATGCCCGCAATCGTCGAGGAGATAGCCAAAGCGAGAGCGCAAGGCGATCTTTCGGAAAACGCGGAGTACGATATAGCGCGCGACGATCAAGCGAAGCTCCAAAACGAAATAGACGCTATCAAAGAAAAACTCGCCAACGCCAAGGTGATAGACGAGCGTTCTATCAAAGACGACGTAGTGTCTATAGGCTGCGCGGTGGAAGTCATAGAGGCGGACATAGCCGACGGCATAGAAGAAGTAGAACGTTGCGGTTTGACGCGTACGGACATAATCGAAGGGTTTCTTCGCAAGATGTCCGTCAACGATATGCGCGCCAACAGAATGAACAGAGAGATACTCGGCGATCTTACCGCCGATGACTATGCAAACGCCGCGTCCGAGCTTTTGGCGAGCAAGCGTTATAAAAGGGAAGAGCTTTCCGATCTCGGTTTTAGCGATAACGAGCTTGCGCTCAAAGCAAAAGCAAAGGGCAAGATCGACAAGAGCAAATGCACGGGGATCAAAACGTATACCATCGTCGGTTCTCACGAGGCGGACGCGCTCAACGGCAAGATATCAAACGAGTCTCGCGTAGGCGCTACTCTTCTCGACAAGGAAGAAAACGACGTTGTAATGGTGGGCGATCTTCTTTTCAAGATCATCGGTATTACGGTCGATAAAAAATCGGTAAGAAAATAATCACTGCGACAATGCGGGCTTTTGCCCTACGGGATAATCATGGACATCAAAGAAAACGAAACTGCGGTAGTGGAGACCGAAGAAGATATAAACGCACTCAAGGCTGTGCGTCTGGGCAAGCTGAGCGAGCTTTGCGCGGCGGGTTCCGATCCGTTCAGAATAACCAATTACAACGTAACCGCGCATGCGGCGGACATAGCGTCTGCGCCTAACGAAGGCGCTACCGTTTCTATCGCGGGCAGACTTATGAGCAAGCGCATTATGGGCAAGGCGAGCTTTGCGCACGTTTTGGACGTAAGCGGACAGATACAGATCTACGTAAAACGCGATAATGTCGGCGAAGAAAAATACGACTTTTTCAAAAAGCAGCTCGATATCGGCGATATAGTAGGGTGCGAGGGCGAGGTGTTTGTTACTCACCGCGGCGAAGTTTCCGTGGCGGTGCGGTCTATCACGCTATTATCCAAGTCGCTCACGCCGCTGCCCGAAAAGTGGCACGGACTTAAAGATAACGATCTCAGATACCGCAAGCGGTATTTGGATCTTATTTCCAATCCGAGCGTGAAAGAGACCTTCCAAAAGCGCAGCAAGATGATATCGGCAGTGCGCGCGTACTTGGACGGAGAGAACTTTATCGAGGTGGAAACGCCCATACTCAACACCGTAGCGGGCGGCGCGGCGGCGCGTCCGTTCGTAACGCATCACAATACGCTCAATCTCGATATGTATATGCGCATAGCGCCCGAGCTGTACTTAAAGCGGCTCATAGTGGGCGGTCTCGAGCGCGTATACGAGATAGGCAGATGCTTCCGCAACGAGGGCATGGACATAAAGCACAACCCCGAATTCACCATGATGGAGCTGTATCAAGCATACGGCGACCATACGGACATGATGAAGCGCACGGAGGATATTTACACCGTAGCGGCTAAGGCGATCGGTTTGGGCGATAAGATAACATATCAAGGCAGAGAGATAGACATTTCCACACCGTGGCGCAGAGTTACGATGCGAGATATCGTTAAAGAGACGGTAGGCGTGGACTTTATGGCGTTGTCCGACGAGGAGGCGCGCGCGGAGCTTACAAAGCGCGGTATCGAGTTCGAGGGCGAAAAGAACGCCGCGGAATGCATGTACGTCGCGTTTGACAAGCTCGTGGAAAGCACGCTCATACAGCCGACTTTCGTAACGGGTTATCCCATAGAAGTATCGCCGCTCGCCAAAAAATCGGACGACGGGCTTACCAATAGATTCGAGTTCTTTATCAACGGCTGGGAAGGCGGCAACGCTTACGCGGAGTTAAACGACCCCATAGATCAGGCGGGGCGGTTCGACGCGCAGCGCAAGATGATGAAGCAAGGCAGCGAGGACGCGCAAGCCGCGGACGACGATTTTGTGGAAGCGCTCGAATACGGCATGCCGCCGACGGGCGGATTGGGCATAGGCATAGACCGCATGGTCATGCTTTTGACGGACAGCGCGTCCATACGCGACGTAATTCTGTTTCCCACAATGAAACCGAGAAAGAAATAGATCCAAGTGAGCTTGATCGAGGCAATGCGCGGTTATGCCGCAAAGAATGCGCTTAGACTGCACACGCCCGGGCATAAAGGGAGTTTGTGCGATATAGACGTTACGGAGCTTAGCGACGGATCGTTTCCCGCCGATGAGATAGCCTCCGTTCAAAAAACGGCGGCCGAGCTTTACGGAGCAAAACACTGCGTGCTGCTCTGCTGCGGAAGTTCTCAAGGCGTTAAGTCGGCGATATACCATGCCGCATGCAACGGCATAGCCGACGTGAATTCGCATAGGTCGGTGTTTGACGGGTTTAAGCTATCGGCGAAGAAATGCGTAACGGTGAGAAGGCGCGGCGTCAGACCTATCACGGTCGAAGATATAAAAGGCGCGCTTACGTCGGATATAGGCGCGGTGGTCGTAACATCGCCTACGTATTACGGGTATTGCGCCGATATAGACGGCATTGCGCGGTTTTGCCGCAGCAACGGACTGCTGTTTATAGTTGACGGCGCGCACGGCGCGCACTTCGGCGCAAACAAACATTTGCCGCCGTCGTTTGCGGGCGACTGCGATATATGCAACTTGTCGGCGCATAAGACGCTCGACGCGCTTACGCAGAGCGCTATGCTTTTCAGCAATCTGCCCGACGCCGAACATAAAAAGCTCGTAGAAGTTACGGAGCTAATGGGCACGACAAGCCCGTCGTATTTGTTGTACGCGTCGTTGGAGCATGCTATACGATCGCTCAAACGCACGGGCGGCGCTTACGAAGCGTTGTTCGATCCGATCTCGGAGGTAAAGCGTCGGTACGGGTTTGAAGAAAACGACGATTTTACGAGACTTGTGTTGGACTGCCGCAAGCTCTGTAAGGACAGTTCCGAGCTGAACGCCGCGCTTATGCGCAACGGCGTGGCGAGCGAACTCGACGACGGCGAACGGCTGGTATTTATTTTTACAGCAGCGGATACGCCGCAAAGCGTGCAAAGGTTCGACTGCGCGCTCGGGCGGGCGTTAAAGGAAATCATATGAAAAACGGGAAGTTTATAGTAATAGAAGGCGGCGACGGCGCGGGCAAAAGCAGTCAGTGCAGACTGCTTGCCGAAAGATTGATAAACAGCGGAACGGACGCTATAGTTACGCGCGAACCGGGCGGAGCGCCGCTTGCGGAAGCGTTGCGTTCGCTTATACTCGACCCCAAGTATTCTCCCGATGCCGTTGCCGAACTGTATTTGTATTCCGCGGCACGGCGCGATCACATGAACGCCGTAATAATCCCCGCGCTGAATGCGGGCAAGACTGTGGTGTGCGACAGATTCATTTATTCCACGGTGGCTTATCAAGGTTATGGGCGCGGGCTCGATATAGATTTCGTGCGCGAAGTAAACGCAAAGACGATCGCGCCGCTTGCGGTCGATCTCGCGCTGTTCGTAGACGTGCCGCCCGCAGTCGCGTTCGAGCGCAAGGGCGGAGCGGACAAGACGGACAGACTGGAAAGCGAACAAGCCGATTTTTACGAACGCATATACCAAGGCTTTAACGCAATGTGCGAGTCGGGCGAGCTGTTGCGCATAGACGCGAGCGGCAAAAAAGAAGAGACGGCGGAAAAAATTTACGCCGCGGTAAAGCGGATATTATGAGCGTAGACGCCGTTAAAAAGTATGCCGATGTTTTCGAGCGTTTGAGCGCCGTAACGGCGTTATGTCCCGAAAATACGGCAAGCGCATACTTGCTCGGCGGCGAGGATCAAGACGGGCTAAACGTAACGGCTCGGCTTGTAGCCGCTAAATTGGGCGGCATACCGATGTCGCAAGCCTTTGACGACAACGCGGATATCATAGTTTATCCGCAAGCATCCGCGCCCAAAAAGACGGGCAAGTCTAAGAAATCGGATGGCGAAAAGACCCGCCGCGTCATAACCGTAGACGACGTGCGCGAGATAGTGGGGGCGTTGTATTTGACTCCGTTTCGGCTTGCGAAACGATTTTTTATAATAGAAAACGCAGACACTATGAGCGAGATATGCCAGAACAAGCTGCTCAAATCGTTGGAAGAGCCGCCGCCGTGCGCATGCTTTATACTCTGCGCTTGCGGAAAACTTTTGCAGACGGTAGAGTCGCGTTGCAATAGGATAGATATCCCGCCGTTTTCAGTAGATACGGTAACCGAGCTGTTGTCGCGGCATCACCGCGACGCGAAAGCTGTAGCGCTCGCGGCAAGAGCGAGCCGCGGTAATATAGGCATGGCGGAGCAGATAATGGCAGATCCCGAGTTCGGCGCGACGTATTCCGCGGCATTGGAAATACTGCGACTGTCGTCGGGAAGCAAGATGTTCGCGCATTGCGCCGCCGTATACGAAAAGTTTTCCAAAGAGCGCGACGACGCGGTGCTCGGCGTAATGGAATATCTGCTCGCAGACGTGGCGCGTATGCTTGCGGGCGCGGAGATGGTGTTCGATGTAAACGACGTCGGTTCGGTAGCGGACGGGTTTACTCCGCTGTCGGCAGCGCGCAGTGCGGAGTTTGTGCGCACGGCAAGGCGCAAACTTGCGTCCAACTGCATGCCGACCGCAGTTATGGACGAAATGATCTTAAAGATGATGGAGGAAAAAGCGATATGCCTAAGGTAGTGGGAGTTAGATTCGGCACTTCGCCGCGCGTATATTATTTTTCGCCCGCGGAAGACGAAACTTACGATAAAGGCGATAAAGTTATAGTGGAAACACAGCGCGGAGTGGAGATAGCCGCGGTCGTTCAGCCTATTCACGACGTTGAAGAGAGCGCGGTCGTCGCGCCGCTTAAGCCTATCACGCGTAAAGCGACCGAGGAAGATATTCAAGCCGCGTACATGTCGGAAGAACAAAAACGAGACATTTTGCGCACGGCAAAGGAAAAGGTATCTGCTCGCGGTCTCGACATGAAAGTGGTGGACTGCGAATTTACCGCAGACCGCGGAAAGCTCGTATTGTACTTTACCGCGGAACAGCGCGTGGATTTCCGCGAGCTTGTGCGCGATCTCGCGTCGGCATTCCATATGCGCATAGATCTGAGACAGATAGGCGCGCGCGACGAGTGCAAGATAATAGGCACGCTGTCGCCGTGCGGCATGCCTTGCTGTTGCGGCAGATTCGAATCGGACAGCGAGCATGTGTCCATAAAAATGGCGAAGAACCAAAACCTTGCGCTTACCCCCAATAAGATAAACGGCATGTGCGGAAGATTGCTTTGCTGTTTGTCGTACGAAAACAAAACGTACGAGGATATAATGCGGCGCATGCCCAAGCACGGCGCGGCGGTCGTGGCTAACGACGGCAGACGCGGTTCGGTCGTATCGGTAACGCCGCTCAGCGAAAAGGTGCGCGTGCGCTTCGGCGACGACGAAAGCTTTGAGTTTGCGGAACTTCCGCTTTCCGAGCTTACCGTTCTGCGCGGGAGATCGGAGGACGGAGAAAATCCGCCCGCACCCAAAAACAACGGGGAACGCGCGCGCAACGATCGCGGCAACGAAGCGCGTAACGACAGACGCAAAGACGGCAACGCCGACAAGGGCAATGGCGATAAACCTCGCGGCGAGCGAAACGGCGCGGCGCAGTCCGAGCGCAAACAAGGATCGCGAAACGACGCGGAAAAAAATAACGGGAACGGAAACAACGGTAACAACCGATCCAAACACAGAAACAGACACAGACCGCGCGGCGAAAAAAAGGGCGGCGGAAATGCGCCCGACAAAACAAAGGGCGGCGAAGGCGCAAATTAAAAGTTCGCAAAGCCGAACCGAATTAGTACTCTTCTGATATTGACTTTTTTGGCGTATAATGGTATAATTACACTATAAATATCATGGAGGTAATAACAATGGCTCACAAGATTTCCGACGAATGTATCGCTTGCGGCGCTTGCGCTGCGGCTTGCCCCGTAAACGCTATCAGCGAGGGCGACGGCAAATACGTTATCGATCCCGATGTTTGCATCGATTGCGGCGCTTGCGAAGGCGAATGCCCGACGGGTGCTATCGGCGCATAATAAGGTAAACGGATTTAGAAAATTCGGGCGCGGGCGTAGATCCCGCGTCCGAATTTTTTATATGTATCTGTGTCGAGAAAAATGTAAATTCGCGGGCGTTCTATCGTATAGATATTTAAAAGCCGAACGGTGTTGTGCTTTTGCGCCGTTCGCTTATATTAGTAACGTGTAGGCATTGTGCGATCGAATAAGCGCGACTTTGCGCGACAAATAGGATAATTGCGTAGGATCTTGCGGTTTTGCATAGTATTATACTTAAATCGCGCGGTATGTCGAAACTACATAAAACGCTTTGATATAGCTTGCACTATCATGCGTCGTTCGCGCGCTTGTCGGAAAGCTATATGTTGCTTGCGCGGACGAATGCTCGAATAGCAATGAATCGTAAGGCGAAGTTGTCTTTTTGTATGTGAATATTTTTGTCTATTGATAAAACGGATATTATTGGATAGATGTAGTTTCGGGTATTCGACGGATGCTTGTCGAATGCCCGTTTTAATTGCGAAAGATAAGCTCGGCAAAAAATCAAGCGGCTAAAAGACGTGCGTTTCGACATACTATCGGTGTGAAAGAAAAGTCGGAGAGACTCGGTCGATCGGCGGTGCTTCTCGCCGCCATCGGCATAGTAGCAAAACTTATCGGCGCGCTGTACCGCGTGCCGCTTACCAATATCGTCGGCGCAGAGGGCATGGGGCTGTACCAGATGGTATTTCCGTTGTACACCGTGCTGCTCGCTTTTTGCGGCGGCGGGTTCACCAACGCCGTTTCGCGCGTAGTAGCCAAATACACGGCGCGGGGCGACAATGCATCCGCAGTCCGCACCGTGCGCGCGGCGATCATCCCCCTCGCCGTGGTGTCGGCGTTGTCCGCAGCGGCAGTCGCGCTCCTGCGCAATGCCATATCGGGCTTGCAAGGCAATACCGAAGCGGCTATCGCGTATCTCGCTCTTTGCCCGTCGTTGCTCTTTGCGGGCGGTATAAGCGTATTCCGCGGATACTTTCAAGGCAAGTCGCAAATGTTGCCGAGCGGCATAAGCCAGTTGATAGAACAGATAGTAAAGCTGTTTCTCGGCTTGTATTTGAGCAAAGTGTTTTTGCGTTACGGAGTAAGATTCGCCGTTGCGGGCGCGCTTATCGGAGTGTCGGTGAGCGAACTTTTGGCGTTGTTGTATCTTGCCGTGCGGTATGCCGTATCGAGAAAACGCGCCAAGCGTTACGTCCCCGTGCTCGCGCTCGGCACTGAAGCTTCGGCGGAGTTCGCGCCCGAGCGGTACGTAACGGACAGAGAGCTTATAAAAGAGCTGTATTCGTTCGCGCTGCCCGTAACGCTCGGTTCGCTCGTGCTGCCGCTCACGCAAATGATAGATTCCGTACTCGTCATAAATCTATTGATGTACGGCGGTGCGGGTAGGGCGGACTCCACTGCGCTGTTCGGCTTGCTCGTAGGACCGGTGGGAACGTTGGTGAACATGCCCGTGGTGATCGTGCTGTCCGTTTCCATCGCGTATCTGCCCGCCGTAACGACGGCTGTGGAAAGAGGGGCGGATGTTAGCGGGATAACGCGCGACGCGGCTAAGTGGATAATGCTTTTTGTCATTCCCGTAACAGCCGTTTTTATGCTTTTTCCCGACAGAGTGTGCGCCGCGCTCTACAGACGCGGTTTGACGTCCGACCAACTCGCCGTCGCATCCAATCTGTTGCGCGTTCAAGCGGTAGGCGTTTTTTACGTAGGCATGCTCCAGCTATGTACGACTGTGCTTCAAGGCTACAACAAGGCGCACCGACCGGTAATAAATCTTATAGTGGGCGCGTGCGTAAAGGTGGCTCTTACTCCCGCGCTCGTAAGGCTGTTCGGCATAATCGGCGCGGCGGGCGCGACTACGGCATGCTACGCCGTTGCTGCAACGCTGACTGCGCGCAGCGCGTACAAATGCACCGCGCTCAACGTGAGCGCGCTCGACGCCCTTTTAAAGCCGCTCGCGTTCACTCTCGCGGCGAGCGCCGCATTTTACGGTACGGTCGTCGCCGCCGAACACGGGCAGATACCGAGCCTTTGGGCGAGCATCATAGGCGCGGCGGTTTTTGCCGCGGTGTACTTCGGCGGGATAGCGGTGAGCGGCGCGCTGTCCGCGGGCGACGTTAAACGGTTGATCCCGCGCTCCAAAAAATAGACGGCGGCGGGGCGCATAGCGGCGGCGCAACATATAAAAAATTGGCGGCTTTTAAATAATCAATAAAAAGTGTTGATTTTCGAGCGGTATTGGGTTATAATGAATACGTGCAAATTTAAACGTTGAAAGAGGAAGAGTTTATGATAGATATAAATCTCATACGCAACGACGAAAAGGGTGTGGCGGCTGCGCTCGAAAAACGCGGATATACCGCCGATCTCGGCGCTATTCTCAAGCTCGACGCCAAGCGGCGCGAGATGATAGGCAGGGCGGAATCGCTCAAAGCGGAAAAGAACAAGGTGAGCGCGGACATACCGCGGCTTAAAAAGAGCGGGCAAGATGTGCAGCCGATCTTTGAGAAAATGCGCGAGATAGGAAAAGAAATAGACGCTTGCGACGAGAGCATAAGGGCGGTAGAAGCGGAATTGAACAACGCTCTGTTGTGTCTGCCCAATCTGCCCGATCCCGACGTTGTTGCGGGCGGCAAAGAAAATAACGAAGTGATAAAAGTATGGGGAGAAAAACCCGTTTTCGACTTCGAGATCAAAAACCACGTCGATCTTTGCGAGAGCTTGAAACTCATAGATTACGAGCGCGGCGTTAAGATATCGGGCAACGGGTCTTGGCTGTACACCGGTCGCGGCGCTGTGCTCGAATGGGCGCTTCTCAACTATTTCATCAAGACGCATTTGTCCGACGGTTACATGTTCATATTGCCCCCGCACATGCTCAATTACGAGTGCGGTCTGGGCGCGGGACAGTTCCCCAAATTCGAGGACGACGTTTACCGCATAGAGACGGAAGGGGGCGCGGCGAGAAGATTTTTGCTCCCCACTGCGGAAACGGCGTTGGTAAACATTTACCGCGGCGAAATAATACCGCAAAACGAATTGCCCAAAAAACTGTTCGCATATACGCCTTGCTACCGCAAAGAGGCGGGCAGCTACCGCGCGGAAGAACGCGGCATGATACGCGGACATCAGTTCGACAAAGTGGAAATGGTGCAGATAACCACGCCCGAAACAAGCAAGCAAGCGTTTGAAGAGCTTTTGCAAAAAGCATGCGCGCTCGTAGAAGGGCTGGGATTGCATTACAGACTGAGCAAACTTGCGGCGGGCGACTGTTCCGCGTCCATGGCGCGCACTTACGACATAGAAGTGTGGATACCGTCCATGGGCATATACAAAGAAGTCAGTTCGGTGTCCAATGCGAACGACTATCAAGCGCGCAGAAATTCTACGCGTTACCGCGGCGCGGACGGCAAAATAAATTTTGTCCACACGCTCAACGGTTCGGGACTTGCTACGTCGCGCATATTGCCCGCTATAGTAGAGCAGAATCAGAATGCCGACGGATCGGTAACCGTTCCCGCGGTGTTGCGTGAGTTTGTCGGCTGCGACATACTCAAGTAAGCTTTAAGAGGAATGTTCACCATGCGACAGAGAAACGGCTTTAACGGAGATAAACCCGCCGCGGACGGCGGAAACAAATATCCCAATCTCATCGAGTATGAAGAAAAATTCAGTATACCCACCGACGGCGGAGCATACGGCATGCAAAGCCCCGTTCAAAACGACGTCGGCGGCGGATACGGCGTGCCGTCGCAGTACGGAAGCGCGCAGCAATTCGGTTCGCCGTCTCCCGTAAGCAGCGGCGCGACCGCAGTGCAAAGCGGATACGGAATGCCCGTAAGCGAGCGTCCAATGGTATTCGCGTTGCGCAGATTTACTGACATGTATGTTTACGAATATAAAGACAGATTGGAATACTACCGCAGAACGGCTAACGGCATGGAGTTTGTAAATACCGAATACAAACGTCCCGCAGTGTGATTTTTCGGTACACCCATTCGGCGAGGAGGACAGCGACTATGGAAATAGATAAGATCCGCGGACTTATTTCGGTCATGAAACTGCAGGACAAGATCGCGCTTGTAGGCGGCGGCAACGGAATCGCCGCGCTCGACAGACCCAAGCTTGCGGTAACCGATATGGGCGAGTACGTATTGCCGTATTTTGCCGCCGAGCCGTCTCAGCTCGCGCTCGGTTGCACATTTTCTCCCGAGATATGCGCGGCTGTTTCAAAAGCTCGCTCGGTCGAAGCCGCAAGCGAGAGATCGGCATTTTCGAGCGCCGTGGGCTGCGGACTTATACGCGACCCCATGAAGCAAGACGCGGCGCAGTTCTTTTCGGAGGACGCGGTGGTCGCCGCCGAACTTTTAAAGGGGTACGCAACGGGCTGCGAATTGGGGTGTTTGTTTACGGACGCACTCGGTCAAGGACGGTTCGTAAACAGAACTATAGACAGCCGCGCGCTCAACGAACTGTATTTGTATCCGCTCAAAACGGCGGGCAAGTATGCCGCGGCTTTGCAACTGGACGGGGGATATCTCAACGGCGAATACGTTTGTACGTCGCGTTCGGTAGCCGATAAGTACATAAAGTATCTTTCTAACGACGCCATGCTCGTTACTCAGTTCGGCGCGGTGGGCGGCGTAGACGGCATTATGGGCAACGGCGCTTATCAGCTCGGCGCGGACGAAGGTACAAAAAAAGAGATCGCGCGCGCCGTGTCCGACGGGACTGTAACGGAAAACAGAATAGACGGTTGCATAGAACGCACGCTTGCATTTGCCGTAAAGACGACGGAAACATTGGGCAAGCGGCAAGACGACGAACTCGATGACACGACGCTTGCCAATCTCGTATACAATACGACGGTACTGCTCAAAAACGACGGAGTGCTGCCCGTCAAAAAAACGCCCGTTCTGTTCGGCGATGCGAGTTTCTTCGACGACGGCGACAAGTATGCGATAAAAGATCCGCTTACCGCGCCGGAAAAATTCGGCGATGTAAATATATTTTTGATAACCGATTACGAAAAAGGCGTTGACGCGTTCGTAATGAAAGCCATAGCAAAAACAGCGGCGGAAGCGCTTTCGATAGTGGTGTTGTGCGGCGGAGTTGCCGTGCCGCTTCCGTTTGACGAGCTTGTAGGCGCTGTCATGTACTGCCCGTACAGCCCGTCGGTCGCTGCTATAGTCGCCATGGTATGCGGCGTGTCTCCGCGCGGACATCTGCCGTTCAGTTGGTGCGCGGATAGGGATGCATATCCTTGCAACAATGCCAAATTCGCTCAGCGCGGCGATTTCCGTTACGAATCGATGTACAACGGATATCTGCTGTTCAATAATTTTATGTCGCGCGTGAGATATCCGTTCGGACACGGACTCGATTATACAACGTACGACATAAATAAACTCAACGTGCGCTGCGACGATCTCGATATAAAAGTAGATTTCGTAATAAAAAACAAAGGCGAGCGGTCGGGTTCGCCCGTAGTGCAAGTATATCTGACGGCGATAGGCGGACAGGTGTACGGCTATTCCAAGCGCCTCGTAGCGTTTAAACGCGTGGATCTCGGCAAGACGGAAAACGCGTTGATAGAATTGAATATCGACCTTGCCGATTTTGCCGCTTACGACGAGCAGAACGACGCGTATATTCCCGTAGGCGGGCGGTATAGGATAGACGTAGGTCTTTCGTCCGCGGATATACGTGCGAGCGCGGAGATAAAAGTTCCGTTCGGATCGCGCGTAAAAGTGGGACTGTCCGATACCGCCGCGCCCGCGTATTACAAAACGGGCGGGCTGTTCGAGCCGACCGCGCCGCAGATAGAAAAACTCCTAAAAGTTCCGTTCATAAAGAAAGCGGACGACCGTCCCGATATAGATCCGCCGTCGCCGTCCAATGTCAAACGCGCGCTCAAGAAAGCGGAAAAAACCGTTCCGCCGCGCCTCATGGGTCAAGTCAAATACAAGATAGAACATACGCCCGACAAATACGGCAACTGAATAAATTTGATCGAATAACAAAACAAAAACCGACAAGCACATCACGTGTTTGTCGGTTTTTGAAACTGCGCGCCGTCTTTGATAAAACGTACCGAAGCGTTCTCCCGTCGGTTAACTCCGTTAGAGCTACCTTGTGGCACACGCCACTTCTTGCTTAGTGCTGCTGCGGTCAAGCCCTGACACGGTTCACAAGCAGACGTTGCACAAGACCCTAACATCAACGCCACCTAACGGTAACAGACCTCCCATACGCAAACCGAGGACGGTGTTCGACCCTACTGTAGCGGATTGTAGGTTACAGAGCGCCGCTAACTCTCCGTCTAGCGCAGTAAACTAAGTATAAAGCTTTTGCAAAAAAAACGCAAGTGTTTTGCCGCCGTATCGACGCGATTTTTGCCGTATGCGCGCGCAGTATAAAAATATGTTGATTTATCAACGATTTTGCTTGACATGCGTTGAGTTGTTTAATATAATGTTTAAGTTGATTTATCAACAAAGGAGGTGTTATGGAAAAGATATTCGAGCACTTTACCGTATCCATACTCAAACTGAATAAACTCGTGCAAAAGATCAAAGCGTTTGAAATGGAAGAATTCGGGCTTAAAGCGGTGCATGTGATGTGCGCTTACTATTTGATCGAAAATCCCGACGGGCTTACCGCGAGCGAGCTTGCCAAGCTGACGCTCGAGGATAAGGCGGCGATATCGCGCGCGCTTATGCAGTTGCGCGAAAAGGGTTATGTGGCTTACGACCCCAAGACGTATAACGAAAAGATAGTGCTTACGTTGGCGGGCAAGGCGTTTGCGGAAGCGGTGGCGCAAAAAGCCCAGAGGGCTGTTGCCGCGGGCAGCGCCGATCAGACGGAAGAGGAGCGCGTGCAGTTTTACAAAACGCTCGAAAACATAGTGGCAAATTTAAAATCTTATTACGACGGTTTGGTCGGAAAAGACGAATAACAACACATAAGGAGCTTATCATCATGGAAGAAACAACGGTTGCCGAACAGACGGCGGGAGAAGCGCCCAAGAAAAAAATGAAGCTGTGGGTAAAGATCGTATGCATCGCGCTCGCGGCGATAGTTGCGGTAGTGGCAATACTCGGCTTTACGTTTTTGGGCGTGTGGAACAACGAGATATCCACTTTTAACAGCTTTAAAAAACTGCGTTCTCGCAACGACGCAAACGACGAAGGATCTGTATACTTCATGAAGGTGAAAGGCGGATTTTACTTCGACGAGTTGCTTGAGGGCGGCGGCGTATCCACCGACAGTCAGTTGATATCGTACATAACGGAAAACATCACCAAAGGGCTTGTCAAAATGAATATAAGCGAGACGGATATAGGTTGTTCGTCGTTTACCGCGACCACGCCGAGCGGAGACAAGCTGTTCGCGCGCAATTACGATTTTGCAAAGACCAATGTGTGCATCACTATTTGCGATCCCGGTAAAGGCAGACACAAGTCTTTTTCTACGGTCGATCTCAATTACATCGGCATGGACGTGAACAAAGACGTTAGCGGCTTTATGAATAAGGTAACGTGTCTTGCCGCGCCGTTCGTTCCGCTCGACGGCATAAACGACGCGGGCGTAAGCTGCGGCATATACATGTCGTATCAAGGCGGCGGCGTGTCCGACGGAACGGTAGCGACCAATCAAAATACGGAAGGCAAGGATGATATTACTTCGACCACTATGCTCAGAATGGTCCTCGATTACGCCGACGACGTGGACGAAGCCGTGGAACTCATAAAGCAATATAATCTACACGACTCGGCTAATACCTCCTTCCACTACATGGTGGCGGACGCGTCCGGTAAGAGCGCAATACTCGAGTGGTTGCCCGTAAACGGCACGGACGCTACGGACAACGACGGTTCGGCGCGCGAGCTTGTAGTTACGTATAACACCGACGAAATGTACGACACGCTGCGCGACGGCGCTGAGTTCGACTATCAGTGGGTAACTAACTTTATCGTTAAAGATCAAGATACTTATTATACCGATAACGACAGCAAACCGGGCTACGGAAGATACGAGCATATTTACAACAGCCTGAAGTCCACGGGCGGAGTGGTGTCCGACGAGAACGACGCTATGCGCATACTCGGCGAAGTGGGGCAGCGCACGTTCGGTGGCGGCGGCGGTTGCACGGTACACAGCGCGGTATACAATCTTACGCGCAAAACGGTGCTTTGGGTATCCAACGAGTGCTATACGGATAAGACGGCTGTATACTCGTACGATCTTAGTACGGGCGAGCTTAAAAACGTAGCGTAATGTCGGAGCGTAACGACAGACAAAAAACCGTCGCGCAGTATCTTTAGAGCGCGGCGGTTTTTTATTGTGCTATAGGTGTTGATCACGTTCCGGTGGGTTTGGTTGGTCTTGCTACGCTTCCCGGCATGAATTCGCCGTAAAACATCTGCTTGAACGCGCCGATGTTGGAATACCGTTCTTTGGGGTTTACCGCCAACGCCTTGAGCAGAGTTTTTTCGCGTATGGGCTGTATCTGCACGTTGAGCGCGGACGGCGGCACAAGTTTGTCGTGCGCAAACCGTTCGGTCGCTTCGGGCGGGGGATTACCCACCAAGCAAGTGTATATCGTAGCGCCTATCTCGTAAATATCCGTCCACGGACCTTGCTCGCCGCTTTGCGAATAAAGCTCATACGGCGAATATCCCTTTTTAAGTACGAAAAACGGCTTTGATAGATTTTGAGTGTATATGGACGCTGCGCCGAAGTCGATGAGTTTGATCGTGCGGTTATTTACGATTTGGATGTTTTCGGGCGAAATGTCTTTATGTATAACGCCGTGCTGATGCAAAAGCAACAGCGTTTCGAGTACGGGGCGCATGATATTGAGGGTTTCGGCAAGGTGAAGTCTTCCGCCTCTGCCGTTTATAAAACGGTGCAGGCTCATCCCGTCGAGATATTCCATTATTATGTATGCGGTGTTGTTGGAGAGGAAAAAGTCGTATATGCTTACTATGCCTTCCATGTGTTTTATGGATGTAAGCACCTTGGCTTCTTGTATAAATGCCGTAAGCCAATAACTGTAAGCCTTGGTATGAGCTTCGTCGGCTACGACGGCGCATGCTCTCGGCGCGCGCGACGCATAACCCTTGGGCATAAATTCTTTTATAGCGACGCGCCTACAAGTGAGCATGTCGTACGCTTTGTACGTAATGCCGAAACCACCGCGACCGAGCGGCAGACCTATGAGATAACGTCCCGAAAGCAAAGTGCGCAGCGGAAGCGCGGTGGGCGGCGTTTTGTCGTCCGAAGCGGGTTTTTTGCAATGCGTACACACTTTGGTACGCGGGTCAAGCGTTCCGAAGCAGTTCAAGCATATTGAGGTTATGTCTCTCGTATCCCACATGGGTCTATTATATACCGAACCCGCAGAGTTTGTCAATAATTTGCCGCGGATACTTTATCGCGCCGCAATAAATTCGTGCGTGCCGCGGCATTATATTTTACGCATATCGGTATTATTTCGTAAAATCGATTGACCGTTTTGTTTCTTAGTGGTATAATAGACCGAAGGCAATACGCGGAAAGAAATCCCGAGCTGATAAAAATGCTCGGGGTTCGTTAATAAATCTGTGATTGTGATATCGTTTACATGAGTAAGGCGAAGGTAGTACAAACGCAAATAGCATACAGTCGGCCTGAAGAACTCACAAATATCATAACGCATTGTTTGGGTGCAGGACTGAGTTTTGTCGGGCTTGTTTTTTTAATGCTCAAATGTACTTCGCTCGGCTATTCGGCGCTCGCGATCGTATCCGTATTTTTGTACGGTTTGTCTATGATAGTCATGTTTACGATAAGCGCGCTTTACCATTCGTTTAAATACGGAACGCGGGTGCGGGCGGTATTCAGACGGCTCGACCACTGCTCCATATCCATACTTATATTCGGAACTTATGCGCCGACCATGCTCATAGGAATGATGCGCGGCGGCACAGCCGACAATATCTGGGGTTATGCGCTATTCGCCGTAGTTTGCGTTATGGCGATATTGTCTATAGTTTTCAACGCGATAAACGTTACAAAGTTCAAGGTATTCAGCCTTATAGCGTACGTCATAATGGGCTGGGCGTGTATAGTGCGCATAGACCGCATAGCCGATCTGTGCGGCTTCGGCTTTTTTTGGTTTTTGCTCGGCGGCGGCGTTGCGTATTCGGTAGGCATTATATTTTACGCAGTAAAAAAGATCCCGTTCAATCACGCCGTATGGCATTTGTTCGTGCTCGGCGGCGCGGCGTTGCATTACGTAGGAATTTACACATATCTGTTGTGAGGAAACATGTATAAGAAGGTTACACAGTACGATCCCGTTCGTCTCGAGCAAGACGTAATAGAGTTTTGGAAAGAAAACGACGTTTTCAATAACAGTATAGAAAACCGCAAGGACGGAGAAGAATTTTCGTTCTACGACGGACCGCCCACTGCAAACGGCAAGCCGCACGTCGGGCATGTTTTGACGCGCACGATGAAGGATATTATACCGCGTTACCATACGATGAAGGGCAAGCACGTTTTGAGAAAAGCGGGCTGGGATACCCACGGACTGCCCGTCGAGCTGGAAGTGGAAAAATCGCTTAATATCGACGGCAAACAAGATATAGAAAAGTACGGCGTGCAGCCTTTTATAGAAAAGTGCAAGCAGAGCGTTTGGAAGTACAAGTCGGAATGGGAGAGGATGTCCGAGCGCGTCGGGTATTGGGCGGATATGGACAAGCCCTATGTTACTTACGACGACAATTACATCGAATCGGTGTGGTGGTCGCTCAAACAGATATTCGACCGCGGACTTATTTACAAAGGACATAAGATAGTTCCGTACTGCCCGCGCTGCGGCACTGCGCTTTCTTCTCACGAAGTGGCGCAAGGTTACAAGGACGTTACCGAGCGCACAGCCGTTGTCGCTTTTGCTTCGGACTTCGGCGGCGGCTGCAAGTTTTTGGCATGGACGACTACGCCGTGGACGCTGCCGAGCAACGTCGCGCTGTGCGTAAACCCGCAGTACGACTACGTAATGATAGAGACAGGCGGCGAAAGATATATACTTGCGAAAGAACTTGTAAGCAAGCATTTTGAAAACTACTCGGTGCTGCAAACGTACAAAGGCAAAGACCTCGTCGGCGCGCACTACGCGCCGCTGTATAAAACTTACGACGGCGATCTCGACTGTTACCGCGTTGTGTCGGACGGATACGTAACGCTTACCGACGGAACGGGTATTGTTCATATAGCTCCGGCGTTCGGCGAGGACGACGCGCGTGTCGGCAATGCGTATAAACTGCCTTTCGTGCAAACCATAGACGAGCGCGGACGGTTTACCGAACCGCAGCCGTTTGTGGGTAAATTCTGCAAAGACGCGGACAAAGACATAATAGCCGATCTCAAGTCGCGCGGTCTTTTGATATCCGCGCCCAAATATACGCACAGTTATCCGTTCTGTTGGCGGTGCAACACGCCGCTATTGTACTACGCGCGTTCTTCGTGGTTTATCAAAACCACTGCGGTAAAGGACGAACTTATAAAAAACAACGCTTCCGTAAATTGGTATCCTTCTTCCATAGGTACGGGAAGAATGGGCAACTTTTTGGAAAACGTCATCGACTGGGGATTGTCGCGCGATAGGTATTGGGGAACTCCGCTGCCTATTTGGGTGTGCGACAAATGCGGCAAAACGGAGGCGATAGGCAGTAAAGCCGAACTCAAAGAAAAGTGCGGCATACACGGCGAAGTGGAACTCCATAAACCGTATGTGGACGGCGCGACTTATAAATGTTCGTGCGGCGGCACTATGAAGAGAACGCCAGAAGTGATAGACTGTTGGTACGATTCGGGCTCTATGCCGTTTGCGCAGTATCACTATCCGTTCGAGAATAAGGACGTGTTCGAAAAGACGTTCCCCGCCGATTTCATATCCGAAGCGGTGGATCAAACGCGCGGCTGGTTTTATACTCTTCTCGTAATATCGACGCTGCTGTTCAAGCGCGCGCCGTTTAAAAACTGTCTCGTGCTCGGGCATGTAACGGACGAGCAGGGCAGAAAACAGTCCAAGCATTTGGGCAACGTAGTAGACCCGTGGTCGGTACTCGACGTAACGGGCGCGGACGCGGTAAGATGGTATTACTACACCAATTCCGCACCCTATCTTCCGTCGCGGTTTTATATGAAAGCCGTTTCCGAATCGCAGAACAAGTATTTGGGAACGCTGTACAATACGTATTCGTTCTATGTCATGTACGCGGACATAGATAATTTCGACCCGACATCGGTAGACCCCGCGCATGTCAAATATTCGCTCATGGACAGATGGCTGTTGAGCGAACTCAACGCGCTCGTGAAAAAAGTGGACGAAGATCTCGGCTCGTACAAACTGTACGAATCGGCGCGCGCCATAGGCGAATTTACCGATATGCTGTCCAACTGGTACGTGCGCCGCTCGCGCGAACGGTTTTGGAGCGGCGGTATGGGAGACGACAAGACTGCGGCGTTTTACACGCTGTTTACCGCGCTCGATACCGTGTGCAAGCTCACCGCGCCGTACACTCCGTTCGTTGCGGAAGAGATCTATCAAAACATCGTGCGCTCGGTCGACAAGGCTGCACCCATATCGGTGCATATGTGCGATTTCCCTGCGCCGATCGAAAAACTTATAGACGTCAAGCTTTCTCAAGACATGGCGCGAGTGATAAAAGCCGCCGAGCTGGGACGGGCGGCGCGCAATAAGAGCGGCATCAAAAACCGTCAGACTCTCGGCAAAGCCATCGTTTCGGGCGGTTTCCCGCAAGAATATTCGTATATTCTCGCAGACGAACTCAACGTAAAAGAAATAGCGGAAGGCGGCGCGGGCGAACTGACGGGGTACGACGTAAAGCCGCAGCTCAAGACTGTAGGTCCCAAGTACGGTAAGCTCGTGGGCGCGATACGCGCGCACCTATCGGAAAACGGCGACGTTGCGGCGCGGACTGCGCTCGGCGGCGGCGTGTACTCGTTTACTGCGGACGGCGCGGCAATAGAACTCACCAAGGACGATATGCTTATAACGACGCGCGCTGCGGAAGGGTATTCGGTCGAAAGCGACGACACCATGACGGTCGCGCTCGATACGACGTTGACCGACGAACTGCTCATGGAAGGTTGCGCGCGCGAGATAATTTCCAAAGTGCAGACGATGCGCAAGACGTGCGGTTTTGCCGTTACCGACAGAATAACGCTGTACTACGACGGCGACGCGTTTATAAACTCCGTGTTCGTCGAGCACGGCGAGCGCATAGCCAAAGTAACGCTTGCGCTTTCCGTAGTGAACGGAACAAGCGGCGCGCAAGCCGCGGCGGAAAAAGCCGATATCAACGGACACGACACTATGTTTGCCGTTGTACTCGCTAAATAACGGCGGCGGTTATGTTGGCACCCGATTGGATAGATTATAAAATTCTCGGCACGGGCGACGGGCTTAAGCTGGAGCGTTGGAAGGACGTGGTACTGCTGCGTCCCGATCCGCAAGCTATCTGGCGCGCGACCGTAGATTATTCGTCGTTTGACTGCCATGCGCGGTACGAGCGCGACCGCTCGGGCGGCGGGAAGTGGATCGTATACAAAAAGTTTCCCGACGAGTGGAAAATCAGTTGGCGCGATCTTAAGTTCACGGTAAAGCCGACGGGATTCAAGCATACGGGCTTGTTCCCCGAGCAAGCGGTCAACTGGGACAAGCTGTCGCGCATAGTGTCAGAGCAGTCGGAAAAGGGCAATAAAGTGCGCATTCTCAATCTGTTCGCATACACCGGCGCTTCGACGGCGGCGCTTGCTAAGAGCGGCGCGCACGTAACGCACGTCGATTCGGCTAAGGGCATGGTGGACAGAGCAATGCAAAACTGCAAGCTCAACGGAGTAAACGAACGCGATCTCAGATTCATAATAGACGATTGCAAAAAGTTCGTCATGCGCGAGATAAAGCGCGGCAAAACTTACAATGCCGTCGTAATGGATCCGCCGAGTTACGGTAGGGGCGCTAACGGCGAGGTGTGGAAGATGGAGGATGATATTTACGGACTTGTGGATCTGTGCAAAAACGTCCTTCAAGACCCGATATTCTTTTTGATAAACAGTTACACGACCGGACTTCAACCGCAGACCATATCCAACATACTCTCGCTGACCATGCCTAAGGGCAGCGTTGAGGGGTACGAGGTGTGTTTGCCGACCGAATGTGAAATTGCGCTGCCGTGCGGCTGCAGCGGATTATGGAGGTGCCAATGACGACAGACGGCAACGACGATAAACACAAGACGGGCGACCGCAGAGATCGCGACAAAGTTTTTACGGGCGGGAACAACGACGGAAAACGTTATCGTAAAGATTTCAAGCGCGACGGCGGAAACCGATACGGCGGCAAGCGCGACGGTTACGACGAGCGCCGCGGCGGAAAAAAATTCGGTAATAACGGCGAGCGGAATAACGGCGGATGGCGCAAGGGGCGGTTTGCGGGCAAGCCGCGCGGTGATGATAATGCAAGCTCGTCCGAAAACGATACGCCGCCCGCGCCCGAAAAAACGACCAAGATAAAACTGCGTTTAGACGTAAAGGACGTAGTGCGCAATAAGCCGAACGAGTGTGCGGAACAGACGGACGACGGCATAACGATATTGTTTGAGGACAATCATATACTCGTAGCCGTAAAGCCGCAAAATATTCCCACTCAAGCCGATTCGAGCGGCGATCTCGACTTCTTGTCTATGCTTAAGCAGTACCTCGTAAAAAAGTACGAAAAGCCGGGCGAGGCGTATTTGGGACTGTTGCACAGGCTCGACCGTCCGACGGGCGGGGTAATGATCTTTGCCAAAACAAGTAAAGCCGCGTCAAGGCTGTCCGAGCAGATACGCGGCGGGGACTTTGAAAAGAGCTATGCCGCTGCCGTGTCGGGCAAGCCCAACCGCAACGGACTGATAGAACATTATTTATTCAAAGACACGCAAAGCAATATCGTATCGGTCGTTCCGTCTACGCTCGAAGGCGCTAAAAAGGCGCAGTCCGAAGTTAAGACAATGGAAGAAAAAGACGGTATGTCGCTTTTGTCGGTAAAGCTCATAACGGGCAGAACGCACCAAGCGCGCGTGCAGCTCAAGGCGCTCGGCTCGCCCATAGTAGGCGATACCAAGTACGCGGGCGACAAACTGAGGCCGTCGCCGCATTTGGCGCTGTGGGCGTACAAACTCGTATTTATACATCCAGTGAGCGGAGACGTAATGACTTTTGTCGCCGCGCCGCCGCAAGAATTTCCGTGGACGGAGTTCGGAACGGACGCGCTGATAGACTTTGTAAAACCCATAGACCGCGATCATTATCGCAAATAAAATCTCGATCAAGATAAAATCAAGGAGTTGAACTATGTTAGACCAAGAAATTTCCAATCTTATAGCATATGCCGAAACGCATTTAATGATGGACGAGCTGGACGGCGCGCAAGCCGTGGGGCGTATATGCTCTCTTCTCAAGCTCGACGGCGTTTCGCCTACGGACACCGATCTTGCGGAGATAGAGTCCGCGCCGTCGCCCAACAAACTGCTCGCGCCCGTGCTTGCGTATGCCGTTGAACACGGTATATGCGCCGAGGACGGCGTTGCTGCGCTCAAAGCGGAAATAATGGACGCGCTCATGCTGCGCCCGTCCGAACTTAACGATCTGTTTGCCGACACGTACGCAGTGAACAAGCAAAAGGCGTTCGATTGGCTGTTCGATTACAGCGTCAAAGACGGCTATGTCGATCTCGAACAGTGCGCCAAAAACGATCGCTGGGAAGCAAAAGAGCTTAAGAGCAAGATCGAGATAGTTATAAACCTCATGCCCGAAGCTAAGACGGGCGAATATCCCAAGTGCCCGTTGTGCAAGGAAAACGTAGGGTTCGGCGACCGCGCCAATATGCGCGTCGTGTCTTGCGATATCGGCGGGGAAGAATGGTTCTTCAATTACTCGCGCCATCAATATTTCGATAAGCACGGCGTGCTTGTAAACGGCGAGCATGTTCCCATGCAAAGCGGCAAAGTCGTGCTCGAAAAGCTTGCGCGCGCCGCCGACTTTATTGGCGCTGACGGTTTTGTGGGCGTAAACGCCGTAGCGGAAAACAGCGGTGCAAAAATTACTTCGCACGAGCATTTTCAAACGGGCTTCCGTTCCACGCCCATGCTCAAGGCGGGCGTTAAGGCAAAACTTAAATCGCGCGAATATCCGTACCTTGACATGAGCGTGCGCGATTGGTACAATACGGTCATCAGCTTTTCCCATTCGAGCTTGGAAAAGACGACTGAGTTTGCCGATAAACTCATCACCGCTTGGAAGAACTATTCGGACGAGCGCATAGAAAACGACGGAACGAAAAACTTCTGTAACGTGATAGTGTCAAAAGCCAACGGTAAGTATTGTTTCGACATCATACTCCGTTCCAACGCCGTTAAAAAAGCAAAGACGTCGCCCGAATACGGCGAGATAAAAGCCGATGCGCTGTCCCTTACCGATATGCTCGGATATTTCGTATTGCCCAACAAACTGTCAGAACAGCTCAAACAAGTGCAGTTGTATCTCGACGGGTCGTTGCCCTTCGACGAAAAGGCGCTTTCGCCCGAAATGAAACCGTTTGCCAAGATGATAGCGCGCATGCTCAAAGAGCAGGGCGGCACGGTGAGCAAGCTGGAGGCAAAGCTCAACGTCCACGACGAAGTGGACGCGGTATGCGAAAAGATACTCGCATCCACCGCGGTGTTCGACGGCGCGACGATACGTCCCTTCCTCGATGGTTTGGGCGTGGAAGTCGTGATAAAATAACAGCATTGATATAAATAAAAAGGGTCGATATTTCGATCCTTTTTATTTTGCCGTGTTGCAGAGATAGCGATATAAAATTTTTGTAAATTCCGTATTGGGATAGAAAGCGACATGGCGTATGCCGCCGCTTTTGTATATCAAGGAAGCTTGTGTCCCGCGGCAGTGTAGAGCTTGTACCATTCGTAATCGGTCATGGGCACGTCGCAGCAGTCCTTGTAATCTTTGAGCCGTTTGTCGAGCGTCGTTCCTATCACGGCTTGCATGTTTGCGGGGTGGTGCAGTATCCAGTTGACGGCGACGCTTTCCGCCGTGGTATTGTATTTTTGCGCAAGTCCGTCGAGCATGAAGGCGAGCGAAAAATACTTCTTGCGCGCGGTCTCGGTCGTGAAAGCGCCCGAATAAACAAAGCCCGTTTCGTCGGTGAACTTGCATTGCATAGTGCCGTAAGTTTGTATGGTCATGCCGTTCATTCGGCAGTATTCGAGCACGCCGCCGTCGCGGTCTATGCCGCTGTCCGTAACGGTGTTTACGTTCAGCCCGAAGTCTATGAGCGGGCATTGCGTTATGCTCGCTTGCAGTTGATCTACGTAAAGCTTTTGCTTGACGACAGATTGCAAGTAAGCCGTTTGCTGCGCCGAAAAATTACTGACGCCGAAAACGCGCACTTTGCCGCTGCGCTCCAACTCGTCGAAGGCGCGCGCTATTTCTTGGGGGCGCATGAGCGTATCGGGTCGATGCAAAAGAAGTACGTCAATATAGTCCGTTCCGAGACGGGCGAGCGAACCGTCTACGCTCTTTAGTATGTGATCGTAGCTAAGGTCGTACTGCTCGCTGCGAATACCGCATTTGGTCTGCAGTACTATCTTTTTTCGCAGTTCGGGGCGTTTAGCCAAAACTGTGCCGAACAGTCGTTCGCAAGCCCCGCCGCCGTATATGTCGGCGTGGTCGAAAGTATTTATTCCTATATCGAGCGCGCAGTCTATAAGCCGCTCTATATCGGCGAGCGGTTTGTCGGCTATCCGCATACAGCCGAGAGCAAGTCTGCTCGAGCGTATTTCGCTTATATCGATGTATTTCATTGATATATAATAGCATATGATCGGCGCGAAATCAATAGGTAGGTCAAAAATATATTTATTTCGCAAACACGCAGTTTGTTGAAAACCTGTTTATTAGAGATCGCGTACTTATCTTTTAATGCTTGACAAACGCTTTTAAATAATGCATAATATTATTAACTGTGAGAGTTCGGGTTTTAACGCATATCTTACAGTCATAACAAATTCGGAGGTTTTATGGACGGATTGGTAGTACAGGACGAACAATCGCTCAACGAGCTGATTAAGCGCGTCCGCGCGGCGCAAGAAAAGTTTGCGACGTACACGCAAGAACAAGTTGACAAAATATTTTTAGCGGCGGCGACTGCTGCCGACAAAGCTCGGCTCGACCTTGCCGAAATGGCTGTTCAAGAGACAGGCATGGGCATAGTAGAGGACAAGGTAATAAAAAACCATTACGCCGCCGAGTATATCTACAATACGTACCGCGACGTTAAAACTTGCGACGTGGTAGACCGCGACGAAGCGTACGGTATAGAAGTGCTTGCAGAACCCGTCGGAGTTATCGCGGCGATCATACCCACGACCAACCCCACGTCCACGGCAATATTCAAAACGCTGCTTGCGCTCAAAACGCGCAACGCGCTTATAATTTCGCCTCATCCGCGCGCAAAGAACTGCACTATAGCCGCGGCAAAGATAGTTCTCGACGCCGCCGTCAAAGCGGGCGCACCCGAAAATATAATCGGTTGGATAGACGTTCCCAGCGTCGCGCTCAGCGCGGCGGTAATGAGCGGCAGCGACCTTATATTGGCTACGGGCGGTCCCGGCATGGTCAAAGCGGCGTACAGCTCGGGTAAACCCGCCGTCGGTGTGGGCGCGGGCAACACTCCCGTTATAGTGGACAGCTCCGCCGATATCAAGCTTACGGCGTCGTCCATACTTCACAGCAAGTCGTTCGACAACGGCGTTATATGCGCGTCCGAGCAGTCCACCATCGTTCTTTCGGACGTGTACGACGAGTTCAAGAAAGAACTCGCGTACCGCGGCGCGTACTTCCTTAACGCCGAACAGATAGACAAAGTTCGCGCTACCATACTCATCAACGGCTCTATCAACGCCAAGATAGTAGGTCAGAGCGCGCCCTCCATCGCCAAGATCTGCGGGTTTGAAGTTCCCGACAGCGCGCGCATCCTCGTGGGCGAAGTCGAGTCGGTGGATATAAGCGAGCCTTTTGCGCACGAAAAGCTTTCGCCCGTGCTTGCAATGTACAAAGCCAAGACGTTCGACGAAGCCATAGCCAAAGCGGAACGTCTCGTAGCGGACGGCGGTTACGGACACACGTCGGTCATTTACGCAAACGAGCGCACCGAAAAAGCCAAGCTCTCGCGTTTTGCCGATGCGATGAAGACTTGCCGCATACTTGTAAATACGCCCGCGGCGCAAGGCGGTATCGGCGACATATACAACTTTAAACTGCGTCCTTCGCTTACGCTCGGCTGCGGCTCTTGGGGCGGCAACTCGGTAAGCGAAAACGTTTCGGTCAAGCATTTGTTAAACTACAAAACGGTAGCCAAAAGGAGAGAGAATATGTTGTGGTTCCGCGCGCCCGAAAAGGTGTACTTCAAAAAGGGATGCATGCCCGTCGCTTTGCAAGAGCTTAAAGACATGGGCAAAAAGCGCGTGTTCATCGTAACGGACGAATTCTTGTTCAAGAGCGGATTTTCCAAGCTTGTGAGCGACCGTCTCAACGAAATGGGCATTGTCAACACGACGTTCTCCGACGTTCAACCCGATCCCACTCTCGCGTCTGCGCAAAAGGGCGCGGAAGCAATGCGCTCGTTCGAGCCCGACGCGATAATAGCTCTCGGCGGCGGAAGCGCGCTCGACGCGGGCAAGATAATGTGGGTGCTTTACGAACATCCCGACACCGACTTCGCCGACATGGCAATGCGCTTTATGGATATCAGAAAGCGCGTATACCGTTTCCCCAAGATGGGCGAAAAAGCGTACTTCGTCGCTATCACGACCACTGCGGGCACTGGCTCGGAAGTTACGCCTTTCGCGGTCATAACCGATCAAGAAACGGGTCTTAAGTACCCGATCGCCGATTACGAGCTTCTGCCCAAAATGGCTATATGCGATCCCGAACTCATGATGAGCATACCCAAGGGACTTACCGCCAATTCGGGCTATGACGCAATGGTCCACGCGCTCGAGGCGATAGCGTCCGTAATGGCTACCGACTTTACAAACGGTATAGCCAAAGAAGCGGTCAAACTCATATTCGAATACCTTCCCTCAGCGTACAACAACGGCTCCGACGAGACGGCGCGTGGCGAAATGGCATATGCCGCAACTATGGCGGGCATGGCGTTTGCCAATGCGTTCCTCGGCGTTTGCCACTCCATGGCGCACAAGCTCGGCTCGTACCACCACTTGCCGCACGGCATGGCAAACGCGTTGCTGTTGCCTTACGTCATGCGTTTCAATGCTGTGGAAGCCCCGACCAAAATGGGCACGTTCCCGCAGTACGATCATCCCGTATGCTTGCATCGTTACGCCGAAGTCGCAGACATGCTCGGCATAAAGGGCAAGAACGACGAGGAAAAACTCGACAAGCTCATCAAAAAGCTCGACGATCTGCGTAAAGAGGTAGGCTTGCCCGAGAGCATCAAGGCGGCGGGCGTTCCCGAAGACAAGTTTATGGAACAGCTCGACGCTATGTGTCGCGATGCGTTCGACGACCAGTGTACGGGCGCCAACCCGCGCTATCCCCTCATAAGCGAGATCAAACAGATGTATCTCGACGCTTACTACGGCAAGGAAAGCAAATAATATCGGTCGTTTGTCGCAGCCCGTGCAAAGCGGATACCGCATACTGTACGGGCGCGGCGGACATACCGTACGGCAGACATGATAAGGAGATAATGAATTATGTCATACAACGAGATCGCAACAAGACCCAATAAGACCATATACCGCGACGGCGACGTGTGCTACAAGGTTTTCGCGGCGGACTACGTTAAGTCGGATATCTTCAACGAGGCGCTCAATCAGACGCGCGTAGAGGAGACCGGGCTGTTTATCCCCAAAGTCCACGAAGTGAAAAAGCTCGACGACGGCAGACTTGCTATCGTTATGGACTATGTGGAAGGCAAATCGCTTGCCGCGCTCATTCAAGAAAACCCGAGCAAAAAGGGCGAGTATCTCAAAAGATTCATAGACATCCAGCTCGCTATGCACAAGCTTACCGCGCCCGAGCTCAATAAGCAGCGCGATAAATTTTCGCGCAAGATCGAGCTTTCGGGGCTTGACGCCACTACGCGCTACGAGCTTCACGCCCGTCTCGACTCCATGCCCAAGCACAAAAAACTTTGCCACGGCGACTTTAACCCGACCAACGTGATAATAACTTCGGACGACCGCGCGTGCATAATCGACTGGTCGCACGCCACTATAGGCAATGCGTCCGCCGACACCGCGCGCACGTATTTGTTGTTCAAGCTCGCGGGCGATGACAAAACCGCCGAAGATTACATGACGTTGTTCTGTAAAAAAGCGGACACGGCGCGCCAGTACGTAGATCAATGGCTGCCCGTAGTCGCGGCGTCGCAAATGGTAAAGGGCAAGCCGCAAGAACGCGAAATGCTCGCCAACTGGGTAAACGTTTGCCAGTACGAATAATATCGGCTCGGCATAGGACGGGGCTTTACGGACCGACACGTGTCAACGCTGTCGGCAATGCGAAGTCCGCACTGAAAATTTAATCATAGGGAAAAACAAGTGCGGCGCGGTTATATAGTTTTTATGTGATTGCGCCGCACGTATATAAGGCGGTATTAATTATGGTATTAAGCGTATGCGTAGGCAGTTCCTGCCATTTAAAAGGTTCCTACGACGTGATAGAGGCGTTTAAAAGCCTCATCGAAAAACACAACGTGAGCGATAAGATAGAGCTTCGCGCTTGCTTTTGTTTGGGACGCTGCTCCGAAGGCGTATCGGTAAAGGCGGACAACAACTACATACTTAACGTAAACGCGACCAACGCGGAAGAAAAGTTCGTAAAAGAAGTTCTGCCGCTGATAGGGTAAAAAATGTTTTATTTGGATTTTCAAAAAGCCAACTGCAAAAACTGCTATAAGTGTTTGCGGTCTTGTCCCGTCAAGGCTATAGACGCGCGAGACAATCAGGCTAAAATAATCGAGAGCCGTTGTATACTGTGCGGGCATTGTACGCATGTCTGTCCGCAGAACGCAAAGCGCGTCCATGATGACACTTTCGTTATAGAACAGCTGTTGTCCAAGAAAAAGGACGGCGTGTTGGCGTCCGTAGCCCCGTCGTTCGTATCGTCGTTCGGTCTCGATTCGTTTGAACCCATGCGCGAGGCGCTTAAATCGATAGGCTTTACCGACGCGTTTGAAACGGCGGAGGGCGCGGCGGCTGTAACCATGGAGTACAAGAAGCTCGTACAGTCGGGCAAGTACGAAAACATTATCACATCCGCATGTCCCGCGGTAAACCGCGCTATACAGCTATATCATCACGATGTGCTCAAATACTTGGCGCCCGTCGATTCGCCTATGGTGGCGCACGCCAAGATATTGCATGCGCGCTATCCCAAATCGGAGATCGTTTTCATAGGTCCTTGTATAGCCAAAAAGCGCGAGGCGAAGGAAAGCGGCATAATAGCGGGCGCGCTTACGTTTGAAGAGCTTGCGGAAATGTTCGCAAAGCGCGGCATAAAGCTCGGTTTCGACGGCGTACTTACGGACGGCGAAGCCGCAGAAGAGGCAGCCGCGACGGCGGGCGGAGCAAAAGAGATACTGCCCAACGTTAAAGACGGCAAATACCACGCCAAGTTCTATCCTATATCACGCGGCGTGATAAAATCGTTCGACGATCTGCCGTCGGGATACGAATACATAGCGGTGGACGGCGTAAAGAGACTTGACGATGCGCTTGACGATATAAAGAACGTCAGCGGCGTGTTTTTGGAGATAAACGCGTGCGAGGGCGCGTGCGTAAGCGGTCCTTGCGCTATAAAGAGAAAGGGCGGCACAGTGAATGCAAATGTGCTCGTGCGCAATTACACCAATCGCGCTGCAGCAGACGCTATCGCCGATTATCCGTCTCTTGCGGCAGTGAGGCAGCCGCTCACGGCGGGCGACAGAATGCCTACCGACGATGAGATAGGTCAGATACTCGCCAAAACGGGCAAGACAAAGCCGTCCGACGAGCTTAACTGCGGAGCATGCGGATATTCGACGTGCCGCGAAAAGGCTTGGGCTGTCGTCAACGGTTATGCCGAAGTGGAAATGTGCGTGCCGTACATGCGCGAGAAAGCCGAGTCAATGGGCAACGTGATAATCGAAAACAGTCCCAACGGTATCATAGTCTGCAATTCCGATCTTAAAATATCGGAGATCAACAGACGCGCGGAGGAACTGATCGGTATAAAGTCTCCCGAGTACATATTCGATTGCTTCGATCCTACGCATGTATTCAAAGCTGCGGAAAGCGGGCATGCTTCGCATGTCGAAAAGATCAAGCTGGAAAAAACGGGAAAATTCGTAAATATAAATATCGTTCCGCTTCAAAAGGAGAAAGCGATCCTCGTCGTGCTTACGGACGTAACGGACAAGGTGAATTTCGACGCGGAACTTGACAAAGTAAAAGCGGATACTATGGAAGTAACCGCAACGGTCATAGACAAGCAGATGCGCGTCGCGCAAGAGATCGCGTCGCTGCTCGGCGAAACGACGGCGGAGACCAAGATCGCGCTTTTAAAACTCAAGGACGCTATGTTAAAGGAAAAGAACAGTTGAGTTACTTTATTGACAGAGGCTATACCTCGCTTAACCATCACGGCGAAGAGCTTTGCGGCGACCGCGTGGAATGCGCGGAAAGCGGCGAGTGGATAACCGCGGTGTTGTGCGACGGAATGGGCAGCGGAGTCAAAGCCAATATACTCGCTACGCTGTCGTCCAAGATATTGTGTACTATGCTGTCGGCGGGCGTGCCCATAAAAGATTGCATAGAAACTCTTATCGCGTCGCTGCCCGTGTGCAAAGTGCGCAACGTCGCGTACGCCACTTTTTCCGTTTGTCATATCAACGGCGAAGGAAAAGGCGAGCTGTTGGAATTCGACAATCCCGCCGCAATACTTTTGCGGGACGGCAATGCAGCCGATCTCGACAGACAAAAAACCGAAGTTTGCGGAAAGACCGTATATATGACCGACCTCGCGCTCAAGCCGAACGACGCGCTTGTGATAACGAGCGACGGCGTGGAACACGCGGGGATAGGCATGCTCATGAACTTCGGTTGGGAGCGACCGCAGATAAAGGACTATCTGCGCCGCTCGATACGAAATGACATGTCTGCGCGCGCCATATCTGCGTCGCTTGCGGGCGAGTGCAACGAGCTGTACATGGATATGCCGGGCGACGATACTACCGTTTTAAGCGTAAAGGTGAAAGAGCGGCAGCCCGCCGCGGTGTTTGTCGGTCCGCCCATTTACAAGACGGACGACAGCAAGTACGTCAAACAGTTTATGGATCTGCCCGGCAAAAAGATAGTTTGCGGCGGCACAAGCTCGCAGATAGTTGCGCGCGAGCTTGGAACGGAAGTTAGCACGAGCTGCGATTTTCCCGATAGGGATATCCCGCCGATAGGCTACATAAAGGGCATAGACCTTACTACGGAGGGCGTTATCACTCTGAGACGGGTGCTCGAGCTGTCCGAACGTTATCTCGATCCGTCCGATTATAAGTCCAAAACGTTCGTCAAGCGCGACGGCGCGACGTTGCTATCGCGGTTGCTCTTCGAGGATACGACAGACCTTGACTTTTTCGTCGGTCAGTCTATCAACGAGGCGCATACAGGTCTGCCTATAGAAACCACAATGAAACTCAAGCTCATAGACAAGCTTGCGGAAAACTTGCGGCGCATGGGCAAGACGGTAAACATACGTTACAACTAAACGCTGCGGCGCTAAACAAATGCGTAAACGCGCCGCGTAAACCACGCAGCCTACGGCTGCAAAAGGATATCACACATGGAAAACAGACTTTTCGACACCACTGTACAACAGCTTAAATACGAAGTGATAAAGGAGTTGATCAAGGCATACGACAAAGGTCTTACCAACGATATTTATCACGATATCCCTATCGCGATAATGCCGGGACCCAAGGCGAGCCTTCGCTGTTGCGTGTATAAAGAGCGCGCAATACTGCAAGAGCGGCTGAAAATGGCGATGGGCGGCGATAAAAATAACCCCAACGTCGTGGAAGTCATAGACATCGCTTGCGACGAATGTCCCGTAGACGGAATATTCGTAACGCCCGCTTGCCGCGGTTGCATTTCGCACAGATGTGCCGAAGTGTGTCCCAAAAACGCGATAACCATAGAGGACAAGCACGCCGTGGTGGATAAATCCAAGTGCATAGAGTGCGGCAAATGCACGCAAGCTTGTCCTTATAACGCCATAATCTTGCAAAAACGTCCTTGCGTGTTGAGTTGTAAGGCGGGCGCGATAAGCGTAAACTCCGACAAGAAAGCCGTAATAAACAACGACAAATGCGTCGGTTGCGGCGCGTGCGTGTATCAGTGTCCTTTCGGCGCTATCGCAGATAAGTCGTACATACTCGACGTTTTGGATATACTCAAAAACTCCGAAAACAATACAAAGTACAAAGTATACGCCATAATAGCTCCGTCCATAGTCGCACAGTTCAATTACGCGCGCATAGAGCAAGTCATCACGGGCATGAGCGAGCTCGGCTTTTTCCAAGTGATAGAGACCGCGCTCGGCGCAGACATGACGCTCAATCTCGAAGCCGACGAATTAAAAGAACACGGCACTTTGACTACGTCGTGCTGTCCGAGCTTCGTTAAGTACATACAGATAAATTTCCCCGACCTTGCCAAGTATATCTCTTCCACGCCGTCGCCCATGGTAATGACGGGAAAACTCATCAAAAAGCTCGAACCTACGAGCAAAGTGATTTTCGTAGGTCCTTGTTCGTCCAAGAAGTTCGAGTTTGAGCTCGATATAGCCAAAGACTACATCGACAGCGTTATTTCTTTCGAGGAACTGCAAGCGTTTTTGGACGCGCGCAACATAGACGTATCCACGCTTAAAGATACCGCTCTCGACAACGCGTCGTATTTCGGCAGGATATTCGCGCGCTCGGGCGGCATTACGGAAGGGGTTACCGCGCTCGCCAAAGAACGCGGTTTCGAGGCGAAGCCCGTCGCAATGAGCGGGCTTGACGAATGCAAAAAACAGTTGCTGCTGTTTAAAGCGGGGCGGTCGCCGTTCAACTTCTTCGAGGGCATGGCGTGCGACGGCGGTTGCGTAAACGGCGCGTTATGCTTGCACCACGGACCCAAGAGTTTGACGGACGTCAACCGTTACGGCGCGGAAGCAAAGGAAAAAACGGTGGACAACACGGTCAAGCTGTACGACATGGCGGGAGCGGGCAAGTCGGAAGACGGCACGGCAAAGGACGAAGCGGCAGCCGCGCTCGAAAAAAAGAACAAATAACGAATCGAAGCGCGCGACGTAAACAAAGATCGCGCGCTTTGTATTTTAAACTATATAAAGCGCTTTATATCGGTTTAATAAAGCGCGTTTACGGCAACAATCGTCTTTATGAAAAGGACGTTTGTCGCCGTATTTTTATTTTTGATAGGTTTGGTCGCCACCGCCGTATGGTTCAGTCCGCTTGCCATGCGCGGCGGTTTTGCGTACCGCGATAACGAGCCTATAGAGCGTCTCGACGGTTTATGCTACGACGGCGCAAAGTATGCGCGCATCGATTTTGACGGCAATATAGACGACATGATGTCGGCGCTCGACAGCATGCTCGCCGTTACGGTAAAAGAGACCGAGTCGGGCGGTACTTATATAGTTTACGCGTACAGTCCGCGAGTTTTTGCAGTGGAAAAACTCGGCGACGGGCGGGAGTATAACGTTATGGCTGCGTATTCGGACGGACATGTTTGCATAGGCACTCCCGTGCTTTCGGGAAGTTATTGAAAATTTTTTTGATTCGATGTATATAACGCCCTGCGTTGGCAATAATCAGCGGTACGGAGGAAAGGAAACATGAAGACTTATCAATCAAGCACAAAGGACAAAAAGAAAAACTTTTTCAAAAGACATTGGCAAGCGTTTGTCGTAACCGCATCGGTTTTGGTCGTTGCCGCAGTCATCACCTTGTCGGTGGTATTTACATTGCCTAAGTCGGGACCCGTCGATGGAGTCGTTGTGGAGCCTCCGACGTCAGGCGTCGATACCGAACCGAAAATAGTTCTGCCCGTAGAAGGCGCGCAAATCGGATTGGAATATGCCAACGAAAAGCTCGTCTATTGGGAGACGCTAAAACTGTGGAAAGTCCATCCCGCGATAGATTTTGTGGGCGAAGGCGACGTAGTGGCTATACGCGACGGCAAAGTTACCGATGTTGAACTTAACACCACGCTCGACGGCAACGTCGTAACTGTCGAACACGATGACGGATACGTATCCGTTTATAAATCGCTCGGCAGCGACATAGCCGTTAAGGTAGGCGACGAAGTTAAGGCGGGCGACAAGCTGGGGGTAACGTCTAAGAGTATGATGTCCGAACTCGATACGGGTGCGCACTTGCACTTGGAACTCAAGAAGGACGGAAAATACGTAGACCCCGCGACCGTGTTACCGCTAAATGAAGACAAATAGTTTTTCCGCCGTAATCAAGCCGACGTCCGCACGACGTCGGCATTTGTTTTTAAGGCAAGACCGCAGGCGGAATAAAGCGTGCGGTCTGTCGCGCTTTGGACTTTGTCTGTTTATCGGACAAAAAGGCTGCCGCGTCGCGATTTGGCGGCTGTATTTTACCAAACGCCAAACGCTTGATAAATATGAGCGCATATGGTATAATATATCGGTCGCAGCGCGTATCCGTCGTAAATGCAACTCGCTTGCAACGTAAATCAATCTGCGATAAAAAGAAGTTTTATGAAAGCGTATAGAATCCATTCTCCGCATTCGCTGCAACTTGATGAAATGGACGCGTTGTCGGTAGGCGACAACTGCGTTAAACTCAAGAACTTGATCTGCGGCGTTTCCGCTACGGACGTTTTGGCGTATACGGGCGCGATCCCCGCCAAATATCCCGTTATCCCCGTAAGACAGTGCGTGGGGTTTGTCTCCGAAGTGGGGGCAAACGTGAGCGGTCTCGCCCGCGGTAACCGCGTTATCACATATCCGCAAGCGTGCTGCCATAATTGCAGACCGTGTAAAGATTCGCGGTTTTTCGATTGCGACAGACCGCTCGCTTTCGGTCTCGAAGAAGACGGCTTTTTGAGCGATTTTTCTGTCGTATCGGCTGATAACGTATATTCTATACCCGACAGATTAAAGGACGAGGAAGCCGTATTTGTCGAACATACCGCGCTTGCCATCAACGTCATGAGCAAGCTGGGCGTGGAAAAGGGCGAGCATTTGATAATAGTGGGCGCGACGGTGGACGGCATAATACTGTCTCAAGTGGCTATATACTATCAAGCAGTTCCCATAATAATCGATATGCGGGAAGATCTTTTGGCTATAGCGCAAAAGGCGGGTGCATACTATACTATCAATGCCGTAAACGAGGACATCACTAAAAAAGTGCAGAGCATCACGGGCGGACATATGGCGGACGCAAGCGCGTTTATGCTCAACTCGTCTATGCCCGTACAAAATATATTCGATATAACGGCAAACGGCGGACGGATAGCGCTCGTCGGCATGCTCAACAACTGCGATCTAAAATGCAATCTCGGTCAGTTCGTAGACAAAAAGCATTCGCTCACCACCGTTACAGATTGCGGCAAAAACTATCCGTCGGCTATAAACATGCTGGCAAACCGCACCGTTACAGTCGATTCGCTTTATTCGGAAATCACAAAATTTGCGGACGTTCCCGACGCTTTCGAGCGATTTGCCGCCGATCCCAACGTGCCGCTCAAGCATTTGATAAAGATTTAAAGCGGTAAAATGCTTGACATGAGCCGTATATCGGTGTATAATCGTATAGCAAGTTTTTTAAAGAGGTCATTATCATGAAACAGAACATACATCCCGATTATCACGAGGTTACCGTAGAATGCGCTTGCGGCGCAAAATTCGTTACGGGTTCCACACAAAAAGGCGACGTTGTAAAGGTGGATATTTGCTCTAAATGCCATCCTTTTTACACGGGCAAACAAAAACAAGCCGAGACGGGCGGTCAGATAGCGCGCTTCAACAGCCGCGCCAACAAGTCGGGCAAGTAACAAAAATGCGGACGCGAGCCGTCCGCATTTTTTTAATCTGTAATTAAGCGCGCGTTCGCGCGTTTGTTTTATTGCGATGAAAGACAAGAGTAAGGACAACAAATACGATACCGCCGCCAAGACGCGCCGTACGATGATAGGCGGTCAAGCGCTAATGGAAGGGGTGATGATGCAAGGCGCATCGTCCGTCGCCATGGCAGTCCGCGCGCCCGACGGGGGTATAGAACTTAGGACGGAACGGTTAAACAAGCGTTCCCGCGTGCGCAAGGTCCCCGTGGTACGCGGCGTAGTGGTCTTTGTAAGTTCGCTTATCACCGGCATGTCCGCACTGCTCAAATCCGCCGAGATAAGCACGCCCGACGAAGAAACTCCGTCCAAGTCGGCTACGGCATTTGCCGTGATACTCGGCGTATTGCTCGCCGTGGGGCTTTTTATAGGCTTGCCGCTTTTTGTGGGCTGGGCGATACAAAAGTGGACGACGTTCGACAACTTAGCGGTCATATCTCTGATAGAGGGTTGCACGCGATTGGCTATATTTATAGCGTATCTTGCAATAGTGCGCAGCATGAAAGACATAAGGCGCACGTTCATGTATCACGGCGCGGAACACCGAACTATAAACTGTTACGAGCGCAGTCTGCCGCTCACCGTGGAAAACGTGCAGTCGTGTTCCACAAAACACAACCGTTGCGGCACTACGTTTTTGTTTTTCGTAATGATACTCGCAATAATGATATACGCGCTCAGCAACTGGGTGTTCACTCTTTTCGTGGGTTACGAGTATCTGTTTGAAAACTTGTTTTTCAAGCTGTTGATACGACTGTTGCTGTTGCCCGTCATAGCGGGCTTTTCGTACGAGCTTTTGCGCGGGCTGGCAATGCTGCCCGACAACAAGTTTACAAACGCCATACGCGCGCCCGGGCTGGCGCTTCAAAAGCTGTCTACATGCATTCCCGACGACGACATGGCGGAAGTGGCTATAGCGGCGTTTAACGCCGTTCTCGAGCTTGACGCCGCCCCCGACAAAAAGACGATAAACTTTTACGAGCGCGATTTTCAAAAGGAGCGGAAAAAACTCGCTGAAAAGCTCGCGTCCGATCCGCAAGATGCCGATTGGATATATTGCGAACTTTTGGATAAGTCGCGGGCGGAACTCTCCGTAGTGGAGCGTGTGGGTTGCGGCATAGTAAAGCGCGCCGAAGAATACGCGCAGCGGCTTTTGGACGGCGAACCGCTCGATTATATTTTGGGCAACTCGGATTTTTGCGGCGTTAAGATAAAGGTGGATAAACGCGTGCTCATACCGCGTTTCGAGACGGAACTGCTCGCCACGACCGCGGTGCAAATACTTAAGGATAAAACAGATGCGGCCGCGCTCGATCTTTGCACGGGATCGGGCTGTATAGCCGCCGTAATAGCCAAAAATACGGCGGCAGACGTTACCGCCGCAGATATAAGCGACGACGCGCTTGAGGTCGCCAAGGCTAATTTAAACGGCTTAGGCGTGAACATAGTCAAGTCGGATATGTTCGACAGCGTGCAAGGCACTTACGATGTGATAGTTTCCAACCCGCCTTACGTAAGGACGGGAGACATAGCGGGATTAGCCCCGCAAGTTACCGCTCAGCCGTTTTCGGCGCTCGACGGCGGAGAGGACGGACTGAGCTTTTACAGAGAGATCGCCCGCTGTGCCGACGAACACTTAAAGCCGAACGGAGTGTTGTTGACGGAAATAGGTTACGACCAAGCGGACGATGTTTGCACCTTGTTCAAACATATAGGCAAGTGCCGCGTTATAAAAGATCTTGACGGGAAGGACAGAATAGTCGTATGCGAGAAATAAAACAAGACAGACTCAACGGCATAGCGGAACGCTACGCTTTACTCGAAGAAAAGATACAAGACCCCGCCGTTCTCGCCGACAATAAGGCGTGGGCGGAATTGTGCCGCGAACGCAGCGAGCTCGAACCGATAGTTGAAAAGTTCGCCGAATACAAAAAGGCGCGCGCAGACCATGCCGACGCAGTGGAAATGCAAAAGTGCGACGACGCCGAGCTTGTTCTTTTAGCCAAAGAAGAGAGCGCAAAGCTCGAAGAGCGATTGGAGACGATAGCCGAAGAGCTTAAGATACTGTTGCTGCCAAAAGACCCCAACGACGGCAAAAACGCCGTTGTCGAGATAAGACCGGCGGCGGGCGGGGAAGAAGCGGCGCTGTTCGCCACTGAGCTTTGCCGCATGTACAAAATGTTCGCCGAGCGCAAGCGCTGGGCGATAGAGGACATATCGTTGAACGCGACGGAACTCGGCGGAACAAAAGAAGCGGTTTTCCATTTGAGCGGTAAAGACGTTTTCTCTTATCTTAAGTATGAAAGCGGAGTCCACCGCGTACAGCGCGTGCCCGTAACGGAGACGCAAGGCAGAGTGCATACGTCCACTGTTACCGTGGCGGTATTGCCCGAAGCGGAGACCGTAGACGTTGAGATACTCGACAAGGATATAAAGATAGACACATACCGGGCGAGCGGCGCGGGCGGACAGCATATAAACAAGACAGACTCTGCGATTCGCATAACGCATTTTCCCACGGGCATTGTGGTTACTTGTCAAGACCAGCGCAGTCAGACAAAAAACAAAGAGCGCGCCATGCAAGTTTTGGCGACCAAGCTCTACGACTATTACCAAGGACAAAAGGACGAGGAATACGCATCGCTCAGAAAAGGTCAAGTGGGCACGGGCGACAGAAGCGAACGCATAAGAACGTATAACTTCCCGCAAGGCAGAGTTACCGATCACCGTATAAGCTTTACGCTCTATAACATCGACGAGTTTATGAACGGCGATATAGATAAAATGGTGGAAGCGCTGAGGTTGGCGGATCAAACGCGCAAGCTCGAGGGCGACTCGGATTGAATATATGATTTTAAAAATTTAACGGAACGACAATGCGCCGTTCCGTTTTTATATGCCCATAAGATTTATTATCGCGGCGGTATACATACCGTCTACAACACTTGGATAAGCAGCGCCAAGACGGGCAGCGTAACTATGGAGGCGAGCGCGCCGAGCAGTACTGTGTTTGCGGCGGTGTCCTGTCCTTCGCCGAGTATCTCCGCGTAGTTTTGAACTACGGACGCCACGGGACACGCGCACATTATGAACATGCACAGCATCGGTTCTTTATCTATGGGCAATAACACGAGCAGCCCGAGCGCAAAGAGCGGGAATATTATCTGGTTTATGCCGACAACTCCGTACTGCAACGCGCTCGTAAACAGTTTTTTGAATTGCACCGTAGCGAGCCGCATGCCCATTATTATCATGCACAGCGGCGTGGTCATTTTTCCGAGTATGGTTATCATTATGTCGAGTTGACCCAAGAACTGACCGTTTTCGGCGCTCAGCTTAAAACCGCTCAAAAAGAAGGGGAGGGCTACCGCTATGGAGAGCGTCGCGGGATTTAAGCAAATCGTCTTTATGCCGATGTGCTTTTTGTCGCGCGTTATTATTGCGGAGACGAGCGTCCAGCCGATGAGATTCATGGATAAAAAGTACATCATCGAATACACCGCTACGTTTTGCGATTGCGGAAATATCGCTTCGAGAAGGGGCACGCCCAAAAACGAGCAGTTGGACAGCGTTGTCGCCACCGTGGCTATCCTATAGCGCACGTCATCCGATCTTTTGCGAAACGCAAAGTAAAATATGCCTATGAATATCAGTTGCAATACCGATATCACGGCAAAAAATATCAGTAGATTTATGCCCAGTTCTTTGGTGAAATCGGCTTTGTTGAACGAATACAAAGTGAGCGCGGGTTGACATACGTACATCAAAACGCGCGAAAACGCCGAAATGCTGTCGGGCTTTACCGCATTGACTTTAACGAGGATATACCCGGGTATCGCCGAAAGCAACATTATGCTTACCATTATAAGCGTTGTCAAAAATGCTTGCATATAACTCTGCTACGGTTATAGCATTATGTGTAAAATTTTGCAACTTATTCGAGCGGAGTTTACAAACTTCGTTGTGGAATTTATTTCCATACGCTCGTATATAAATATCGACGGGAGCATCGGCGCTATAAACAGCCTTGACATATCGGTATTGCGGTTGTATAATCATTATATCGTCGGCAACGTTAAATATAGCCGACATTGCGGAGCATGGCGTGAAGATAATATTTTTAGACATAGACGGAGTGTTGAATTCCAGAAGCTATGACAAGCGTAGGGATTGGACCAAGCAGACCGATATCGACGAAACGCGTTTGCCGCTTGTCAAGCGCATAGTGGACGAGACGGGCGCGAGGATAGTGTTAAGCTCCACATGGCGAACGCATTGGAGCACTAAAGCCGATCTGTGCGACGAGGACGGGAGGTATATAAACGATGTGTTCGCAAGATACGGACTTTGCATATTCGACAAAACGCCCGATCTCGGTTATTCGGCGGACAGACGCGACGAGATAAAACATTGGCTTGCCGACGGCGGAGACGAAATAGAAGCGTTTGTCATAATCGACGATTACAAATTCGGATGGGGCGATCTTTCCGACCGCGTTGTGTTGACAGACCCCGTATATCGATGCGGTATAGAGGACGAACACGCGGATAAAGCGATCGCCGTTCTGCTCTCGGCGTAAACCGACCGTTGCGCAAATGCATGCAAATTCATTTGACACGTATGCTTTTTTGCCTTATAATTTATAGACTTGATATATTCGGAGGACATATGACGACCAATATAAAAAGAACTTCATGGTTTGTACGTTTGATGTTTGTCGCTTTCGTCGCAACGCTTGCGGCGGCGACATGCCTTTTGTTTGCGGGCGATCTTTCGCCGTCTGCGGAGGGAGACGAAAACATAGGACGTACATATTTCAAACAAGAGCTTAATAACAGCGAGCTTGCTCTGCGTTTTTACGACGTGATAAGCGAGATGTCGGACGAGGGCGGCTTCAACGACGGAAAGTACGTTTACGATCTTTCCGATGTGCTTTCCCAAGACGAGATCGCAAAGTACGTGGATAACGCGTCGCCCAAGATCCCCGTCGCGTTCGGCGCGGCGCGCGATGCGTTTTACATGGATCACCCCGACCTCTTTTACGCCGACGTGTACAAACTGTATTTTACTGCGGGCATGACCGACGGTAAGTACGTCGCGTTTATAGACAGCGGTCGCGCGGACAATTACTATGTAGACAACACCGTCGATACTGCGGATCAAGTAAACGCAGCAGTGCTAAAATACGAAGAAGCACTCGATTCGATAGTCAAGGCGGCAAAGGCGGCGGGCGATACGGTCAAGCAGATCGAATATGTAAACAATAAGCTCGCAACCGAAGTCGAATACGACTACGGCGCATACAAAGACGCGCACAACAACGTGGCGTACGACGGATACGTAAACACTTCTTACGGCGCGCTCGTCAACAAGAAAGCTATGTGCGGCGGATACTCACGCGCGTTTAAGGCGGTTATGGACAGACTGGATATCCCTTGTGTTCTCATTCAAGGCACGGGATACTCGGGCAAGACTGCCAATAAAGATCTTCAAGCCGGACTCGAAGCGCATATGTGGAACGCCGTCATGCTCGACGGATTGTGGTACGGCGTAGACGTAACTTGGAATTCTTCATCTAACAACAAAGATCAGTATTTGCTGGTGGGCGATAACGTATTGTCTATATCGCATTTCGAGGACGGCGTTATCTCTTCGTCCGGCTTCGAGCTTAAGTATCCCGCATTGCGTCCGTTCGATCTCGGCGTAAACGAAGATGGCAACGGATTCGAGTTCAAAGACAGCGGCGTCATAGGAAATACGGAGTTCGGTTACGTTCAAGACCAAGACAATCCGCTTAAGTACACTTTGACGCTCGGAGTGTCGTATAACGGCAAAAACTCCCGACAAATGAAGGAAGACGGGCTGTATCTCGCGTACAGATTTTATTACAAAGGCAGCTGGATGGACTGGACGGACAAGGAAACCGTTATAAACAGCATGGGGCTGGACGAATCGCAACTTGACAGTTTTTATGCGCAAGAATATAACATTGAGAGAATGGGCTACGAAGTGCAAAAGGTGCAGTATGCCGTTCTCGATTGCGCACCCAATAACGGGTTCTATTACGACATGTCCAAACTGTCGGGCGGCAGTATATTGACAACAAGCTCGGAGTATACGAACGATGCGTTTGAAAAGTATATACCCGCTCCGTATGTCAAAAAGATGACGCCCGACGAAAAGGGACATATAAAGAAATTCGATCCTATTAAGATCACATTGCAATACAGCGAAAAGCTTGTGTATGCGGAGGGCAAGACCAAAGCCGACGTAGGCGTGGCGGTTACGAGCGCGCAAAGCGATATAGATAAATACGTAAAAGTAGAAAACGTCGATTGGAACGAAGAAACGCAAACTCTGTCTTTCGTGTTTACGCCGAGCAAGTCTTACGCACATAACAGTCTTGCGTACCACTTTATACCCACAAACCTTGTAGGCGAAAAAAGCTTAAAAGTTCCCGAGTCGGGTAGCCTGTCGTTTTTGATGAAACAAGTTGTCTGTCCCAAAGTATTCAACGACGGCAGATTGTATATGCAAGTGTTCGGTCAGCCTAAGTTCGTAGGCGCAGAAGACATGTCTTTGAACAATTTTATGGACAGCAACGGTCAGCCCGTAGTGGGAGATCAGCGCAGTCAAATGATGCTCGTAGTCAACGAGCCGTCCAAATCCGAAACCGACGAAATGATAGACAAGAGCGGGCTTAAGGACGGAGAGTTGATGGCGAGTTCCACATACCAGATAGATCTCTTGTTGTGCGGAATTGTGCAAAAAGTTCCCGACGGTAGCTATATGCAAGTGGGCTTCGGCTTCCCCGAAGGATACGGTCCCGAAAGCGCGGGCGTAACGTTCACCGTTTACCACTATACGCGCAATCCCGACGGCACTATCAAAGACTCGGAAGCGATCCCGTGCGTAGTTACCGAATACGGCATTATAGCCACTGTCAAGAGCTTCAGCCCGTTCATGATATGCGCCGTCAAGTCGGACGGCACGCAGACGGACAGAAACGTGTACGCGAGCGTCAACGGCATTGGCGGAAGCATAAACGAAACGACTATCAAATCGGTATCGGAAAACGGAAGCGTATCGTATGTTTTGACCGCAGACGATGGATACAAAGTCGATCGCGTCATGCTTAACGGCAAAGACATAACCGATACTCTTAACGGCAACAACCTCACCGTTGGCTACGAAATGCTCGGCAAAGACGACGCCAAGGGCAACAGCGACGTAATAGAAATATCGTTCATTTCTGAACGCGCAGCCAAGTACTATGCGGATAACAACATAGAAGTCAAACAGCCGAAAATAGTAGTTAGCTCCGACGACATTTTCCAAGCGGCGGCTGTCGATGTTCAAGTATCCGCAGCCCCCGGCAAGAGAAACGTTAAAACGGGCATAATAATCACGATAGTGGTTTTGGTCATGATCCTTACCGCGGGCGCGGTAGCGGCGACCGTCATCTTTACCCGCAAAGCCAATGCGGCTAAAGCTACGACCAACAAAAAAGTATCCACTCCGCCCAAAAAGCGCAAATAAGTCCAAACGGCTTGTAACGATACCGACGGCTATACCGTCGGTATTTTTATATGCGAAAAAACGCCGTTGAACGTTTGAGCGCATGTATCTAACGCTAACTTCTTTACATTGGCCGTCGCGTTTGATATAATCGTGATATGGATAACATATTGACCATACGCAGAGCGGCAGCTACGGATATAGAACGAATAGGCGAACTGCTTTACCAAGTGCATAAGGTGCACAACGACGCGCGTCCCGATCTGTTTAAGACGGGCGCAAAAAAGTATACGGACGAACAGTTGTCGGAGATACTGAAAGACGAAAATAAGCCCGTGTTCGTTGCGACGCGCGGCGGTAGTGTTTGCGGGTATGCGTTTTGTATTGCCATGGATAACGGCGGCATCGAAAACATGTGCAACGTTAAAACGCTTTACATAGACGATCTGTGCGTGGACGAAAAAGCTCGCGGCGGCGGGATAGGTAAAGCGCTTTTCGATCATGTGGTCGAGCATGCCAAAGCCAACGATTTCTATAATGTAACATTGAATGTGTGGGCGGACAATGAAAACGCCGTCGCTTTTTATAAAAAGATAGGCTTGCGCATACAGAAAATAGACATGGAAAAAATTTTATAGCGCTCGGCGCATGTAATCGCCGTTTACGCTTTTGCCGATCGTTTGTAATGTCTCGGTACGGGCGTTTGCCGCTAAAGCCTTGCGGAAGTCAGACCCCCGAATGGCTGACTATCACATGAGAAGGAGATATCAGTAAATAATCATGAGCAAAGTAAAAACGTCGGCAAGTTCTTTGGGCGATAAAATATGCGAATTGAGAAAACAGAAAGGGCTTTCGCAAGAAGCGCTCGGCGATATGATAGGTGTGTCGCGCCAAGCGATATCGAAATGGGAATTAGGCGAAATGTCTCCCAATTGGGATAATATCAGTCAACTGAGTAAATTCTTTGACGTCGGTTTAAATTATTTTTCGGACGGCGAACACGCCGCCGATGAAAAGAACGTCGCGGCAACAAATACGCGCGGCAGATTTAAGCTGTGGCTCACGTTGTCCGTAATAGGCGGTATAGCATTGATCGCGCTTACTGTTTTTACCGTATGCATGGGCTTGATAATTGTAACGAGCAATGTGGGAAATCAAGTAATACAAACAACGAATGCCGAAAAGTGGGAGCTGATATTACTTATAGCGGCATGTTTCGTGCTATTGATCGCGGAAATCGTTTTTATAGTTTTTACCGTTAAAAACTATCGTTGTAAACATTAATTGACAAATTGCCAATAAAACTTTCTTGTCTTTTACTGCTTATCGATCTATAATTATGCAGTAGTTTTATGCAACTCGTCGATACATTGCAGTGGGGTAAAAATGGGAAAAGTAAAATTTATTCTGTTTAATAGCTTCGTTTATTTTTTTAGTGCTTTATTGTGTTCGTTGGGTGTGATTCATTATTTTGACGATCATGGTAAAGCGGATGCCATTAGGAGCGGTGTCGTAGTGCAAGCAGAATGGGTGGGAATAGTTCCTAATTCTCATGGACAGCACGCAGCCACATATGATTTGGGATATGAATATATTGATGAAAAAGGAATGACATATCGTGAAAAATGTATTTTTGGTTTAAGTAGCATTGACGAAGCCGAATCGTACATCGGTAAGAAAGTAGATATTTATATAGACGGCAAAGGACACAGTATAGCAGTATATAAAGCTAATGACTTCAATCAAAATTTTGCTTGGACACTTATGGGTATTGCAATAGGTATAGCCGTATGTTACACGGTAGGACTTATAATATGGGGCGTCGTCAGCAATCGGCGAAAAAAGCGCGGCAAGAACGAAGATACGCCGAGCGACATAGCCCAAACAAACGAGTGATCGAATAACACAAAACAAAAGGAGCACATCATGGAAAAACTAACCGCTAAGAATATGGAAATTATCATTATAAGTTGTATAAGTTCGTGCATATCAATAGTTTCTGCTTTGGCGCGAGAGTTTTAGGAGTGTTTGGTATGGATATAGTAAAAAAAATACTTATTATATTAGCTATATATGCGGTGTTGGGTTTTGTACTATTGATATTTATATATGGTTATCGTCAAGATGTTGGAAAACAAGAAGCTATAGAAAAACAAGAAAAAGTTGTAGCCACTGTAACAAGTTTAGATCCGCATATATTGGAAGGTCTTTATGATACGGTATACGATGTAGTTTATGAATACTATGATAAAAATGGAACGCATTATTGGGGTATTATTGTGCTTAGAACATCTGACATCGATTATGCAAAATCGCTCATAGGAACTGAAGTCGAAATTTACATAGACGGCAAAGGCTCTTGTATCAGAGTTTCGGAAGTTGAAAATTTTAATGTAACATATTACAAAAATTGGTGTATTATTATGGGCGCAGTCATAGCGGCTTATACGGTGGTGTGGATCGCTTTGGTCATTCGCTCTAATATAACGACCGTACCTAAGGACAAGACAAGGTGATCGCTCAATAGGGCATATAGCGACTTGCTGTTCGCTAAAGTGAAGAACATATCATACACGACGGCGGCTCAAAATAAAATTATTGAATTATGCGTTTGCAATATCCGTTTATCAAATATATTATATAGTCGTCTTTATCGAAAAGCCGCATGCTCTTTGCGTCGCCGATTTTTTTAACGATCTCGTTTATAGGCGTTGTTGCGCCGACTTTTTGAGCGATGCTATTGTTTTGCAGATAATTACTTATGACGGTGTTTGCGCCGTCTGTCTTTAAGTTGCCCAATCGCCAATACGGCGTAGGCGTGCTTATGTTCGGGTATACGTCAAAGCCGTTGTTTACGTAAAAAGCGGGTTCGCCGCTTGTAAAATCGTTTATCGACGTATCGCATATCAATTCGTCGTAAAGCTCGCTTTCCGCTCGTCCGAAAATGACAGACAGATCGTCTGTATTAAAATATTCGAGCGTAAAGTTTTTGAGCAATGCGGGTATTTTTTCCAAGTCGTCGGGCGTTACGCGGATATCGTATAGTTTCTCGTTTTCGCCGTCGCAAGACCCTTGATGCACAAAACAAGAGAATTTACCGCCGAAAGACTTGCAACGGTCTACGTAGTTATTTTGTTCTATCAGCTTTTCTATCTGCGGCAATTCGTCGATATTGCTTTTGTTTACAAAAATCTGCACGCGGGGAGACATGCCGTTTTCTATCAGTATATCCATCGCTCGAAGTATTTCTTTGTACGCGCCCCGTCTGCCCGTATAATGATCGGTAGTCGCTTCGCCGCCGAATAACGTGATCTGCGCGCATTTCATTCCGAGCGCCGCCAGCCACTTTACATAGTTGTCGTCGCGCACCAAGCGGAATACGCTTACCAATTCAAAATGCGGCGTAACAAAGTCGGACAATTCGGTTCGGAGCTGCCACAAACGCGAATAATTATCTTTATAATCTGGTTCGCGATACCAGTCGAATATTTCCATTTTATCCGCATGCGGACGAAAAGCTTGCGCGACGTAAATTAAATCGTTCTCCGCCAAGTTTCCGTTAGGCGTGTGTCCTACCCAGCAATGTTTGCAGCGGTTAGGGCAGCCGTACATATCCAATGCCACCGTCAGTTTATTGAATTTCATAATATTTCTTCCGTGATTTTTTTAAATTATATCAATTTTTAACGGCAAAGTCAAGCGGCGCTTTTGACGGTCGTTATCACACCGCGTTCGCCGCTAAAACCTTGCGGAAGTTCGAGTCCAGAATGGCTAACCGAACAAATCACTTTTTACTCATTTTGTTCCACCATTTATAGGCTTTACGCATTTGTTTATTAACTTTATTGCAAACCCGTTTATAAATATTCTGGTCGGCTTTTTGAACGCGAATATCAAAAAGCCCCTTCTTATAAGTTTCTGCTTTTTTGTCGCTCACGCCTAAATATAGCCCCCAGCTAAAATACACATCCGTATAAAAAAACAAATGGTCGAAATTGCCCTCTAATCGATATATTTTATTGCAATTTCCCGTTACGATTTCGTTATAATTGCCGTTGAAATGGGTGTGATTGTTGTTATCATCGCGTAAATATGCGGTAGAAATATCGACATAAAAAGCATTGCCGTATTTATAAGTGGTAAACGAAATGATATCGATCCTATCGGAATAGGCTCGTCTGTAATTAGGGTATTCTCCGCCAAACCCATTTTCTTGCAAATGCGGAACAACATATTTTAGTAATGCTTTTTTCATTTCTGTGCTTTGGCTCATGATAATGCAACCCCATTTTTTGTAATTATATATAATTAAAAGATAAAAGTCAAATAAACGGCGTTTCGGCGTGCTTGTATGTCTAATAGGCAGTGCAATGCCGTACTTCTCCTAATCATATGCGGATACGATGTGTGGCTCGTCTTTCTCAAGCGTGGTGAACTATTCGGTCAAGATCCGATCGAATAGTTCGATTTCAGACCGAATAGTTTAATTCGCGACCGACTATTGCATAAGTTGATTGAATGGTTCAAAAGTTGACCGAATAGCACATTGACAAATAAGATTTTACGGTGTTACGCTGTTATGGAACAAAAAACCACAAAGGAGAAACCGATGAGTGAGAGTAAAAGCAGTTCCAAGTTATGCAAAACAGCAATGGCAGCTTCGATGACAACGGGCATTGCCGAGCTAACGCAAAGTAATTCCGCGGGCGTCAGCGCAACGGAAACCGATAACGACGAACGCATAAATATGGCGGCGGATATAAAACAAGGACATAAGCGGCAAGTCAATTTTATTGAAATGCTCAAAAATTTCAAAGCGAGAATAAACGGTGTCAACAGTATTGTGGATGATATTATGGGTGGTAAATAATATGGAAATTTTAAGCGCGGAAGCGATCGTAAGTTTAGCGCTAACGGCATTGTCGCTGTTAATAACATTTATAGGGCATTACTTTTACGTTCGCGGGAAATTACATAAAGCCGCGACGGGCGCAATAGCCAATGCCGAGCAAGACGACAAAACGGGCGAAGAAAAGTTGGAGATAGCCGTAGAGCAAGTTTACGAACTCATCCCGACAATGCTCAAACCGTTTCTGCATAAAAGGACTGTGCGAAAGATAGTCCAAGCGGCGTTCGACCATATAGAGGTCTATGCGAAGAAACAAGTCGAGAAAAAATCTAAAAAAAAAGATACGGACTGTTCGGGCGAAAACGACCTTAGCGCAGCCGACGAAAAAGAACTCGGCAGCAGCCCGAACGACCATCCGTCCGAAGTAATAGTATCCGAACAAGACGACGATTACACGGACAGCGGCGGGGCGGACGGCGAGTGGCAAGACCCAAACGACATAATACAACAACACGATCCCGCGCTCGCATACGCGGCAACGGAAGATAACGACCAAGCCCCCGACGCTCAGTCGGCTACACAAGTAAATACGAGCAGAGCTTGCTCAACAAATAATCATTCAATTCGGGAGAAAATCATCATGGAAAACAACAACATCAACAACGTAATCGATAACGCAAACAGCAACGCGATAAACGACGAAACCGTAACGTGTTACGAGGACATAGGCGCGGGCACGGACTATTCCAAACAGTTCACCAACCCCAAGACGGGCTTGCATACGGCAGTCCTCTTTTCGTCGCCCATAGATAATAACGACGGGATAGAGGCGGCGGCAGCCGACGACTTTATAGACGCGGTAAACGACGACGGCGAAGAAGTATTCGAGAGCAGACGCAATAAATTTCTTGTAAGGCTGGCAAAGAGCACGGCGCAAAACAAGCTCGTCGAGCTTATACAAGACGATTACAAAATAGCCATGTCGCCCGTAGCTGCGGTAACGTCCAAGCTGAACCGTTTTGTCGGTACTATACGCAGAGATATACAAGCAATGCGCAATCTTCGTCGCAGCCCGAGATCTGCGGCGAGCAAGGTAACCGAGCTTGTGCACGGCGCGGTGAAATTCGCGTTAAAGGATCGCGAGCCGTCGGACGTGCGATTCGCGAACATAATCAGCAACTGCGATCTCGAATACCTTGTCGAGAACAATCGGCTCAAAGAAAACATTATAGTCAATGCCAGATCGGAAGCGTACGAGTATCTGTTCAAGCTCGATCTCGGCAAGCTCGAAGCGCGAGCGAACGGCAAGACCATAGAGCTATACGACGCGGCGACGAACGAGGTCAAATTCTTGATCCCCGCGCCGTACATGTACGACATGGCTAACGAGCAAAGCGACGCGGTGGAGTATATGCTCGAAGGCGGCGCGGGCAATTACACATTGCGCGTAATAGCCGACGAAGCGTGGATCAATGCCGACGCGCGTCAGTTCCCCGTAGTCATCGACCCGCAGATCATGGGAAATACGACTGATATTATCACGATGGGCGAGTATAAAAATGGAAATGTTATTTCGCCTGTCGGGGATAAAATATCGCTTGGCTGCAATTATTATAACAATCAAGCTCATATTTTTGAAATGGGCGTATCGATAAAAGCCGATCCTATAAGAAAGGCAATAGGGACGCAAACGCGTGTTTTGCATGCTATTCTCGAACTCACAAAAGCGGACGGCGGTTATCAGCCGAGTACGTCTAAAGGTTTTTCGGTTAAAGACGGCGATAGAACCATAGACCAATTTACTTACAACGGCATAAACAACCGTATAGATATAGATATCACGTCGCAGATACAAGACGCGATCACAAATAATAATAATGTCCAACTCAGAATGCATAGAAACGCGACGGACAGCACGACTGATTTTATAGTATTCATGACCGAAAAGGCGTACGTGTCGGAATATCGTCCGCGCATTTTTATCGATTATGTGTCGTCGCGTTTGGAAAGCGAAGGTTGTGCGCGTTTGGATTTGAGCGCGGGTCGAGCTGGATCGGGTTCTGTCGATCTCAATACATCAGGCGTAAAATGGAAGCATTCGGATCTGACTGTTCGCGACGGATCGCTTGAGCTGCCCGTAAGCCATATTTACAATAGCGACATGGCGGGAAAAACAACGGACGGCATAATGCGCGGTATAGACGAAAAAGAAATCGAAACAGATGAATTTAAATGCGGTAAAGGCTTTAAGCTCGATATACATCAAAGGCTTATCAACAAGCCCGCAATGGGTTCGGCTCATCTTATGGGCTCGGAGAATAAGGTATATATCGACGGGCAAGGCAATCACCACGATTTTGTAGAGAAGTATTATTATAAAGACCCGCAATATGGATATTCGCACTATGTAGACAGAGCGGACTGCTATATGAAACCGACGGGCGAACTTACCTATGACGATAACGGCACGGAACGAGATGTAATTCACGAAGTAAGTAACGAACTAGGCATGCGCCTTGAAAGCTATTCTCGCTATGTCGATTACGCAACAAGCGATAAAGAGTATGTCTCTAAATATTACTATATAATGAACGGCAAAAGATATTATGTGGAACGCAAGGGCGATATAGTTTATATTCCTACATATTATTATATTTACGACGCCATTTTATTGGGGAACAGAGACGGTACGTTTTATGTACCCGAATCCAATGTAAAAAAAGTTGACGGCGAGTATTATACTTTAAATAACATTAAACTGACAAGGATCATCGAACAACAGAGAATATCGTCTAATACGTTATATATAAAGAGATCCAAAGTAAAAATGAATCACAAACCAATTATAGGGCATTATCACGAGGTCGTTCACGATAATATAGAATGTGCTGTATATGAGGAACGCAAGTACGATGACGACACGGTGATCGATGTGTTTGATTTTGTAAATAGCGAAGATATCAATAATTTAAACGAGCAAATTCGCAGTCTTGTAGAGTATCAGCATGACGTAAACGAACATATTGTTTATTGCTCGAGTAAGATCAGCGAATATCAAGTGCAGTATTCAAAGCAAAAAGAAATGAACGATGTTAAAGATAAAATTGCAAAAATTCAAAAACAATCGTTAGATTATAATGCAAAAAAGCAAGAAGAATTATATGAATTGCAAAAGAAACAACTGGAACTTCAATACAAAGCTCAACAAGCTAATAACAAAGCATATTTCTTTGGCTCGGAGTTAGATCGAATTGATCAGTTTTATGCTAATCAAGACTATGAAGCGACTACCGGTATTTCGTTGAATAGTCCCTATTTAGATGCGCTTAAAAATAAGAAAAAAGAGGGGCTTTACGGTTTTTTTGAACAATTACAAGTTGACGGTGGACAGTCGGATGTTTCTAAAATGTTAGATATTCCCGTAGATCCTAATTATATTGCATATAATGATGATGGTTATTTAACAGCTTTTAGTTCATTTACTCTTAATCGTCATCAAAATGCAATAAGCAATTTGAAGCTTGTCTATGATGCGAAAAGTCTTGTTGCCGGTCAAAGAACTGATTATTATGATAGGTTAGCGCTTAATTACAATGATCAATTATCCAAACTGTCTATGTTGGAGGGAGAACGTACTCAAGCGATCGCCATTGCCGAGCTCGAAGACGCAATTGCCGACGACAGAGCAAAAATGGCAGATGTGGATCGTCAGATCGGCGCTTTGGTTTTACAGCGCGATCTGCTTATAGCCGAGCAAAAGAAACAGCCTACCGACTTTATAATTACCGAAGATAAGAATTTTCTCGGTTTTGACTATTACGGCAAGCTCGTTGTATTAAGCGACTTGCACGAAAATCAAATCTCTATTATTTACGACGATGAAGATAATATAAAGTCGTTGAATGATAAAGACGGCAATGTCTTAATGCAATTTGTCTACAGCGACGGCAATATCGCAAGTATGACAGACAGTCAAGGCAGGATCTGCCGTTACGAGTATAAAGACGGTTATCTCACAAAAGCGGTCTATCCCGACGGCGAGTCGAGCGAGTTTACTTATGACGAAAGCGGACGTCTTGTTAAGGTCAAAGGTATAGCCGATGAAGCAGTTCGTTTCGCATATGCCGATACCGTATTGACTGTTACGGAAAGCGTGGCTGCCGAGCGTGTAGATAAGAACGGCGTAACGCCTTGTTTGGAAAAGCTCGTAAAAACTTGCAAAATAACGCGCACGAGCGATTATACGACGACCGTTGAAACAAAAGACGCAAGTACGCAATATGTTTTCGATCGTATGGGACGCGCCGTAACGGTATATACAAAAACGGGCAATGCCGAACGCAACGCGTCGTACGAGTACAACGGACTAAACAAATCGTTTTCGTGCGGCGAGTTGATGTCCGAAAAAAACATTGTCGTCAATCACGATTTTTCGGGTGGAATGATCCCTTGGACGCATTCTTCGGGCGATAGCGCATCTATCACCGCAATAGACAATAGAACTGCGCTGCAGCTTTCGGGCTCGGAAGAATGCTATATATGCCAAGTAATAAACATCTCGGATGTCGATCGAAAAGACATTCCCAACAACGGCGTAATGGTATTGTCTGCGTGGGCGAAAGCGCAGTCTATGTCGGTACGACATAACAAGCGCATTACGGCATACGGCAAAGATTTATTTACCGAGTATGAAGAGACGTCATCGAACGTCGCGGACAAACTGCGCAACAATAGGCGGTTCGGGCTTAAAGCAGTCGTGGAATACGGCGGCGGCATAGTGAGCGACACATACGAATGCACATACGACTTCTATAATACCGATTGGCAGCTTGCGGCGCTACCCGTAAAAATAAAAGACGTACAAAAGGTTTCTAAGATAACCGTATTCTTCGATTATTCGTATAACTATGGCAATGCGTATGTTACCGACTTCAAGCTGTGTAAATGCAACGGTTATACCGAGCGCACGTTCGACGACGACCGCAACGTAATAAGTGAGTTTGACGGCGACATCCTTACCGAGTACGAATATGTGGAAGATCTTCCTATTAAGTCAATAATGACTGTAGACGGTAAAAAGTACGAGAGTAAAATGCGTTATGATCCGAGCGGAGCATTGCTGTATTCTTGCGACCATAACGGGAACTGTGTGGAAAACGTCTATGACGATAAAGGCGTGCTTATCCAAACAGCCAAGTACAACGAAAACGACAGTACGTCCAAGTATGTCGAAGAATATCTGTACGACAAAAAAGGCGAGCTCATAGCCACCCTTGACCCTCGCGGCGAAGTAAACGGCGAAGTTCTCAAAACAGAATACGAGTATTCGCGCGGTCTTACTATGTCCGAAAAAACGACTGACCGCCGAAAGACGGTGTACGGCTACGATTACGATACCGACACGCAGACGGGTATGAGCAACGACGATGACGGCGAAGCTAACGGTACAACGTATAAGTACACCAAGGACATGCTCACCACCGTATCTCATAACGGTATCGACATAAATTATGCCTACGACGGTCGCGGTAGGATCATGGAAACCGAGATAGCGGGCAAGGTAATGGAAAGTACTGTTTATGTAGACGGCATAACGGCAAACGATTTGGATACTGCGACAACCGCATTTGCCGACGGAACGGTATTACGATCTGCGACGGACAGCAAAAACAGAAAGAAGACCGTACAAGACGTAACGAACGGAACGACAGTCGATGTGCTTAAATACGAGTATGACGGCAATACGGATAAGCTTAAAAAAGTAACCGACGGGATAGCTAATATCGTGTACGAATACATCTCCGACGAAAAGAACCCTAAGACGTCGTACGCCTTGCACGGCGAGAGTGTTGTTTTATCCGAAACATACGATGACAAAGGTTTACTTAAAATATCCGAGGTGAATATAAACGACGTAAAGGAAGAGTACGCCTACGGTTATGCCCAAACGCCCGAGCACGATCTTGTTGATGTTATGTTGCCCAATGACGTAAAACAAACGCTCGAACGCGACGCGCTCGGCAGAATGTACTCCGTATCCCAAACAGTGGGGAACAACACAATAACAGATGAGAATAGATACTATCTCAAGTACGGCGACAGAACGACCGATTATGTATCTTCGGTAAGGTTTGGCATAAACGGCAGCCTTGACGAACAGTTAAAGTATAAATACGATAAAGCTGGAAATATTACGGAAATATACAAAAACGGACTCTTGACAAGTCGGTACACATATGATAAACTAAACCGTATGGTGCGGGAAGACAACAAGGAAATGGGGAAGACTACGGTATTTGCCTATGACGCGGGCGGAAATATCTTGAGTAAGTCCGAGTACGGGTTTACGCTAAGTTCGCTTGCGGAAAAAGTGGCTGTTTCGGTAATGTTGTACTCGTACAAAGCAAGCGGCTGGCGCGACCAAATGACGGCGTACAACGGCGAAAAGTGCGTGTACGACGAAATGGGCAGACCTACGACGTATAGAAATAAAGCTCTTGCTTGGAGCAGATACGGCGCTCTAACGAGCTATAACGGCAATACATATACATACGACGCTAACGGCATACGTCTTACAAAGACTGTAAACGGAGTAACGACAAAGTTCTTTATATCGGGAACAAAGATATTGGGAATGGAAATAGGCACGAATAAGCTCCGCTTCAGATACGGCGTAAACGGCATACAAGGCTTTGGCTATAACGGACAAGAATACGTCTACCGCAAGAACGTACAAGGCGATGTAACGCATATATTCAAGCTGACAAACGGACAGCTAGAGCTCGCAGCCGAATACAAATACGACGCATGGGGCAAGTGCGAAGTAACGGAAGTGGATAACAGCGGAATAGGTAACATAAACCCGATAAGATACCGCGGTTACTACTACGATACCGATACTGGATTGTATTACCTTAATGCGAGATACTACGATCCCGAAACGGGACGGTTTATATCTGCGGACAGCACGCAATACTTAGAGCCGAATACGATCAACGGGTTGAACTTGTACGCATATTGCGGGAACAATCCCGTAATGGGCTATGATCCATATGGAACGTGGGATTGGGGCAAATTCTGGAAATCTGTTGGGATGATTTTTACTGCGGTTGCAGCAGTAGTTATATCTGTTACTACATTTGGAGCAGGAACGCCATTAGCGATGACATTGGTAGCAGGTGTCACATTAACTGCTGGTATTTTAACAGGTGTAAATGGTATTGCAACAATGATTGAAGCAGGCACTGGTTATAATTTTGTTCGTGATGGCATATTTCAGGGTAATGAAACTGCTTATAATTGGTATGCAGGTATTACTGAGGGTATTGCAGTTGTAGGAACTGCTATATTAGGGGTGTATCATACAACGGGTAGATATAATGCATCAAAGTATGGTCAAAAATTATTGGGTAAGGGTTATAAGAAAGTGAGTAAAGGTCGGTGGGTTTCGGCTGATGGCACTAGACAACTTAGATGGGATACTAGTCATCATATGATAGATGGTGTAAAGTCAAAGAATCATTTTAACTTTGATTTCTTTATAAAAGCACCGATAAAAGGAAACGATACTTTGGGAAAAATTCATATAATATTAAGTCGTTTCGGTTTTACTACAACAGGATGGACTATTTTTTAGGAGGTTATTATGCTAATTAAAAAGGTATTTTTAGACGGATCATATGTTTCTTGTAAATATGATAAGCGAACGAATGTGGTTGCAATTGAAGCAAACGAAAATGGTTTCAGTTCTCTATCTAATATTTTTGCGCAATTTGCTGATCCGCGAGTTTCTTGTGAAGGCACAGAAGTTTTTTTGGATCCTAATTGTAAGGAAATATACGGTGAATTGGATAGTTCATCAAAAACGTTAGTTATAATGAAAGTTCCAAATCAAAAAGCAAATTCTTAAATCTATTGATACATAAACCTTTTTGTAGAGACGAGAAGACATTAAGTATTTATAAGGCTATGTCGTATTATTGGAATTTAAATTATAATGAAAAATTAATCATAAGTAAGTATAAAAATCCATATGTGAAACTAGTCCGTTTTAACAAAAAGACGGGCTAATTTCATAACTACAAAAACGGACTCTTGACAAGTCGGTACACATATGATAAACTAAACCGTATGG
>CAJTTD010000003.1:0-48480 GCA_910579205.1 uncultured Christensenella sp.
TTTATAAAGTATAGCGCACTATCTTCGCTTGCGAAGATAGTGCGCTATACTTTGCCCACAAGGAAATCCCTATAACAGATACCCTTATGCAGCTTTTTTCATTACGGGACTTATTCAATCTAAAACGTATTTTATTCTTTCTCCTCTTGTGGCTCTGCATGATAGTCTTCGCTACCGCAATTAGGACATTTCCCCCCGTTGGCATTCATACTGTAATGCCCGCACTTATAACAATGATAGTACGTGATTGTAGACATATAATTTACCTCCTTAATAATTTATATAATTAATATAACGGAAATTATTACGGAAGTCAATATCAATAATTACAATGTATTTGTACGGCGGATCGATCATAACAAGCATACCGCTTTTCTTCATTTATACGCTCATTCCTACCAACGCAAAACGAATATTTAAAAATTTAGTTGTCTAAGTCAAACAATTCATCTTCTTTGGGCGGGCGCACACTTTTTATAAACTTTTCGTGAGCAGCGCCGAATTCTTTATAATTTTCTTTTGCTTGATTTAATGAAACAGTATTTGCCTCGTGTTCCAAATCGGGATCATCGAATTGAAAAGGGTCATCTTCCCAATAGCAAACAGGGCAAATATCATATTGCCGAGTAACGCCGAGAGTGTAATGACCACAGCACGGACATTTATATTTCGGTGTAGTTTTTTATATTTTTTTCTTGAAAAGACCAAACATAATTATTACCCCAAATCACTGTTTATAATACAGTATATCATATCAAAGTCCAAAGATTTTTTCAAGTATATAACATTCTGAAATGTCAAATTGTACCACGACGGACACTTGATAATAACAAGCGCGGCGCGGCGGTAAGACATTACTTTTCTGTCAAACTACACTACGCGCCGCATGGTCTTGCCACCCCTCCCTACCAACGCAAAACGACCCTTTTGGGTCGCTTGCGTTGGTAGGAATGAGTGGACTCGAACCACCGACCCCCACCTTATCAGGGTGGTGCTCTAACCTGCTGAGCTACATTCCTTTACATTATGGTGGAGATTAGCGGACTAGCGCGTCTTGCCTTTGGCAATCCGCCTACTTCGCGGCATAGCCGCTCGCACGCTCCCTACAAACAGTGCACCGCACTGTTTGTAGGGAGCGCCCATTCGGCTTCGAGTCCGCTAACTCTTTCGTCTGTAAACTTCGTCAACAGACGAATTGGTGGAGATTAGCGGACTCGAACCGCTGACCCTCTGCTTGCAAAGCAGATGCTCTACCAACTGAGCTAAATCCCCATGCCGACGCAATCAATAATATCAAATCCATGCGTATTTGTCAATCGTTTACGACATATTTTACGATTTTTTTATTGACCCGACGCAAGACGGGAAACGCCGCACATTTATTTTTTATACCTTTATCCGCAAAGCCTTGTAATTTGGCACAAACGGGTGTATAATTGATTTATGGAAAAAGACAGCTTTATTGTAATAGACGCCAACTCGCTCGTAAACCGCGCGTTTTTCGCTCTGCCCGCCATGACTACGTCGCGCGGCGAGCATGTAGGCGCGGTATACGGGTTTACGGCAATGCTCATCAAACTCATGGAGCATTACAAGCCCAAATACATCGCGGCGGCGTTCGACGTTCATGCGCCCACGTTTAGGCACAAGCTCACGCCCGTGTACAAGGCGACGAGAAAATCCATGCCTATCGAGCTTGCGTCGCAAATGGATCTTTTAAAGTCGCTGCTCGACGCTATGGGCATAAAGCGTTACGAGCTTGCGGGCTACGAAGCGGACGATATTATAGGCACGGCGGCGCGGCGCGCGGGCGCGTTCACTTATATCCTTACGGGCGACCGCGACAGCGTGCAGCTCGTAAACGAGTCCACGCACGTGCTTTTGACCAAACGCGGTATTTCCGAAACGATAGAGGTTACGCCGCAAAACGCTCACGAGGTATTCGGAGTTCCCGCCGATCGCGTGGTGGACTTTAAAGCGCTCGCGGGCGATTCTTCCGACAACATACCGGGCGTAAACGGCATTGGCGACAAGACCGCCGCCGCACTATTGCAAGAGTACGGCTCGCTCGACGGCGTTTACTCCGATCTCGACAGCATTACGGGCAGCAAGCGGAGCAAGCTCGAAACGGGCAAGGAGTGGGCGTATCTTTCGCGCAAACTCGCCGAGATCGACACGGACGTTCCCATAGAATTTTCGCTCGAACAGTGCAAAGCGACCTTCCCGTTTTCCGCGGCGGTACGCGATATCTTTGCGCAATGCGAGTTCAAATCGCTGCTCAAGCGCGACGAGCTGTTTAAGACTTCTGTCGATACGCCGTCGCCGCGCGCGCAAACAGCCGAAACAGTGCCGCTTTCGCCCGATAAACTAAGCGGCGTTTTGTCCGACAACATAGACAAGGAAGTCGCAGTTCTTATCATGCGCGACGGACTCCACTTTGCTTTCGACGGCGCGACGGACTACGTTCTCCCCGTATCGGACGATCTGATGAGCGTATTCACGGCGGACGCTGCCGTGCAAGCTGCGCTTCCGCTGTTTAGGCGGCGCGTACTGACTTTCGATCTAAAAGCGCTTTTGCACGAGATAGACCGCTGTACGGGCAGCGGGACGGACAAGTGCGCGCGGGCAAAAGCGGCGCGCGCCGCAATTCCCGACGCCGACGACATATCGCTAATGGCGTATCTTCTCGAATATAGGCTGTCGCCTACCACCGCCGCCGAGCTGTTCTCCTACCGAGACGAATGCATGAGCGAGCTTGACGCGCGCGACATGACCAAGCTGTATCGCGAAATAGAGCTGCCACTTCTCTTTATTCTGTTTGAAATGGAGTGCATTGGCTTTACCATAGACAAGACCCGCCTCGACGAAATAGGCGCGAAGCTTTCCGAACTCGAGCTAAAGAGCATAGAGCGCATACACGGGCTTTACGGCGGCAGCTTTAATCTCAACTCGCCCAAGCAGCTTGCAAAGGTACTCTTTGACGAAATGAAGATACCGTACCCCGGCAAACCGCCCTACTCGACCAAAGCCGAGGTTTTGGAAAAGCTTTCGGGCGACTATGAGATAGTGGACGAGATATTAAAATATCGGTTCAACTCCAAGCTTAAGTCCACATTTGTGGACGGACTGCGCAAGGCGCTCGGCGGCGGGGCTACCGTGCATACTTCGTTCAATCAGACCATAACAGCAACGGGCAGACTGTCGTCCACCGATCCCAACTTGCAGAACATCCCCGCGCGCAGCGATCAAGGCAAGCTGTTGCGCTCCATGTTTGTTCCGCGCGACGGCAACGTCTTGATCGACGCGGACTATCGCCAGATAGAGCTTAAGCTGTTGGCGCATTTTTCGGGCGATCCAAAAATGATAGAAGCGTTCAACAACGGCGGAGACATACACGCGTCCACTGCGTCGGAGGTGTTCGGCGTGCCGCTCGACAGCGTAACTGCGCAAATGCGGCGAGACGCAAAAGCCGTCAACTTCGGCATTGTGTACGGCATAAGCAATTACGGACTGAGCCAAAACATCCATATACCGCCGCGCAAAGCCGACGAATACATCAAACGGTATTTCGAGCGCTTCCCCGCAGTAAAGGCGTATCTCGACGGGCTTATAGAGTTTGCCAAACAGCACGGCTATGCCGTTACCGAGTTTAACCGCCGCCGATCCATACCCGAGCTGAACTCCGCAAAGTTCACCGAGCGCAAGTTCGGCGAACGCGTGGCAATGAACATGCCGCTGCAAGGCACCGCCGCCGACATTATAAAGCTCGCCATGATAAACGTGCACAATAGACTTAAAGACATGAAGTCAAAACTCATTCTTCAAGTCCACGACGAACTCATAGTAGACGCCGCGCCCGACGAGACGGAAGAGGTCGTAGCGATACTGCGCTCGGAAATGGAAAACGCAGTCAAGCTGTCCGTTCCGCTCGATGTGGATATTTCGGTCGGCGCAAACTGGATGGAGTGCAAATAGGCGCTGTATGCTATGCCGATACGCGCATCTTATCTTACGGTGAACACACATGAACAGAAACATAAGAGAACTCAAAGAGTTTAAAAAACAAGTGAAAGTAGCGGGACTTACGGGCGGCATTGCCAGCGGTAAGTCGGTCGCGACGGAAGCTCTACGCGCCGCGGGCTTTACCGTTATAGACGCGGACGAGATCTCGCGCCGCATAACGGCTATCGGCTCGCAAGTGGAGCGCAGAATAAAAGACGCGTTCCCTTCCGTAGCAAAAGACGACTGCTTGGATAGGCGCGCGCTCCGCGAACTGATATCGAGCGACGCCGCGGCAAAGAAAAAACTCGACGACATAACCCACCCGCCCATAATAAGCGAGATAGAGCGGATCGTACGGGCGACCGAGCCGCCTATGATCATCTGCGCGCCGCTGTTGTTTGAAACGTCGCTGTCCGCGCTATGCGATTGCACGGTTTGCACGGTTTGCGCCTTGGAAACGCGTATCGAGCGTCTTTGCGCGCGAGACAGCGTAGACAGAGATGCAGCTTTACGCATGATCAACGCGCAGATACCCGACTGCGAGCGCGCGGCGCTGTCCGATTTTTGCGTGCCGTCCGACGGCGATATGGACGAGTTCAAAGCGGAAACGGTAGCACTGTTCCGCGCGATATTTTCAAAGCGGTAATAGTCCGCGACTTTCCGCGCGGCACATCACGGCATGCGCAACGGGCATTACCGCGATACGCGATGAAAGCTGAAACCGAACATGCACTTAAAAGCGCCGCAACGGCATATCGACCGCAGCGGCGCTTTTTATATCGGCTGTAGCAATAACGTCAACCGAAAAATCCGTATACTTTGCGCGCGAACCGTATTTTTTTGACGTATGTCGCCGTCTCCTTAAACACCGTCTCGCCCGCCAAAAACTTTCTCGCGTTCGCTTCCCCCGCGTTGTACGCCATTAGCGCGGCGGTCTCGTCGCCGTCAAACTTGTCGAGCATGAGCGCCAGATAGAAGCAGCCGCAGCGGAGCGAGTTTTGCTTGTCAAAGATATCGCCTTTGTCTATGCCGAGCGACGCGGCGCAAAACTCGTAAGTTTCGGGCATAAGCTGCATAAGTCCCGACGCGCCTTTTTCGGATACAGCATGCGCGTCGAAGCCGCTTTCCGCCCACACGACCGAGCGCACGAGCGAGCGGTCCAGCCCGAACTCGTCCGCCGCGTCGTTTACCGCGCGCGCGTATTTATTGGGGAACGCCGCGCACAGCGCTATCGCCGATATCATTATGACTGCGGCGACGGCTACGGTAATATACATCGCGATCTTCGTTCCCGTCATCTTCATATTTATAGTATAGTACACGCGACGGCGGGTAATGCGCAAAATGAAAAATACGGCCGTTAAAGACCGTATTTATACATTCGCATAAACGGAGCAAGCCCGTCGGGCATATCAGCCGTTTATCAGTTTGTCGTGATACGAATAGCACGCTTCTATCTTGTGCTTGCCCTTGAGCAACGGTTTTCCCGCATGCGTGCGGTTTTCTATGGTGAAGTTTTCCGTCGAATACGCAGTCAAGTATTCGTCGTCCACGTTCAATACAACTTTGTACGGCACGGTTACGCACGACGCAAACACGAGACTCGTGCCGTTGTCCACTTTCTGCTTGCCGAAGTCGAAGATCTTTACGCCCTTTCTGTACCGCGCCGATACTTCGAGTTCGCCCACGAGCACGCGCTTGCCGAACGCGCGGTCGGAGCAAAGCACCACTTCGCCGTCGCCGTTTACTTGGCGCATCATTATACATTCGTCGCCGTCCGCAAGAAGAATGCCCTTGACGCCCGAAGCTATTCTGTTTTGCGCGGGAACGTCCGACATGTCGGCGTTCAAGCACATGCCGCTCTTGGTAACTATCATGAGCGATGCGCCGTCCGCTTCGTCTTCTATAGCGATAACGCTGTCGCCGTCGCGAAGCTTGGTGGCTGCAAAGCTCGATTTGACAACGCCGTATTCGCTCCAAGGCGATTTTTTGATCATTCCGAACTTGGTGTAGAACAAGAGGTTGCCCTTGGGCAATTTTTCCTCTATCGTCCGCAAATACAGCGGATATTCGCCGTCCACTGCGTCCGCCACTATCTTTTTGAGCGGCGCGCCCTTTTCGCGCCATTTGCCGTCGGGTATAGCCTCCACGTCCACTTTGTAGCAGTTGCCGAGGTTGGTAAAGCAGAATACGCGGTCGGTGGACTTTGCCTTGACTATGCTCGAGCATATCTCGTTGAGCGTGGATGTGTCGGTAAAGTCCTTGGTCGCCATGGTAAAGTTTTTGACGAGCATCTTTTTGACTTGCTTGTAACCGTTTACCGCTACGACGTACTCGAACGTAGGCTTTTCGTCGTCGCTCGGCACTACGTACTGTTCGGGCGTAGCCACGATAGCCGACTTGCGGTTTTCGCGGTACTGCTTTCTTATGCCGAGTAGCTCTGTCTTTACAAGCTCCATCTGCAGCCGCTTGGACGCGACTATAGCTTCCAAACGCTTGATCTCGCTCCTTACGTCCGCAAGTTCTTTTTCGAGCTTGAATATCTCCAAGTGCGTGAGCCGCGCCAAACGCATATCGAGTATGGCTTGAGCTTGTATTTCCGAAAGATCGAACCGCTTACGCAACGCTTCCTTTGCCGCGGTGGTGTTTTGGCTCGCCTTGATTATCTTGATAACTTCGTCGATGTTTCTTACCGCGATAACAAGCCCTTCCAAAATATGCTCGCGTTTTTTCGCTGCGTCAAGCTCGTACTTGGTGCGCTTCAACACAACTTCGCGCTGATAGTTTACGTAGTACGCGATTATATCCAACAGCCCCATGAGCTGAGGTTTGCCGTCGGCGATAGCTACGGTATTGAAGGAGAAATTAGTGGACAGATTGGTGTACTTGAACAGCGCGTTTATGATCTCGCGCGGGTTGAAATCGCGCTTTACTTTTATTACGGCGCGCAGTCCGCCGCGGTCGGATTCGTCCACAACGTCCGTGATGCCCGCAAGAACGCCCTTTTTGTCCTCGCGCACTTTTATTATGCTCTCGAGAAGCTGCGCCTTGTTTACGCCGTAAGGGATCTCGTCAATGACGATTATCTTTTTGTCGTTGTCGTTTTCGATATGCATTTTGGCGCGTATCGCCACTTTGCCCTTGCCCGTTTCGTACGCCTTTTCAAGCTCCGTGGGAATGATAACACCGCCCGTGGGAAAGTCCGGACCTTTTATGATCTTCATCATTTCCTTGAGCGTTATCCTCGGGTTGTCTATATACGCTATAACGCCGTCTATGGTCTCCATAAGGTTGTGCGGCGGTATGTTGGTAGCCAAGCCTACCGCTATACCCGTCGCGCCGTTTACCAAAAGATTGGGAAAACGACCGGGCAGCATGTCCGGCTCCAATATGGTGTCGTCGAAGTTCCACGACCAGCGCACGGTGTTTTTGTCGATGTCGCGCAAAAGCTCGAGCGCGAGCGGGGTGAGCCGCGCCTCGGTATAACGCATTGCCGCTGCGCCGTCGCCGTCTATCGAGCCGAAGTTGCCGTGCCCGTCCACGAGTATAGAACCCATGTTGAAGTTTTGCGCCATGCGTACCATTGCGAGATATATGGAAGAATCGCCGTGCGGGTGAAGCTTACCCAAACAGTCGCCCACTATACGCGCGCTCTTGCGGTACGGCTTGTCCGGCGTTATGCCGAGTTGGTGCATGGTAAACAGTATACGGCGCTGAACGGGCTTTAGTCCGTCCTCTACGCGCGGAAGAGCGCGGTCGAGTATTACCGCTTCCGAATACGGTATCATGGAATCGCGCATCACGTCTTCCATGGTCTGAACTATTATCTTGTTGTTCTTTTTATTCTCTTGTTCCATATCAACGTTCCTTAAGCACGGTCGGTTATCTGTTGAACGCGTCGACTTTGTTGAAATCGGCGTGCTCTATTATATACTCGCGTCTCAGATCCACCGCGTCGCCCATCAGTACGGAAACGAGCTTTTCCGCTTCCGCCGCTTCTTCTATAGTAACTTGCATGAGCGTGCGCTGTTCGGGATTCATCGTCGTTTCCCACAACTGATCGGCGTTCATCTCGCCGAGACCTTTGTAACGCTGCACCGATGCGCCCTTGCCCATGCGCGATTTTGCTTCGTTTAGCGCGTTGTCGTCATAGGCATATTCCACTTGATTGCCCTTGGCTATCTTATAAAGCGGCGGCAGTCCTATATACACATGACCTTCGTTTATCAGATCTTTCATGTATCTGAAGAAGAACGTCAAGAGTATCGCGCGGATATGATATCCGTCAACGTCCGCATCCGACAGAATGATAACTTTGTGGTAATTCAAATTATCGACGTTAAAGTCCTCGCCTATGCCCGAGCCGAGCGCCGAAATGAGCGTTCTTATCTCTTCGTTTGCAAGCACTTGGTCTATACGCTTTTTTTCCGCGTTGAGCGGTTTTCCGCGCAACGGCAGTATCGCTTGATACGAACGCGCGCGCGCTTGCTTGCACGTTCCGCCCGCGCTGTCGCCCTCCACTATGAACAACTCGTTGTTCTCGGGTTTTTTGCCCGTGCAAGGCGTGAGCTTGCCCACGAGATTGAAGTTGTCTATGGCGTTTTTGGCGCGCGTGATCTCTTTTTCCTTGCGCGCGGCTTCCCTTACCTTAGCGGCGAGCATGCCCTTTTTGAGTATCGCCTCGCCGACCGCTTCGTTTTCGGGCTTTGTAAAGTATTCGCTCAAAAGCTGCGATACGAGCGCCTCTATCGCGATACGCGCGGCGGGATTGCCCAGTTTGGTCTTGGTCTGACCTTCGAACTGCACGTTGGTCATCTGAACGGAAAGCACTGCGGTAAGCCCTTCGCGGTAATCGTCGCCCAAGAGATTGGAGTCCTTTTCCTTGAGCATGCCCACGCGCCGCGCAAAGTCGTTCATGACCTTGGTATAAGCGGACTTGAATCCCGTTTCGTGCGTGCCGCCCTCCGTCGTCGGGATGTTGTTTACGTACGAGAAAAGGTTTTCGGTGTACGCGTCGGTATGCTGGAACGCAAGCTCCATGATAACGCCGTCGCGCTCGCCCTGTAAGCGTATAGGCTCGTCGTACAGCATTGTACGCGCCTCGTTGATGTATTTAACGAAATCGACTATGCCGCCGTCGTAGCAATACTCGAGCGAACGGTATCCTTCGCCCACGTGCACGCGCTCGTCGATGAGCTTTATGCGCACGCCCTTATTGAGGAACGCAAGCTCCTTGAGCCGACGCGCTATCGTCTCGAACTGGAACACGACCGTTTCGAAAATGCGCTTGTCGGGCATGAACCGTATGCGCGATCCGTGCTTGTCCGTCTTTTCGCCCGTGTCTATCAAGCTGTACTTGGGTATGCCGCCCTTTATCTCGCCGTTCACTTCCTTGGACTCGAATTCCATTCTGTAGGTCGTGCCGTTTTTATAAACTTCCACCTTGAGCCATTCGCTGAGAGCGTTGGTTACGGACGCGCCCACACCGTGAAGTCCGCCCGAATGCGCATAGTTGCTGCTGTCGAATTTGCCGCCCGCATGCAACTGCGTAAAAACCACCTCTACGCCCGACACGCCGAGCTGCGGATGGATGTCTACGGGTATACCGCGCCCGTCGTCTTCTACCGACGCGCTGCCGTCGCTGTGAACAGTTACGACAAGTCCCGTACCGAATCCGTTGGAAACCTCGTCGATAGAGTTGTCCACTATCTCCCACAATATATGATGCAACCCCTTGACGCCCGTCGTTCCGATATACATACCGGGACGCAAGCGCACGGCGTCCAAACCTTCCAAAACTCTTATATTACCGGCACTGTATTCCGACATAAAGCTCCTCCGATCTTACCGATATTACTCCGATGTTACCACACCATTCTAACATAAAGTTGATTTTTTCTCAACTGATTTTAAACGGTTGCAAAATAAAAAAATTTCACAGCCGCAAAACACACCGATCGCAGCGCCCGTCTAAAAGCGCCGAGACCCGCGGATATCATACCAGATCGCCGAAGCCGTTTTGACGCAACGCCTCGTACAGCACGAGCGCCACCGTGTTCGACAGATTGAGCGAACGCAGCCCGTCCGCCATGGGTATGCGAAGCGCGCTGTCGCGATTTTCCGTTATAAGTCTTTCGGGCAAGCCCTTTGTCTCCTTGCCGAACACGAGCCAATCCCCGTCTTTAAAAGCGATATCGGTATAGCGTTTTTGCGCCTTTTTGGAAAGATAATAAAACCGTCCGCCCTTATTGCGCTCAAAGAACTCGTCTAAGTTTTCGTAATAAGTCAAGTCGAGCTTGTCCCAATAATCGAGCCCCGCGCGCTTGAGCTTGGCGTCCGTTATCTCGAACCCCATGGGCTTTACTATGTGAAGTCTGCTGCCCGTGCAAGCGCACGTGCGCGATATGTTGCCCGTATTCTGCGGGATCTCCGGTTCTACCAAAACTATATTGAACATTATCGCATTCCTTAGTTAAAAGAGAAAGTCAAAAGCACGGGGTTGTGGTCGGAATATGCAAAGTCGTTGTCTACGATCTCGGCTTTTTTCACCGTTATGTTATCCGACACGATAAACCCGTCGATAACGCACGTATACGTTACTCCGCGCTCCCATACGACGTCCGCGCCGCGGCACGAGCCTACATCGGAATCGAAGTCCGTCGCTATGGAAAAGCCTTGCGGTATATCGTCCGCATCGTACGAAGCCACCCATTCGGGTATCTTTTGCTCGCTCGGGAACTTTTCGAGATCGCCTATGAGGTCTTGATTGAAATCGCCGCCCGCTATCACGTAGTTGCCCTTTGCGTATTCTTCGGAAAGAACTGTCTTTAGCATTTCCGCTTGCTGTTTGCGTATAGTGCCGCCCTTGTCGTACGCCGACATGTGCAGCGATATCAGCGAAAGCGTTTTGCTTCCGACGGGGATGTGCGTTACGGAAAAGCATCTGTCGAGATCTGTGAACTTGGAAAACCCGCCCGCTATGGGAAAACTGCGGCGCACGCTGTCTGCTATCTTGTACTTGCTCAAAGTAACTATCCCCGCGTTGTTCTTGCCGTGCGGGTCGTTTAGCGGGTACATGAGATAGCTGCTGTGGTAGTTTTCGGCATACACCGAGCCGTAACCGTCTATGGAAGTAAACACCGCGCGCTGGTCGGTTTTGTAGCTGCGCGTGCTGTCGTGATCTACCTCTTGCACGATAACGAAATCGGGGTTGTACTGTTTTATCGTTTCCGCCGAACCGTTTATATTTTTTTCCACATCGGCGCGCGAGACCGCCGTGCCGTGCTTGCCTTTTGTTTTTGTGCCGTCCTTCATCACGCCCGTATCCATAAAGAACGTATAATCGGGACCGTACGCGCCGAACCCGACGTTGTACGTCATGACGGTGTATTCGCCTTCGCCGTCCGCAACGACCGCGCTGTTATCGGATATTTCAAGCGCTACGTTGTCGGCTATGCGCGAAAACGAACATACCACGTACAGCACGTAAACGACAACAGTCAATACCGCAAGCCCTATAACTCCGCCCACGGCGGCGAGCGCTATCTTTGCGCCCTTGCACAATTTTGCCATGCGTTCCTCCTCTGCATGCCCGCGCCGTTACGCGCGCTCTTGCAGACAGTCGTCCAAAAACGCCACAAAGTCCTCGTACACTTCGCCCTTGTTAAGCTCGTTGAGTATTTCGTGTCTGCCGTCCTCGTACAGCTTGACCACGGGCTGCAGCCCGCACTTTTTGCGGTACGCCTTTGCGAGCTTTTTTACGAGCTTGCCGAATCCGCCCACGCCGTCCGCGCTGCCCGACGCTATCATGAGCTTAAAGTCGGACGGAACTTTGCCGCGCTCTTTGTTAAGCAGTTTTATGCCGTCGAAAAACGATTTGTAAAATCCGACCGTGCATGTAAAGTTGCACATAGGATCGGCATTGTACGCCGCAACGGCGTCGCGGTCGCGGTTTATCCAGCCGTTATGCCCGTCCTTGAGCTTTTTGTCGTAGCCGACGAAAGTGAATTTTTCAAAGATCTTGCCGAGATCGTCGCGGTGATTTTTGTACTTGGAGTTTGCTATCATGCTTCCGAACGCCAACGCCGCGCCGCTTTGAAGCGCAGATCCGCACAGTATAGCGCCTTTGACATCGGCGTGATATTTTTCTATGAACCGCTGCGTCAAAAAGCTGCCGTAACTGTGTCCTATCACAAACACATCGTCCGTCTTGAACCGCTCTTTTGCGATATCCACTTCTTGCTTTATATCGTCCACGGTATCCTCGAACATGCCCGCATAGCCCTTGCCGAGCGAGTCCTTGTCCGTATTGCCGAAAGAGCGGTCGTCCATACCCATGACGTAATAACCGTTGCGATTGAGAAATTTGCAAAAGTCGTCGTAACGCGCTATATACTCGCACATTCCGTGGACCATCACAACCGCGCCGCGCGGTGCGGATACGTCCTCCCAATACATGACGGCGACTTTCTTTCCGTCCCGCATCTCTATATATTCGTACATTATCCCTCCGTTCATAAAAAGCTTGAAATTCGAGTATAGTATACAATGAACGATCGGCTTTGTCAATAGTCTTTTTATCGAACGAGCGGCTACACCCAACAGATACATTTTTGTCAGCCGCTCATACCACCGATCGAAAAGGAGCTATATGCAAACTATTGTATTTGCGGGCGGCGGCACTGCGGGGCATGTCATGCCCAATCTCGCCGTAATGGAAGCTTTGGGCGGCGCGTACAACTGCGTTTACGTCGGCGGCGACGGCATGGAAAAGGATATATGCGCGGCGCGCGGCATACCCTTTTACCGCATAGATACTGTCAAACTCAGACGGGACGCCGTTATAAAAAACCTTGCCATTCCGTTCAAACTAGGCAAATGCGTGCGCTCGGCAAAGCGCGTGCTAAACGAAATAAAACCCGATCTCGTATTTTCCAAAGGCGGGTTTGCCGCGCTTCCCGTAGTGCTCGCCGCAAAGGACACGCCCGTGCTGTGCCACGAAAGCGACTTTACTCCCGGCATAGTTACCAAGCTGTCAAAGCGCAAAAGCGTATACGTATTGTGTTCTTTCGAGCCGTGCGCAAAGCTGTTTAAAAACGGACTGTTCAGCGGCGCGCCGCTCAGACCGAGCTTGTACCGCGGAACGAAACGCGACTTCGGCTTTGCCGACCGCAACAAGCCCAAGCTTCTCGTTATGGGCGGATCGTCGGGCGCGGCGGCTATAAACGACTGCGTTGTTTCCGCTCTGCCCGAGCTATGCAAAACGTTCAACGTCGTTCATTTGACGGGCAAAAACAAGAGCGGCGGCGCGCGGCAAAGCGGATACTGTCCGATAGAGTTTGAAAACGATATGGCGGGGCTGTATGCGTCCGTAGACGTCGCGATCACACGCGGCGGGGCTAACGCGCTCGCAGAGCTTGCCGCGCTCAAGATACCATCTCTCGTCATTCCGCTCGAAAAAGCGTCGCGCGGCGATCAAGTGCAAAACGCGCGGTATTTCGCCGAAAAAGGCGCGGTCAAGGTCTTGCGCGAACAAGACATGACCGCAGCAACGCTCGCGGACGGCGCGCGCGCTCTCTTGACGGAACGAACAAAGTACTCGAACGCTTTATCAAGCATGAAAACGGACGGAACTGCAAGAATTTGCGCCGTGATAGAAAAAACGCTCGCCGAACGCAAACGCCGAATATAACAGATAAGCCGCCCCAAAGGACGGCTTTTTCTTTGATGCGCGATCGCTATCGCCGCGCTGTCGCGTCGTTTGATATAATGCGACTGCGCGCAAGTCAGTCTGTTCTTACCGCGTCGGACGCGACGGACACAACATATATATCCCGCCCGCCCGTCGGCGTTGACAGCGCGTCGCCGCCCGTGGCGGACAGAATGCACGTGTAGTTTTCGCCGTTTTTGAACGCGCCGTAAAACACGCAATTTTCTATGGAAAGATCTACCGCTCTTCCCGTATCCAATACGATAAAACTCGCAGATTTGAATTCGCGTTTCGATCCCGACAGCGTAGCCGTTACGCCCGTCATGAAAATATCTCCGCAATCGGTAACGGTGTCTAAAAATATCCCGTCGAGCGCGGGCAGCAAAGTGCGGCTCATATCGTCGTCTATACGGTAAGTTATCGCGCCGTCCGCGCGGTCGAAACTCGCATAGTACTTACCGTCGCAAAAGAACAGACGCGCGTCGCTCGCCACAAACCCGAGCGACACCGAACGATAACTTGTAAAAGAGTAATCGACGGTGATGACCGTAGCCACGCCGTTTTTGGCGGCGAGCGCGAAATATCCCGACGGGTACGGCATAACGGCATACGGCCGAGTTATGTTTTCGTTAGCTCCGCCGTAGTAATACGCAGACGCGTCGCCGCCCGCGGTAAACGAATAAAATACCGCCGAATCGTAGCGCGGCAGAGAATGCGCGCGCGCAGCTATGACGTACGAGCCGCCGAAGTCGTAGCAGTCGAAATACTTGAGCGTGTAGCCGCTGTCTATGCGCGTGCTTCGCCCCGCCGTCCACTGCCCGCCTTTCACGACCGAATACTCGGTAAGTTTTAACGATGTGGAAAGCGGCATCGTTACGACCGCGACCTTGTTGCTATCCACGAAAAACACATCGACTACCTCGCCGTCGGGCTGCGCCGCTTCCGTAACATCGCCCGTATAATCGATATTATAGAGTTTGGCTGTGCCGCTCGTATTATCGAATGCAGCCGCGGCGTAACCGCTGCCCGTAACGCCGACCGCGGTTATGTTTCCCTTAAAATACTCGTACCGAATTATCGCGCCCGCCGCGTTGACTATACATAAAAACCCGCCGTAACTATCGAAATCTAGATCGGCGACCGTGGCGTTGCCGAATATGTACGACACGCCGCCGCGCTCGTATACTGCAGACACCGTTTCGTCGCCCGACCCCATCAATCTGGTTTCGCGCAATATCTTGTCGGTCTTGCCTTGCGACGCGTTCCGATACTTGTTGTGCGGCTGCTCGACGGGCGGGTTTTCTCCGCCCGTGTTCTTGTCGCCGCCGCCCGAGCTGTCCGGCTGCCCGAACGATATCCCCGGCGCGATCTCGGGAACGAACAGCACGATCGCGACTAACGCCGCTATAATTATGTTAAGTAACACGATCACCGTCGCTTGACCTTTGCTCAACCGCATAAACTACCCCTCTGAACGGATATTTATACGCATTTTACCACACTCGCGGATATGCGGCTGTACAGTCGCAAAATCAGTCAATTTCCGCAAAGCAAAAACACCGTTTTACGCAAACGATGTTTTACTCATATCACAAACTTTATTCGTTAAATCTTATTTACAGTTATTACTTATCGCGCGGCGCGGGTAGCATTACCGCTTTGCCGTTGCGAACAGCCGTTCTGTAAAATCTGCTCGGTTTGGCAACGTTTTGGATGAGCGGTTTGCGCCAAGCGAATGGCACAAGCTCGTCGGCGCTTCCCACCCACTTCGGTTCGTTGCATATCCTGCGCGAAAGCATGGCGCGCTCGTACGTAGTGGTGCGCTCGCTCGTCTCGAAGCGTTCGTAAGTATTGGTACGCGAGTACGTAACAGACCGACCGTAATCGGTCGTACGCGCGGAAGTCGTCGTTCTGTCGCGCGTTTTCGTAGTCGACAGATCTGCCGCCGCTACCGTCTCCAGCTCCACCGTTTTAACGTCTGTGGTTTTTCCCGTTTGCTTTTTAGACTGTTTGCCGCTGTGCTTGCCCGTGTCGTACGCTTTGGATACGGCGGACGTTTTTTGTCCGAGCCTGCCCTTTGCCTCGCGATACATCTCCGCCTTGGTTTTGGGCAGCACTACTTCGGGAACTTCGCGCTCGGCGGACTTCTGCTTGGTCTTTACGTACTCCATTTCGGGGACTACGGAATCTTCTATTATTTTTTCGATGTCCTTTGCCATGGCAATACGTCAATCAACGTCCTCGAAACCGGAGAATTTGTTTTTGTTTTTGTTGAGAATGAACTTGAGCTTTTCTATATCGTTTTTGCGCACTTTAAACGGCGTAGTCAAATTTTTAAGCGTGGAAAACGTGCGTTTGTCGGACGACAGCATGAGCGTGCCGCGCTCTTCGTCTATTATGTAATCGCGCACTTGATGCCAATCGAGAACATCGAAGTTGGTGTACACGCCTTTATCCACCACCGCGTTTTTGCTGAGACCGAGTATGACTATAAACGCTTCCGCGGCTATCATCAATATGAGCGCGAACATGAACGCGATGTTGGCGTGCGTTCTTCCCACGCCGAAAAGCTCTTCGAACGCGACGGCGCTTGGGGCCTCCACATCTGCCATTTGCGTTATCAGATAGAATATCAAAAAGCCGATGATAACGGCAAACACCCAATACTCTATCTTACGCGTTTTAAGCTCTACAAGATGTATCGAATGGTACAGCTTTATCTGACGGCGAATTAGTTTCACCGCCTTTTCGACGATAACGGCTGTCGTCGCCGTACAAGCTATTGCCGCCGTGATGACGGTAACAAGATATCCGATAAATCCCATAAGTACGAAAATTATACACTATTACTTTTGCGCTGTCAAGCCGCGCGCTCTTTCCGACTAAAACGCGTTATTTAAAGTACGCCACACCCGCCTTAAAAAGCTGCATATCCGTCTTGGCATAGCATTCCGCGGTGTTTTTCATAATGAATTCGCCTATGCGCTCGCTGTGTCCCATTTTGCCGAGAACTCTGCCGTCGGGACTTACAAGTCCCTCTATAGCCATGACTGAGCCGTTGGGGTTAAACGGACTTTGCATAGTAGCATGTCCGTCATGATCGCAGTACTGCGTGGCTACTCTGCCGCTCGATATCAGTTTTTCCACCACTTCGGGTGAAGCGGAAAACTTGCCTTCACCGTGGGATACGGGCACTTGATACACGTCGCCCAAGTTCACGCGCGACAGCCACGGGCTGAACGTCGAACAGACCCTTACGTTTACGAGCGTGGATACGTGCCGACCTATGTTGTTGAACGTGAGCACGGGGTCTTGCGGCTTGGGCGCGGAAATATGCCCGTCGGGCAGCAGACCCAATTTTATCAATGCTTGGAAGCCGTTGCATATGCCTATCGCAAGCCCGTCTCTGTTATAAAGCATGTTTTCCACCGCCTCGGCTATGGCGGGATTGGAAAGGAACGCAGCAATTAGCTTTGCGCTTCCGTCCGGCTCGTCGCCGCCCGAAAAGCCGCCGGGCAGTGCGAGTATCTTGCACGTGCCGAGAGCTTTTGCCATTGCCTTGACGCATTCTTCCACGTCTTGGGGCGAGCGGTTTTTTACCACGAATATCTGCGGCTTAGCGCCCGCAAGCTCGAACTGCCGAGCCGTTTCGTACTCGCAGTTAGTTCCGGGGAAAACGGGTATAAACACTTTTACGCCCTTGGCTTTTCCGCCGCCCGACCGCGTTCTTTTTTGTCCTTCGCCGTCGTAATTTATGTCCGACGCCGCGCCTTCCGCTTGCGCCGTCGTGGGATACACTTTTTCGAAAGTGTCCTCGAACGCGCGAACGAGCGGCTGTCCGTCGGTCTCCTTGCCGTCGTATACTATACACGAATCGTCCGCCGTGAACGTAATGTTAGCGCCCACGGTAAACTTGTTTTCGTCGGTGGTTACGCCCAAAAACTCTACGTCGTAGCCGTAAAAATCGTCGCCCGTTCTCGCCGCGAAAATTATATCGCCGTCGCTTTCTTCAAACAGATCTCTGTCGGAAGAAGCAAAAGCAAAGCCCAGCCCGTTGCCGAAACAGCATTTTGCGACAGTCGCCGCCGCGCCGCCGCGTTCTACGACAGAAGCGCAGTTTATATTGCCTCTGCCTATCTCGCCCGCGAGCAGCATCAAAAAGTCGTTAAGGTTGTCAAAGTCGGGAACGCCATACTCGTCGCGCTTTAATCTGTATCTGTACACGCGCTCTCCGCCGCGCTTGAAAACGTTGTCGCATACGACCGCGCTGTCGCACAAGCCGAGCGCAAACGCAATGACGGTGGGCGGCACGGATATCTTTTCAAAAGTACCCGACATGCTGTCCTTTCCGCCTATAGCCGCGCGCTTGAACTTCATTTGCGCGGTGAGCGCGCCGAGCAACGCCGACATGGGCGCGCCCCATTTTTCGGAGTCGGTGCACCGCGCGAAAAACTCTTGCATGGTAAGATATATCTTGTCCGGTCTTACTCCCGCCGCCGCGAGTTTTTCCACGGCGAGTATCACCGAGTACATGCCGCCTACAAAGGGCGATTCGGCGCAAAGATCGGGGTCGAACCCGTGCGAACAGACCGTGCATATATCGGTGTTTGCGGGGATCTTTGCCGCCATTACTTGAGAAGGCGTGAGCTGGTTTTTGCCGCCGAACGGCATGAACACCGAATTACCGCCTACGGTGGAGTCGAACATCTCGCCCAGACCCTTTTGCGAACATACGTTGTAATCGGAAAGGATATCGGCAAACAACGCGCCGAAGTTGCCCTTGTCGTACATGGAGGCGCGCTTGCCGCCGAGCGAACCGAAGTGCTTGACGACTGGATCTTTTATCACCGCCGTGGCTTCTTGGCGCACGCCGTTGCTGTCCAAAAATCTGCGCTCGAGATCGACTATAAGATTGCCGTCGAGATACATGCGCATTCTGTCTGTGTCCGTAACCTTGGCGATGACCGTTGCTTCCACATTTTCCGCATGACAGAGTTTTTTGAATTCGTCTACATTGTCGGCGTTTATAACGACCGCCATGCGTTCTTGGCTTTCCGATATGGCAAGCTCGGTAGCAGACAGCCCCGCGTATTTTTTGGGCACAGAGCCAAGCTCTATGTCAAGTCCCGGCGAAAGCTCGCCCACGGCAACAGCAACGCCGCCCGCGCCGAAGTCGTTGCAGCGCTTGATGAGCCGCGTGAATTCGCCGTTCTTCATGAGCCTTTGAAGCTTGCGCTCTATGGGCGCGTTGCCCTTTTGCACTTCCGCGCCGCACGTTTCTATGGAATGCACATCGTGCGACTTGGACGAACCGGTAGCTCCGCCGCAACCGTCGCGCCCCGTCTCGCCGCCGAGCAACAACACCACGTCGCCCGCTTGCGGCGCTTCGCGCACAACGTTGTCGCACGGCGCAGCGCCCACAACAAACCCCGTTTCGAGGCGTTTTGCGGCGTATCCTTCGTGGTAATATTCTTTGACTTCGCCCGTGGCAAGACCTATCTGGTTGCCGTACGACGAGTAACCCTTAGCCGCGCGCTTGCTTATTACGCGCTGCGGGAGCTTGCCGCTTATTGTCTTGTCGAGCGGCGCGTTGATATCCGCCGCGCCCGTTACGCGCATCGCTTGATAAACATACGCGCGTCCCGACAGCGGATCGCGTATAGCTCCGCCCAAACACGTCGCCGCGCCGCCGAACGGCTCTATCTCCGTAGGGTGATTGTGCGTTTCGTTTTTAAAGAGTATGTACCACGGCTGTACCGTAGCGTCGCGCATAACGATGTCGCACTTTATCGTGCACGCGTTTATCTCGGGCGAAACGTCTTGCTCAGCGGCGTAGCCTTGCGAACGCAGCACCTTTGCGCCTATCGTCGCAACGTCCATGAGCGACGGGTATTTATCGTCTCTGCCTTGATACATTAAGTTGAACATATCGGTGTAATCGGCATAGGCTTGGGCTATATGCGGATTGTCCGACTTGATCTTGGTCTTGAGCGACGTGGTGAACGTCGTGTGCCGACAGTGATCCGACCAATATGTGTCGATCACCTTTAGCTCGGTATACGTCGGTTCGCGCCGCTGTCCTCTGAAATACGACTGCACGAACACGAGATCTTCCATGCTCATCGCAAAGCCTTGTTCTTTATAGAACAAGTAGAGCGCGGGATACGGCTTTTGCGTGAACCCGTCCACCATGAGGCACGGCTCGGGATCGTCTATCTTTTGCTCGAGCGTAGTCGGTTTGTCGAGAGATGCGAATCTGCTCTCCACGGGGTTGACGAGATAGTTCTTGATAGCCGCAAGCTCTTTTTCGCCCGCTTCTATAGCGTACACCGTTGCGCAGCGCACTTGCGGACGCGCGCCCTTTGTCAAAAGCTGAACGCACTGCGCCGCAGAATCTGCGCGTTGATCGAACTGTCCGGGCAAATACTCTATGCCGAAGACATGCCCTTGCGTTTGCGGCATTTCTTCGAGATATACGGTATCGGTCGCGGGCGTGGAAAACACCACAGGCACGGCCGCGTTAAACTGCTCGTCGGTAAGACCGTCCACGTCGTAGCGTATAAACGCACGCGTTTTTGCGGCAATGCCGAGCGTTTCCGCAAACTCGCCCGTAAGAGCGTCGTTCGTAGCTTTTCTTTCGGTAAATAATCGTCTGATCATGTCGTACCCCGTAAACTGTTCAGCCCGCTTTACGCAAGCTTGTTCCCTATATCTTTTCTGTAAAAACAACCGTCGAACGATATCTTTTCGATGTTGCGATACACGCGGTCTCGCGCCGTCTTAAAGTCGTCCGCCACAGTCTGGACGCACAGCACTCTGCCGCCGTCCGTCTTTAGCGCGCCGTTATCCCCGCTCTTGACGCCCGCGTAAAACACGTTTACGCCCTCTTCCACGTCGTTTGCTCCGCTTATATCGAAACCTTTTTTGTACGACGCGGGATATCCGCCGCTCGCAAGCACAACATTGATCGACCGTTTGTCCGACCAACCGATATCAAGCGTGTCGAGCGTACCGTCTATGCACGCGCCGAAAATTTCGTAAAGATCGCTCTCGAGCAGCGGGAGCACGCTCTGCGTTTCGGGATCGCCGAACCGCGCGTTATACTCGAGCACTTTTACGTCGTCGCCGTCCACCATGAGCCCGAAGTACAGCACGCCCTTAAACGGCGCGCCTTCCTTTTTCATTGCTTCCACCGTGGGCGCTACAACTGTTTTTTCCGTCTTTTCCATAAGCTCCGCGCCGAATATCGGACAAGGCGAATACGCGCCCATGCCGCCCGTATTAAGCCCCTTGTCGCCGTCGAGCGCGCGCTTATGGTCGCACGACGTGGGCATGAGCTTGTAATGTTCGCCGTCGCAAAACGCGAGAAGCGATACTTCGTAGCCCTTTAAAAATTCTTCAACGACGACGCAGTTGCCCGCCGCGCCGAACTTTTTATCGTTCATTATCTCGTCAACGGCATTCTGCGCGTCGGCGTTGGTATCGCATATGACAACGCCCTTGCCGAGCGCCAAGCCGTCCGCTTTTATAACGACGGGCGTTTTGCAGCGCGTTACGTATTCCTTGGCTTGCGCCGCGTCGGTAAAAGTCGCGTACTCCGCCGTGGGTATACCGTATCTGCGCATAAAGTCCTTTGCGTACGCCTTAGACCACTCGAGCTTAGCCGCCGCCCGCGTCGGCCCGAACGCTCGCAAGCCCTTTGCCGACAGCTTGTCTACAAGCCCCATGCCGAGCGGATCGTCGGGAGCGACTATCGTCATGCGTATGTTGTCGTGCGTCGCAACAAAGTCGATTATGCCGTCGAGATCGGTCGCGCTTATTCCCGTCTGTATAACGCCCATGCCCGCGTTGCCGGGCGCGGCGTAAATATCGCCCACTTTATCCGACATGCGCAGTTTATACGCAATGGCGTGTTCTCTGCCGCCGCCGCCCACTATCAATACATCATGCTTTTCGCACAACTGCTCCACTTTCACAATGCGCGGCGGATTTTTTCCTATTTGCGGTTTTATCTTTTCCGTCATTTCTTTACTACCGTTGAGAGTTATTTCGTCGATATCGGTTTAGTGTTTAAAGTGTCTGTCGCCCACGAATACCATGGCTATGCCCGCTTCGTTGCACGCCTTGACCGAATCGGCGTCGCGCAGCGATCCGCCCGGCTGGATGATAGCGGTTATGCCCGCGTCCGCAGCCGTCTTAACGCAGTCGTCGAACGGGAAGAAAGCGTCGCTCGCCATTACCGAGCCTTTGGCTTCGTCTTTTGCATGCTCAATAGCTTGCTGCGCCGCCCAAATGCGGTTGGTCTGCCCCATGCCTATGCCCGTCGTTCTGCCCGACTTGCCTATAACTATGGCGTTCGACTTGGTGTGCTTTACCACTTTCCACGCGAACATCATTGCGTCTATCTCGTCCTTTGTGGGCATGCGCTCGGTAACTACGCCGTTGCCGTACACCGTCTTGGTCTTGCCGCTCGAAAGAGTTTCGGTCTTGACTTCGGCTGCGGTCTCGAACAGCTTCATGTCCTCGCCCGCAAGCAGCGTTTCGTCGTACTGCTGTATGAGCAAGCCGCCGTACACCTTTTTCATGTCGTACGCCGTTTTTTCGCGTTTTGCCGTTATGTTGTCTATCTGCAACAAGCGTATGTTCTTTTTGCTCTCGAGTATTTCAAGCGCTTCGTCGGTATACCCGCTCGCCATAACTATCTCGATGAATATCTTGTTTATTTCCGCCGCCGTGTCCTTATCGACAACGCCGTTTATGGCGAGTATGCCGCCGAACACCGACACGGGATCGGACTCGTACGCGCGCATGTACGCTTGATACACGCTGTCGCCCGTACCCACGCCGCAAGGATTGGCATGCTTGCACGCGACCACCGCGGGCGTTCCCGCAAACTCTTTCAACAGTTCGAGCGCGCCGTTGGCGTCGTTGATATTGTTGTACGAAAGCTCTTTGCCCCAAAGCTGTTTGGCAGACGTGAGCGCGCCGTCGCGAGCGAGCTGTTCTTTGTAGAACGCCGCCGCCTGCTGCGGGTTTTCGCCGTAACGCATGTCTTGCACTTTGTCGTAAGCGAAAGATATATGCTCGGGAAACTCGATGCCGAGAAGCTTTCGCATATGATCGGAAATGAGCGAGTCGTACGCGGCGGTATGGCGATAAACTTTATAAGACAGCGACATGCGGAATTTTTCGTCGTCCGTCTTGTTCTCCAGCCTCGTTATTACTTCGTCGTAATCGGTCGGCTCGCAAACGACTATGACGTCGCGGTAATTTTTAGCCGCGCTTCTGAGCATTGTCGGACCGCCTATATCGATATTTTCTATAGCTTCGTCAAGAGTAACGTTCGGTTTTTCTATAGTCTTTTTAAACGGATACAGATTTACCGCCACTACGTCGATAGTGCCGTAGCCCATTTCTTCGAGGCTTGCCATATGCTCTTTGTTGTCGCGCCGAGCAAGCAGCCCCGCGTGCACTGCGGGATGAAGAGTTTTTACTCTGCCGTCCAAGCATTCTTTGAACCCCGTAACGTCCGATATGGATATCGCTTTTACGCCGCTATCCAAAAGCGCTTTGAGCGTGCCGCCCGTGGAAACTATTTCAAAGCCGAGTTTTTCCAGCTTTGCGCAAAATTCCACGATCCCCGTTTTGTCGCTCACGCTCACTAGCGCGCGACGTTTTGTCTTGACTGCCATGGTCATATTTCTCCTTTCACTTTTATCTTTCAGTTGTCCGCGGCAAGAAGCTTAAAGTAATCGAAAACGTTTTTGCCGCCTTTTACCGACAACGCGTACCGCGCGCCGCCGTGATCGAACGATACCGTTTTTTTAAACAGCCCCGACTTTATCTCGAGATGATCCAAACGGTCTATCGAATCGGAAAATACCTTGTCGAGCGTATCCGCCGCCGCAAGAGTTACCACCTCGCCGTTTACGCAAAGCACATATGCCTTGCCCGTAATCGCGTCGATAACGTCCGCTGCTATGCCCGCCTCGTCGGCGTAGCCTCTGTCTATTATTTCACTTAAAGTCTGCGCGTTCACTGTTTCTCCTTTCCGCCGCACAAAATAGCAACGGCTTCGACGAGCATGGGATGCTCTATCTGCTCGAGTATGCGCTGTTGCAAAGACTCGGGCGTATCGTTCGGCAAAACGTCGAGCGAACGCTGCAATATTATCGCGCCCGTGTCGATGCCGCCGTCCGAGTAGTGCACGGTAGCCCCGCTCTTTTTCTCGCCCGCGGCTATGACGGCTTTATGCACGTTTAGCCCGTACATGCCCTTGCCGCCGAACTTGGGCAAAAGCGCGGGATGGACGTTGATTATAGCGCCCTTGTATCTTTCGAGCAGCGGCTCGGTGAGTATGCCGAGATACCCCGCAAGCACTATAAGTTCCACATCGTATTTTTCAAATATCTCGAGCACCGATCTGTCGCGCTCGGTCAAATTAGGGAAATCGGTCTTGGGACGGATATAACAGTCGATGCCCGCGTTTTTCGCGCGCTCTATACCGTAAGCCTTGTCGTTTGACGATACCGCGACTACTATCTTGCCGTCGAACTTACCCTCTTTTTGCGCGTCGATAAGGGCTTGGAAGTTTGTTCCTCCGCCCGAAAACATAACGGCTATGTTTTTCACAGCGCAACGCCCTCGCCGCGTACCGTTTCGCCTATGATATACGCCTTTTCGCCGAGTTCGGTCGCGCGCTTGACAAACGCGTCCGCATCGTCGGGCTTGACCGCCGCTACCATGCCTATGCCCATATTGAACGTATTGTACAGCTCGTGTTTTTCGAGCTTGGACTTTTGCGCCAAAAGCTCGAACACGGGCGGGCGCGTGAACGAGTTTATATCCACTCTGCACCCGATACCCTTGGGGAATATCCGCGGTATGTTTTCTATAAAGCCGCCGCCCGTTATGTTGGCGAGACCGAGTATATCGAACTCTTGAGCAAGAGCGAGCACGCTCTTTACGTAAAGATGGGTGGGCGTGAGTATGACGTCGAGAAGAGGCGCGCCGAGCGAAGTGTCGGCGGCGAGCTTTTCCACGTCCTCGCCCAAAAGCTTGCGCACGAGCGAAAAGCCGTTTGAGTGCAGACCGCTGCTGGCAAGCCCCACAAGGACATTGCCTTCCGTTATGCGCGAGCCGTTTATTATCTTGTCGCGCTTAACGATCCCCACCGAAAAGCCGGCGAGATCGTATTCGCCCGCGCCGTACATGGACGGCATCTCGGCGGTCTCTCCGCCAACGAGCGCGCAGCCCGACTGCTTGCAGCCTTCCGCAACGCCTTTTACCACGTCCGCCACAACGTCGGGGTCTATCCTTCCCGTAGCTATGTAGTCCAAAAACAAGAGCGGTTTTGCGCCTTGGCAAATAATATCGTTTACGCACATCGCCACGCAGTCTATGCCCACCGTGTCGTTTTTGCCCGACAAAAACGCGTACTTGAGTTTTGTTCCCACGCCGTCCGTGCCCGCAACGAGCACGTCGCCGTTTTCGCCGTCGAGCGAATAGAACCCGCCGAAGCTACCCAAACCTTGAAGCACGTTCTTGTTGAACGTGGACGCTGCGTGCGCTTTTATCTTTGCCACCGATTCGTAGCCGCGGTTTACGTCCACTCCCGCGTCGGCATATGTTATCTTTTCGTTGTCTTTACCCATTGTTCCTCCGCGGCGACAGCCGCATGTTTAAGCGTATACCGCAAATAAGAGCGCGCCGCATATGTACGACGCGCGCCAAAACTATTTCAAACCTATGCGGCGCATCATTTCCATGTATGCGTCTTCCACTCCGCCCATGTCGCGACGGAAACGGTCTTTGTCGAGTTTTTCTTTTGTCTTGCTGTCCCAGAAACGGCATGTGTCGGGGCTGATCTCGTCGGCGAGAATAATTCTGCCCTTGTAACGCCCGAACTCGAGCTTGAAGTCTACAAGGTCAACGCCCACGCCCGCAAAAAACTCTTTAAGTATCGCGTTGATCTTGTGCGCCGTATCGTATATCTGCTTAAGCTCCTCTTCCGTCGCCCAGCCGAACGCGAGCGCGTGATCGGAATTTATCATGGGATCGCCCAATTCGTCCGATTTATAGTACATCTCGAAAACGGGCATTGCGGGTATCGCGCCTTCTTCCAGCCCGGTGCGCTTGGAAAGCGAACCCGCGACTATGTTGCGCATTATGACTTCGATAGGCACTATTTTTACGTTCTTTACGAGAGTGCGACGTTCGGAAAGCTCTTTTACGAAATGCGTTTCCACGCCTTCTTTTTCGAGCAGACCCATCAAATAGTTGCTCATTTTATTGTTCACGACGCCTTTCCCGGCTATTTGACCGCGCTTGACTCCGTTGAACGCCGTCGCGTCGTCCTTGTAGTCTACAATGAGACAGTCGGGGTCGTTAGTCGCAAACACCTTTTTGGCTTTGCCTTCGTAAAGCTGTTCCTTTTGTTCGATCTCCATGGATATCCTCCTTGATATTTACCCGCCGTCATACGGCGTATCAGTCTTATTTAAGCCCGAGTTCCGCTTGCAACGCTTTGTCGTCGGCAAGCGTTTTGTCGCGCATATTCTTCATATACGCATCGTATTTTTCAGTAAGCTCTTTGTCGTCTGCCGCCAGCATGCGCACGCAAAACAGCGCGGCGTTTACGCCCGCGTTTACGCCCATGACCGCGACGGGTACGCCGCTCGGCATGGGAAGTATGCTGAGCACGCTGTCAAGCCCATCCAAAAACGACGTCGATACGGGAAGCGCCACTACGGGAAGAGTGGTCGCCGCGGCAAGCACGCCGCCCAAGTGCGCGGCTTTGCCCGCAACGGCAATAATTGCGGCGAAACCGTTTTTTTGCGCGTTTGCCGCAAACTCCGCAGCCTCGTCGGGCGTTCTGTGCGCGCTGAGCACGCGAACGTCGTATTTAACGCCGAACTCGTCCAATGTGGAAAGCACCGGTCTTACTTTATCGAGATCGGAACGCGACCCCATAATCACTGCTATCTTGCGCATAACGTCTTTGCTCCGTGATCGTTTGTTCGAGATAATTGTACCACAGATAGTTTTTTTCGTCAATCAAAAAAAGACAAAATGCCGTATCGACCGCGCAATTTGTATGCAATTTTTTCCCGACGCGACTGCGCTATCGATTTGACGAAAGCGAGCGAGCAGATATGCTCTACCGCTCTTTTATCCCCCGCGTGTCGCATGACATGCGCTGTCCGACGCACAGATACGCAAGCATATATCGATCGAGCATTGCGAGAGCAAGACACATAGCCAAGCCCGTACAATGAAGCATATTCCCGTTTATAAAGGGCGCATATGAGCGCGCAGCCGCTCAATCGGCTCAAAAACCCTTGACTTAAAGCGGCGCGCGTTATATAATGGAAATACAATAGACATTATGTACGATCGATCAAGGCGGTTAACACAATGAAAATACTCACAAGCACTATCTGCAAGCAAGGCGGGCGCGAGTACAATCAAGATTATTTGGACTTGTCCGTTACCGAAAACGGGGCTTGTCTCGTCGTGTGCGACGGGCTTGGTTCGTATTACGGAAGCGAAGTCGCAAGCCGCATATGCTCGCAAAAGATAATCGAATGCTACACGCAGATAAAAGCGGTGGACGCCGAACGCGCGGTAAAACCCGAGTTTTGCCAAAGCTATATCCAATCGGCGCATAATTGCGTTATAGACGAAAAAGAGCGCAACCCCAACATCAAGTCGTCATGCACGACGGTCGCTTGCGTAGTGTCCGACTTTAAATCGACCGTAATATCGCATATAGGCGATACCCGCGTATACTTCTTTAAAAACAAAAAACTGCATTTCCAAACAAAAGACCACTCGCTTTCGCAGATATCGGTCGAGATGGGGCGCATACCGCTCCGCGACATACGTTCCGACAAGGATCAGAACAAACTCACGCGCGTGCTCGGATCAAACTATTACATACCGCCCGACTGCGACATATACAATTCCCCGCTTGCCGTCGGCGACGCGTTTATCCTCTGCACGGACGGTTTTTGGGAATACGTTTACGAGGAAGAAATGGAAGAAGATCTCGCTTTTTCCAACGACCCCGCTATTGCGCTCGCGCGCATGGAACAGCGGTTGCTTTCCCGAGTTACCAAATTCAACGATAATTACTCCGCCATAGTCGCTATGGTGGTCGATTGACGGCATAGAAAATGGCAAGAGTCAGAACAAATAAGAATATCTGTTTATACTGTTTCGGCGATCTCGACAGCGACCGCATTTGCATGAGCTGCCACAGAAAAGCCGACGATGCGCCGTCGCCGCCGCACCATCTGCCGCAGCGCACTGTTTTGGGTACGCAAAACAGATACCTCATAGGCAAAGCTCTCGGCGAAGGCGGATTCGGCATAACTTATCTCGCGTGGGATCTTCAGCAAGGCATAAAAGTAGCCGTTAAGGAATACTTCCCGTCCGGTTACGTTACGCGCGTTGCCGCGAGCAACCAAGTAATTATTAATTCCAAGCAGAACCAAGCCGCGAGCAACCGCGGTCTCAAGCGTTTTGTGGAAGAAGCGCGCGCGCTCGCAAAGATAAAAAATCTGTCGGGCGTGGTAAACGTAAGGGATTTCTTTTCGGCAAACGGCACGGCGTACATCGTCATGGAATTTCTCGACGGCGTATCGCTCAAGAAATATCTTCAGCGCAAGGGCGGCAAGCTCGCCGTCGACGAGCTTTTGACCATCATCCGCCCCGTTATGGAATCGCTTACCCAAGTCCACAAGCTGGGACTGATACACCGCGACATCTCGCCCGATAACATACTTATAACAAAACACAACGAAGTCAAGCTCATCGACTTCGGCGCGGCTAAATATTCCAATCCCGACGGACGATCGCTTTCGGTAGTTTTAAAGCAAGGCTTTGCCCCGCCCGAACAGTACGACACGCACGGCGAGCAAGGTCCGTGGACGGATGTTTACGCGCTCGGCGTTACCATATACTACGCCGTAACGGGCACTCTCCCGCCCGAATCCATTCGCGTGATGATGGGCAAAGAGACGATAAAACGCCCGTCGGAGCTGGGAGTGGAAATTGACGCGGGCGTGGAAAACGCGCTCATGAAGTCGCTCGCAGTAGATATCAAAAAACGGTATCAAGACGTGCAGAGCATGATCAACGGACTTTACAATCCGTCCAAACCCAGAAAATCAGTCGGATCGGTTACGGCAGCTCCCGCGGCTGCGCCCAAAAAGACCGCCATATCTCGCACCGCGGCAATAACGCCGTCGCCCACGGATAAGCATGCGCAGCAACGTCCCGCGTTTAACACGATAACGTCGTCGCGCTCAGCCTTGCCGCAAACAAATGTCAATCGCTTGTCGGCGGAAAACTTAAAAAAAGCCACAGCTAAAACTGCGGAGAATACTAAGCGGTCGACCGCAACAACGCCGAGCGCTTCAACGGCGAGATCGACGCCCGCCGCCACATCAAAAGCGACAGCGGCAACGCCGAGATCTACGCAAAAAGCAAACGATACAGTCAAACGCCCCGCCGCATCAAACGCACGCGTTACGGCAAACTCAGCCGACACCAAGCGAGCTTCCGCTCCCGTCGGAACGGCAAAGCCGTCGGCAAACGGCAAGCAGAACATCGGCGCGGCAGAAAAGCCCGCGGCAAAAACCCCCAATGCAAAAGTCGCAAATACGCCCGCCCCCACCAACAAGCAAGCGGACGATAAAAAAACTCCGCAGACCGATAGGTCAAAGGTCAAGACGACGGGAAGTCTGTTTTCGAGACTGTTCAAGAAATAATTCGATGCGCCTCGCGCTCATCGGCCGCGAGGCGTTTTTCTATGCTATCTATATCGCAATACAAAAAGCCGCTTTGACGCGGCTTTTGTCGTAATACTTAATTATGCGATTATTTGTTTTCCGATGTTTCTTTTTCTTCGCTTTGCGGAATGACGTTTTGAGACGCGCGCAACAGTTCGCGAATGTCTTTTAACAGTTGCTCGGTGGTTTCGGGCGCGTTGGCTTTTGCCTCCTCCGCTTTTGCCGCCGCTTCTTCGGCTGCTTTTTGAGCCGCATACGCTTTTATCTGCTTGTGCGACATACCTTGCGCTCTCAAGCTTTTGATCTCCGATCTGTCGAGATCTATCTTATGCTCGTTCATGCCGTCGCGGAAAGTATTTATGAGTTTGATTATGGTAAACAGAACGATGGCTGTTATGAGGAAGTTGACTATAGCCATTATGAACGCGCCCCAATCGATATATATCGATTTAGACATGTCTATGACTGCGCCCGATCCCGCCACTATCGTCGCGCCGTCCGCGTCTTTTGCGACCAGCATTGTGATAAGCCCCGACATGTCGCCCATGGGTATGGCATTGATGAGCGGTTTGAATATGTTGTTCACGAGCGCGGAAACTATTGCGGTAAACGCCGCACCGATTATCATACCTACAGCAAGATCCAAAACGTTGCCGCGAGTTATAAACGCTTTAAATTCCTTAAGTATCTTTTTCATAGTTTGTCTCCTGTTACATGCCTTCGCTCAGTGCCGTTCGAGCGCATACGCCAAGCCGCGACAGAAAACGGCGCAACAAAGCCGCACCGTATGTAAAACAGCGAAAAATCCCGAAGTTATGTCAATCGCCCAATTTGTCGAGTTCGTCGTGAAGCTTGCGAAGGTTTTCGCGCTCGAGATCGATCAAAGACGAATAGATGTTAAAGTACTGTACGTCTTCGGGGCTTGGCTCGGTATGCTTTAAAAACGCGTTCAACAGCGACGACTGCGAACGTATACGCTTTTGCTCGAGAGTCTCGATTTCCATCTCGCTTTCCGCTATAGCTTTTTCCAGATCTTTTTTCTTAGACACTGCCGTATCTCCTGTTTGGATGGTTGATTTTTACTATTATAACACGCGCGCACGCAAAAGTAAATTGTTTGCGAAAAAAAATTACCGCAAATATCTGTTTTTTATCGCGCGAATGCCCGATTTAAGCGACGGGAAGCTTGCGTATGCACGACATAGTATATTCGTAATCGTCGCGCACCGCAATAAACAGCGGATCTATATCCTCGCCGTATTCCGTTCTGCCTCGCAGCGCTTCCGTCAATTTGCTCGCCGACGCTTGAAGCTTTGTTAGCGACATGTTCATGCAAACGCCCTTGAGCGTGTGCGCTGCACGAAAAGCCTCTTCGAGGTTTTTTTCGTCGAGCGACTTTTTTAAAAGTTCGAAGCTGCCGTCGTTAAGTATCTTGCCCAAAAATTTGGCGATGCGTTCGTCCGTTCTGAGCCTGCTCACAACGTCGTCGTAGTTAGCGCCCATTTCCGCGTAGCATTCTTTTACAGTCATTATATCACCCCTTTCAATCCTTTTTCGATTGCAACAAAGAATCCATGGAATCGTCGTAGAATAGATAAGCGTTTTTCGTGCTGTGTTTTACGGTGTACATAGCCGCGTCCGCCATATTAAAAAGATCGTCGTAATTGCCGATAAACTTTTCGGTACACGCTATGCCCATACTTACGCTCACGTCGAAGTCCTTATACTTTTGCGTCAATCGCTCGAATATACGCTTTACTTGCGGAACGACGGTGTCCTTGTATTCCATAAATATCATGAATTCGTCGCCGCCGAAACGCGCCGCTATATCGGTGCTTCTGATATTGTCTTTCATTCTGCCCGCTATAGCTTCTATAAGTTCATCGCCGAACAAATGCCCGTAAACGTCGTTAGCCGTTTTTAGATTATCCAAGTCGAAATACACGAGCGCGAACCGCCGCGATCTCCCCGTAGCCAAAAGCTCCGTGATGCGTTTTTTGGCGGCGTTGTAATTGAGCAGCCCCGTCCTCGCGTCGTGGTCGGCGCGCTCTTGCAAGCTTTCCATAGCGGCGGTCTCGTCGTCGATATCCACTATTTTTCCGACCGCGCCGTCAAACTCCGGACTTTCGTCGTTGTTCCACATGGCTTTCGCCATTATCTTGTTCCACTTCTTTACGCCGTTGATGTTGAGCAGATACTTTTCCGACACGACGGGGTTTTCGGGAGTGGTGTTTTTTATCTTGTTCAAAAGATCGGTTATGTCGTCCTTGGAAAATATGTTTAGCAACAGGCTGTTTTCGGTGGGATTCATTATTTTAACCGGAATGCCCAGCTGCTCCGCGCCCCACTCCGCGAGCTTTAACATTTCGGGCGATTCTATATACTCGAATATTATTTCGCGCGATATGTCCGCAAGATATTCGGACTTCATGCGCTCGTGCTCCATAAGCCGTATCGTCCTGTTGGAAACGTCCGCGCCCGACGACTTGAGCACATGGCTTACCGTGTCGCGTATGCCCGAATCGGTAGCATGCCCAAACGATAAAGTGTGCAATTCTTTTTCGAGGTCGTCGGCGATATCGGAAAGACACTCCAATAGCACGGGATTGAACACGCCGCATTCGCCGTTGAGTATCATTTTGACCGCTACGTCCGACGGATATGCGTCTTTGTAAACGCGTTTGCTCGTCAACGCGTCGTAAACGTCTGCTATGGATACGGCTTGAGCGGAAATGGGTATTTCGTCGCCTTTCAAACCGTCGGGATAACCGTTGCCGTCGTACCGTTCGTGATGCCAACGGCATATCTCATAGCCCACGCGGATGAGCGCTTCGTTCTTTCTGAACGGTATATCGCTGAGCATTTTAGCGCCTTCTACGGTATGCGCCTTCATTATCTCGAACTCTTCTTTGGTAAATCTGCCCGGCTTGTTGAGCACTTCGCTCGGAATAGATATTTTGCCTATGTCGTGCAGAGCGGAAGCGTTGCCTATGAGATGTATATCCTTGACGGACAGCGGATATTTGTCAGTCTTTGCGACGAGCGCTCTGAGTATCATTTCCGTCATGGAATGGACGTGAAGCACGTGAAGTCCGCTCTCGCCGTTACGAAACTCGACGATATGAGACAATATCTCTATCATCAAGCTGTTGTCCTTTTCCTTTTCGAATATCTGATCGGACAGCATGTCGGACATTTCTTTATGCTTGATAGACAGCATAAAGTTGCTCATCACGCGGTGCTTTACGGTGCGCTCGTCAAACGGACGGCTTATGTAATCGATCGCGCCCAAGTCGTACGCCCTATCTATATACGACCCGCCCGTTTCCGCCGATATCATTATTACGGGCACGGTCTTTATCCATCCCGTATGGTTCATGGTGGCAAGCACGTCGAAACCGTCCATAACGGGCATGACTATATCGAGCAGCATAAGCGAAATTTCAAGCTCGTGTTCGCGCAATATCGCGAGAGCCTCCATTCCGTTTTCGGCTTCCATTATAGTAAAATCGTCGGCGAGCATGTCGGACAAAAGCGAACGGTTAAGTTCGGAATCGTCCACTATGAGTATTTTTTTTCTTGCCGATAGCTTTGATTTTTTGCCGCCCATATCTAATCCTTTTTGTTAGATTTTTTGGTTTTCTTTGTTTTTTCGGTCTTATGCGGACTGTCCTTGCGCAATTTAGACACCACCTGCTTGAGCTTATCCATATCTATGGGTTTTGCCAAGTGCGCGTTCATGCCCGCGTCCAGCGCCGATTTTACGTCGTCGTCGAACGCGTTGGCAGTCATGGCGATTATAGGTATCGACTTTGCGTCCGCGTGCGCGCTCTTGCGTATTGCGCGCGTAGCGTCGTACCCGTTCATAACGGGCATTTGGATATCCATGAATATCATGTCGTACCGACCGGCTGCGGACGCCTCGAACTTTTCTAGCGCCTCCTTGCCGTCCGTCGCTATTTCGCATTCGACGTCTTCTATCTCAAGCAACTCGACGAGAATTTCGGCGTTGAGTTCGTTATCCTCCGCCGCAAGTATCTTGAGTCCCTTAAGCGAAATGTTTTCTTCTTCCGGCTCGATATCTGCAGAAACACCGTCGTTGCGTATCTGCATGATAGCTCTCCTGAAGTTGGATACGAAGAACGGCTTGGACAAAAACATGTCTATACCGGCAGCTTTGGCTTCGTCCTCTATGTCCTCGAAGCTGTACGACGTAAGAACCATGATGGGAAGTTCTCTACCCACTTTGGCGCGTATGCGACGAGCAGTTTCCACGCCGTCCATATCGGGCATTTTCCAATCGATAAGTACGATGTTGTAATCTTCGCCCGCGTCCGTCGCACGAGTAACCTCGTCTACCGCGTCTTGACCGTTAAAGCGGCATTCCACATCGACGCCCGTATCCGCCATGAGCTCCTTGATATCCATGCAGATATCTTCTTCGTCGTCCACTACGAGAACTCGCGCCACATTGTGGTGTTTCCAGAAATCGGCGTCGTCCTTCATATTTTCTGTAATGGGAAGCTCGAGCTCCACTACAAAAGTACTGCCCTTGCCGAGTTTGCTCTCTACGGAAATGACGCCGCCCATAAGATCGACGATGTTCTTTGTAATAGCCATGCCGAGACCGGTGCCTTGGATCTTTTTTGTATCCTCGGTAGTTTCTCTGCTGAACGGGTCGAATATCGTCTTTAAGTATTCTTCACTCATGCCTATGCCGTTGTCTTTAACGGTAAAGCGCAAATGCACGTGATTATGCACATTCTGCTTCATCACCTCTACCTTGAGCATGATCGAGCCGCCCACTTGCGTATACTTGACGGCATTGGACAGAATGTTGAGCATTATCTGATTCAAGCGCATTTTGTCGCCCAACACATATTCGGGGATATTGCCCTTGGTATGCACATCGAGGACTTGTTTTTTGGAGTTGGCTTGCGCGCTTATCATGGCGTACAGTTCTTCTATGAACTCGGGCAGACGGAACTGCTCGATATTGAGCGAAGTCTTACCGCTCTCTATCTTGCTCATATCCAAAATATCGTTTATGAGACTGAGAAGGTGCTGACCCGAATACATTATCTTGCGTATGTAATCGCGCACTCTGTCCGCGTTTTCCACGTCTTTGGCGAGAAGCGTCGCATAGCCTATTATTGCGTTCATGGGCGTTCTTATGTCGTGCGACATATTGGAAAGGAAATTACTCTTTGCCGCGTTGGCGTTTTTGGCGAGTATAAGCGCCTCTTCCAATCTGTCGCGCATCTTGTGGTCTTCCGTTCTGTCGGACAACATTATAACGCAACGATCCTTGCCGTTTTCCACCGAATGATAGAGGGACAGATGGTACCAATACTGCTGTCCGTCGTCCACATGGCGCATCATGATATCGGTCTCCCACACATTTCCTACGGGGAGCGCCTTAAGTCCCTCCGAAGTAAACGGAGGCAAATTTTCCGTCGCCGCGCCGAGAATATTGCGCACGTCCTTTTTAACGTCCGCCATATCCAAACCGAACACTTGCGTAATGTTGGAACTGACGTATTCCGCATTGAACGTTTCGGGCGAAAACATTAGGAATATATCGTTTGTATTAAATGTAAGAAGGTCGAGGAGATTTTCGCGCGACTTGATCTCCAACTCTTTCTCTTTGACTTTGCGGCGCTGTATGACTATTAGCGCGACCGCGACTATCGTTCCGATAACGGCAAACAAGCACGCCATAACGATTATAGTTACCGTTCTGAACCAGCTCATACTACCGTTGACTACTTCTGCGGACTGCGTTCCCACAAGTATCCAACCGCCGAATCCTATGGGCATGTACACGAGATACTTTTGCTTGCCGTCGATTTTGTCATCAACAAGAACGACGCCCTTTCTCACGGTACTGTTTGTCTTGTCCGAGCCGATCGCATTCCAATCGTCCACAAGCATATTGAGATCTTTCCCGCTTATCGAACAGTCTCCGGACTGAAGGAATTCCAAAATGTTGGTTTTTTCGCTGTCGCTCGACTGCAACAAAACAAATCCGTCGCTCAACACTATGTAACCGTCGCTGTCGTTTTCGAAAACGTTGATATCGAGAAGATCTATCATTGCGTCAACATCTAAACATATACCCGCCGACGCGAAAGAAAAACCGTCGTAAATGTAACGAGAATCATTATCGTCGCCCGAGTCGATTTCAGTAGAACGGGAATCGAACTTGACCGCGAGCATCATGACGCGCCTTTCCGTTCCGTCGGAATCCTGCATAACGCCCACGACGCCGCCCATGTCGTCGTCAAGCAATACGCGCAAAGACCGTCTGAACTTCATATTGGCGCGTTTATCGGTGAGCGGATTTAAGCATTCGTATTTGAATTTGAAAAGGTCTTCGCTATCCGCGTCGGACTGTTCATCTTCCTCGGACGGCGTGCGAATAAAGTAAAAATCGGAAAACTTCCACTCGTTTTTCTGATCTTCTATAAAACTTTTAAATTCGTTCCTACGCTTGTTTCTGTCGCTCTCGTCCAGCGTTTCGTCATTTATGACTTCCAAAGAGTTGCCTACATAGTTTTTCCAGCTTTTAAGCAGGCTGCGCATATTTTCGACCTGAACGGAAATGCGCTTATCCACTTGATCGTATATCTCGTTCAAGTGGTTTGAACTCTCGTTGAAAATATAGCGGGACGTAAGCACGGAATACAAGACAGCCGTAACTATGACCGCCGCCAAACACACGGCGATGACCACTATGCTCTGCCATTTCTTTTTAAGAAAATCGAGAAACTTCATAAAGATCCTTCTTCTCCGAATTATACATATAGTTGTAATACACATTGTAACACATATTTTTATGCTTTGCAAGAGTTTACCCGATTTTACCGCATTTTTCGACGCATAAATAACACAAAACCCCTGTGCGGGACGTGCCGCACAGGGAGTCTGATGTATTAATATATTAAATGTATATTATGCGTCGGAGCTGCCGCCTTCTTCGTCGTTCGTATCTTCGTCTCCGAGGGCAGCGCCGTCCAAATATCCCGAGCCGCTCGTCGGATCGGACACTATACCCAGCATGACGAGCGCCGAACAAACGGCGTTTATGATCGAGCTTGCCGTCTCGTCGCCTATCTCTATGCCGAACGCGCCGAGTATTAGAAACACGCAGCTTATAAGGCTCACCCAAAACCCTATGTTTTTTATCCGTTCCTTTATCTTCATTGCACCACCTATCTACCGTACTTGTCGTACAGTTTGTAATAATAGTAATCGGACAAGTGCGTTCTGAAAAGATCGTGATTGCGTATCTCGAGCCGAGCCGTAGTTTCGTCGAGCGACGACAGATACGCGTCCATCTGCGCATACACCGATCGGTACAGATCGTTGCGGTCGGATTGGGAAAGTCCGTCAAGCGAGTTTTCTTTTTTTATGCGGTCGAGCGCCGCCGAATACAGATCGCTCTCCGTTTTGGCTTTGGATGCGTCAAGCTGGGCTTGCTTGGCTTTTATCTCGTTGTTGTACTTGACCGCCTCGTACGTCTTTTTGTTGCGCTCTTCACGCAGTTCCGCGAGCTTCTCGTTGAGCTTGACCGCATACGAGATATTAAAGTCGTCGAGCGCCGCCTTGAGCTTTCCGTCTATCTGCGAGATCTGAGCGTCTATATCGGCAAGCTGCTTGCCGTAGTCTCTGTTAAGATCGGCGGTCTTCTTCAAATACTCGCTTTCGAGATCGCTCTTGCTCGATGTAGCGACGGTTGAGCGCGCAAGCCCGCGCTTTATAACGTCGTTGTCTATGCGCCGCGCCGCCGCGTCGTACAATTCCTCGAGCTGAGATCTTTCGGCGTCGAACTTTGCGGAGTACTCGTCTTTCTTCCCCGCAAGCATTTCCGCCTCCGCCGCACTGTTGTTTTTTATAGCGCTTATTTGTCCGTCCTTATAACTCTGCAAACTGTCTGACGCGTTCTGCTTGAGCTGCTCGTCGGTCGGCGGGTCGTATGTTATGTAATCGAGTTTAACGGACGGAAGTTCGGGTTTTTCCACAGTTCCGCCCGCAGCGCTCTCCAACTTTTTTATCTCTTCCTCGAGCTTGCCGCGCTCGTCGAAAAGGTCCTTAGTCGCTGCTGTCGTTTTCATATTTCTCCTTGTAAAGTCTGTATTTGTAATCGCGGTAAGCGCCCATTATTTCGTCTGCGGAATACCGCTCGCTCGCCTCTTTGGGCGGCAATGTAAGCGGCGAGCGAAGCGCGTTGCCGCTTGCGCCGTCGCATTCCGTCAAACCGACCGATCCGCACACACCGCGCCTCCGTTGCCGCTTTTGACTGAAGACCCGCACTTACGACACGCCGATCTGATGTACGCCGTATCTGTTTTTACGTCGGATACGCAGTCCTTTATGTCTTCCACATCCGCCTTGACCGCGCCGAGCGCGCCCAAGCGTTTTGTGAGCGTTTCTATAGTCCCGGTGTAGCGGCATTCTCTTTTGCGGCTGTCGCGCAGTTCGTACACGAGCAGCATACAAAACAGCACCGCCCAAATACCGTTGGCTATCACCATGGATACGATTTCGTCCACAATAATCTCACCTCCTTGATCATCATGTTATTTTTGCGCCGAATACGGCGACGCGCGCATTGTCGCGCGCCGCCGACAGCTTGAGAGTACCTGTTGCGGCAGTCGCAACGATAATCGGCGACGTTCCCATGCCTATGACCGCATCGTCCGCCTTTAAAGAACACGCCGCGCCGTCGAAATACGCCATTACGGTATACCTATCGGACGCGCTCACCGTTCCGAACAGCGTCTCCGTACCCGCGGACTTTACGCCCGCCGCAACGCTGACCGACGTTTTTGCGGATACGAGCGCGCGCAACGATCTGTCTATAGCTTCTATTCTCGCAGTGTTATCGTCTATCAGCGACATCAAACGGTTGGTCTTATCCATTTCGCCTCCCTAAGTAGTCGTATAAATCAGCGTCGGCGGCGAAATATTGCAACCTACGGCGTCGGTTTGTACGGTAAGCGCCAAGCGTTTTGCATTGATGTTGAATCGGACGCGCCTATTGCCGCGCTTGACCGCCGCGCTTTTTTTCTTTTCTCCCGACGACAGCGACACTACGCAATCCACTGTCGAGCCGACGTACACTTCGCGCACAGTCTTTGTCTTATCGGGCGAACCGAGATCGGTCAACGGTCCTTGCCAATGCTTGGCAAGCGGCTCGTCGAACCGACTGCCGTTTTTAACAATAACTCCGCACTTTTGCCCGTCGCACGCCATCAAGACGTCCTCGTCTACCAGCGAACAAGCGTTCATGAAGTTGATGTCCAAGCCGCGCGTAATGGAATACTCGCCCGTAGCCGTGTCGTAAACGAGCATGGCGTTGGCTTTGTATTCGCCGCTTTCGCAGCCCACCGTTGCGCCGTCGCCGAAGCTCATTCTGCACGACAGAAAATACTTGCCGTTAAAGTACGCGCTCGCGCAATTATCGTCGGGCAATATCAAACCGTCCAGACCGTGCAACACGCGCGAACACTCGTACCCGTCGAAAACGTACAGTCCGTCCGACGCGAGAAACATCATTACCGAACCGCACTTGGCTATGCTCGACGGAAATATGCGTCCCGCCGAAGTAAACAGATTAACTACCGCGAACTCGCTCTGATCGGCAAACGCCGTTACTCGGCTTATGCCGTGGTCGCGGAATATGTATAGATAGCTGCCGAAAGACACCACTTTATTAAGATCGCCGCGCTCGTCCAAAAGTTCTATAAATCCGCCCTCGGACGAACTCATGTTCCAATTCGTAGGGTCCAAGTTGTCCGAAAAGAATACCTTTGTAGGCTCGTCGCGGCTGGTTACGAACAGCCGTTCGTAATGGAGAGCCATGGACGACACCGTGGGCGACTCCTTATGCTCGCTTATTATGCTGCCGTTCCAAGTGTACAGCTTGCGCCCGTCGCAAGACATTATAAGAACGTCTTCCGAGTTAAGTCTGTAATTGAGCATGTCGAGCGGCGGATACTGCATGCCCGAAATATAATGGGTAGTCTTAGAGTTAAGATCGTAGTACTTGAGCAAGCCATTGCCGTTTTGGTACACGTACTGATCCTCTATCTGCTTGTGTTTGCTGCAGTACCCTCTGAACACCCAAAACCGCCGCGCGCCGTCCTTTATCATGGGATGTTCGGCTATGCCGTACCCGTCTCTGAGCGCGCCCGACGTAAGGTCGAAGTTATAGCAGCTTGCCGCGGTAGAAAAATCGAGCACGCTCTCGTCGTGTTTGACGTCTATATTACCGAACCCGCCAACGCGTCTTCTGTACCGCGTGCGCGCGGGGATATTCATTGCCGACATTTTTACCTCCACGCTCTTCCGCGGACGCGCGCTCTTCGCGCCATGCGCTTGTTTTCCGTCTCGGCGCAATACCGCTGATCCCATATATGCGCGTCATCCGTTCTGCCCGTTATAAGGCAATAATTGCGCGCGGCGAGATACGTCAAAATATTTATATCAACGCCCGCGCCAGTTTCCAGCTCTTCGTCCAAAGTCTTGTCTGTTGTTTGAACAATGTACAGCACGGTATATTCCCCGTCTGCGGGCACGATTATGCCGCGGTCGTCTGCCGTAAACGACACGCTGACGTTATTCCTCTGCACGCCGCGCACAAGCGACGGAACGCAAGTCAACTCGGTAAACGGTATTATCCCGTCCGCGGCATTTGCTCGCTCTTGTCGGCACACGGGAAAACCGTTTGCGCAAAGTTCCGCAGCGGCGAGATTGACGCTTTTTACGAGCGTCTTTACGTCGGCGTCTTGCGCGGGATCGGCGGGCGGAGCGCCCTCTGTCGTCTCCCCGTCGGGCGGATCTTGCCATGCCGCAAATAGTTCTTCTATATCGTCCGCTTGCAACAACGCCGCCGCGGACTGCACGATCTGTTTTACCGTCATATTCACCTCGCTAACGACAGACCGCGGCTTTTGCCGCATCGGTTGCCGCGCTCACGCGCGCGCGTTCCGCCCGCGCGTTGTCCCGCTCCATGCGCGCCAAAATTTCTCTGACGCGCTCGGCGCGGGTGTACAGCACGCGGCGGACGGTGCGTTCGTCGAGCGTCTCGAACGGCAGCACAAGGCACAGCGTATTTGACTGATTTTTACGGTTATGCACCTCGAACTTACCGGTCTTGTAATTGAGAAACACGTAATAACCGTCGTCTATAGAACGCAGCCGCCCGCATATGCCGAATAGGTCGTCGTCAATCACGCGTCCGATCAAGCGCGCGTGATACCCGTGAGTTTAGCCTGACCGTTGGGCTTTTGACAAATGAGATCGCAGTACTTTACGAGCGTCGCCGTATACGTGGGCTTGCCTTGGTTCTGCCTGAGTATCTTGCCGTTTTCGGTCTCCAAAAATCTCCAGTCGCAAAGCTGATGAAGTTTGAAAGACTTGGTGTTCAACAGATACATGCAGCCGTCGGGAACAAATCTGTCGTACACGAGAGGCAGTCCGTTATACGAGATCGTTTTGAATCCGCCCTCAAGCTCCATAAAATCGATGTTGCGCTTGAACGACGACATGTAATCGATAAACGAATACTTAACGTCTTGCGCGCACGAAATAAAGTCAACGGTAGATCCCGCATCGTTTTCCAGCGCGTCTATAGCTTCTTGTATAACTATCTCGTCGATCGCGCCGCCCACGTTTTTCGTGTACGGATTCAAAAACGGATGCGCGCTCTTTTGCACGCCGTAAATGCTCGTTCCGCCGAAGAGCGCGCCCAACCCCGTTATTTCCTTGTCCTTAGAGCCTTGGACGTACATCTTATCGCCTTTGGCGAGCGTGATAGTCGCGCTGTCCAAAGTTACCGTTTTTGCAGCGCGGTCTACATACATAATGCGCGCAGTGCCTTTCTTTGTGCCCGTAGAACCGTACACGTCCACGACAAGTCCTTCTATGAGATTGCGTGTATTGTCGCAAACGACGGACGTTTTATCTGCGTTATCGTCGAAAGTAGCCAAAAGTCCGCTGCCGTCGCCGTACAGCATGCGCCCGAGATTGAATTTGGACGCGTTCAAAAGCCCTTCGAGTTCGGCGTTGAGAAGATCGGTAAACGCGCCGCGCCCGTCCGCCGAAGCTCTTATGGCTTTGTCCGATATCTCTATCTGTCCGTAAAGGTTTTTGAGAGTTGTAACAAACTGCAAATAGTTGTTACCGTACGCGTCGGGAAGATCGCCGTCCTCGTCGCCCGCGCCCACGCCGCCGTTTATTCCGAACCGCGCCGCCGTGCGTATCTCCTTGCCCCAAACGTCGGCGGACGTCTGCTCTATCTTGGAAAGAAGCGGATTGACCCGCGTGTTGAGAAGATCCGTTACCGTGCCGAGATATACGGACTTTAAAGCGTTTTCCGCATTTTGAAGTGTTACCATGTTATTCCTCCTGTTATCGGTCTAATAATTTGTCGGCTAATCTTTTGGCATCGTCGAGCGTTTTGGGCTTATGCACGGGCGTTATCACCGCCGCGCCCGTACAAATAGCCGCGCTATTGCCAAAGCCTATAAGCTTGCGTTTGTAGCGCTCTATGCACGCGTCCATTATCTGCGGAACTGCCGACAATAGCTCCGCATATTCTGCCGCGAGCGCGCATATCTCGTCTACATCGCGATCGCGGTCGGACAAAGCCTGACCCTTGTCTCCCCGCGCGTCGGGCGGATCGTCGCATGCGCAGTATTCTCCGCTTTTCCCGCCGTCGAGCGCATTGTCGGAGATCTGCGTTTCCGCCGTTGTTTTGCCGTCCGCTTGCGCGCCGCCGTGCGAAGAAAGCTCTGCTTGTAGCTCTTTTACGAGCTGGCAGCGCTTGGTGAATTCGCTCTCGAGCGCGTTATAAGCGGATAGCAGCGACCGTGCCGAATCGAACTTGCCGTACTCGGAAAGTTCTTCTTTGTCTTGTGTTTTTTCGTTATCTGTCATCTTCGTTCCTCGCTGATAGGCTGCGCTTGCGGCGCAACGGGCGTATCGATCGCCGACGCTGCGGCAGCGAGCTTTTGCGCGGCGTAATGCTCTTTTATGTGCGCCTTTAGCCGCTCCGTCTTTTTGCCGCTCGGGCATTCCGTGAGCAGATATTTGATGTGCGCGTCCGCATGCGCATTGTGATCGTCGAATTCGCCGAGCTTATACTTATCGTTGAAGTTTTCCGACTCGGCGCGGTTTATCTGTATCTGCGTCAGATCGACGTCGCTGTCCCACCCGCCGTAGCCGAGCGCGTCCATAAATCTGCGCTTGGCGGCGTCCGACATCTTGCCGTCCGAATCGGTCAAAAGCCCCATTTTGTAAAGCTCGAACATCATGTTCTGCCGCATGGCGGGAGTGGACAAAAGCTCGTTATCCGTCTCGAATACCACGTCGTCGCTCGAAATATCGGAAGCCGACCACCTCAAAAGTTCTATCTGCCCGTTTTGCCCCGCAATGCGGCTGAGCCGCGCGTCCGTGCCGAACTGCTTATACAGTCTGAGTATCTGCCGAGCTATCTCGCGCGCGGCTATCCTAACGTACTCGGCGGACAGCGAAAGCCGTGTGTCGTCTTGTTCTATCAATAGCTGAAGCGCTATGCCGCTCGTAACGTTGGACGCGGCGCTCGACGAACGCATTATCTCGCTCACTCCGCTTATTTGCGTAAACTCGTTCAACAGCCGCGTTTCTTCGGCGGAAAACTCGGCGGGCACAGAACCGCAATCTATCATGCGCGGCGGCGTTGCGCCTTGGCGGTAAATAAGTATCTTGCCGGGCGATATGCCTTCTTGCTCGAGATTGTCTATATCCACCGAGCCGTCTTCCACCGCCATTACGCCCATGGAAAGCCTGTTCATAAACTCGTGCTTGCGATTTTTTACAGCGTTGTACGCGCGCTGCACGGGTATAGAACGCTCCACCACCGACGCGCCGAAAAAACAGCCCGCGTTCACAAGCGACTCTTGCTTGATAAAAGGAAGAATGCGTTTGCCGTCCGCGCCGTTCACATACGGGAGCGGTCCGTAATGCAGCAGCACGTCGTTGGCTACGACTACAGTCTGCCCGTCGGGATGTTCGTCGTCGGGAAGAGTATAGCGTTCAATCAGCACCGCGCAGTTATCCGCGCTGCGCACCGTAAGCGTGTTGAGCGTTCCCGATACGGCAAGCCCGCCGCCGAGCGCCGCGGCAGACAATCCCACCGTTTCGGTATGCTCGGGCTTGACCGTTTTTCCGTACAGCCGTTTTATTTCGTCCACGTCCACATTGCGCGCGCGGATGATAGATCGACAGTCCTTTACGTTTTGCGCAAGCATGCTGTCGGGATATATTTCAAACGGCGGGACTACTTGAACCGCAACGTCCCCTTCGTATACGCCGGCCGCGATCTTCAGCCCGCCTTTTTCGTCCCAGCCGACGTAATAAAACGCCGTACCGCATATCTCCGACCACATAGTGCCTTGAGTGAGCGTAGCGTCCATATCCAGCTTGTCGCACGCGGACGACAGTATCTTCGTAGCGTTTTTGGCAGTTTTAACGTCGCTGTCGTCCGACGAGAACGGACGGACGGTAAGCGACGGACGAACTGTGTTAAGCTTGGCTTGCCGAGTTTCCACGAGCGATGATATATGATTGAAAACTTCGCGCTCTTGCCAATAATAATCGCGCTCCACATCGGCGATGTCGCCGTTGGGCATGGACGTGCAATACTGATTGCCCATATAGAAATTTATATTGAGCCGCCACTGCGTTTCAAACGGCAAACGTGCTTGCGCGCGGTCGGCAAAATCGCGCTTTACGTCGGCGATGAGATCTTCTATGAATTCCCTTTTCATTTATTCCCGTCCTTTGCGGCGCGTTTGCGCTTGCCCGTCTCGATCGACTTGGGCACTATTACCGCGCCTATCGCGGAATACAGTTCGTTAAGACATTTGTCGCAAATATTTATGCGGCTTTTAGGTCCCGTTCTGTCGAGCTTGACCGTATGCGCTGCGCGGTTTTTGCATATGCCCAGCTCGCACCTTATGTTATGTTTGCATTCTATTATTTCCATGACCCCTCCCACGGTTTGATAACTATGTTGTTTGCGCCGGCAATGCGCGGCGCGCGATACTTAACGATCGTCGCTTCCGTCCTCCATCGCCTTTAATTCTTTAAGCAGTCTTATCTTTTCGCCTTGCAACTGCTCGTCCGTCATATCGTCTACGGCGTTGCGATCGAATATCAATTTCGCCGCGGTGATATCGGGCGGAACGTCTTTGGTAGTAACACGCCGCTTTACAAGTTCCAGCGACCCGTCCACCACCGCGTATTCCTCCACCGTCTCCGTCGCTTCGTAACCGCGCGCACGCTTGACAACGGCGTTTAGTATATCGTCGTTGATCATCATCGTCTCCCCGATCTTTTTCTGCGGATAAGCCGCTCTTTGTCCAAACGTATCTCGCTCTTTACTGTTTCGCGCCTTGGCGGCTGCGGACGGCTCATCAAGTAATACCTAAGCTCGTCCAAGCAATGGTCGTCGGTCTTGACCGGTCTGTCGCCATCACCCCAACGGTAGCTCTTGAATTCGCGTATGAGATTTACGCAAGTATCGAATATGAACAGCCGAGGTTTTCCGTCCGTCATCAGGTACTCTTTTACGCGGTTTATACCGCTGTACAAGTCCTTGTTCACGCGCGTATCGACGAGTATACCGTTATCGCAAAACAGCTCCGCCACCGATTTTTCGGACGCAAGCGTGCGCTGCGACGCGGCGCTGTCTATCAGCGCGTCGATACGACCTCTGCCGTCGGCGTGCCAACCGATAGCCGCGCTTATGCCCTTTATGGCTGCGCAGTGGTATTGCGCAGACCGCCCCTTTTCAAAATGTTCGGCCACCACGTACACATTGCCGTCATAATCGACCGCGTACCAATGACACGACAACGGATTGTTCAGCCCCGGGTCGATAGACAGCCTGTCCTGCCACTCTGTCGGCACATCAAATGGCGGTATCACATGCACTCGCTCGTCGAACTCGGTATACACCGCACCTTTTGCGTCTATAAATCTGCCGTACCGTCTTACGTCGCGTTCGGCTTCCGACATAGCAGCGGAAACGCGCGCCACTTCTTGCGGATCGAGGTAGGGATTGTCCGACCATTCCATAAAAATATGCCATATCTCGGGATCGTCGTTGCAATTCAGATATATCCGCTTGTAGACGAACGTCAAGCCGAGCAGCGGCGTCATAGTGCCGTACAGCAAGCCTTTTTTATCCACGACGCGCATTGCGCACTCGTCGTAAATATCCTCGGGCGGCTCTTCGTCAAACCACACGTAATCGAGCGACGCGCCCGCGAATTTATCTCTTCCCGCCTCGCACGTTTTAAACCCGATGGTACTCACCGTGCCGAACACGTTTTTTACCGCTATATAATCGATGATCCCGCCCGACGGATTTTGCGATTTGCCGCTATCCATCACTATATCGACTATCCAATCGGGATGCAGATAGTGCAATATCTTTTTTTGCGCCACGTCGCGCTGCACTCTGCGGGTGAGGCTCACCACCCAGCCGTCGGTGCGCTTGTTCTGCTTGTACGGATGTATGCCGCGTGCCAGCCACACCGTTTCCACTGCGCCGCATTCGGTCTTGCCCGTTCGATTGCCGCCGAACACCCAGCGATTGCGCTTATCGCACTTGTGGAACGCCATCTGCTTTACGTGAACCTTGTCGGTATTGTACCGCGCCAAAGCATTGCTGTCGTATCGCCGCTTTTGCTCGCGCTCTATGCGTATGATCTTTTCTATCGTCTCTTTCAATCCGGTCCCTTTTTATGCGGTCGCTAATATTCGACGGCACGGTATAAAACGCGTCGAAATTCGTACCGCCGCATGCGTTAAAATTTATCCGATATGATATCGTTGACAGCAGCGCTCACCGCGCTCACGTTTTTTTTCATGCCCGCGCAAACAGTGCTGTACACGGCAGACGCGCGCCCTATAGTAACTCTGCCCGCAGGGTATTTCGTCATGCAGTCCGATCAAGACGCGCCCAACGGTTATATATCCGTGGTGTACGACGATATAAACGGCTACGTATTGCAAACGAGCGTTCAAGCCGTGGACTACAGACCGGTAACCAAGTACGAAACCACGGTCAAGTTCAAGTGCGATAACGACGGACAGCCCGTTAATCTGAGAGCCGAACCCAAACGCTCCGCGGAGATATTGAGCGTGCTCGACTGCAACGCCGTCGGACATTCGTACGGAACGCTCGACGGCGACGCTTTGATAAAAGACGGCGGAACGCTTTGGTATTACGTGTCGGTAAACGGGCTACGCGGCTATTGTTATTACGCGCATGTCTCTGTCGAAGACACTCCGCCCAACGTGATAGAAAAAGAACCCGATCCCGAACCGTCCGAGCCGTCCGACGAAACGACCGCTCCCCCTCAAACAACCAAAGGCATGAACACCACGACCGCCATAATATTTATAGTAGCGCTTTGTATCCCCGTGCCGTTCATCATGTTCTATCTGTTCAGAAAACCCAAAGACGGCAAATGACTTCGCTTCACGCGCGCACGACCGTGCAATCGGGTGAGATCACGGGCGGCAGAACGCACGCCGAACGCCGAGCTTTCAGCTTATTGAATATGTACGCAAATTCTTCGCGGGCGCGATCGAGCGTGTATCCCGCTTTTTCAACCTGCCGCTTTGCCTTTTCGTATAGCGCGCGCCGTTCTCGGCATACGATGCCCGAATCGAGCAAACTAACGCCGTCGCCCAGCCCGTTGCGTATAAAAACGTTAAGCACGCGAAGATTACATATATCGACGCGTCTGTTATCGAGCGCGATAAGCTTTTCCGCTATCTTCAAAGCGGGCGAAATAAGATCGCCCAAAACGCTCTCTTGCTCGTTCTCTATTTCTTTTTGCAAACCGTCGATCATATCGTCAGCCCGTATAATGTTATCTATAACTTCCCTGTCAGCTCGCTGCATAATAACGCTCCGAATCATTTTTTCGAGCGCAGTCTAACATCATATTACTGACAACAGTATGTCAACATTAACACATATAACAAATTAAACAATAAAACTTATGCAACGCATGTTTTAGCCGTACGCGCCCGTAAAATAAAACCGCCGACTGTCGGCCGGCGGCAAGCTTTACATATATTTATCGCAGAACGCGGATACCCTGTCTCGGTACGAGTCGGGATCGGTCGCATAACATAGCGCGTGTCCCGCGTCCTTGACGGAATAAAATTCTTTGTCGGCAGAGCCGCAAACATCGTACATTTTTTTGCCGAGTTCGTACGGCACAAAATCGTCGTTTTCACCGTGGATAAACAGCACGGGTATATCGGCTTTGGCAGCGAGCGCGCTTATGTCCGCGTCAGATATGGAATATCCCAGTTTAAGCCTAACGCCTATGGTAAGTGGAAGCAGTGCAAACGCTTTGGGGAGCGGAACTTTTTTAAGACAAGCGTAATACTCTTCGCGCTGCGACGAAAACCCGCAATCGTCTATTACGCATTTTACTTGCGGAGGCGGAGTCATGCCCGATGCGGCTATTACCGTAGATCCGCCCATAGACACGCCCAACAGCGCGATAGAAACGCCGCTGCCGTACAGATCGACCATCTTGTCTACCCAACGCAGCATGTCAAATCGGTCGAGCCAAGCCATTCCTATATATTTGCCGTCGCTTATATCATGCGCGCGCGCCGCCGGCAGCAAAACGTCGTAACCCATATCGTAAAATATCTTCGCTTGCGGCTGCATGCTGAGCGGCTTGTCTCCGTAACCGTGATGACATATAGCGACCTTTGATGTAGGCTCGGCATGCTTTATAAGATACGATCTTAAAGTAAGCCCGTCGTACGAAACGATGGATACCGTCTCCATAAGATCTCGCACCTCGTCGTACCACGTCATATCCAACCCGTACTTTTTTTGCAGTTCGGGCGAAGGCTTATGCGGCTTGCGCCGTCCCAAAACCT
>CAJTTD010000003.1:48490-84891 GCA_910579205.1 uncultured Christensenella sp.
AGATACGGCGATAAACGAGCCTATAAAAAATGCCGCTACGATCACGAATATAACGCTCGCGATCACTATCAACGCTATCATCCAACCTTGCATAATATCTCCCAAATTAAAACCAAAATCATTAGAAGCGCACGCGCGCTCGGAACATTTCCCGACCCGTTTTACGCGCAGCAACGAAACAGAAACGTCTTATTGCGCGCGGTGTCAGCTAAAAGCCGCCCATCAAAACAAGTCAACAGTATTGTATCACAAAACATACGGACTGTCAAGCTACAAGCTACGCGCAAATCACAAAGCGCGCGATCGACGCACCGTTGAGCGAGCATGCGCCGCCGTTCTTTGCCGCCTTTTTACTTGACCTTTGCAGCAAGAAGTGTTATATTAAACACATAAGGTAAATAAACGCTTGGATCCGTAATTAAATGGATATAATACCTCCCTCCTAAGGAGGCTTTGTGGGTTCGATTCCCGCCGGGTCTACCAAACACGGTCGCGTTTGAACACAACAAAGTATATCTTTGTGAACGGTGTCGCAGGCGCGATATTCGAGAGACAGTAAGTATAAAACCTACTGTCTTTTGTTTTGTCAAAATGTTTGTAGCGTGCGCTCCGAATTTATTGCCTTTTCGGCTGTGGTGGTTGGCACAGTTAAAAGCCGAAAGTCAACGGCGAAAAATTTTACGGAGAATATGTAATTGACAAAGGTCGAGTTCTTAATAAGGGCTTGACCTTTTACTTTGACGTAAAATTTTTTCGCTGTGTCGTTGACTTTTGGACGAACAAGACAATAAAGGGTTATAACTCCCACTTTTACCTGTGCCGTTTTGTTGTTGCCGAAAGGCAATATAAATTCGGAGGTAAATCCAAAATGAAAGAAACAAGTGCAAATAAATACTATCTCAATGAATTCAGTTTTGATGACGGAGAATACGAGATAACGTTTAACATCGTAGATATTAACTTCTTCGCCGAAACGATAACGGTAGCTATCACTCGCGCAGGCAAGATAACACAAGACACATTCCCGTTACTCCGCGACAAAGACGGTAAACTGTATTTTGAATTCGGTATGTTTTACGAAAACAAGATACATCTCGACGATTTCGACGAGGTGAACTGAAATGAGCAATAACAGAATTCTTAATTTCGATGTTCTCCAAGAAGAAATCAATCCAAACAATGTAATAGCTATATCCGAGTTATTAGCATTTTCACAAACACGTTTTTTAATAAGTTATATGGGAAACCTTATGCAAAAGATATATGCCGAATTATATGCAGACATAAAACATAAGAACGATATAAACCACGTATTCAGTGACGGGTACGACTTGGTACACGAAGGAGCATTATATCTTTGTGAACACTACGGAGAGCATATAAACGACGTTATAGATTATTCCAAGAAAGGCAAAGCAATTACGATACGGATAGTATGTATCCGCAAGATGATGAAGCTCATAAACCAGGATTCAAGAGATTATTACCGTAATACAGATATAGACAATATTACAGATGAGGATGAGCCATTAGTCGAACTCAAAGAAGAATCTAACGATTACACCCACTGCGACGAGATAGTAGAAAATCTTAACCTTACGGACAATATGAAACTTGCATTGGAGTGTCGAATGGCTGGGTTGAGTTATCCCGATATAGGACGAATACTCGATAGAGTACAATCTACTGTTTATGAGTACTTCATTAAAATGCGACAGAGATATACTGCAATTTATAAGTAAAGTGTTAAATATAAAATACGATAAAAACTGTAAGATATTTCGCAACTTTAACGGCGGTATTTATTTCCTGATAACCCACCTACAGTATAGATACGTATACTCGTAACAATGCTTTTATCTATTATATTATAAAAAGGCACGAATAAAATACACAATTCTCATAGGAAACAAAAACTAAAATTTCATAAGAGTTGCACTTTCAAGCGATGGAAAAGAAGCAAACTCTATTCGGATCTGTTTCTTTTATCTATGAACGTTTTTTTGATTCGTCCAAACGTTTAAATAAATGAGATAAAAGGCTTAACAAATCAAGGCAATCCTTTTCAGAGAATAAGCCGGTATCTTTTAAGTCCGATATTTCTTCATGACTTACTACATTTCGTCCTCCGCAAACTGCGCCCATTGATAAAAACTTTTGTCCTTCTTCGATGTTTTCAATGGTTTGTGTATCAAACAGCTGTCCATTAGGACGATATTTGTGATTGGCTGTGGTCTCCAAAACTGCATCTTTACCAAAAGCCTTTGATACAATTGCACGATCTTCCGATTCCGATATATCGGCTTTTTCCTTAACGGCATTTTTATAACGCTTCATTGCTTCGCAAAAAGCTTGATAATAATTTTTGTCTTTATAATAGCTTTCCGCAGCATCTCTGATTTGCTCATGTAAAAGGCGATAATGGTAATATGTATAGGGCGGTATAAGATCATAAACGTTTTTAACCACGCTTGTAAAATCTTCATCGCTTAATTCTGGTTTGTCGGAAATTTTGTCTACCAAATCTTGTAATTTGGGTTTGACTTCTTCCGGAACATGTTCAAACCAATCGTGAATATTAACGCCGGATCTCGTAGTCGTTTTCGTTGTCTTTGCTTCTTTCCTCTTTTTGCTCCAATCTCGCGCGACGTAACGTATGATTTTATATAAATAATCTTTTAGCTGTTCCGCTTCCAAAATATCCCAACTAATGGATTGTCTATCCGTTGCTATAAGATCTTTATCGAATTCATCTAAGAAGTCGGCTTCAATCCATCCGGATATATATGAGAAAACATATCCCGCCTCGGGAACACCAAAAAAACCTGCGACATTAGCTAATCTTCCGTTCACATATAATGTAATGCCCCTTAAAGATTGATCCATTGGCTTTTTGGTAGATAAAATTTTTCCCCTCAAGTAATCTTTATACTGATAATCGTCATCAATTTCTTTAACAATTGATTCAATATCCCATTCAAATTCTTTACTTATACCACTATATTGCAATTCTTTTGTTAAAGTAATCTCTTCGGAGTCATTCTTCTTGATTTTAACAATAAAACTTTTTTCATCAAAACAGTTAAATAATTTTGATAAAGAGAAAGCCGTTGCTTTCAAATCAAAAGGCGTCTTTCTGGATAAATTATGTAACGTAATAGTTGTTCCTTTTTCTTCTATATTATCTTTTCTAATGCGCCTATAAATTGGATAATAAGTGCCAGACGACTCGCCCAAAATACTATCCCAATCCATTGTAAATTGAGTTTTTAGTTCTTCACCGGATTTAGTTGTTTCAATGGTTATTGTTTTTCCAATGCCGAACAATGCAAGTTTTCCCAAGCCCTTTTTTCCGGTAATTTTCCTTCCGCTTGAATTGGTACGACTTGAATCCGTATCTCTTCTTTTACGTCCTATTACCAAGAAATTATCTTTAACTTCTTCGTAAGACATTCCGTCACCATTATCTGTAATTATTATTCGTTTATCATCTGGCACGCTATCATAAAGCATAACAGTAACTTCTGTAGCGTCCGCATCATAAGCATTGGCTACGAGTTCGGCTAAAGCATACGGGAGCTGAGAGTACATTTTAATGCCCAAATGCTCTATGGTTCGAGGATCGAACTTCAGTTGCAACTTTTCTTCTGTCATCATTGATTCTCCTTATCTTATGGTTGAATATTATGCGCAATAAGCTGTTGTGAAATAGACACACCTATAACTTCACCTAAACGCACAGGGACAGCATTTCCGATATGCCTGGCAACATCTCTCATACAATAATCTTTTGTATCGGATGAAAAAAATTCATAATTTATAGGAAACGTTTGTAATAATGCTCCTTCACGAAGAGTTAACGCTCTATCTTGTTCCGGATGTCCATATCGTCCCGTACCGTAACAGAAAAACTGAGTTGTCATAGTAGGACCAATCTTATCCCAAGACATTCGTCCGTAAACGGAAGTATATGTTTTTCCGGAATCTTGCCTATGGCATTTGCATCTGAGTTTCTCAGGCCAATCCTTCCAAGTGCCACCCGGAACAGACGCCTGTATTCTTTGTAAGTTTAATGACGAAAGGCTTGCTGCTCGATGTAAATGATCTGTCGGACAAGTTTCTCCCGCTGCCACTTTTGGCAAATCTTCTATATATGGTCTTATTACAACTTTTTTTCTGTCATGTGTCGGCGGTAGTAAATGAATTTTGCCGAGCAATGAAGCCAATAATACAAAACGATGTCGATTTTGCGGAATTCCGTAATCCGGGCAATAAACTATCTGTCCGCCATCCGTATAATATCCTCGATCTTTTAGTAAAGCAACAAAGGACTTAAATACATTTGAGTTTCGAATTTCGGGGACGTTTTCCATTGATACCATCATCGGCTTAACGCCCTTTATCAATCTTCCGAATTCGGAAAGCAAATCGTACTTTTCGTCCAATTCGCGCGGCGAATCCTTAAACCGTTTATAGCTCATTGTTGAAAAAGGTTGACACGGGGCACAACCTACTAAAATTTTATCCGCACCCGGCGAGTAACACCTATTTATTTCTTCGGGTGAAACGTCTTTTATATTACGACAATGAAAAACGGTCTTATTGTTATGTGTATAAGCATATTCGCATGTTTTATCATTATCGAAACCGGCAACGACATTTAAACCTGCCTGTTTTAATCCACACGTAAGTCCACCGACTCCGCAAAATAAGTCAATTACTTCAAACGGCATTTGTGTTTCCTCCGGAAAACAATGATACGACATGTGTTTTTGGTAAAATAGAAATGTCAACAACATCATTTTTAATATCATTATTTATAATAATTTTAATATCGCATGGATCAATATTGGAGTAATGAGTGTTACAATAATCCCTTATTTTTTTTATGTCACTAATAATTTCTTTTAACCACCGCGAGTTGTTTTTGAGAAACCAGATGCCATTGTCTATATCGACCAACACCAAATGAGTGTCGGTGTTTTCCAAACGTGCTATTTCATTATCCGATAGAAAAAATGTTCCGCTATTAATATTTTTAACTTCTAAACCGACATCGTAGAATCGAATATCATATCCATAGGTTTTGTTGTTCGCAACATCAAAGAAATCCTGATTCTTTATAAACCCCAAACTTGTTAAAAACGATGTGAAATATTTCTCAGCTTTTCTGCCGCTGCGAATTTTATTAGCCGATTCATCGGAAGTTCCAGATATTCTTCTAACGCTGTAATTATGTGCGATGTATTCGGCTGTCGGCAACTCGTGCTTCAGTAGTTCGACCGAGAAATCTGCAATAATCTGATTATCTCTGATTTCTTGCGATAAGACTACGTTATTGTCTTCTTGCGATATAAGAACACTACCGAATTCGAATAAAACAGGTAACGCAGCTTTTAGGAAACCTTTTCTTAGATATGAGCTTCTACCGGTTGAAGAAAAAAACGCATTCAACTCATTATACAAAATACTATTTGCATCTCTTATGTCAGGTTCCAAACTTCTGACTTCCCAAATTAATGTGTGTGAGACACTTGAGGCATTCATAAACTCAAAAAGATATTTAACCGCATTCGTATAAGAAGTGGCGGTACCTGTTTCCGAAGGAAATCGTTGTTGACAATATGTTTTAAATTTTGAGATAAACTCGTCTATTAGCATTATCTATGCTCCGTTTATATCATTAAAATTTATTCATTGACGTGTAAAATATCTTGAATTACTTTCACGCATACCGTATTTCCGGCTTGCTTGTATTGTTCTCGCTCGGGAACGGTATCGGGGAATGTAAAAGTAGTTGGGAAACCTTGTAAAGCCAAACATTCGGAGGGTGTTATATTTCGTAATCCGAAGTGGTCCTTTATAATCGGAACGCGGTTGGGATATGTCCCCATATTTGCTTTGAGCGTAAAGGCGATCCCGTCGTTGCTCGATTGAATTCCCCAATCAGAAAAGCGGTAGAGTTGTCTATCGTCAGTTATCGCTCTTTGCAGTCGGTCATATTTCGGGTTATCGGGCGAGTAGTAGTACCGATCGTCAACCTTTATCGTAGTGGCAATAACATCTGTAATATGTTTTTCGAGCGGTACTTTCTCGGGGAAGCGGAAGCTGTCGCAAGCCGACTTATCCTTGAAAGCAACAATATATGTGCGCGTCCTATGTTGCGGAATGCCGTAATCGCAAGCGTCGGCTATGATATAACGAATGTAATAACCGCGTCCCGCAAGCTCGTTATGAATTACGTTAAAGGTCTTTCCGTTATCGTGTTCGGTTAAGTTTGCCACGTTTTCCAAGAATACGATTTTCGGTTGTTTTGCATCTATGACCTTGCCGACTTCGAAAAACAAGTTGCCGCGTTCGTCGTCAAATCCTTTTTGCTTTCCGCATACCGAGAACGGTTGACATGGAAATCCCGCCGCAACGATATCGCAATCGGGAATCGACGATTTTTCCACGGAACGAATATCGGCTTCTACTAAAACTACGTTAGGGAAATTATGCCGATAGGTCATACAAGCGAAGTTATCGTTTGCCCATACGATTTCATGTTCTGTTTGCTTGTTATACATTGCACTTTATTGAATTATCACATAATTGTATCCCTCAACTATAAATGAACATATTTTTTTTACCGCATTGTTTTGCAGGATAAAATAGCTAACGGTTATGCGCTCGTCCGCACTGACGAATTCGGAATATACTTCGTCTACAGATAGTTTTTCGTTGTCGTAAATTGAAATTCCGCCACAGTATCGTCCGCGACATTCAACGACATCTTGTAAGAAATCGCAGTTATTGTCTAACAGGAAATCCATTCTTTCCGTACGAATTGAATTTACGTTTACATCTTCATCAACCAATTCCATATCTGCTATTAAAGACAATTCGTCCTTTTCTTTGTATAGCAAGAAAACCTGTTCGGGATTTTGAATGTTTTCCACAAATACATTTTTTGTCGTTTTCATTGATAACTCCGTTTTTCGAAAATCATATCGTTGTGATATTCGAGAAAAATCTTGTCGGGCATAAATTTTTCAGGGAAGCGTATATTTTCGTTGTCATAACGTAAAAAATATTCTTGCAATGTTTTATTTGGCGTCATTTTAATAGATTGAGAAATATGTATCTTCCCATCGGGTGTTACTGTTAATAAACCTCTATCAAAAGCTTTATCATGTAAAGCATTGAGACATAAACCATTGCGCGGATTAGTTCTTTCAGCTTCGGTACAATCTCGCCACGGCTTTATGTGGCTTGCTATCATTAAATCCGCAATCGTTAATCCCGTAATACAACAAGTGGAGTTGTATGATGCCAATACTGCTTTTCGAAAAAAAGCTTGATTAACTCTCTGTTTAACTGTCGCAACGCGCTCTTTTCCAAGCGGAATATCTATTGTAGAATCAAGCGCTTGCAATGGATTCGTTGTGTCAATATATGGCATACTTTTACCGGTACGTTGAGCTATTATTTGTTCACTTAATAGAGACAATTCATCCCAACGGTCATTAAACTCGTCCCATATTTCCTTATCTAATCTGCTTACATTTGTTAAGCCCACAATGCCTTGTTTTTTCAATGATTCATCGAAGCTTCCAAAATTTCCGATTTTCATATTGACAGCACTCGGAGTTCTACCTAAGATATTTGCAATTTTGATAACTTCGGAATGATTTTTGGAAGACTTTTGAAAAGGTATCTTACAATATAAATCGAGCACAACAATTTCTTCTTCTCTTGTCCAATTATTAGGCATATCGTAACTCCTTTTTGCCCATACCGCAGCAAAAATGCCGCCCGAAATCACGGCTATTTAACACTTTCTCAAACGGGGTATATCCGATTTCTTTCAACGTATTTGTAATGATGTTAAATGTCCTGCCTTTATCGTGAATGGTAAGACCTTTCACGTTTTCGCAGAATATAACTTTCGGTTTCTTTTTATCGCAAATACGAGCCACATCGAAGAACAGCGTACCGCGCGACATACCTTTGTAATCGTCCGCAAAGCCTTTGCGCTGTCCAGCAAGACTGAACGCTTGACAAGGAAAGCCTGCAAGGCAAATGTCGAAGTCCGGGATGTCGTTCTCGGAAATTTTCGTAATATCTCCGGCAATCTCAAAATCGTCGGCAAAATTCGCTTTATATGTTTTTTGCGCGTGTTCGTCCCATTCGCTGACGAACACGGTTTTCAAGTCTTCGCCGAAAGCCTGTTCGAATCCTAAGCGTATGCCGCCGATACCGGCAAATAAATCGATGCTTTTTAACATTTTGTTACTCCGTTACGATTACCGTAGTTAATCGTTCTTCCTGTTATTATAGGCACGTTGTACTTTGTCCGCACAATCCTGTAAATTTTTTCTTACTTCAAAATCCCAAAAACGCATTACCAACCAATCGAGAGCAATAAGTTCTTGCGTTACTTCATAATCGCGTTCGATATTCCGTTCGATTTTAGGTATCCAATAATCGCGGCGACTTTTGAAATCGTTCTTTTGATTTTCCCAATCATACCCGTGCCACATCTTACCGTCGACGAATACCGCTATCTTTGCGCCGAGAAACACGATATCCGGTTTCCCGCAAAGTTTTTTGTAGTTCTTACGATATCGCAATCCGCGACGCCACAACTCTTTGCGTAAAAGCAACTCGGGTTTCGTGTCTTTACTCTTATTGCTTTTCATATTTTTGGTGATTTGTTCTTTCGTGTTCGGCATTTCAATCATCGAACTTTAATCCGTTGCGAATACAAAAATCTCTAATGGCTTTCTTTGCTCTCATATTAGGCTCGGTTTTTCCCGTTTCCCAACGACAAATCGTAACGGAATTGACGCCGAGTTCGACAGCCATTTCGTCTTGCGTCAACAGCATTTTTTCGCGCGCCGTTTTTACTTTTTCGGAATAAGTCATAGTTCAATCTCCGACTTGCATTTCATTATCATTATTTTAGCATTTTTTTAACACGAAGTCAAGGAGACCATATAGCCAATTAAAACATTTTTAACCGATTTTTACACCTTTGATTTTACACCCGAATTACACCCGAACAGAAAAGCACAAGATGAAAGTTACCGAACATAACGGAAAAAGAGTAAAAAAATAAGCGTTTATAACGCACAAAACGGCTGAAAATGCCTGAATTGTACACTATAAACGCTCTTTCTAATTGCTCCTAAGGAGGCTTTGTGGGTGCGATTCCCGCCGGGTCTACCAAAAGACACACGAAAAGGAGTACGCTTTTGCCTCGCCGACGCGTGTCTTTTTCTATGCAAAAAAACGCCCGTTAAGCGCGCTTTCGCATAGCTTGAAAAATATTCAACAACTCGACAAAAACAATGACGAATCTATCTTATCGGGGAAAAGGCACCCGACGTTTATCGCGCCGACATGCGTTACAGCGATTCCAAGTACAAGCGCGCCGCCAAGAGCCAGTCGGTCTGTATAACGTCGAACCCGAGTTCGCGAAGCTTGCCCCAGCCGTACGCCCCGCCCTTTTCCAGCGATATATCGTCGGTAAGTCCCGCGCTTATGACCTCGCGTTCGTCGTACACAATGGCATTGCCCCACACGATAAGACCTTTATCGTGCATAGACTCGATATACCGTTTCGTGGCTACTTGGTCGGAAAGCTTATCGAAAAGCGCCTCGACGCCTATAAAGTTGATATTGCGCTCTAACAGTTTGTCCGTTACGTCGTCGGTGTGGCGCACAAGAGGCATGAACATTAGATCGGGCGCGACGCGCTCTACTTCTTTCAATAACGCGTCGTCGATAGCCGTCTTGACTATCACTTGTTTTTCGACTCCCGCTCTCCTGATTTTTTCCGTGATGCCCTCAATGTCCGTCCAGTACTTATCGACGTTTATAAACACCTTGTCCTTAAGCAGCGAGAATGCTTGATCGAGCGTGGGAATGCGATAATGCGTTTTTGCTTCGTCGCAATTAAGTATCGCAACGGAGCGTACCTCGTCGGCGGTCATTTCGCTGACTGTCTTACCCGTTTTGAGATATGCGTATTCCATGCCCGGATGGAAGGCGAAATACTGTCCGTCCGCGCTTTTGGCAACGTCCAATTCCACAATGTCCGCGCCTTGAGCCACGGCTATCTCGTACGATAAAAGCGTATTACACGGAATGTTAGCGCCGCAAACGCCGCGGTGCGCCGCCAATAGCGGCGAGCCCTTTTTTTGCGCGCGCTCGAATATTTTATTTTCGAAACCCATATCGTTCTCCTTATTCGGCTTGCGTATGATATAACATGAAACGGCGCGGAAAAGCCTTTGCAAGCAAGCTTTTTCACTTGTATAATAACACATTTAAAATATTTAATCAATGCTCTATGCGTAATATATGCAGTCTATCATGAGAATTTCGACAAGCAAAAACGCGCCGCAGACGTAATGCCCGCGACGCGCAAATGCAAATGTTTAGGATCAGATCGACGACGGCAAGAAGAAGTACAGCAAGAAGAATATAGTTATTATGCCGAGAACGACCGAAATGTTCCACTTGGGCTTGACAGCCGCGGCGTCTTTCTTTTTGACGACCGCATACTTGATGATATCCACGACGTAGCAAATGATATTGATGACGACAAAAGATATCATGCCCATGCCTATACCGTCGGTTATCGAATACGAAAGCGGCATGAGTATTATCGTCAAGAACGCGGGAACTGCGGTGCGCAGATCGTGGAAATCGATGTTCTTAACGTTGGACATCATGAGAACGCCCACGTAAATGAGCGCGCCCGCTGCCGCCGACGACGGGATAAACGCGAACACGGGAAGGATGAATATGCTGAGCAAGAACAATACGGAAGCGGTAAGAGCGGTCAAGCCCGTTCTGCCGCCCGCCGCAACGCCCGTACCCGATTCGACGAATGTCGTAACGGTGGACGTGCCGAGCACAGCGCCCGCGCAAGTAGCAATAGCGTCGGACATCATTATCTTGTTAAAGCGCACGGGTTTGCCGTTCTCGTCGAGCAGATCCGCTTTGGCGCAGCAGCCGAGAACAGTACCCATGGTGTCGAACATGTCTATCATGCAGAACGACAAAACGGTAACTATAACGAACAGTGCCGAACCGCCGGGGAAGCTTACGTCATAGAACGCCGCGCCGAACGCGCCGCCCTTAGCGGGATCGAACGAGAAGAAGTTTTGGAAGTTCTCCCAGAATTTCCAAGTGATGCCGTCGGCTTTGCCCGCCAATATATCGAAGTCGACGACAACGCCGTTACCGAAGCACATTGCGAAAAGCGTGGCTATGATAATGCCGAGTATGACCGAACCCTTTACTTTGTAATGCGAAAGTATGGCTATAGCAACGAGCGACACGAGCGCGACCAACGCCGTTTTAGCGGCGGGCGCGGTGAGCGCCAAAAAGCCGAGCCAAACGCCGTCTTCGGTAACACTGCCCCACTGAACGAGCTGATTGCTCCAATCGGTAAACTTAACAAGATCGACTTGAGTAAAACCGTTGGTAACTATAAGTCCCGAGTTTTGGAAACCTATAAACGCGATAAACAGACCTATGCCTACGGGTATCGCAACGCGGATACCTGCGGGTATGGACTCGAATATCTTTTCGCGGATACCTATGAGCCGACCCGTTTCTTTATCTCTCCCGCAAGGCACTACGGTGAGGACGAGGAACAAAAGTCCGCTTATGAGCACCATCAACATCGCCGTTCCGAACGAGAAATGGAATCCGCCCGAAGCCGTGCCGGCAACTATACCGCCGAGCGCCGCATTGAGTCCCATGCCGGGAGCTTGCGCGAGCGGCAGTCTGGCAAACAGCGCCATGAGCAGCGTGCCGAGTAGCGCGCCGAACGCCGTAGCGATAAAGACGGACGACCAGTACTGTGAGACGCTCGCGTCTTGCAGTATCTGATTGGGGTTGACGGTCAAGATGTACGCCATTGCGAGGAACGTGGTCAAGCCCGCAAAGATTTCGACGGAGAGCGACGACCCGCTCTTGGAAATGCCGAAAAATTTATCGAACTTTCCTCCCTTCCACTTAGGCTCTTTCTTGACCGCGGCCGTTCCGTCAGACTGCTCCGCAACTTCGGGAGCCGCAGTATCTGCGTTCTCTCCGACCGTTACGGGCGCGTCTTCGGTCGCGGGCGTTTCGTTGGCGAGTTCTTCGCCCTTTTCGTTTTCACTCACGGAAAACACCTCCTAAGTAATTATATAAAGATTATACATAATTCGACAAGATATTGCAAACGATTGCGCGCTCCGTCCGACAATATTTCAAGTGTTCGCCGCGGCTAACGGAATGTCGCGGCGCCTTACATTGTGCTCTCGCCGCGAACACGTATAATTTCGCGGGCGCGGCGCGCAAAAGCTCTGCCCCGACCGCGTAGTTGCGAATGCCTATAAGCGAGAGCTTATCTGCTAACTATTTCAAACGACAGCGCGGTAGCGTCGTCGCTCTTTTTAAACCGCGGGCGATTATTTAGTTTTGCATCATTATCTTCATCCGCCCTAAGCTTTTTATAAACCTCGCAAAACGGCTCGCCCGCCGCCAAGCGATCCTCCGCTGCGTCGAACCCGTCCGAAAACAGCACTATCTTTTTTACCCCGTCGAGCGGACGCACGATAATATCGTCTTGCGTAACGGGCGGCATGCCCGCAGACAGCACGCGGTATCCGCCTATCGCGTTCATCTTGCGCCTATTGGCTATAAGCATTGCCTTTATCTCGTCGCTCGATACTATATCGGCTACGTCATAGCCTGTCTGCGCGCGGATATTCTTTACTCTTTCAAGAACTTCGTCGTCGAGCGCGTCCACGTCCGTCTTGTGTATCCTTTCCGTTCCGTCCTCGCCGATAACGAGCGCGGTGCAATCGCCGAACGCCGCGATACGAACGCTTCTGCCGCCGACGCTAACGAACACGGCAGCCGCCGACGGCGACATGCCGCTTTCACCGCCTTGCACGCTTGCCGCGCTCACTATATTTGCCGCGCTGTTTATAGCCGAACAAAGATCGTGCGTTTTTTCAAACTCCGCGGCGAAGTTCGAGGCGAACATGCGCACAAACTCTGCGGGAGCTAAGTCGGACACGCCGAGCGCGGACGCGCCGTCGAATACGGCAGCATAATATTCGCCGTATATGATAAGATCGCAGTTGTCGCCGCCGCCCGCGCCCGAAAACTCGTCAGATATTTTAATAACCGCGTCTGTCATTGTTTTTTACGCACTCCTTGTGATCGTTGACGATCTTATTTGCAAAATCTTCGTCCGACATTGTGTACTGCATTATTTGATTATACGGGTGGAGCTGCAGCTTCATGCCGTTGAGAAGTTCCGTAGGCGATATCTGTACGCCGGTCGGAATAAACGAGCCGTTCCCGACACCGCAAAGGTTGTCGTGCTTGTTTATGGCGTAGCTCAGTTCGCGGCGCACCCATTGCGAACAAGTTGCGGCGGGCGACAGCATTAGTATAAACGCGCTCGCTTTTTCGATACGGTTTTCTATGCGCGCCGCAAACTCCGATTTGCACTCTATGCCGCAGTCGCACCAAACGCGCAGGCCTTTGTCTTGCAACAGCCGTATCAACCCGTAAACTTTTTCCGCGTCTTTGTGCGCGTAACTGACGAACACGTAAGGCTCGTCGCCGTCGTATATCGACACTCTTTCTATATTATTGGGTATGGCGTTTTCGTCGATCTTAAATCCCGTATATTTTTCCAGCCGCTCGAATCTCTCGTTAGACTCGATCAAAAGCTTGTAATACTGATATTTGGATAACCGCAACGGATAATCGGCGCGCGACGAGTCCTCCAAAGCTATCGCTTTGATTATATTCTGCTTAGCGCCGCCGTGATCGCCCTTCACGGACAGTATACGCGCTTTCGTGCAGTAATACTTGGCGTAATCGCCGTCCAGTTCTATCGCCTTTTCCGCCATAAAAAGCGCCTTATCCGCCCAATCGTCCAAGAACTTTCTCTTTTCTTCCAGCCCGCCCTTTTCGCATATCGTCGCAAAAACGTCGGCAAACGTATGCACATAGCCCGCATTGTCGGCAAACCGCAAAGCGTCGTTGTACGTACGACCGACTATATCGTCGTAGTTATACCATGTTTCGTAGTCCAATTCGTACAACGCGTACAGATGATCGAACGATTTGCGATTTTTGTACTTTTGATAAAACCCGCCGTAAGTCTTGTCTATAAGCCGCATCAGCTTGTCGTAGTTGCGAATGTTTCTGTACAGTATGTTCAATCCGTAAAAAGCGACGTAGCGCACATCTTCGTCGGAAGAGCTATTTAATATGTCGGTCAGCTCGCGCTCGAGGCTCGCCCAGTCCTTTTCGCCGCGCACGAGCATTGTCAGCTCGAGTTCGTACTCGCGCTTGTCCTCGCCGTACTTGGCTATTTTATCGAGTTCTTCTATTATACTGCGTTCCATGGTATCTATCCTCATGCCGTTTTTTGCACCGCAAACAGTAAAGGGTCGTTTCACAACGACCCTAACAAATCAACTCCTATAACCCTTGGGGTTTTTGGTCTGCCAATTTATGCACGACTTACTCATATCGTCGAGGTTGTACTTGGCTTCCCAGCCGAGTTCGTTTTTGGCTTTTGTCGAGTCCGCATAGAATTCGTCTATATCGCCGGGACGTCTCGGACAGAATTTGTGCGGTATGTCGTGTCCGCAAGCCTTTTCAAACGAGTGCAAAACATCGAGAACGCTGTAGCCCACGCCCGTTCCCAAGTTGTAAGTGAACACGCCCGGTTTTTGAAGTTTGTCTATGACCGCAACGTGTCCTTTGGCAAGGTCTACTACGTGGATGTAGTCGCGAACGCCCGTGCCGTCGTGCGTCTTGTAATCATTGCCGAACACGTTTACGCACGGCAGTTGTCCCGATATAACGCGCGTGATGTACGGCGTCAAATTATTGGGTATGCCTTGCGGGTCTTCGCCTATCATGCCGCTGTCGTGCGCGCCCACGGGGTTGAAGTAGCGCAAAATGACTACGGTCCAATCGTTGTCCGAAACGTAAAGATCGCGCAATATCTGCTCTTGCTGGAACTTGCTCGTGCTGTACGGATTGGTCGTGTTGCCGAGCGGATGTTCCTCGGTAAACGGGAGGAACACGGGTATTCCGTAAACCGTTGCCGACGAAGAAAACACTATGCGCTTTACTCCGTGCGCGCGCATCGCTTCGAGCAAAACGAGCGTTCCGTAAATATTGTTGTCGTAGTATTCGAGCGGTTTGCTGCACGACTCGCCCACGGCTTTCAAACCCGCAAAATGTATAACGTACTCGATCTTATGCTCGGTAAATATCCTGTCGAGCGCGGCGCGGTCGCGCACGTCCGCATCGTATACGGTGAGCGATTTTCCCGTTATGGCTTTCACCCTGTCCGCCACTTCGGGAAACGCATTGCAGTAGTTGTCTATAACTATGGGCTCATAGCCCGCGTTTATAAGTTCGACGCAAGTGTGCGAGCCTATATAGCCCACTCCGCCTGTAACCAATATCTTCATTGCACACCTCCGAATGCGTTTGCCGTCCTTTTATAATATACGGTCGCGGTTTTTATTCGCATAAATATTATACCATATCCGCCCGCAACAAGCAATAGTTGAGCGGATCTTTCTTGTTTGATTTAGCGCGAAAACAGTCGTATCAGACGATGATATTTATGAGCCGCTCGGGTATCGCTATCACCTTTTTGGGCGTCATATCGCCGAGCAAAGCCTTTACGTCGGCGTCTGCGAGCGCGAGCGCCTTGATATCGTCCGCGCTAAGCCCTTGAGCAAGCACTATCTTGCACTTGATCTTGGAGTTGATCTGCACGGCGTATTCGGTCGTGGCGCGAACGAGTTTGCTCTCGTCGCACTTAGGGTAATCGCTCAAAAACACCGACTGTTTCCCGCCGAACATCTCGTTGAGTTCTTCGCAGAAATGCGGCGCGAGCGGCGCCATGAGCTTGATCAAAACGGTGAGCGCATATTTGAGGTACGCCGCGTCATAGCCGCTATCCGAGCGGTATTTGTACATGGCGTTGACAAACTCCATGCACCGAGCGACGGCGGTGTTAAAGCCGAACTCTGGAATATCCTTGGTTACTTCCTTTATGCAATAGTTAAGCTCGTAATCGAGCGCGCCGCTCGACTTGTCGGGAACAACGTCCTTTACTTCTATCGCGAGCCGCTCTATCCTGTCCATAAACTTGGCGCACGAAGTTATGCCGCCGTCAGACCACGGTCCGCCTTCGGTGTAATCGAAGCCGAACATGAGATAAAGACGGAGCGCGTCCGAGCCGAATTTTTCTATGAGCGGATCGGGCGATATCACGTTGCCGCGCGTCTTGCTCATGCGGTAGCCGTCGGGGCCCAAAATAACGCCTTGGTGAACGAGCCGCACAAACGGTTCGTCAAAGTCGAGATAGCCCATGTCGTGCAACACTTTGGTTATGAACCGCGAATACAACAAGTGCGTGCAAGCGTGTTCCGCGCCGCCCACATAGCAGTCTACGGGCAACATCTTGTTGACGGTATGCTTGTCGAAAGGCGCGTCGTCGTTGTGCGCGTCGGGGTAGCGCAGATAGTACCACGACGAACACACAAAGGTGTCGAGCGTGTCCGATTCGCGCTTTGCGGGTCTGCCGCACACGGGGCAAACGGTATCCGTAAACTCGCTACACTTTGTAAGCGGCGACTTGCCGTCGGGAGTAAAGTTTACGTTTTGAGGAAGAGTAACGGGCAAGTCTTTTTCGGATACGGGCACCGCGCCGCAATGCGAACAGTATATCATGGGAATGGGCGCGCCCCAATAACGCTGACGGGACACCGACCAATCGCGCATGCGGTAGTTTGTTTTTCTGCCGCCCGCCCCCTTTTTACTCAGTTCGTCGAGAACGGCGAGCTTGCCTTCATCGCTCTTCATGCCGTCGAACTTGCCGCTGTTTACCATAACGCCGTACTCGGTAAAAGGCAGTTCGTCGTTGCCGTTTTCGCCTTTTACGACGCGCTTGACGGGCAAGCCGTTTTTAACAGCAAACGCGTGATCGCGCGCGTCGTGCGCCGCTACGCCCATGACTGCGCCCGTACCGTAAGTGGCGAGACAGTAATCGGCAACGTAAACGGGAACTTTTTCGCCGTTCACGGGGTTTATGCAGTAGCAACCCAAAAATACTCCCGTCTTGTCCTTGGACGTGGAAAGCCGCTCTATGTCGCTCTGCTTTGCCGCAGCCGCCGCGTATGCTTCCACCGCCGCCTTTTGCTCGGGTGATACGAGCGCCGAAACGTACGGATGCTCGGGCGCTACGACCACGTACGTTACGCCGAAAAGCGTATCCGCGCGCGTTGTAAATACAGTTATGTTCTTGATATCGCCTACGGGCTTGCAAAGCTCGAAAACCACTTCGCCGCCCACCGATTTGCCTATCCAGTTGCGCTGCATGGTCTTTGTCTTTTCGGGCCAATCGAGCGCGTCCAGACCGTCCAAAAGCCGCTCGGCGTAATCGGTTATCTTAAAGAACCACTGCGTCATCTCCTTGTGAACGACTTCGGTCTTGCATCGCTCGCACTTACCGCCCTCCACTTGCTCGTTGGCGATGACCGTTTGGCATGACGGACACCAATTAACGGGCGCTTTCTTTTGGTACGCAAGCCCTTTTTTGTAGAGCTGCAAAAACAGCCATTGCGTCCACTTGTAATAATCGGGCGCGCACGTGCGAAATTCGTGCGACCAATCTACCATTATGCCCATGTCGGCGAGCTGCCGCTCCATTGTGGCTATATTGGTATCGGTAGACGCTTTGGGATGAACGCCCGTCTTTATCGCGTAGTTTTCCGCGGGCAGACCGAACGCGTCGAAGCCCATGGGCTGAAAAACGTTCTTGCCGTTCATGCGCATGAACCGCGCATACGAATCGGATATCCCGTAATTGTACCAATGCCCTATATGCAGCTTTGCGCCCGACGGATACGGCAGCATTTCCAAAACGTAGTGCTTATCGCCGTCCGCGTTGATATCGAACGTATTTATGCCCCGAGCGCTCCACACGCCTTGCCACTTTCTTTCTATCGCGTTATGATCCATAGTAAAAGTATGATATCACAATGCGCGCCCGCTGTCAATAAAATAGTAATTCCATAACGCCTATTTCCGCGTTCATATTTTCATTTAGAACTTGCGGCAAAATGCATCTATATATCGTTATCGTTTTTGTCGAGCCTTCCGTCTGTGCATTGTACAATATAATCACCGCTATTACTGTTCCAACTGCTATTTTTCGATATAGCTTTCCATTTATCTTTCGTGCCGCCGAATTTTATGATCTCGAGACTGCTGCAGCCTATAAACGTATAACTCATGCTTGTAACATCGCCCGATATCGTTACGCTTTTCAAGCTGACACACTTATAAAAGAAATCCATGCCCAGTCTAGTAATGTTATCGGATATTTTCGCGTCGATAAGATCCGCACAATCTTGGAAAAGGAAATCTCCGACTTCCGTAACGGTATTAGGTATGACTATGCTTCTTATTTTACTATCCTGAAATACAGCCCTTCCGAGATAAGTTACGCTACTCGGTATTTCTATGTTTAAGCATTTGCTGGCTTTAAATGCATAGTTCATTAATCCGGTTACGGGCAGTCCGTTGTAAGAACTCGGTATTTTAATATATCTGTCATTTGCCGCGCTACCTATAGACTTAACTTCATATTCGACTACGACATTATTTTTGGTGATCGGGTAGAATTCCAATCCTTCCGTCTCTGGCGCGGACGGGTCTATCGCATAGCATATTTCACAAACATGATCGTTATATCTATGCGCCGCCGAATTCGGTTTTGTGCGCGTGTCCGTCTCGTCGCATGTAACGCACTTAGCCGTTTCCGTGCCGTCCGCTATACATGTCCCGTCGTTGTTGTATACATAGTTTGCGTACACGTGTTCTCCCGTCGCAGTTCCCGCCTTTGTGCGCGTGTCCGTCTCGTCGCACGTTACGCACTTAGCCGTTTCTGTGCCGTCCGCTACGCATGTCCCGTCGTTGTTGTATATGTAGTTTTCATACACATGCGCGCCCGTCGCCGTGCCCGCCTTTGTACGCGTGTCCGTCTCGGCGCACGTTGCACACTTAGCCGTCTCCGTGCCATCCGTTACGCATGTCGCGTCGTTGTTGTATATGTAGTTTTCGTACACATGCGCACCCGTCGCAGTTCCAGCCTTTGTACGCGTGTCCGTCTCGTCGCACGTTACGCACTTAGCCGTCTCCGTGCCGTCCGTTACGCATGTCGCGTCGTTGTTGTATATGTAGTTTTCGTACACATGCGCACCCGTCGCAGTTCCAGCCTTTGTACGCGTGTCCGTCTCGTCGCACGTTGCGCACTTAGCCGTCTCCGTGCCATCCGTTACGCATGTCGCGTCGTTGTTGTATATGTAGTTTTCGTACACATGCGCACCCGTCGCAGTTCCCGTTTTTGTGCGCGTGTCCGTCTCATCGCACGTTACGCATTTAGCCGTTTCCGTACCGTCCGCTACGCATGTCGCGTCGTTGTTGTCTATGTAGTTTTCGTACACATGCGCACCCGTCGCAGTTCCAGCCTTTGTACGCGTGTCCGTCTCGTCGCACGTTACGCACTTAGCCGTCTCCGTGCCGTCCGTTACGCATGTCGCGTCGTTGTTGTAATAATATTCCTCGTATCGATGAACATGGTCTCCGCCGTTGTCGTCTCCGTTCTTTTTATCCCCGCATGCCGTAAAACAAAACGATGCGGAAACAGTAGCGATCGTAGCAAAAACGATAGAAATAATTTTGCGTTTCATTAAATTTCCTCCAAAATAAAATGCGCCCCATTACAGAGCGCATCCAATATTGTACAACTCCGTAATGTTGCTACACAGTCTTCCGCAATGCGGGAAAGAGAGTACAAATTGGCATTTGTACCCACATCGCGTATTAAACTGTGTAGCGATACCATATTATCATAGCTTGATGTTTTTGTCAATGTTTTTATCAAAAAAACCAAAAGACCGACATCGCTGTCGATCCCTAAAATACAACTTGCAAATGATAACTCATTCGTGTTTGCGCTCCGATCGTTCGGTCAAGATCATATATCGTCTCACTATTTCCAAAGTGTTTATGCGCCCGTTCATGCAAACGGCGATTCGACGACGCATAAATACATTACAAAACTTGTTTGCCAACTACATTCTTTACAGATCGCGCGTCATCATTTCCATAATGCTCGATACAGCCGTAGTGATCTTTTTGTCAACGTAAAAATTATTTTCGTTTTCTCTTACGCATCTTACGAAATGCACGAGTTCCATAGACAGCCCCTCGTTGTCGCTCTTGTAATAATGCGGCTTGTTCAACGAGCTGTCCTCATACCGTATCTCGAAGTACTCCGACTTCCACCACGGCGCGGGGACGTATATGTACCCTTTCGTTCCGCTTATCCTTAGGTCGCCCTCCGACTTTACGCCCAGCCCCATGTTTATCGTAGCGAATGCCGAGTCGTACTCCATGCTGATTTTGGTGAACGCGTTGGCTATGGACTCGCTGTCCAGCGCGGCAAACCGTATCGACTTAGGCTCCACGCCCAATATCTTTAAAACGGGCAAAAGCGCTATCGCGCCCCAGTCCGTAAAACTGTTGAAGTATTCGGTATCTTTTATCCAGTCTATGTACTCCAAGCTCGAACATGTAACGTCTATAGACTTGACGTCGCCTATCGCCCCGCCCTTTACTATAAGTATCAAACGCGAAAAGGACAACAGATACGCCGTTTTGATCGAATCGAACAATTGCAGTTTGTTCTTTTCCGCAATGGAAAACAGTTCGCGGCACTGCGCGGATGAGAGCACGACGGGAGAATTGCAAATAACGTGTTTGCCGCAAAGCAAAGCCTTTTTAACATAGTCGTAACGCTTTTGCGGACGCGCCGCCACGTACACCGCGTCAACGTCTTTGAGCAATTCGTCGTAACTGCCGTACACGGTATCGAACAACGAATTTTTTACTCTGTATTCCTCGTCGAACACCGCGCGACCCATTTCTATGCCGTCTATATCCCGCGAAACGGCGATCAGCTTTTCCATGGACGGGTCGCTGCCAACCGTACCGATGACGATGGTATCGTCAGACCGAAGCATACTGCTGGAAACGCCTTCGGTGCGCGGCAAGTATATGACTTTGCAGTATTCCCGCAGATAGTCGAACTTTCCTTCCCAATCCGAACCGATGACAAAAACGTCTATATTGTTCCGCTTGATGTCGTCTATCTTTTGCCCGACGTATTCTTCGGGAAAAACCTCGTCCGCAATGCCCGTCGCTTTTACCCCTTCTATGCGCTCCATGAGACTTTGTCTGACGTTTATCTTGCCGCGCGAAACGTCGTAATTTTCCGTGGTTACGCCCACATACAGATAGTCGCCCAAAGCTTTGGCGCGCTTTAAGATATTTACATGCCCTTGATGCAACAGATCGAACGTTCCGTACGTTATTACTTTTATCATGATATTCCTCGCTCGTAAACCGTCAGCGCCGCAATACGTCGCTCAACGCCGATAGCAGTTTGTCGTAATCGCCGTAAGACAGATTCCCCATATGCCCTACGCGAAAAACGTTGCTCTTTAATGCCCCGCCGTTGGGACATACGAATATACCGTGTTTGTCTTTCAGCTCGATAAATATGTCGTATGCATCCGTTCCCGCACAGACGGATAGCGCGGTAACGGCGGCGGACGGACGGTCGGCAAACATCTTAAACGGCATGCCCGATATCCCTTGTCTGAAATACCGCGCTTTTTCTCTTGCTTTTTCCAATGCCGTTTTTATCCCGCCCGCCGCTATAAGCCGCGTAGTTTTTTCTTCCAACTGCAAGATAACGCCCACGGCGGGAGTAAACGGCGTTTGTCCGCGCTCGTCGTTCGACAAATAGTCTTTAAGATCGAAGTACAGCGACTTAACGTCGTTGGCGGCGATCCTTTCCGCCGCCCGCTCGCTAAAGCACATTATGCCCAAACCGGGCGCGAGCGCGAGAGCTTTTTGCGATCCAGTTATCACCACGTCTATCCCGTGCTTCGCCATGCAAAACTCGTCGCACAAAAAAGCGCTCACCGCGTCCACTATTAGCAGCAGACCGTACTTTTTGCAATACTCGCTTATCATATCTATATCGTACAAAACGCCCGTCGACGTTTCGCACAGATTGACCAAAAACGCCGTGTACCCGCTGCCGTCGATAGCCGTCAAGCGTTCTTCGGTCAATGTTTTGCCGCACTCGCACTCTATCTCCGTGTATCCTATGCCGTGTACAGAACATATCTTTGCAAACCTCTCGCCGAAAGTGCCGCCGTTTACGACTATAGCTCTGTCCTTGGGCGACAGAACGTTCATAACGGCGGCTTCCATGGCAGCCGTACCCGAACCCGTCATAAACAGCACTCTGTAACTGTCTTGTGCGCCGAACAGCGATCTCAAATTTTTTCTGCAAGTATCCACTGCGGCGGAAAACTCGTTCGTCCTAAAGTACGGGATCTGTCGCGACGAAACATCGAGCGTCTCGTCGTCCATCATCACCGGTCCTACTGCAAAATTAAGCATTGCATTATCTCCTTTGTATTTGCACATGCGCGAGCTGCGTTACATGTCTTTTAGTAAAAAACTTTTACACGCAAAAAAGCCCCGACGCGTCGGCGTCAAAGCTTTTGCACATTTTTATCGAGTTACAAGCTAAAAAAGAGGCGGAAACAGCCTTATTTCCTAAAGGAGTACCCCCCCCCCACGATATGCGTTGTATTGCGGAATTTTTGCGTCATGTCCATTTTCCTAAAGTCTGAGTTATCTACATTATATAACCGCGCCGCGTCCAAGTCAAGCCCTTTTCCGAGCGCAAACCGCTATATCAAGAATTGTATTGCCACGACGGGCGCGTAAAGAAATCGGTCTTAGGCTCCAAAAACTTAAGTTGGTGCGCCTTGCCCGCTATTTCGCCGAAAGACTTAAATATGTTGTCCCACGAATAGAGCTGCTTTTCCGTCAGCCCCAAGTATTCCCTCACCGTCTCGGTGGACTTAGGCGCAATAGGGTGCGACAGCGCGGTAGCCGTCTTTATAAGCTGCAAGCCGTCCGCCACTATCTGTTTGAACGCGGCTTCCTCAAAGTCTTTTTGCAATGCGTTCATTCTGTCGGAAAGCGTTCTGTTGATGAACTTGAAAAACTCCTCGAGCATTATCGATACGCGCGAGAACTCAAACCTATACATCGCGTTTTCGTAATCTACTATCTGTTGCGCGCATTTTTCCGATATGTCCGCCGAGACCGCAACGTTCGGCACGGTCTGATCGCCGTTGTTGTATTTTTGAAAAGAATAGAACAGCGTGCGCACGGCGCGGTTCAAAAAGTTGGTGAACATCGACCACTCTTTATAGACGGGGTCGCCTTGATTGGTCGGTTGCGGATTGTACGGTTTGGGCTGGAAAGGCACGCTCGCACTGTCCAAGCCAAGTCCGAAAAAGTGTGCGCGAAGCTGTTCGGGCGAATAATGCTCCAAAAGCTCTTGCGCCATGGGCGGTTTTACCTTGCCGCTGCTGCTGGCTTTGGAATTAAAAAACAGTATGTGCTTGTTAGGAACAATGGTGGGCATTTTCAAATTCCAACGCCCGTCGCAGTTGAGCGCCTCAAACAGCGCGCCCTCCGCCAACGCGTAAAAGTATATGTTATCCTCGCCTATAAACTGGTATACTTTGGCGTCGTCGTCGCACCACCAGGCTTTCCACTCTTCCGCCGAGCCGCCCTTGCTTTTCAGATATGCTTTTGTAAACGAAACGGGCGCCCACAGCGATTCGGGCCACACCCAAAAAGTCAGATCTTTCATGCCGTCCGCTTCTGGTATGCCCACGCCCCATTCTATATTGCCCGAAATGCGGAATGGTACGAGCGTTTTTCCCGTGCGGAAGCGGATATTGTTGCGCGCAAGCAGAGCGCACGCGGCTTCTCTGTCTTTAAGTCTGTCAAACACGAGACGGCAATTATTTTTTTGCTCGTCCGCGTCGCACACGTATGCAATGCCGCTATCCTTCAACGCGCTTTCTACTGCGGGCTTGTTTTCCGCCTTGGTATAGAGCGCGGGGTCTTTGAGCGATTCTTTGCACACGTTTGTAAGGAAGGGGCGCACTTGCGGATCGTTTTCCCAACGCTTTACGAGTTCCTTTAAGTACGGCGCGAATTTTTCTATATCGAGATACCAATTTTTAACTTCTTTGAGTACGGGACGGTCGCCGGACAGCGTGCTTACGGGCGCGATAAGCTCTTCGGGGAAATACTGATGTCCCAGCGAACATTCGTCCGCATAAGCTTGTTCGGACTTGCAACCGTTTATGGGGCAACGCCCCACCACCTGTCTGCCGTTTAAAAAAGTGCCGCGCTCCTCGTCGTAGAACTGCTTGGTAGACAGCGCGGACAGCGCGCCGCTCGCAAGCAATTTTTCAAACACTTCGCGCGACAACTCGGCGTGCGCTTCGCCGCCTATACCGAACGCCGACGCGCCGAACAGCGAGGGCGATATAAGATAGTTATCGAGAGTTTCGAGCTGGCTGTCGTGATTCTTTTTGACGAAGTCAACGATAGAGCCGTCAAACTCGCCGCTATCGACGAGCGTGCGGTATTTTTCGACTATGGGCGAACCGTAGCAGTCGGTGCCCGACACAAATACGACGTTCTCTTCGCCTATCCTATCTTTCATGAACCGCGCAAACACGTCGGCATGAACGAACACGCCGCCGATATGCCCGAAATGCAATTCCTTACTGCCGTACGGCATGCCCGCCGTTATCAGTACACGTTTGGGGAAATTCGGTCTATCCACGTTACTTGACCTCTCAGAGTTGATTATTATATCGCGCGCGCAGCACTCATTCGCCGCTTACGCCGCACGTATGCCGTCGGTCGCTTACTATCTTATTCCAGCACCGCTTTTATGCGCCGCACTCCCGCGCTGCTCGACTGCTCTTTTACTATGCGGAAATGCCCGAGTTCGCTCGTGCGAGCAGCATGCGGTCCGCCGCATATTTCCTTACTGTACTCGCCCATCGTGTACACCTTGACCATTTCGCCGTACTTGGACGCAAAAAGTCCTACCGCGCCTTGAGCCTTGGCGTCTTCCACCGTCATTTCCTCGCAAGTTACGGGAACGTCGGCTTGTATGGCGGCATTCACTTTGTCCTCCACGGCCTTCACCTCTTCGGGCGTCATAGCTCTGCCGAAAGAAAAGTCGAATCTGAGCCGCTCGGGCGTAATGTTGCTGCCGCGCTGGTTTACGTTGGGATCGTTGAGCACGTCCTTGAGCGCTCTGTGCATGAGGTGCGTGGCGGTGTGCAAGCGCGCCGTAAGCTCGCCCGTATCGGCAAGCCCGCCCTTAAATCTCTGTTCCGCGCCCGCATGCGATTTTTCGCGGTGCTCCTTGAACTTGGCGTCGAAGCCGTCAACGTCCACCTTGAACCCGCGCTCTTTCGCCATTTCCACCGTCATTTCGAGCGGGAAACCGTACGTGTCGTACAAGCGGAACGCCGACTTGCCGGGGATGGTATCCGTTTGCAAAAACTTGCACAGTTTTTCAAATTCCTTTATGCCGTTTTCGAGAGTGCGCTCGAACCGCGCTTGCTCTTCGTCTATCTCGCTCTTTATCTTGGCGCGCGAGACGGCAAGCTCGGGATAGACTTCCGCGTACTTATCGACCACAGTCTCCGCCACGGCGGAATAATCGCCGAACTTAAGACCTATGGTAGAACCGAATCGTATCGCACGGCGCAACAGTCTGCGCAGTATATAGCCCTGATCGACGTTTGACGGAGTTACTCCGCGCTCGTCGCCGATTATAAAAGTAGCCGTGCGGATATGGTCGGCGACCACTCGAATGGCTTTAACCGCTTGAGCGTCGCTCGACGACTTGCCCGAAAGCTCTTCTATCTTTTTTACTATGGGCAAAAATACGTCGGTCTCGTACACGCTCGACAGACCTTGCATGTTCATGAGCGCGCGCTCGAGTCCCATGCCCGTATCCACGTTCTTTTGGCAAAGGGGCGAAAAACTGCCGTCCGCATTCTTGTTGAACTGCATGAACACGTCGTTCCATACTTCCACGTACTTGCCGCAGTCGCACGCGGGCGAACACTCGGCGCTGCACTTGGGTTTGCCCGTATCGAAAAACATTTCGGTATCTGGGCCGCAAGGACCGGTCTGACCGGCAGGTCCCCACCAGTTATGTTTTTTGCCGAGATAGAATATATTCTCTTTTTTTATGCCGCATTTTTCCCACAGCGCAGCAGTCTCGTCGTCGCGCGGGCAATCGTCGTCGCCCATGAACACGGTAACGGCGAGCCGATCGGAACTTAAGCCCAGCTCTTTCGTCAAAAACTCGTAGCTCCACGGCACCATTTCGTTTTTAAAATAATCGCCCAAGCTCCAGTTGCCGAGCATTTCGAAAAACGTGCAGTGAGCCGCGTCGCCCACTTCGTCGATATCGCCCGTGCGCACGCACTTTTGCGCGTCGCAAAGGCGTTTGCCCGCGGGGTGCGGCTGACCCAAAAGATAGGGCACCAAAGGATGCATGCCCGCCGTGGTAAACAATACGGTCGGGTCGTTTTCGGGAATGAGCGAAGCGGACGAAATGGGGGCATGCCCGCGCGCTTTAAAAAATTCTATCCACTTTTTGCGAAGCTCTTCGCTTGTTATTTTCATGATCGCTCCTTGAACTTTCACTTAAGATCTTGATATAAGTTTTTTATTCCGCTCAATATGGGCGTGAATTTTATTTTCATTACGGACAACAGCTTGTCGTTGACCGCCGAATACTCGTTGTCCGCGCCGTCGTTTTTAACGACTATATCTATGTCCGAACCGTCCTTGCGCACAAGCCGCTTTACCGCCTTGGCTATAGCAGTGTAGCTCGCCTTGTCGCCCGACACCAGATTGTAGTCGCCCTTGGGATAGTCGCCGCGCAAAAACTCGGCTATCACCTTTACCGCGTCGTCCGCGCTTACCGCGCTTACCGTTTTGTCGCGGTCTATCGTTATCTGTTTTTTTCCGCGGCTGCCCGCAGCGACGATCTTGTTTATAACGCCGTGTCCGCCCACGCCGTAAACATTGAATATGCGCAGCGATGTGGTTATCTTGTCTTTTGCCGCAAGCACGCTTATAAGGTATCTGCCCAGCCCGTAGCCGTCTTTGGGAACGGCGTCGCCGAAATTATCCTCCGAAAAATCGACGATTGGTCGGCTTCTGTCAAGCTCCACGGCGTCGCCCACTATCAATAGTTTTTTCACGCCGTAAACGATGGACATGTACTGTATGTTTTTGAACATTATCAAGTTGTCTGTCTCTATCGTTTCTCGTCCCTTTTCGCCCAAGCCCGCCAAATGCAAGACCGCATCGAACTTGTGCGCCTTAAAAACTGCTGCTACCGCGCGCGAATCGGTAAGATCCATCTCTTCGTGCGACGGTGCTACGATATCGAATTTTTTGCGGTAAGCCTTGATAAAAGTTTTGCCTATAAACCCGCTTCCGCCCGTTACGAGTATTTTCATGATACCACTCCTCGGTGTGCGAAAAATCGCTTTACGCTTAAAGAGTATTTTAGCATAAACGCGCGCGCCTTGTCAATTTTTTTGCCGATTTATACAAAAACGCAATGAGATTTTTTCATTAAAAAAGCATAGGGCTTTTGCAAACCCTATGCCGTGATATCTATACAACGCGATGTTGCCGCTTATTAGGCAGAAATATCGCTTGTGCGCTTAACGGGTATGTAGCCACGCATAGGCTTTGCGCGGTTTAGAACAATCCCGATATCTTGCCGTCCGCTATTTTCATGTTGACTGCGTTGGGCTTTTTGGGCAGTCCCGGCATGAGCAGTATTTCGCCCGCCACAGCCACCACAAATCCCGCGCCCGCGCGGTACTGAACGTCGCGCACGGTTATCGTAAAGCCTTGCGGTCTGCCTAATTTTTTGGGATCGTCGGAAAGCGAATATTGCGTCTTGGCTATGCACACGGGCAGCTTGTTTACAGCGTCGCCCATTTTTTCGAGGCTTTTCTTGGCTTTAGCCGTCCACACTACCTTTGCAGCGCCGTACACCTTGGTAGCCACCTTTTCCACTTTTTCGGTAACGGTGTCGCCGTCGTCGTAACTGAACATGAGCTTGGACTTTTTGCCCGTCGCCGCAACTACCGCTTGCGCAAGCGCCGTCGAGCCGTCGCCGCCCTTCGCCCAGCACTCGCACAGCTCTGCGTGCGCGCCCGCGGCGGCGCATGCGTCCGCTACGCGTTTTATTTCGTCTGCGGTATCGTCCGTGAATTTATTTATAGCCACCACTACGTTCTGTCCGAACACGTTTTTGATGTTTTCTATATGCTTTATCAGATTGCCCATGCCCGCGTCGAGATCGCCCCCGCCGCCGTACTTGAGCGCGCGCACGGTAGCCACTATCACCGTGCAAGCGGGCGAGATGCCCGACAAACGGCACTTTATATCGAAGAACTTTTCCGCGCCGAGGTCTGCGCCGAAGCCCGCCTCGGTAACTACATAGTCCGCATAGCTCGCCGCCGTTTTGGTCGCGATTATGGAATTGCAACCGTGCGCGATATTGGCAAAAGGTCCGCCGTGTACGAACGCGGGCGTTCCCTCGAGTGTTTGCACCAAATTGGGTTTGGCGGCGTCTTTGAGTATCACCGCCATGGCTTCGTTCGCGCCGAGCATTGCCGCGGTAACGGGCGCGCCGTCGTAGTCGTAGCCTATTATTATCCTGCCCAGCCGCACTTTAAGATCGTCGAAATCGGCGGAAAGACAGAGCGTAGCCATTACTTCGCTCGCAGCGGTGATATTAAAGCAATCGTCGCGCGCGTTGCCGCCCACCGAAACGACTATAGAGCGGAGCGCGCGGTCGTTGCAGTCCATGCAACGGTTAAAAGTAACCTTGGCAATTTTGAGCGGATTGCCGAAGTAAATGCTGTTGTCTATCATTGCGCACAAAAGGTTGTTCGCCGCCGTGATAGCGTGAAGATCGCCCGTAAAGTGCAGATTGATGTCGTCCATGGGCAGTATTTGCGCCATGCCGCCGCCCGTCGCGCCGCCTTTCATGCCGAATACAGGACCGAGCGAAGGCTCGCGAAGCGCGAGCGCCGTTTTCTTACCTATCTTGTTGAGCCCGTCGGCAAGACCTATGGACACCGTAGATTTGCCCTCGCCCGCAGGAGTGGGATTTATAGCCGTTACGAGCACTATCTTCGCTTTGGGGTCGTTTTTGGGTTCGACCTTAGCCACGAGATCGCCGTAGCGGTAAATGTTGGTTATGCCGAGCTTTGCCGCTATCTCCTCGATAGGACGGGGTTGAGCCTCGTAAGCGATTTCGATGTCTGTCTTCATTTGTATCTCCTTTATCCGACTTGCGGTTTTTTACAAAATATTTTGCGCTAAGCTTTATCGGCGTTGTCATCGGCGCGGTCGGGCTTATTGCTTGCAACGGTCAATTCTTCCGCGCTCAGTTCATAAGACAGTTCGGGTATAGCCTCCGACCTGACCGATTTTTTGCTCGCCGTAATAAGCGCGGCTATGGCAAGCAACGCCGCCGCCGCAAAACCGTATATCAACGCATTTACGCCCGTAACGTCCGAAATGACGACCAAACAAGTCGCCACGATCGCAGCGCAAGCCGCCGCGGCATACACGGTAAGCTCGAGCAGTATGAACACCGTTCCGCTGGTAACCGTTTTTTTGACGGTCAAAAATCTGAGCCGAGTTTGACGCATAGCCACCGCGCCGCCCAAAGCCGTAAGGACCGCGCTTATCGCCAAAACGCCCGTGCCGAGCGCAACGCCGAGCTTTAAGACATACGCCAAAACGCACAGCGTCGCCGACGCGATAAAACAAAGCGTTGCCGTAATAGACAACATCTTACTGCGCCGCTTTATCTTTAACGAACAAAAAAGCATTACGCCGCAGAACGTCGCTACGAACACGGCGGATATCACCGCGACATAACGATACGGCACGCCGCGCGAAAGTGAGAACAACGGCAAAAGCGCGGCGGAAAGAATAAACGCGCACTCAAACAATAACGCCGAAAAATATGTTCGCTTGTTAAGTCCGTCGTAAAACGCGCGGTATACGCTCTTAACCGACTGTATGCGTTTTCCGCCCAGCCGCGGAATTTCGTAAAACGTGGCAAAATACTGTATGAGCGCAAGTATTATGCAAGCCGCGCCCAGTACGTACGCGGTATTCATAAACGCCGCATCGCCGTCGTAAACGTAAAAACCGCAAAACACGCCCACGGCGCACACTGCGCCCGCGGCGGAGAAACACATAGACTGTACGGACGGGCGCGCCACGCTGTCGCGGCTCAGTCTCGCCCGTACCGAAAAGGAACAGTACCTATAAAGCAAAATAGCTATCGCAAATATCGTCGCGCCGAAGAATATCTTACACGAATCGCCCGCACCGCCGCTAGTCGCGCCGAACATCAAAACAAAAAACACCGCGGCGACTATTGCCGACACGGGCATTATCAAGTGGTATCTTCCGAATATCAACGGACTGTATCTGTGGACGACCGAATAAAATACGGGCATCAAGACAAAGGGCAATAGGCATGCGACCGCGCTGAACGCCGACGGGATCTCTTGCGAAAACCGTGCGGCGTATACGATAAAGCCGAGCAAGATCATAACGAAATACGCCGTGGTAAATCCGTCGCACGACAGTATGATTTTTTGCATTCTGCTTTGGTATCTATCTTTTTTGCTCAAGCTCCGCTCCGCCTATCCAGAGTATATCCAAATTATATATCACACGGCTCGATTTGTCAACGAAGTTTTATCGCTTTCCGCGTTTTCGACCGCTCCCACTTCCGACGCTTCTTCGCCGCCCGCCTTTTTAAAAGCCGACATTACTTCTTCCGTGGGCGCGATAAAGCTCGCGATATCCGCTGCGCCGTCTATAAACGGGAAACAGCTTTCGGCGCAGATCGGCTTCAGTCTGCGGCACAGCGCAATGTCCGCCTCCGCTTTGACGTAATCGTCTGCGGTCTCGTATTCTTTGGTGCATTTTATAACAGTTACCGCTCCCGTACCCAAAACGAGCTTTAGCCGTTCGAGCGCGTCGCCGTCTCCGAATTTCCACAACGCTTTGAATGCACCGTCGTACAGTTTTGCGCCCGCCAAAAACTCCACGGCGGTAAACACGCGATCGTCGGTAAAGCACGACGCGGTCAAAAGATATCCCGACGGCGCGAACTCGGAAGCCTTTTCCTCATCGTCCGCGGAAGCTATCCATTTGACGAAGCCGTAGCAGCAAAGCGCGGCGAAACAAAAATACACGAGAACGTCCGCGAGCAGTCTTACCGCAAGTATATCGAGCGAGCCGCGTATCACCACGTCGAACAAAAACGCGAGAAGAGCCGCCGCCGTAAGCCCCGCGACCACTGCGGTTACACCGCGCGCGCCGAGCGAACCCGCTATCTTGACGAACATGGAGGCTATGCTCGACCGGAGCCGATAAAACGGCTTGGCAGACAAACCGAGAAGCGTCGCAAGCACCGCCGTCGATACGGCTATCACCACTATCTGGAACTCTTGACGCATAAGCTGCGGATAGTAGACGAAATACTGCCATACGAGCGTACCGCCGAGCGCGCCGCCTATAGCGATAAGCACGGCGCGTATGATTATGAGTTTTTTTCTGTCGTAAACGATCTCTCGTTCTTCTTTCATTTCGCTCCTCCGCTTGCGAGCGTTTTCCTCTAATTTTCGCCGTAAAGCTTGCGCATGCCCGCTTTGGCGCTGTCTATAAATTTGCCGAGCGCCGAGTAACGCTCCGCAACGTAATTATTTTCCACCATGCGTTTTACGTTATACTCGTCGCCTACGAGAACAGCCATCTTTTTCGCGCGCGTTATCGCCGTGTACAAAAGATTGCGCGTCATTATGACGGGCGATCCGCCAACGACGGGCATTACCACCGCGTCGAACTCGCAGCCTTGACTTTTATGGACGGTTACGGCGTACGAAAGTATGAGCTGCCGTCTGTTGTCGGCGGCGTATTGCGCGCGTCTGCCGTCTTCGAACTCCACTTCCATATCTCCCGCCTTGGAGATAAACGTAACGCAACCTATATCGCCGTTGAACACGCCCTTGCCGCTCTGCCCGCCGCGCGTCCATTCGAGTTCGTAATTGTTCACTATATGCATCACGCGGTCGCCCGTGTAAAAAGTGATGTCGCCCACCGTAACGCTGTCGCCCGACTTGGGATTGAGCGCCGCTTGCAACCGCGAGTTAAGGCTGTTTACGCCCGCCACGCCGTTTTTAAGCGCGGCTATAACTTGGATCTTGCTCGGCTCAATACCGCAAAAATCGGTTATGCGCTTAGTGGCAAGCTCCACCGTCATATCGGAAACGTCTTGCGGCGTGCGCCGTTTAAAAAAGAAAAAGTCCCCGTCTTTTGCGGACAGCTCGGGCATTTGCCCCGCGTTTATGGCGTGCGCGCTCACAGCTATCCTACTCGTTTGAGACTGTCTGTATACAAACCCCAGCCGAGTAACGGGAACAAGCCCGCTTTTTATAAGATCGCGCAAAACATTGCCCGCGCCGACCGACGGGAGCTGATCGGAATCGCCCACTATTATGAGCTTGGCGGTGTCGTTCAGCGCTTCCATCAACATCTTGAACAGAAAGATATCCACCATGGAAAATTCGTCCACTATCACCGCGCCGCTCGTGAACTTTTCGCCGTCCTCCAGCGCCATGAGCGCTCTGTGCATAGTGGACGCTTCTCTTCCGCAGCCTTCGGTTATGCGCTTTGCGGCTCTGCCCGTAGGCGCTAAAAGCAACGCCGACGCACCGAGCGCGTCGAGCACGAAAAGTATACAGTTTATTATAGTGGTCTTGCCCGTGCCCGGTCCGCCCGTAATTACGGAGACCCCGCTCGACACGGCTTTTATCACCGCTTCGCGCTGCGTCGCGTGCAGCTTTATGCCCGCCGTTTTTTCAAAACGGTCGATAGTGTCGTCTATCCCCGACACCACTGCGCCCGCGTCGTCCACGCGCTTAACGAGTTTTACCGCGATCCCGTTTTCCGTTCTGTAATAGTATTCGTCCATGACCGCGCCGTCGAACGGATACACTATCTTGCGTTCCAAACGCAACATATCCAACACCCGCTCTATGGCGGCGGCATCGTCTATCTGCAACAGTCTGCCCGCTTCTTCTATGAGCGCGGCATGCGGGAGATATGTGTTGCCCTCACGCTCGCACGCAGATTTGAGCGCATACAGAATACCCGCGCGTATGCGGAATACAGACATGGGGTCTATGCCCATGGACTGAGCTATCTTGTCCGCAGTCAAAAACCCAATACCGCTCACGTCCTCCACAAGCACGTAAGGATTGGACTTGACCGTTTCCGCCGTCGCCGCGCCGTAAATGGCGTACAGCTTCATCGCGAGGTTGACTGTGATTCCGAAGCCCGCCAAAAACATGAGCGCGTCGCGCTCCGCTCTCATCGAATCGAACTGTTCGCCTATGGCTTTGGCTTTGGCTACCGAAATGCCCTTTATCTCGGCAAGCCGCAGCGGCGACTTTTCCAAAACTTCTATAGCGTCCGTTCCGAACTTTTCCACGATGCGCGCGGCGGTCTTTTCGCCTACGCCTTCGATCAGTCCCGAACTCAAAAATTTTATAATACCGTATGCGGTCTTTGGCTGCGCAACCGAAACCCGTTCGGCTTTGAACTGCGTTCCGAACCGCGGATGGATGACGAACTCCCCGTCCAGCTCCAAAAAATCGCCGGGCGTAACGGGCGGCATCGACCCCGCTACCGTTACGGGCTGACCCTCCGCATCGATAACAAGCACCGTCCAACCGTTTTCGTCATTGCGAAAACGCAATTCTTCGACAGACCCCGTCAACCGTTCCAATTCGTTCTCCCGCTTCAGTACGCCGCGGAAAGCGCTTCCACCGCGTCGAGCCGCTCCCAAGGCAGATTGGATTTACCGAAATGTCCGTAGTTGGTCGTGCGCTTGTATATGGGCGACTTGAGCCCGAGCTTTTGTATTATGGCTGCGGGACGGAAATCGAACACGCGGTTTATAGCGTCGAGTATGCGGTCGTTGTCGCCCGTGCCGAACGTATCTATATACAGCGACACGGGGCGCGCCTTGCCTATGGCGTAGCCCACTTGAAGGAGCGCTTTTTTGCAAAGCCCCGCCGCCACTACGTTCTTGCAAACGTAACGTGCGTAGTACGACGCCGAGCGATCCACCTTGGACGCGTCCTTTCCCGAAAACGCGCCGCCGCCGTGCGCGATCGCGCCGCCGTAAGTATCGACTATTATCTTTCTGCCCGTAACGCCCGTATCGCCCGCAGGCCCGCCTACTACGAACCGACCCGTCGGGTTTATGAGTATCTGCGCTTTGTCTATAAGCTTTTCGGGCAGCGCGCGTTTGACGACGCATTCGGTAATGCCGTCGCGTATATCGTTTTCTTTCGCGTCCGCGCTATGCTGCGCCGACACCACTATCGTGCGCACCGCGACGGGAACGCCGTCATCGTAATCGAGCGACACCATGGCTTTGCCGTCGGGACGTAAAAATCCAAGCTCGCCCGACTTTCGCGCTTCCGCCAAAGCCTTTGTAAGTCTGTGCGCAAACGTTATAGGCATGGGCATATACTCGTCCGTCTCCGTGCAAGCATAGCCGAACATCATGCCTTGGTCTCCCGCACCCGTCTTATCGAAATCGTCAGACGATCCGGTGCGCCGCTCCAAAGAATTAACAACACCGCGCGAAATATCGGGCGACTGTCCGTTTATGCAGTTTAGCACCGCGCATGTGGAATAGTCGAACCCGAGCGCGGGATCGTCGTAACCGACTTCCTTTATCGCGCCGCGCGTTATCTTTTGCACGTCTATAAAATCGGTAGCCGTGTCGAATTCGCCCAGCACTACGGCAAGACCCGTGGCGCAGCAAACTTCGCACGCGATACGGCTGTCCGCATCCTTTTCGAGCGCCGCGTCCAGAATGGAATCGGCTATATAATCGCAAACCTTGTCGGGATGTCCTTCGGTAACGCTTTCCGACGAAACAGTTCTTACCATGCTCTTCCTCCGCGTAAAAAACAAATACGCATATTATGATAAACGTTTTATCTGCGTTTGTCAAGCGCGGTAAACGCGCTTTTCCGCTCGGCATGCGCTTGATGCCAAATTATGGAAAATGTCGAGTTCCGTCCGCCTAAAAAGATTATTAATAGGCAATTACTATTGACATTGCCGTCGGCTAATGCTATACTTGATAATATACTGTCTGGAGGATGCAATGAAAGCTCTCAACGATTGGTCGAATGCGTATCTCGGCACATGGGTAACGGAATTCGCGCCCATAATACTGATAATAGCCGTAGCGCTCGCCGTTATACTTCTAGTTACGTTTATAATCTGCGCGCTATGTCATGCGCACAACATAAAAAAATTCCGCAAGCTCAAGGAAGAGAGCGGATCTGCGCCCGCCGACGAAGCGGCTGTCCGCGAAAGCGTTGAGGCTAAGGTACGCGCCGAATACGAGTCCGCGGCGACCGACAACTCCGCGCAATACATAGAACGCATCGACGCAATGACCGCGCGCATAGACGAACTGACATATGCGGACAAAGAAAAACAATCGCGCATAGACGCGCTCACGGAGGAGCTCGACAGAGCAAGGTCTTCGGGCGGAACAGCCGATGCGGAAAACTCGGCGCGCATCGTCGAACTCGACCGCATGCTCAACGAAAAGCAAAGCGAGATCGAGCTTTTAAAAGCGGAAAATTCGCAAATAAAAGCACAAGCTTTGCAACAACAGCTTGCTGCGCAGCAGACTGCGGCAGCACAGCAAACGGCGAAAAAGTCAACCGCGAGCAGCGAAACTCAACAAAAATCGGCAGCGCCCAAAAAACAAACCAAGACCGCGCAACGCGCCGAGCAACCTCTATACGAAGACGAATCCCCCGCAAGCGAAGACGAGTACGACGAATACTACGACGACTACGGCGACGCTACGTCCGAAGTAAAAGTTACCGTCAAGTTCGACCGCCTGAAAAACTCGTGGGTAATACTTCGTTCGGACACGGACAGAGCGTATCGCCGCTTGGCGACCAAGCAAGAAGCTCTCGGCATAGCCAAGGACTTAGCGCGGCGGCTTCACGCCCAGCTCGTCGTCCACAAAAAAGACGGCAAATTCCAAAAGGTGTAAATACCGTTAAATATCAATACCCCGACGCCAAAACCGTCGGGGTATTTTCATGTGCAAAACATTATGAAATAGATCGAACGAACACAAGCCAACAACTAACGTATAAGCTTTCGCATTTAAAGTTTTCTTGCCTATCGCATTTATC
>CAJTTD010000003.1:84991-219399 GCA_910579205.1 uncultured Christensenella sp.
GAATGAACTTAAAACAACAACCAACGCCAAAGTTTCACACGCTTAAAGTTTTCTTGCCTATCGCATTTACCGAATGAACTTAAAACAACAACCAACGCCAAAGTTTCACACGCTTAAAGTTTTCTTACCTATCGCTTTTATCGAACGAATACGAGACAACTACAAAAGTCTAAACTTCCATCGCTTAAAGTTTTCTTGCCTACTTCTTTTTCAAAAGAAGTAGGACAAAAGAAGCAGGTCAATAAGCGCGAGCGAAATAAATACGCCGTTTCGCCTTTTTGCCGCAGCACACGCAAGTATGCTCGTGAACGTCGCTCTGATCGGCGTGCATGACGCGCGAAGTAGCGGCAAACTTCTGTTTGATAGAATCCTCGCACGCGCGGTCTTCGCACCAGTACGCGTCGCAGAAGTTCCCGCCGTCGAGCGCTGCGCTCATTTCATCCATATCGGACACGCGCACTATATGCGCACGAGCAAACTCATCGGCTTTTTTGAACATGTTAAGCGCTATGTCGGACAAGAGCGTGTTTATGCGTTCCTCAAGCCCGTCGAGCGGCGCGGTAAACTTTTCGCCCGTATCTCTGCGGCACAGCGTGGCAACGCCCGCCTCGATATCCCGCGCGCCCAGCTCGATGCGAACGGGCACACCGCGAAGCTCCCAATGATTGAACTTGAACCCGGGCGAGCTGTCGCGATCGTCCGTCTTGACGCGCACGCCCGCGCGCTCAAGCGCGCAGTACAGATCTTTGGCGCGCAAGGACACTTGCTCGTTTTTAGCCGCGCCTATAGGTATAATAACGGCTTGAACGGGCGCGACTACGGGCGGCAGACAAAGCCCGCGCTCGTCGCCGTGCGCCATGATGATAGCGCCTATGAGCCGAGTGGAAATGCCCCATGACGCTTGATACGCGTATTTATGCGTGCCGTCCTTATCCAAAAACTTAACGTCGAACGCCTTTGCAAAATTATCGCCGAGATAGTGCGTAGTGCCCGACTGCAGACTCTTGCCGTCCTTCATCATGGCTTCCATGCCGTAAGTCGCCACCGCGCCCGCAAACTTTTCCTTTTCGGACTTGCGTCCGCAGAACACGGGCAGCGCCAAAACGTCGTTCGCTATCTCTTTATACACATCGAGCATTTCGAGCGCGTCGGCATTCGCCTCCTCCGCCGTGGCAAAAGCGGTATGTCCCTCTTGCCAAAGGAACTCGCTCGTCCTCAAGAACGGGCGCGTCGTCTTTTCCCAGCGCACGACGTTTGCCCACTGATTGAGCTTGAGCGGAAGATCGCGGTACGAGCTTATCCACTTGGAATAAAGATTGCCGATGATCGTTTCGGACGTGGGACGAAGCACAAGCTTTTCTGAAAGTTCGTTGTTCCCGACATGCGTAACGGTCGCCACCTCGGGCGCAAAGCCCTCCACGTGTTCGGCTTCCCGCATCAAAAACGACTGAGGAATGAGCATGGGGAAATACGCATTCTCCACGCCGTGCGCTTTGAACCGCTTGTCCGCCTCAGCTTGTATGCGTTCCCATATGGCGTAACCGTAAGGTCTGAAAACCATCGTTCCCTTAACGGGTCCGTAATCGCAAAGCTCCGACTTGATGCAAACGTCGGTGTACCACTGCGTATAATCGGAATTTATATCCGCGATCTGATTGACAAATCTGTCGTTATTTTTCGCCATTGTATGCCTCCACGGGTTTGGAAAAAGTTTAGCACAAGGCAAAGCATAAGTCAAGCGATACGCATTGCAATCGGTCGAACGATCAAACGCCCATAATATTTGCGCATCGCGCCGCATATATTATACCATGGACAAGACATTGGAAATAACGCTCACCGTAATAGCCGCTCTCGTGCTCACCGCCGTCGTCGTATGGGTAACAAGGCTCAAGACCAAAGGCGCGACCCGCCTTTTGATAAACACGCTCGCGGGCGGCGCGCTTATAGCCGGGCTTTCCGCGTTCAACGTTATAGTACTGCCCTTCAACATCTTGAACGCCGTCATAATAGGCGTACTGGGACTGCCCGGCGCGGGAGTCGTAGTCGCCGCCGCACTGCTGCTGTAAAATACCTCAAAACATCAACGCCCCCGACCGAAGCCGGAGGCGTTTTATTATTGCTATCGTTTCTATCGATCGTCGGCGCAAACCACTTGATAATCTCTTGCCAACTGGCTGTCCCAACCGCTCGCCTTATCCACAAGCTCCCATTGCGCGCGCGTTCCGCCGAACTCTATCGTCTTAAGCTCTGCGCAGAACGAAAAGCTGCTTGCCGCTATGCTCTCCACCGTAGCGGGCAACGCCACGCATTTAAGGTATTGACACAATGAAAACGCAGATGCGTATACTGCCGTTATCTTAGTCAATGTTACTTTTTGCAGCGTTTGCGGCACGGACAAATTCGCACCGTCATTAGGGAACAAATGCCGCATATTGGCGTTAGCCGTATCGTCGGGAGTATCGCCCAAGAACGGCAGCGTTATGCTTACGAGCGACGAGCAACCCTTAAATATATATTGGTCTATCTCGACAACGCTGTCGGGTATGATCGCCTTTTCGAGTCGCGCGCAGCCACCGAATATCTCCCGCCCTAGCTTTTGCACGCCATCTTGCATTTCCACTTCGATCAAAGCCGCGCAGTTTTTAAATGCATGGTCGTCTATATCGACTATACTGTCGGGAAGAACGATCTTGGTAATATTCATCGCACTCGAAAACGCGTTGTAGCCTATAGTAGTTACGGGCAACCCCTCGTGATACTTTGGTACTTTTACGACGGTCGTCTCCACTCTGCCGCGGCTCTTGACTTTGTACGCCACTACCTCGCTGAAAATACCGTCTTTATGGATAGGCTCGTATTCGAGCCCTTCCGTCAGATCGGCGTCGGGCTTTATACTGTGGCAAACATCGCAATAATCGCCCGTATATTTATGCGCGACTGTGCTGTTCGGTATGTCCCGAGTATCCTCTGCCGTGCAGTTGTCGCACTTAGCGGTCTCCGTGCCGTTTTTAACGCAAGTCGCGTCGCCATTGGATATGTAATCGGTAAAGCTGTGCGGCTTTTTGGGATGATCGTCCGCCGTGGTGGTCGTCTTGGAATGACAGCGCGAGCATTCTTGCGTTTTTGTGCCGTACTGAGTACAAGTCGCGTCGTCGTTGAAATGCCATTCGGAATAATCGCAGCCGAGCGGCGCGGCGGCGTTAAGCTCGCGATCGACGTATTGCTTGCCGCAATCGCATTTAAACACCGTAAATCCGCTTTCGGTACATGTGGGCGGGATTATCTCCGCTTTGTATTCGCAGACGTGCACATAAGGGGGCGGTTCGTTCTCGCCGCTCGTCGATTCCTTTTCAAATACGCACGCAGTAGCGGAGAGCGCAGTAGCGGCGACGCAAACAGCCGCCGATAACTTTTTAAAAGCATGTTTCATGAGCAATACCTCCGATAGGTTTGATACCGACATCATTTTATACCACTGCGTCGGATTTGTCAAACGATTATATCTTGATATAAATCATTGACTCGATCTCTCGCCCGTGATAAAATACCGCTAAAGCGCAAGCATACCGAGGAGGGCTATCGCACATGCAATACGCAAAGATCGGACCGTTCAACCTATACGAGCTATTCGCGTTCTTTTTCGTATATTCGTTTCTCGGCTGGATAGTAGAAGTGGCGTACCACGCGGTAACTACGGGCAAGTTCGTAAACCGCGGTTTTTTGAACGGACCTATCTGTCCCATATACGGCGCGGGCGTTACCGCGATCGTACTCATGCTCTGCGACGTATTGAATAAAACGTGGGCGGTAGCGCTCGTCGGTCTCGCTTTTCCGACGGCTATCGAACTGCTCACGGGCTGGGCGCTCGAAAAATTTTTCCATAACAAATGGTGGGACTACTCGGATAGAAAGTTCAATTTCAAAGGATATGTTTGTCTCGAATTTTCGCTGTTATGGGCAATAGCCGTAATATTCGTGATAGAGATAGTCCACCCGCTCACGGTAAAGTTCGTGTCGCTCGCGGACAACGTAACGGGGACGGCGCTCGTTTCGGTATGCATAGGTCTGCTCGTTATAGACATCATCGTAACCGTGCTCCAAGCGCTCGAACTCAACAAACAACTCAAAGAGATAGACGGCGTTGCAAAAGTGCTCGGCATAGGCGGCGAGATCATAGGCAAAGGCGTTACCGCCGCCACTCTCGCCGTGGAGAACGGCATAGACCGCGTAAAACAGAAAAGAGACGATGCTGTAGACGCTATCGTAAAGAAAATGCCCAAACGCTTTCTTAAAGCGTTCCCGCGCTTAGCGTCCAAAACATCGCCCAATTCGGTAGAGCTTGCAAAGGAAAGCATGGCGCGAAAGAAAACAAAAAAGCATAAAATATCCGCGCCCAACGAAACGGACGGCGCGGAAACGATACGCAACGAAAAGACCGAAAACGATCAGTAAAGAGTTATCTTAAAAGTACTGCCCTTGCCCAAGCTCGACTCTACCGATATCGTGCCGCCCATCATATCCACTATGGATTTGCAAATGGTAAGCCCCAGCCCGCTCGAACCCGACTCTCTGCCGCGCGCCTTGTCGCAACGGAAAAACCGCTCGAATATATGCTGCACGTCGTCATCGGAAATACCCACGCCGTTATCGGCTATCGATAGTTCCACACGGTCGTTAAAGCTTTGAATATTAACGTCTATCACGCCCGTAGCCGGCGGCGTGTACTTTATGGCGTTGTCAACGAGAGTGCGCACAGCCTCCGTCATAAGATTTTTGTCAGTCTCGAGCGTAACCGACGGATCGCCCGTAAGCGTTATTTCGTGTTTTATACCCGCCGTCTTATATCCGTCCACTATGTCCGACACAGTCTCGTAAAGATTGAACGTGGTGTTGTTTAGCGCAAAATTCCCCAGCTTGGCAAGCCACAAAAGCTGCTCGACGATTCGCTTCATGTTGACGCTCTCGCGCGATATCGCTTCTACCGCTTCGTCCAAAATTTTGGGATCGTCCTTGCCCCACCGTCTCAAAAGATTGGCGTAGCCCGCTATTACGGACAGCGGCGTTTTAAGTTCGTGCGACGCATCGGAAACAAAGTTCTCCTGCCGCTCGAACGCTTGCTGGAGCGAATCGAGCATGGCGTTTATCTGTTCGGTAAGCTCCATAAGCTCGTCTTGCGAATCAACGGGGTCGAGCCGCGCCGATATGTTTTCGTCCGATATCTCGCGCACGCGCTGCGTTATTTTGCGCACGGGATCTATCATGTACTGACTGGAAAGCCCGCCGAGCACAGCGCCGAGCAGAATAAAAACCAAAACAAGCACGACGGAAGTAACGGTAAGTCTGTCTATATAGTCGGATGTTATCTCGCCGCTCACCAATGCGTTTTTAACGCTTACCACTATGAACGCGGCGTAGCCTATTATCATCAATCCGAACACAAACGTAAAAACTACCGTCGTTTTTACCGTTATGCCCACCTTGAACTTTTTAAACAATACTTTGCCGAGCATGGCGCAAAGCGTGATCGGAAAAAACAAAACTTTCAAAACGATCAAAAACACGTCGGAAGCTTTGCGTCTTTTTTTTGCGCCCGCCGCGTTTTCGTGCTTTATCCGTTCGAGCGTTTCTTTGACTACTTCTTTATTCTCTTGCCCGTCGGCAATGTCCGCGCAGTCTTTGTCCGCGGCTTTTTCGTTAGCTTGCTCCCGCTTTTTCATCGTATCACGTAACCGGCGCCGCGCACCGTCTCTATGACGGTAACGCCGTAAACGTCGTCTATCTTAGAGCGCAGATATCTTACGTACACGTCCACCACGTTGGTGCTGCCGTAAAAATCGAAACCCCACACCGCATCGAGCAATTTTTCTCTGCTCACGACAACGTTGCGGTTTTGCATCAAATACTCCAAAAGATCGAACTCTTTTTTGGTGAGATCCACAGCATGCCCGTCGTAAGACGCTACGCGCGCTTCCGCATTGACCGTGAGCTTGCCGCACTTAAGCATACCGCCGCCCGATGCGCTGTTGCGCTTGATGTGCAGTCTTATGCGCGCCAAAAGCTCTTCTATGGCAAAAGGTTTGGTCATGTAATCGTCCGCGCCGATATCGAGACCCGTAACTTTATCCACCACTTGATCGCGCGCCGTCAGTATTATCACGGGCGTTTGCTTGTCCTGCCGCAGCCGCCTAAGCACTTCTATACCGTTGAGCGACGGCAACATCACGTCGAGAACTATAAGATCGAAATCGCCCGCAAGCGCGGTATTGAGCGCCTCTCTGCCGTCGGCGCAAGCGGTGCATTCGTAGTTTTCGTGTTCGAGTTCGAGCTGTAAAAACCGCGAGATCTGCGTCTCGTCCTCGACTATAAGTATTTTCTTTTTGTCAGAAGTATTGCCCATGGTATACGAAACGACCTCCGCAAGACGCAAAACAGCTGCCGCGCATATGCAAAACCGCGCGGCGGCGCGCATCAATATTGTTTAACGTGTTCTATCCGCATTGTATTGGTATTGCCCGAAACGCCTACGGGCACGCCCGCAGCTATAACTACGAGATCGCCCTCGGACACCATGCCCGTGTTGATCGCACAGTTTATAACATGGCGGAACAGCTCATCGGACGACTCTTGCATCTTACTGAGCGTAGGCAGCACGCCCCAATTCATGGCGAGCTGGTTGTACGCCTTTTCGGAAGTCGTGGGCGCGATGATGGGCGCGGACGGACGGAACCGCGATATCTTGCGCGCGGTATAGCCCGACTGCGACACGGCGATTATAGCTTTTGCGTCAAGGTCGAACGCCGCCGCGCATGTCGAATGCGACACTGCGTCCGTAACGGTCTTTATCTCGGGATCGAGCGCGTGGAAGCGTTTTTTGAAGTTTATCCCGCTTTCCGCGTGCTCGGCGATAGTCGCCATGGTGCGCACCGCCTCCACGGGGTATTTGCCCGCGGCGGTCTCGCCCGACAGCATTATTGCCGAAGATCCGTCGTAAACGGCGTTGGCAACGTCCGAGATCTCGGCGCGCGTGGGACGCGGATTGTTCACCATGGACTCCAGCATCTGCGTCGCGGTTATCACCTTTTTGCCTTGGCGGTAGCAACGCGATATCATATCCTTTTGTATGCCGGGCAGTTCCTCGAACGGGATCTCCACACCCATGTCGCCGCGCGCGACCATAACTCCGTCGCATTCTGCGAGTATAGACATCATGTTGTCAACGCCCGAACGGTTTTCTATCTTGGCTATGAGCTGGATGTTATTGGCGTCGTATTCGTTGAGCAAACGTTTGACTATGCGCACGTCCTCCACAGACCGCACAAACGACATTGCGATGTAATCGACGTCGTTTTTAATGCCGAATTCTATGTCCGCACGATCGACGTCCGAAAGATAGGGCATATCGATAAACGTGTCGGGCATGTTGATGCTCTTGCGATTGGACAGCTCGCCGTCGTTTTTCACCTTGGTTACTATATCCGTAGAATTGACCGATTGCACCTCAAGCTCTATCAGTCCGTCGTTTACGAGTATTCTCGCGCCCTTTTTGACGTAACGCGGAAGCTCGCCGTACGTTATGGTAACGCCGTTTTCGTCGCCATCTATATCGCGAGTGGTGAGCGTAAACGTGCCGCCCTTTTTCAAAAACACCTTGCCGTCTTTAAACGTCTTAACGCGTATCTCGGGACCTTTGGTGTCGAGCAGTATGGCTACGGGCACGCCCAACTCCTTGCGCGCGCGCTTGACCATATCCATACGCCGTTTGTGATCGTCGTACGTGCTGTGCGAAAAATTGAGCCGCGCGACGTTCATGCCGGCACGTATCATATTTTTGAGTACCGCGTAATCTTCGGTCGCGGGACCTAAAGTGCATACTATCTTTGTTTTGCGCATGTTGATTCCCCTATTCTATGGATTTTATATCGTACGGCGTCGCCTGATAGACGCAGTAGTTAAGCCAGTTGCCCACGAGCAGAGACTCGTGCGCCCGCCATGTCATGGGCGGAATGTTGCCTATCTGACCGCCCGCATAATAATGCTGCGGCGGCGCAATGTCAAGCCCGCGGTCGAGATCGCGCTTATATTCGTTGTGAAGCGTTTCCGCGTCGTACTCGCCGTGTCCGAAAACAAACACATGCCTTAAGTCCTTGGAACAGCTCAAATACACGCCCGCCTCGTCGGACTCTGCCAAAACCTTCAGTTCGGGCGTGCTGTGCATGGCGTCGCTGTCCGACTCGGTATAACGCGAATGCGGCGCGCAGAACGCGTCGTCGAATCCGCGCGTGAGCGGATTGGTCTTATCGAGAACGCGGTGCGTGAATATGCCAGACAGCTTGCGCGGCAATGTTTTTTTGTCGATACCGTAGCGGTAAAACACTCCCGCTTGAGCCGCCCAGCATATGTACATCGTAGAATAAACGTTATGCTCCGCCCATTCCATTACGCCTATCAATTCCTGCCAGTACGCGACTTTTTTAAAATCGAGCATTTCCACGGGCGCGCCCGTTATGACAAGCCCGTCGAACTTTGCGCCGCTTTTTTTGACCTCGTCCAAGGTGTGGTAAAACGAATGCAAATGCTCTTGCGGCGTATTTTTGGAGTCGTAGCTCTGCGTGCGCAAAAGCACTATATTGGACTGCAACGGCGAGTTTGCTATTAGACGCAAAAGCTGGGTCTCCGTGTCTATCTTATTGGGCATAAGATTGAGTATGGCTATCTCGAGCGGGCGTATGTCTTGCATGGACGCTCTGTCCGTAGACATCACAAACACGTTTTCGCGCTCGAGCGCGCCGAACGCGGGCAATCTCGAGGAAATATTTACGGGCATTACATGACCTCTTTAACGCGCTGAACGAGCATCGCCTTTTCGTCGCCGCGCACTTTTTGCACCTGAGACATGAGCATTGTAGACTGCTTGCGGTTAAGCTCCACTCGGCGCTGAGAATTTTTCTTCATCATCTCGATGAAAAACTTATCGAGATAGTTTATCATGTAGCCGCCGAACGAAGGCTTCATCGTCTCGTTTTTGGAAACAAGTTTTAAAATGCCGTCCACTGCGTCCACCTTGTTGGCGACGAGCAGATTGATAGGCACGGAAAACAGCTCGCCCTTGTCCGCCGTGGGAGAAAACTGAAACACAGCGCGCGATATTACGGGCTTATCCACTATGGTCTTGAGCGCCTTAGCCGAATTAGCCGACATAAACATCGAAAACACGCGGTCTATGTAGAGCGCCGCCACCGCCGAGTTTTTGAGATCGCCGTCGTTGCGTATGAGCATGTACTCCCAAAGATCTTCGGCAAACGAATAATCGAGCTTTAAAAGCTGATTGAAATACTTGTCTACTACCGCTTGTTTAACGATATCCGAACCGAAAAATTCGCTTAATATCTCATAATGTTTTACTTGTTTTGCGTTCATGTCTACCTCTCATGATATTATATGAAAATTATACAACATAAACCCGCCGAAAATCAAGTGTTTAGACAGTTTCATTGCAAATTAAAAGACAAAAGCCCTCGCACGGCATGCAAGAGCTTTTGATACGCGTATTCCGTGCGCCGAGGATCGCGCGCGGGGTCGATCGATATTATGCCAAAATGTCTATACGTTTTCCTCTTACATACAATTCCGCGCCGTTAAAAATGGGCGATGAATATTCGTCATCCAACTCGAGCGACAAATACTGCGCCAAACTTCCGCCGTACTCGACGCGCTTCAATGCGCCGCAACCTTTAAACACGCCGCCGCGGAAAGATGTAACGTTATTACCGAACACAAAACGCTCGAGCGACGCGCAATCCGCGAAAGTATTTTTTCCTATCACCGAAATATTGCCGCTTACCTCCGCGTCCGTAATGCCGCCGCAACCGACAAAAGCGCCGTCCGCTATGGGCAGAGAACCGACTATCTTTACCGAACGCACGGACGACGGCACGGAGCTTGCTCCGTCGCTGCCGAAAACATATCCGAAATGACGATCGGCTCCGTCGCCTTGTACGGCGTAAGGCATTTCCACATGCTCCGCAGAAGTACAACCGGCAAAAGCGCCGTTGCCTATTTTGGATACGCTCGTCGGTATTACGATGTTTTTAAATGCTTCCGCGCAATTTTTAAACGCATTTCCTCCGATCGCGACGATCGCGGCTTCGAATTGCACCGAGCGCAGCGACGTACAGTCTTCAAACGCCGACACGCCTATCTTGCCTATTGTCCCGCCTATCTTGACGTTTTTGATAGGAGCCGCGTAAAACGCATATTCCGGTATGTCGAACGAACCTTCTATAACAACATTTTCAAGCGACGACGGAATGATATCGGCGTTATCGGTATGATCGTCCGCGCCGAATATGTAACCGAAATGAGTATTTACGCGCCGCTCCTTTTCTACGCTTGTTCCGCCTCCATCGTTCGGCTCGGTATATTGCTCGATCTCGCCGACAGCATAAGGCATTGTTATGCTTTCTACTTTATCGCAACCCGAAAACGCGCCGCGACCTATCTCTTTGACACTTTTGGGCAAAGCTATATCAACGAATGCGTCGGCGCAGTTTTCAAACGCGCCGTTGCCTATGCATTCCGTTTTGGACGTGATATCCAAATACTTAAGACCGTTACAATCGGCAAAAGCGCGGTTGCCTATATATTTAACGGACGACGGAAGAACCGCCTGCTTTACGGTAGTGCAGCCTTCGAACGCATTATTCGCTATTCCCACTACGTCGTAATACGCCGACGCTTCGCCCTTGTAGCTCTTTGGTATTTTTATGTAATTGGATATCTCCGCTTCACCTTTGGAAACAAACCATGCGGTTATCTTATTCTCGTCTTTTTCATCGTATATTGGCAAAAATTCAAGCCCTTCCGTTTCGGGCGCATTGGGGTCGAGAGTATCGCATCTAACGCAAAAATTGTCCTCGTAATTGTGTCCGAGCGCGCTGCTGCCCGTTTCTTTGTATGTATATCCGCAACCTTCGTCGGCGCATGTATACACAGTATAGCCGACATCCGTACAAGTCGGATCGACGACCGTCTTTACAAAATTATGTCCCGTCTCCGCGCAGCCGCCGAGCGCAAAAGCCGCGCACATCAAGGTTGCCGCCGCCGCACATGTCAGTATTTTTTTCATTGAAACCTCCGCAATCAACGTAATAGTGAGCAACCGCTCATGCCAATCTGTCTTGCTCTGCCTTTTTCAACCGTTCGTCTTTGCGCTCCATTCTGTACCGCACTATGACGGACGCCGCATGCACAACCGTCGCAAAAACCAGATACGCAAAAATCGCCCAAACCGATGCGCCCACTTCCAACACCCCGCCTCCTTCGTCAATGGCGATTATCCGACCGAGCACGATAAATGTCAAGGTCAAAAAAATCAAGTATATTATATAAAATCCCGACGTAATATTGCCCGCAAAAGTCGCACCTACGGGGCTGTCGATGTCGCGCTTGCCGAATTTGCCGCCGCGTAGCGTAAACAGCGCAAACGCCGCATAAATCAACCCCAAAGCAATCGCAACGTAATACGCTATGACCGCGTTGTGCACATGTTCGTCAAAGTTCAAAAGACCGCCGAGCGCCGAATAAAAGTTGCCCGCCGCATGCTCTGGAATATACGAATTCACCGAATAAACGCGCGCTACAGGTAAAGCGAATATACCGAGCACCGCCGCCGCAAATACGACGAACAAAACGACGGGAACGTACCTTAACGCGGCGTAGATCTTGTACCCGCGTTCACCCGCATCATCGACTTTGCGCTCAAAAACTTCGCCCGCATTGACTTCGTTCATATTGCCCCCACTGCTCCGTTTGATTTTAAATATACGAGTGATTCTCGTAAATACTAAAACAATTATATACGAGATTTACTCGTATGTCAACAGTTTTACGAAAATTTCTCGTATAATTTTTTCATGGGCAAACAAGCGCAAGATCGGATCGCGCCCGAAAGCAGCGGGCTGTCGGAAATATCCGCTCGCATAAGATATATAAGAGCGGAAAACGGTATGACTCAAGCGCAGTTCGGCAATATGCTGTCTGTTTCGCAAGACACCGTTTCGCTGTGGGAAAAAGGCAAAAGCATGCCAACCGTGGAATACATCATAGCGATATGCAAGCTGTTTTCCGTTTCTGCGGACTATCTTTTGGGACTGTCCGATTATTAATAACGAAGATACTGAAAACGCGCCGTTCTACACGACGCGTTTTATTTTTTAGTGAATCTTGTTTAAATCGTCTTGTCTACGGATGATACGTCGGTTTTATGCGCGGGCGTTTGTTTAATGCCGAGCGCGCGCATGGCGTTGAGTATTGCGAGCACCGCAACTCCCACGTCCGCAAACACCGCGAGCCACATATTGGCGATGCCGAACGCGGCGAGAACAAGCACTATGGCTTTTACGGCGAGCGCGAACACTATATTCTGCTTGACTATCGCCACAGTCTTTTTTGCTATCTTGCGGGCGAAAACGATCTGCGACAGCCTGTCGTTCATAAGCACGACATCCGCCGCCTCGATAGCCGCGTCGCTTCCGAGCGCGCCCATTGCTATGCCCACATCGGCACGCGACAGCACGGGCGCGTCGTTTATGCCGTCGCCCACAAACGCCACCGCGCCGCGGTTTTTTCCGCGCAATTTGCCGTTTCCGCCGCTCTGCCCGTCTATTATCTCCTCCGCCTTAGCTACTTTGCCGTCGGGCAAAAGTTCGGCGTGAAATTCGTCTATACCTACGCGCTCGGCAACAGATTGAGCTACCGCATGGTTGTCGCCCGTGAGCATGACCGTGCGAATGCCGTCGCGCTTCAAGTCGGCAAGCGCTTTTTGCGAATCGTCCTTTATTGAATCGGATATCGCCAGCGCGCCGATATACGCTCCGTTCTTTGCCACGTAAACCACGGTAGCGCACATGTCGTCTATTTCTTGTCTATCTATGCCGCGCTCTTCCATGAGCTTGGCATTTCCGCACAATATCTCGTCGCCGTTCAAAGTCGCGCATATGCCCCGCCCCGCGAGTTCGGTCGCGTTTACTCCGCTCGGCGCAGTAATGCCGCGTTCCAAAGCCGCGCGCACGATCGATCTCGCAACGGGATGATTGGACAAGCTCTCCGCAGCCGCGGCAGCGGTCAAAACGTCATCCTCGGTCGCGCCGCTCGCGTAAACTATATTCGCCACGTCGAATCTACCCTTGGTGATAGTTCCCGTTTTGTCGAATATCACCGTATCCGCTTTACTTAGCAGCTCCAAATAGTTGCCGCCCTTGACGAGGATACCGTTTTTGCCCGCGCAGCCTATGCCGCCGAAAAAGGACATCGGCACCGAGATAACGAGCGCGCACGGACATGACACGACCAAAAACGTGAGCGCACGCTTAACCCATTCCATCCACACCGAACCGACATTGTAACCTATGAACAACGGCGGCAATACGGCGATCAGCAACGCCGCTATCACGACCGCGGGGGTATATACGGCGGCAAACCGCGTTATAAAGTTTTCCGACTTCGCCTTTTTGGCAGATGCGTTTTCCACAAGATCGAGTATCTTTGCCGCAGTGCTGTCGGCATACGGTTTTACCGTGCGTATGCGCAATGCGCCCGAAACGCTTATCGCGCCCGAAAGCGCAGTATCGCCCGCCTTGACTTCCACGGGCACGCTTTCGCCCGTGAGCGCGGCGCAATCGAGATGCCCCGAGCCGTCCGTTATAACGCCGTCTATGGGCACTTTTTCTCCCGCTCGCACCACGACGACAGAACCCACTTCCACTTCCGACGGATCGACCGTAACTTCTCCGTTTTCGGTTTCGACGCATGCCGTCTGCGGACAGATGTCCATAAGCTCGGCTATAGACCGCCGCGATCTCCCGACGGCATAGCTTTGAAAAAGCTCGCCCACTTGATAGAACAGCATTACCGCCACGCCCTCGAGATACTCCCCGACCGCAAACGCGCCGACGGTAGCGACTATCATCAAAAAGTTTTCGTCGAATACTTTGCCGCGCGCGATGTTTTTAGCCGCGCGTATGAGCACGTCGCAGCCTATAACAAGATAGACCGCCGCAAAAACGATAGCCCACGCCCATTGCGGAGCTTTGCCGCCCAGCGTAATGTTGCATGCGACCGCCGCCGCGAATAACACAGCGGCAACGATTATCCTTATAAGACCTCGCTTTATTTTTGTCATTATGCCAAATGCTCCCTAACGGTAAGCTCTTACCTATCGACGGTGATGTCGGGATCGACCTTTTTGCAAGTCTTGTAAACGCACGCCATAACGTCGTCCGCACGATCGGGATCTACGTCCACAGTTATCTTTTGCGCAAAAAAGTTGACCGACGCGCTGCTGACGCCGTCGAGCTTGCCGAGCGCGCGCTCCACCTTGGCAGCGCAATTCGCGCAATCCAAATTATGTACCTTAAACGTCTTGACCATTACAGCCTACCTCCTATCAAAGTTCTTTAATGTGTTCGAGCGCAGTGCTGTATATGCGCCCTATATGTCCGTCGTCGAGCGAATAGAATATCTCTTTGCCCGCGCGCCGCGTCTTGACCAGCTTGGACTGACGCAGTATGCGCAGCTGATGCGACACCGCAGACATGCTCGTGTTGATTATCTCCGCTATGCAGCACACCGACAGCTCGCGCTCGGACAGCGCAGCTATTATCTTAGTGCGCGTCGAATCGCCGAAAACCTTAAACAACTCGGCAATATCCACAAGCAGATCGTCGTCGGGCATAGCCGCTCTGACTTGCGCGACGATACCGCCGTGCATGTGTTCGCCCGCCGCTTCCTCTTTGTGTGATCCGTCGTTTTCACTCATGACTTCCTCCAAGCATTGTACACTTGAACAATTATTCAACTGTTCAATCTCATTATATGCCTATCGCGCACGTTTGTCAAGCGATTTTTTAAAATTGCGCAAAAAAAAATTGCAAACAAAAAAACGGGCTGCGCCCGAATAACATATAAATATTAAAAAATCAAGGACTGATATAATTACGATCTGTTGCTCGGCGTTCTTTAATTTGACCAAAACAAAAAACGAACATACACCGACCTTTTTGCATAAATCAAACGATCCCAAGACGCACGCTCGCCGCATTTGCGTTTATAAACATCATCGTACCCGCCTAACTATTTTTTAATCTTCGGAAGGAAAGTCGTAATCGTGTTCGCCGCCGCAGTACATAAAGCATGGGTGAACGACTTCGTCCCATATGTCTTTGAGCAGTCGCCCGTTTATGTTAGCCTTATCGCGAAATTCGTCTTCATCGGCATATTCATATATCATATCTTTATTACAAAAAACTACAAAGTTCTTTTTGTAGTATACTTCGTACACTTTTCCGTCATGCCAAAACAGCATTTCCGAATAGAACTTTAAACCGTTTATAAAATCCTCAAATGTCGCTTTGAACTTTTTACCGGCTTTGTATTGCTCTCTCGCGCGCGATAGCGGCACAAGCATGGGATAGCTTATTCCTTGCTCTATATCCATATATGCATTGTTTCGGCTTTGCTTCCACCCACAATGCGAACACTTGCCGCTGTTGCCGTAATCATCTACAAACGTAAGACCGCCGCACACTTCGCACGGCACTGCGATATTGTATTCGTGCGGATCGTACTCCTTTTCCATGTTACTGTTCACCCTCCCAATCGGAATTATAATATTCATCCGGGTCAATATCGTCTTTACTGCGATTTACTGCATATTCTTTATAACCATCCGACAAAACATTTTCACTTAATACTTTCCAAGTATGATCATGTGGGAATTTGTGGTTGCGGTGCGCATCTTGATGGCGAAAATCTCTATTGCGGATCACTACGCCATTGGAATCGAACCATCTACTTTGTATTCTCACCCCATCACTCGAGTCATATAGATCCCATCTCGAATTTGGTTTATCACATTGAGTTGGCAAATCCCCGCTTCGCCCATATACTTTTATCACTCCGCCGCTCGGTATTCCGCCCGCACCCATTATAACATTTCTCCTTTCGTTTTGTCAATATCATTGATTTTTGAAGCTTACACTTTAAATAGAGACAACTGCGCGGCACTAATACATTAAAAATGATTATTTTTCCACGCTACTTGTTCTACGCATATACCACTGAGAATACCCGCGGAAATTACGGACGACCTTTGCGCTGTCGCGCAAGCGGTCAGCAAACTGCGCGGCAAAAATATTTTTCGCAAATCGATTTCACGATTCTATATCATGCTTATCATAATTTGCTGTTCCTTGCCGCGCTAATTATTTCATGCGTATACCACAGAAAATACCACGGCAACGCCGTGGTATTTTCTGTGGTGCACCCAAAGAGACTCGAACTCCCAACCTTCTGGTCCGTAGCCAGACGCTCTATCCAATTGCGCTATGAGTGCATAATGATTATATTAACTTAATAGATGTAACGAAGAGACGCAAATTTTTCCGTCCGCGATCATTACGGAAAATATTATAACCCTTGTCCGCGCCTTTGTCAAGCGTTACGCACGTTATTTTACAATTTAATCGCGCCGCATCAATAGCATTTGTTTACGCCGTCGATGCGTAACGCAAAACTCCGTAAATATTCAACCGCCCGCGCCGCGCGGCATAATATCGCCCCCGACAGCCGAACTCTCGCCGCTATCGACGACCGCAACCGCATCGGTCTGTCCGCCGCCAACTGCGTCTGACGTATCGACCGACATCTCCGTGCCACCGCCGTTCGCATCTGCCCCGCCGCGCTTGAATTCTCTTCTGCTTATGATCAAATAGCTCGCCGACATCGCCCCGCCCGTAATTATCCACGATATGGGATAGATCAACAAAAGAAGCCAATAACTGTCGTTCACTTCAAACACCGTGTATATCCAAATAATGCGGATAACGCACGACCCGATAACGGTAAGCACGGCGGGCAAAAGCGAATGTCCCATGCTCCGCAAAGCCCCGCCCATGATCTCGTAAAAACACGGGAGCATCGAACCGAGCAACACGCATTTCATGCGAACGAGCGCAAACTCGATAGCCACTTCGTCCGTAGTGTAAATGCGTATAAAAAGGTCGCCGCCCAGCGTGAATACAACGCTAAGCACGCTTGACACGACAAGGGATGTGAGCAAATTCAATCTTACTATGCGCTTACAGCGATCGTACTCGCCCGCCGCATAGTTCTGTCCGAAAAACGTTACGGTCGCCTGCGCGAACGCACTGACGAAATAATATACGTAGTACTCGAAATTCACCGCGTCGCCGTTGCCCGCCACCGCTTGCGAGCCGAAGCCGTTGATAGCGGTCTGTATCAAAACGTTAGCTATCGAAAAAACAACACCTTGAAGACCAGCCGGAATGCCGATCAAAAATATGCGTTTAACGTACTTTGCGCGCAGCTTGGACTTTTTGAACCGTATGCGCAAGGTCTCGTTTTTCATTATAAATATCACGGCAAGCACGGCGCAAACAACATTGGCGGTAACTGTGGCTACCGCCACTCCCGCCACGCTCATTTTGCATGCCGCGACAAACAAGAAATTGAGCCCCACGTTGAGAACGCCAGTTATAAGCAAAGTAAACAGCGCGCGCTTGGTGTCGCCCACGCTGCGCAGTATAGCCGCGCCGAAATCGAACACCATCAAAAACGGCATCCCTATAAAATATATGCGCAAATACTGCGTCGCAAGCGGCAACGCCTCCGCGGGCGTTTTCATAAGTTTTAAAAGCGGTTCTGCTACGCCTATGCCCACACCCAGCAATATCACTCCGCTGACCACAGCTATTACCATGGACGTAAACACCATGCTGTGTATGTCTTCCGTGCGCTTTCGCCCTATGTATTCCGCAATGGTAACCGTCGATCCCACAGCAAGTCCCGTGAAAAGATTGATCAATAAGTTTACGAGCGCGCCGTTGCTGTTGACCGCACTCTGCGCAACGCTGCCGTCGAACCAAAATACAATAGCCATATCCGCCGACGTAAACAACTGTTGCAAAATACCGCTTGCGGCAAGCGGCAGCGCAAACATCAAGATCTTCTTCATCATAGGACCGCTCAACATATCGGTCTTTTCGTTATCTCTATGCTTATGTATCATGATCCTTTAAAACACATTAAATATATCACCGCCGCGCAAAAAAAGCAAATCAATCGGCGGGTCTATCGCGAAAAATGTAAAATTCTTGATAGATACAATATAAACTGCATAATTACCGCCTTTATATACTATATATTGTGTATATAGTAAATTTAACCGAAAAACGGCGTTAAAATCGTTGACAACGCATATGCGCTGTGATATATTGTAAACACAAAACAATCCAACGACAAGGAGATCATCAATATGAAAAAATGTGTAGTTTGCGGCGAAATACTCGAGGACGGCGTAGAAGTCTGCCCCGTATGCGGAGCTAAAAAATTCGTTCCCGTAGTCGGAGAAGCCAAATTCGCTTGCGAACACGTGATAGGCGACGGTGTTGTGGACGACAAAGAGATCATGGAAGGCTTGCATGCCAACTTCACGGGCGAATGCACCGAAGTCGGAATGTACCTTGCAATGTCGCGCGTAGCCGATCGCGAAGGTTATCCCGAGATAGCCGAAGCTTACAAGCGTTACGCTTTCGAGGAAGCGGAGCATGCCGCTAAGTTTGCCGAGCTTTTGGGCGAAGTCGTAACCCCCTCCACCCAGAAAAACCTTGAAATGCGCGCAGCCGCCGAATCGGGCGCTTGCGAAGGCAAGCTCATGCTCGCCAAAAGAGCAAAACAGCTCGGCTTCGACGCCATACACGACACCGTTCACGAAATGGCAAAAGACGAAGCGCGCCACGGCGCGGGCTTTGCCGGTCTTCTCAAACGCTACTTCGGCAAATAATCAAAAAACTATCTTTAAAACGTCAAAGCCTCGGAACTTCCGAGGCTTTTTCTTTTGCGTTCTTTATTCAGTATATGCGACCTATCGCGCGCCCGCCTTGAATTTTTCGCAAAGCTCGTCCACGGTAAACACATCGGCGCCGTACACTTCTTTCAAATACTTTATGCCGCCGTCGTAGTCCTCTTGCGTAAAAGAATCTGTCGCGTCCGATGCGACTACGACATTATAGCCGTAACAATACGCGTCCGCCGAAGTATGTCTTACGCACATGTGCGTGTGCAACCCCGTCATTATCACCGTGTCTATGTCGAGTTCGCGCAGCAGCATGTCGAGATCGGTCCCGAAAAAGCCGCTGTATCTGCGCTTGGGCACTACGTAGTCGCCCGTTCTTGCGGCAAGCTCGGGAACGATCTCCGCACCTTTTGTACCGGCTATGGCGTGGTCGCCCCACAGCTTAAGCTCGTGATCCACTCCCGAAACGTGCGCGTCGTTGCAGTAAACGACTTTTACCCCGTTTGTCCGAGCGCCGTCCAAAAGCTTTGCGAGCCGCGGCACGACGCGCAAGCCGCGTTCGCACTTGAGCGCGCCCGTTACAAAGTCGTTGAGCATATCCACTACCAATACGGCAGTTTTTTTATTTTCCATTATTGCCCCCGTTTTAAACGCATTTGACCGCTTCGATCTCGCCGAAATTTATTTCCGTAACATCGTCCGCAATATAAATGTCAAGTTCCTCGTCTATAGACGCATCGGTGATCTTTTCGTTGGGCATGATCAAATATTTGGCTTCGCCCTCCGCAAGAACGTTGTTGTCGCCGTCGAGTATCCAGCATTTAGCGGCATACGCGCGCGACAGCTTTTTCGTATACACTCCCCTCCCCTTGAGCGGAACGTCGTACGGCACGGGTTTACGGTATTTGACCGATATATCCATAGTAACGGCTATCTGATCGGGTCGATCGGTCCAGAGCACACGTCCCGCAAGCTCGTCTATCATAGTCGCGAGCATGCCGCCGTGTACGCGCCCGGGATAGCTCTGATGTTCAGTTCGGAACGAAAACGACCCGCCCACAGAACCGTCCTCCATATTGTAAAACTGCGCCTTAACGCCCAGTTCGTTGTCCATGCCGCATATCAAACACATATGCGAATTATTCTGTTTCGATACGACTTTCATGATCCATCCTCCGTAATATACAGTTATATTTTACTTTTTTGCGAAGGGAATGTCAACCTCATTATTATTGACTTTGAGCAAATTATCCGCTATAATTAAATCAATATATAAATAAGGATATATAAATGAAAATAAAAGGCGCAGCGGCTATCGTCAAATGCCTATTGGAGCAGAACGCAACTACGGTGTTCGGCTACCCGGGCGGACAGATCATCGACTTGTTCGACGAGCTATATAAAGAGCCGAAGATAACGCAAATATTAACGTCGCACGAACAAGGTGCGGCGCACGCCGCCGAAGGTTTTGCGCGCGCGACGGGCAAAGTGGGCGTAGTTATAGCCACGTCGGGACCGGGCGCGACAAATCTCGTAACTGGCATTGCCGACGCGTATCTCGACAGCATTCCGCTCGTCGCCATAACGGGCAACGTTCCCGTATCTCTTCTCGGCAGAGACAGCTTTCAAGAAGTTGACATTGCGGGCATAACCATGCCTATAACCAAGCACAACTTTATAGTAAAAGATCCCGATGACTTGGCGGACTGCATACGCCGCGCATTTTACATAGCGCGTTCCGACCGTCCCGGACCGGTGCTTGTGGACGTTCCGAAAAACGTACAGCAAGCGCTCGTGGAATACGAACAAAAACCCGTCGAAGAACCGCACAAACCGCCCATGCAAGCGGACATAACGGATTCCGTAGAGATTATAAACAGATCGAAGCGTCCCGTCATTTACGCGGGCGGCGGCTGTATAGCGTCGGGCGCAAGCAGCGAACTTATCGAGTTTGCAAAACGGATCAAAGCGCCGGTGGCGATGTCTGTCATGGGACTGTCCGCAGTACCTACTTCGAGCGAATACTGTGCGGGCATGATAGGCATGCACGGACACGCGTCGGTCGCTCACTTGATAGACGAAAGCGATCTCGTGATAGCGATAGGCGCGCGGTTTTCGGACAGAGTTGCGGGCGACCGCAGCAAATTTTGCAAGCACGCCAAAATAATACACATAGATATCGACGCTGCGGAAATAGACAAAAACATCGTTTGCTCGGCGCACATCCGCGGCGACGTTAAGCAAGTGCTTAAACTGCTTAATATGGTCGTGAACGAAAAATCGGACGCTTACATGCTCGATCTCAACGCCAAGCTTAAAGCAAAGTATCCCCTCCCCGCTTGCCGCGGCAAGCTGTCGCCCCGCACCGTTATAGACTGCGTTTCCAAAAACGCGACGGACGCGGTAGTCGCGACGGATGTGGGACAGCATCAAATGTGGGTGGCTCAAGGCTATTCGTTCAATGCGCCGCGGTCGTTCTTAACGAGCGGCGGACTGGGGACTATGGGCTTTGGCATGGGCGCGGCTATAGGCGGCGCAGTAGCGACGGGCAAGCGCGCGGTGCTCTTTACGGGCGACGGCTCGTTCCACATGAATTTGAACGAGCTTGCAACGGCTACGCGGCTTAACCTCCCGCTTACCGTATTCGTTTTCGACAACCGCACGCTCGGCATGGTGAGGCAGTGGCAAACGCTGTTCTATTCGGAGCGTTATTCCTCTACCGATCTCGACGCAAACAAGACGGACTTCATAAAGCTCGCCCAAGCGTTCGGAGCGAAAGGGTTCAGGCTGGACGACGACAAAGACGCGCCCAACGTCATAAAAGCGGCGCTCGAACACAACGGCGTCAGCGTGGTGGACTGCATCATAGACAAGGACGAATTCGTACTGCCCATGATCCCGCCCGGCAAAGGCATGGGCGACATAATCACGTCGATAGACCGCAAAGGGAGAAAGGACGCATGACGGAGACCAAGCAAAGACAGCACATAATATCGGCGCTCGTTACCAACGAAAGCGGCGTACTGACGCGCATATCGGGACTGTTCGCGCGGCGTTGCTACAACATAGATTCGCTTGCGGTATGCGCCACCGAAGACGACAGATATTCGCGCATGACCATAGTCGTGCGCGGCGACGACAGCATAGTCAAACAGATAGTGTTGCAGCTCGGCAAACTCCCCGACTGCAAAATGACAGGCGAGCTTGACAATAACGCAGTGCTGCGCGAGCTATTGCTCGTAAAAGTAAAAGCGTCGCCCGGCGAGCGCGCCGAGATAGAAAGCGTATGCCGAACATACGAAGCCAAGATCGTCGATCTGTCGCCGCTGTCGATAGTTATGGAACTCACGGGAAAACCGTCCAAGCTCGACGGATTTATAGAAGTTTTGCGCGGTTACGAAATACTCGAATTGTCGCGCACAGGACTTACCGCGCTCGAACGCGGAAGCGGCGTACTAAACAGCGACGTCAATAAAACGGAGACGGTATAGACAAATGACAAAAGACAAAACGCAAACGGAAGAAAGCCCCGACGTCGGCGATATCGAAAATCAGACCGAATGCGGCGATGCGCAGTCCAACGCCGAACAGTGTGCGCAAACAGCACAAACTCCCCAGACGGAAACCGACGGGATATGTGTCGAAGCAGATAAACAAGATACTTCAACAAAACAAAAACGCACGGCAAAACAATTGCTAAAGGGCTTGGCGCACCGATACTTTATAGAAGCGTTTTCCGGCATGGCGCTCGGTCTGTTTTGCACGCTCATAATCGGCACGATCGTAGGAGAAATAGGCTTTCTCATAAACAAGGCGGGCAAAAACGCTTTCGGCGACATTCTGTTCTATATAGGCACTGTAGCAAAAATGCTAATGGGCGCGGGCATAGGCGTGGGCATAGCGCACAGCCTCAAAGCGGGCAAGCTCACGAGCTTTTCCGCTGCGGTAGCGGGCATGATAGGCGCTAACATAACCAACATCTTTGCGATGTCGGGAATACAAGTGTACGGCGCTCAGCCCCAAGACAAAGCCGCCATAGGCATAGGCGATCCCGTAGGCGCGTTCGTGGGCGCGGTGGCGGCTATAGAAGTAACCAAATTGGTGGAAGGCAAAACACCCGTTGACATAATAGTAGTGCCGCTCTGCGCGATAGCTTGCGGAACGATAGGTGCGATCGCACTCGGCATACCGTTCGGCATACTGTTTGCCCTACTCGGCAAAGGCGTTTCCATGGCGATAGGCTGGGAGCCGATCTCGTTCGGAATACTCGTTGCCGTCATAATGGGATTGCTCTTGACATTGCCCACTTCGAGCGCGGCATTCGGCGTAATGCTGTTCAACCTGAACTCTCCTCTGCTCGACACCGCTCAGTTGCAGTACAACGCCAAGATAGGCGCGGCGGCGGCTTGCGCGGGTTGTTGCGCGCATATGATAGGTTTTGCCGTGGCAAGCTTCAGAGAAAACCGCTGGGGCGGCGTAGTGTCTCAAGGCATAGGAACGAGCATGCTGCAAATACCCAATCTCGGCAAAAACCCGAGAATACTCATCCCCGCCGTTGCAGCGTCGGCAGTCGCTGGTCCTCTCGCGTCGGCGGCGTTCAAGATAATGTGCGACGCAACGGGTTCGGGCATGGGCACAGCGGGGCTTGTCGGCGTGATAAACACCTTTATAACGTCGATAGAAAACGGCATAGCTTGGTGGTACGTTCTTATAGCAGTGCTCGTTTGTTATATACTCGTCCCCGCCGCAGTCGCTCTCGGCGTGTCCGAACTCATGCGCAAGTTCAAGTGGATCAAATCGGGCGATATGAAGATCTGACGTCATTAACAAGCTTTATATGCAAAACACTCTCGAACAGTTTTGTCCGAGAGTGTTTTATTTTCACCGCAAAATGCATGCTCGACTACCGCCAGATAATTTTCTAATCCTTTTCTAATCTTTCTTACATTAATCTTTAATAAAGCCGTTGTATAATGAGCTTGTAAATAATTCAAGGAGCCGCAATACAATGGAAAAGAAAAAACTCGATTGGACGCTGTCCGCCATAATACTCGTCGCTTACGCCGCGTTATGGGTACTGTACTGGATAATGGCATACCAAAACGTGTCCGCCGATTTTCTCAAAGCAATATCCATAATCCGCACGGTCGCGCTGTGTTTGATGTATCTCGTTGTAATGTACAACGCGGTGTGTTGGACGGACAAATTCTTTGTCAAGATAGTATTCATCGCGATAGCGCTGTTTTTGATAGCGAGCGCGATAGCCGTGCAAGTACCGTCGGTATACGATTTCTTTGTTTCGCACAACGTCCCGCTCATGATGTAAAAGTCAACGCAGTTACGATTGTGCGAGCACCGTAATAAAGCATATCTCTCCTAAGTATGGGCGCAGATCGCCGCAAAATGCGGTATTTGCGCCCTTTTTTGTGCAATATTGCGGCGTAAATATCTAATAAAAATTGACAAACGGCGATACGAATGTTAAAATATACTATATAATTACGTAAAAGAATAATCTAATACAGTAACCTCAAAAGGATGTGATCATGCAAGAAATTTGCAACAGCATGGAAAAAGCGCCGCAGCGCGCATTGCTTAAAGCGTTGGGTCTCACCGACGAAGAGATAGCCAAACCTCTTATTGCCGTAGTTTCCGCAAAGTCGGAGATAGTACCCGGACATGCCCATCTCGACCGCATAACCGACGCGGTAAAGGCGGGAATATACGCAAACGGTTGCACGCCCGTCGTAGTACCCGCTATAGGTGTGTGCGACGGCATAGCCATGGGACACGGCGGCATGCGCTACTCTCTCCCCTCTCGCGAACTCATAGCGGACGGCGTGGAGACCATGCTCGCAGGACACGCGTTCGACGGCGCGGTATTCGTACCAAACTGCGACAAGATAGTTCCCGGCATGCTCATGGGCGCGGCGCGTGTGAATATTCCGTCCGTTTTCGTCTCGGGCGGACCTATGGAAAGCGGCATATTCAAAGGCAAGCGCGTAGGGCTGTCGTCCGTATTCGAGGGCGTAGGCGCTGTCAAAAACGGTTCTATGAGCCTTGACGAACTCACCGCGCTCGAAAACGCGGCATGTCCCGGTTGCGGGAGCTGCTGCGGCATGTATACAGCCAATTCGCTCAACTGTCTGTGCGAAGCGCTCGGCATGGCGCTTCCCGGCAACGGCACGGCGCTTGCTGTATCGAGCGAGCGCATACGCCTTGCAAAGAATGCGGGCGCGGCGGTTTGCACGCTCGTGCGCGACGCAATAACCCCGCGCATGATAATGACAAAGCGCGCGTTTACAAACGCGTTGGCGCTCGACATGGCGCTCGGCGCGTCCACTAACACCATACTCCATTTATTCGCAATAGCGGCGGAATGCAATATACAGCTCGATCTCGATCTCGTTCAATCGATATCCGATCAAACGCCCACGCTTTGCAAACTGTCGCCGTCCACCGATGTGGATATGGAACAACTCGGCTTGGCGGGCGGAGTGATGGCAGTGCTCCACGAGCTTGCAAAAAAGAACCTTATAGACGGCTCGGCGCACACCGTGCACGGCTGCGCGCTCGCGGATGACTACGAGCATGCGCACGTCTTAAATACCGCAGTCATAAGCAAAATAGACTCGCCTATCTCGCCCGTCGGCGGCTTGGCTGTGCTTCGCGGCAATCTCGCCGAAGCGGGCGCGGTCGTCAAACGCTCGGCGGTAGACAAGTCCATGCTCGCGTTTACGGGCAAAGCCAAGTGCTTCAACTGCGAAGAGGACGCCGTTTCGGCTATATACGGCGGACGCATCAAAAAAGGCGACGTTATAGTTATAAGATACGAGGGTCCCGCGGGCGGACCGGGAATGAGAGAAATGCTCTCGCCCACTTCCGCGCTTGTCGGAATGGGGCTTGACAAGGACGTAGCGCTCATAACCGACGGCAGATTTTCGGGCGCGACGCGCGGCGCGGCTATAGGACATGTAAGCCCCGAAGCGGCGGCGGACGGCAAGATAGCGCTCGTAGCCGACGGCGACGTTATAAAGATAGATATCCCCGGCGGCAGACTCAATCTCGACGTTCCCGCAAAAACGCTGCAAGCGCGGCAGAAAAAGCTCCGTCCCAAAGACAAGGACGTTTCGGGCTGGCTGTTGCGCTATCAAAACCTCGTAACGTCGGCATCGACGGGCGCGGTACTCAAAAAGAAGTTTTAATTATCATGACATTATCTCAAAAAATATTAGCGGCGCACTGCGGCAAGCAAAGCGTAACGCCGGGCGAAATGATAATGGCAAACGTCGATCTCGCGCTCGGCAACGACATAACGTGTCCGCTCGCGGTGAACGAGTTTGAAGCCTCGGGCGGCGGTAAGGTTTTCGACCCAAATAAAGTCGCTATAGTCCTCGATCATTTTGCGCCCAACAAAGACATCGAAAGCGCGCGGCAATGCGCAGCGTGCCGAAACTTTGCCAACGAGCAAGGCATAAAAAACTTTTTCGACGTCGGACAAATGGGCATAGAACACGCGTTACTGCCCGAAAAAGGTCTCACCCTTCCGCACATGCTCATAGTGGGCGCGGACTCGCACACTTGCACGTACGGCGCAGTATCGAGTTTTTCCACGGGCGTCGGCTCAACAGACCTTGCGTACGCGCTCAAAACGGGCAAACTGTGGTTCAGAGTTCCGTCAGCCGTAAAAGTAACGCTTAAAGGCAAACTCAAACCGATAGTATCGGGAAAAGACGTAATACTTCACTTGATAGGCATGATAGGCGTTTCGGGCGCGCGTTACACATCGCTCGAGTTTGGCGGCGACATAAGCTCGCTCTCCATCGACGACCGCTTTACCGTATGCAATATGGCTATCGAAGCGGGCGCTAAAAACGGCATTTTCCCCGTAGACGAAATTACGCGCGAATATTTAAAACAGCGCACCGACAAAAAGTTCGAGTGTCTCACCGCCGACGCGGACGCGCAATACGACCGCGAAGTCGTTATAGACTTGGACGAACTCCGCCCCACCGTGGCAAAACCGCATCTGCCCGAAAACACCGCAACTCTAGAAGAGATATCCCAAGAAAAGATAAAAGTCGATCAAGTGGTGATAGGTTCTTGCACCAACGGACGGCTGTCCGATCTCCGATCGGCATACGAAGTCCTCAAAGGCAACAAGATAGCCAAGGGCGTGCGCGTTATAATAATTCCCGCAACGCAGTACATATATCTTCAAGCGCTCCGCTTAGGCTATATAGAAGCGTTTATAGAAGCGGGGGCGGTCGTTTCCACACCCACATGCGGACCGTGCTTAGGCGGACACATGGGCATACTCGCCGACAACGAAACGGCGATAGCTACGACCAACCGCAACTTTATAGGCAGAATGGGCGCGCGATCGTCGCGCATATACTTAGCCTCGCCGTACACCGCGGCACGCGCGGCGCTTTTAGGCTATATCGGATAGAAGGACGCTATGGAACAAGGCAAAGCATTTAAATTCGGAGACCATGTGGACACGGACGCTATAATCGCGGCGCGGTACTTAAACGTGTCCGACTTTAACGCACTCGCCGCGCACTGCATGGAGGACATCGACGATAAGTTCGCGCAAGCCGTTCGGCGCGGCGATTACATAGTAGCGGGCGAAAATTTCGGCTGCGGCAGTTCGCGCGAACACGCGCCCGCCGTCATCAAAGCATGCGGCGTCAAAGCGGTGGTCGCCAAAAGCTTCGCGCGCATATTTTACCGCAACGCGATCAACATAGGTCTATCAATAGTTGAATGCGCTCAAGCGGTCGATGACTGCGACGACGGCGACGTTATATCAGTCGATACGGTAAACGGTACGGTCAATAACGCCACCAAAGGAAAAACGTATGCATTCCCGCCCTATCCCCAAGAAATACGGGACATAATAGCACGCGGCGGACTTTTAAAATAAACGGTTTTGCAGAGGAGAGATCATGAATTTCAACGTAGTTCTTTTACCCGGAGACGGCGTCGGTCCCGAGATCATAGACGCTGCGGTCGCAGTTCTCAACGCAGTCGAGCGCAAGTTCGGACACAACTTTCACATGCGCGCTCTGCCCGTCGGCGGCAGCGCAATAGACAGCACGGGCGTTCCCCTGCCCAAAGACACGCTTGAAGCGTGCAAAGCGGCAAACGCCGTGCTTTTGGGCGCGGTGGGCGGACCCAAGTGGGAATCCGTATCGGCGCACCTCCGCCCAGAAAAAGGGTTGCTCGCGCTGCGCTCGGGCATGGGCTTGTTTGCCAATCTCCGCCCCGTATCGCTTTATAGCGAGCTAGTAAACGCCAGCCCGCTCAAGAGCGATATCGCAAAGAAAGGCGTTGACATAATGATCGTTCGCGAGCTAATAGGCGGTATCTACTTCGGCGAACGCGGTTTCCGCGATGGAGTTATGGGTCAAGAGGCTTACGACACCGAAGTGTATTCCATAAACGAAATAGAGCGCATAGCAAAGATAGCGTTCGAGATAGCGTCGTCGCGCAATAAGCGCGTTACCAGCGTGGACAAAGCCAACGTACTCGATACGAGCAAACTTTGGCGCGCCACGGTGGAACGCATAGCCAAGAGCTATCCCGACGTCAAGCTCGAACACATGCTCGTGGACAACTGCGCTATGCAGCTCGTAAAAGATCCGTCGCAGTTCGACGTACTGCTTACGAGCAACTTGTTCGGCGATATACTCTCCGACGAAGCGGCGGCGATAACCGGATCTATAGGCATGCTGCCGTCAAGCTCGCTCGGCGCGGGCAATATCGGACTGTACGAGCCGATTCACGGCTCCGCTCCCGACATTGCGGGCAAGGACGAAGCCAACCCCATAGGCACTATCCTTGCCGCCGCCATGATGCTCGGAACGTCTCTCAAGCTTGTGGACGAAGCCGTAGCCGTGGAGAACGCGGTCAAGCGCACGCTCGCAAAAGGTCTGCGCACCAAGGACATTGCGGGCGGCAAAAAGCACGTGTCGTGTTCGCGCATGGCGGAAGAGATAGCTTTGGCGATACTGAATTGATAGCGAAAAAGCCGCTTTACATATCGCTTTACATTATCCGCAGTATTTGTTATAATAAAAAACAACATAAAGGAGAACGATAGATCATGTTTGAACAGATCCAAAAAGAACTTGCGCAGTACTTCGAGATCGCGCCCGAAAAGATAACGCGCGAAACCGACTTTGCAAACGACTTGAAAGCCGATTCGCTCGCGCTTATGGAACTTATGTTCACGCTCGAATCGGAAACGGGCAAAACGCTCGACGACGACGTGATGACGAAAGTAAAGACCGTCGGCGATCTTTGCGACTATTTGGAAAAGCTTTGAGCGTAAACAACTTAAACGGGACGAACTTTTTATTTGTTCGTCCCGTTTTTTATTGCGTCTTTGCAACGTGCGCCGCGCCACTATTTAATATAGCAGCGGTCGCCTCTATTTGTACATCAAAAACAAATATACGCCGTTGGGATAGTGAAAGTACGGTCTTTGCGATTCATTCAAGGCAAAGTCGGGGTTTTTCAAATGCGCATATGCTTCGTCTATCTCGGCTTTATACATATCGCCGTCGTTGATATTCGCTTTATCGGGAAAGCGCAGTTGTATCTCTATCTTGCCTACCGCGCCCTTAGCCGAGCTTATAGACTTAAACAGCGAGTTGAGCGTCGCTTGATCGGTTATGACCGAGGGATAGCTCGTGCCGTTTACCGACACTGCTTTGCCGTCGAAATACTCCATATCCTCGAGCGCGTCGCATGCGGACGTGTCGGAAAACACGTGCAGTTGCGGTCTGAACGTTCTGTAAGTCTCGTCGCTCAGCATAAAGTATCCGTGCGCTATCTGATGTTTGTACTCTGTCGATCTTCCAGCGCTCACTACATAGTGCGCCATATCTGCGGTAACGTCCGCATTATACCACTTGCCGCCCACGCGCACTTTGTTCCACGCATGCGGTCCGCCGGCATAAGTGCCCACCATGCGTATGCTCTCGATGCCTTCTATAGCGCACAAAAACGCGTAAGCGCGGCTCAGTCCGTCGCACACCGCCAGCTTGTTCAAAAACACGCCGTCGATACCGAACGCGGGGTCGTTTTGCACGTCCGTATTGCCGTTTTGATAATCGATATACAGTTCTTGGTCGTACTCGATATAATACGCGAGATAGTCATGCAAAGCGTGCGCAGTCTTATATTCGCCATCCGCATTGCCGTGCCACGAATTGAGTATGTACGTATCGAGTATTTCTATAGCGGCGTCGTACACTGCCTTTACGGGATCGCCGTCGGAAAATATCGGTTTTTTGCCGTCGTCCACCACAGTATAATACAGTTCATCCAGCCGCGCGCGATACTGCGCGTCGGTAAGATCGCCGCTTGGCACTGGCGAAAGCTCCGCCGTTTCAAACGAATCGATGGGACGTACGGGCGCTTCTTCGGGCGTCGTTATCAAATGCGGCATGAGATCGGGAGACGCCTTGGACTTGGCGCACCCGACAGCCGTCGGCAAAAGCGCGGCGACAAGCGCCGAAGTTATAGTCATTCCCAATTTCGTTCTATGAAACATATTTGTAATACCCGTCTAAATAGACCGTAACGATGCTCCCCCCTCGGTCTACCGTAAGCTGGAGCGGTTCGCCAGTGTATGAGCCTAAGCGGTAACGCAAAAATTCGCCGCAAGTCTTGCAAATATCGTCGGTTACTTCATACGACCCTATCTTAACGATTATATCATTCGTCTTTATATCCTTGGGCGGAGAAACGGTGTCGAGCGAAACCACAGTCAGCTTGCCGTTTCTATACTCGCTCGTATAACCGAAACCGCGCATTGTCATTCCGCCTATCGATGTGGAGTTGGCGCGGTAAAAGTTCATACCGAGCAAGCCTATCTCGCCGCCGTCGCCAAATTCGAGTATCTGCTTATAAACGGGATATACCACCGATACAGGCAAAGCAAACCCCGTGTCTTCCACGTCGTCCGCATGCGACCCTCCGCCGCCCACAGCCATGCTCGTCATGCGGAACGTACCAAGCCCCACGAGATTGCCGTCCATGTCGAACAGCGCGCCGCCGCTCATACCTGCGTTTATCGCCGCCGTCGTTCTTATGACGGGCAACGTTTTGGATTCGTAATCGAGCAGTTCGCTTCTGCGCGATATTATGCCGTCGTATGCAGCAATGCCGAGCGACATGGCGTTGCCTATAGCCACCACGTGATCGCCCGTCTCGTAATCGAGCGTCGCAGAAAAGTATTCGCTGCCGTCGAGATCGTATATTTCGTACTGAGTTTTGTGCGACACGGTAACGACAGCTATGTCGTAATACGAGCTGTATCCCAAAACTTCGGCTTTATAATAACTGTCCTCGCCGTAAAACCGCACCGCGGGCACGCCGCCGTTTATCACGTGCGCATTGGTAAGCACGTATATCTTATTGCCTTCGAGCTTCATTACAACGCCCGAGCCGTGCAAATTGCCGCTCGCTATCTCCACCACGCTGCTGCCGCGCGCAGATACAACAGCCGATATCGATTCTTTTTTATCGTCGGAAATTATGCCGACGGGCGTAGAGCCTTTCTGCATGAAATGCGCTGTTATAAGAGCTGAAAGCACGCCCGTCAGTACGCATATGACCGCCATTACGGCAAGTACCAGCCATACGGTCCTGTTTCCGCTCACCCGTCTGCCTTTTACCGAAGCATAACCGCCGCGCATGGTATCGTCGTCGGGCGGAAATTCGTCGGCAGTACGCCTACTGTGAGTAGATACGGAAGCGCCGACGCGCGCCACGTCATTCCCCGTGCTTACCGAAAGTCCGCCGTCGTTCGCATTCACTGCCGACGGCGTGCTTTCTACTATTTCCATGTCTTGATGTTTGTTGTTTTCCACGTCCACAGACATATCCTCGGTCATCTTAGACTTTTGTCGTTTTTGCACGTCGCCGCCGCCAAAGCGTTAAGCTATAACTGTTGCGACGCCTATCTTTATTTTACCACAATTTTTACCGATTGTAAACCGTATATGCGCGTTTGACGACGACCGCATTCGTACCGCGACAAATAATGACGAATGTTGCGGGTACTCTGTATTTTCGACAGTGCGCGATAACGGTGAATACTCGGCAAATTCGACACGACGCGAATTTAATAAATACTCACCCGTTTCGACATCATTCTGTCTTGTATGAAGTCGGCTCTATCTTAAGGCATAAAAAAACACACGGTTTTCGTGCGCTTTTTTATTATGTCATCGTTATTGCCCGCTCAACACTTATTTATCTTGTCAGACGTCTTATAATAATCTGCGGGGTCGAATCTATCGGTATACTGCCAATACACGGGCGGCATACCGTTTTCCGCCAGCCACTCGTTTACTTTGGAAAACGGCTTAGAGCCGAAAAAGCCGCGGTATGCGCTGAGCGGGCTGGGGTGCGCCGACATCACTTTGAAGTTGCGCGGCGATATAAGCTCGGACTTTTGTCGCGCGCTCATTCCCCACAGAATGTAGGCGACGGGCGCGCTTCTCAGATTGAGCGCGCAGATAACTGCGTCGGTCAAATACTGCCAGCCGAGCGTCGAGTGCGATTGCGGTTGACCAGCTCTTACTGTGAGCGACGCGTTTAAAAGCAGCACGCCCTGGTTTGCCCAGCCTATGAGCGTTGTATCGTTCACGGGCGCGATACCTATATCCGATTTGAGTTCGGTAAAAATATTGCACAGCGACGGCGGGGCTTCCGTTCCGTTGTTGACGGCAAACGCCAAGCCGTTAGCTTGACCCGCGCCGTGATACGGGTCTTGACCCAAAATGACTACGCGCACTTGATCGTAATCAACAAGCTTGAGCGCGGCGAATATTTTGTCGCGCGGCGGATAAACGGTGTATGCGGAATACTCGCGCTCCACGTTTTCCGTAAGCTCTTTAAAGTACGGCTTTTCGTATTCGCTTTTTAAAACTTCATCCCATTTTTCCGTTATCAGCATAATGCGCCATCCTATAGTTCGGGTTTAAAGACAGCTCCGACCGCAACGTCCATTATGTACGGGATTTTATCTTCTGCGATCGAATAAAACATGACTTTGCCTTGACGCTTGCTTTCCACGATGCGCGCGGTCTTGAGCGTGCGGAGCTGGTGCGACGTCGTGGTCTGATTCAGTCCAGTCAACGCCGACAGATCACTGACGCACATTTTCGACACGGACAACGCCGATACGATCTTGAGCCGCGTAACATCGGATAATGCGTCGAAAAAGTCCGCCAAACGCGCAAGCGCGCATTCGCTCGGCATATAGCCTTGAACTTTGTCGGCGGTCATGCTGTCTAACAACATTTCCATATATGTACATTATAGCATATATAAAATCGCATGTCAACGCCGTCTTTTGTCGAGCATGCGCGAATTCGGCGAATACATACCGAAATAGCTCGAACCGTTTGCGCGCATACGTCATATATACAACAAGACGGAGGGACATCATGGGAAACGATATTTTCGGACTGTTACTGATGATCTTGATGCTTGAAAACGGCGGCGGCACAGAGTGCATAAATCAGCTCATATTGATGTTTTTGATGATGAATTCGCGCGGTGGAAACAACGATGACCAAACGCGCTGTCGCAACGATTGCTGCAGAGAGGACGGCTTTACTTTTTAAAAAAACCGAGCGCAGGGGCGGCGCGATCGTGCCGTCCCGCAGCAAAAAACGCCGCCCGCGGACAAGCTCCGCAAGCGGCGTTTTATAACGCTTATTATTACCTCAATCCTCGACTATGCTTTCGCCCGTCATTTCGCTCGGCTGTTTTACGCCCATCACGTGCAACAGCGTGGGAGCTACGTCGCAAAGCGCTTTGCCGTCCTTGAGCTTTTTGCCGACATACTTATCGCCCGCCACAATAAACGGAACTTTATTCGTCGTGTGCGACGTGCAAGGCGAGCCGCCGTCAAACTGCATGACTTCGGCGTTGCCGTGATCGGCTGTAACGAGCGCAGTACCGCCGCTCTTCCAGATCGCTTCTACGACTTTTTTAAGGCATTCGTCTACCGCTTCCACCGCTTTGACCGCCGCGTTGAGCACGCCCGTATGACCTACCATGTCGCAGTTTGCAAAGTTGAGTATAAGCACGTCCTTACCGCTCTCTATCTGCTCGACGGCTTTGTCCGCCACTTCGCGCGCGCTCATTTCAGGTTGAAGATCGTACGTAGCCACTTTGGGGCTCGATACAAGCACGCGCATCTCGCCGTCGTTGGCTTTTTCCACGCCGCCGTTAAAGAAGAACGTAACGTGCGCGTACTTTTCCGTTTCCGCGACGCGGGCTTGGGTAAGACCGCAGCTTGCCAAGTATTCGCCCAGCGTATTTTTGAGATTGCGCGGCGGGAACGCCGTTTCTATATTCTCCAGCGTAACGTCGTACTGCGTCATGCCTACGTACGTTATCTTTTTGTATCCGCCCATGCGCGCAAAGCTGTCGAACGACGGCGAAGTGATAGCGCGCGAGATCTGACGAGCGCGGTCGGCGCGGAAGTTATAAAATATCATTGCGTCGCCTTCGTTTACGCCTTGGTAATCGCCGATTATGACAGGCTCTACGAATTCGTCCATCACTCCCGCGGCATAGCTCGACGCGATAGCCGCGTCCGCCGACGAAAAATGCTTGCCGTTTGCCGCGAACACCGCGTTATAGCCGCGCGCTACGCGCTCCCAGCGGTTGTCTCTGTCCATATAATAATATCTGCCGACAATGGTGGATATCTTGCCAACGCCTATCTCTTCCGTTTTGCTTTGAAGCTCGCGCAAAAATCCGCGACCGGAATCGGGCGGCACGTCTCTGCCGTCGGTTATGCAATGCACGCATACGTTTTCCACGCCGCGCGATTTGCACAGTCTCAAAAGCGCGTAAAGATGCGTGTTCATGCTGTGCACGCCGCCGTTGCTCAAAAGCCCGACCAAGTGCAATGTCGATCCGTTTTTCTTGACGGCGTCGATAGCATGCCCGAATGCAACGTTGCTGTCGAACGAACCGTTCTTTATCGCGTCGTCTATAGTGGTGATATCTTGATAAACGACTCTTCCCGCGCCCAAGTTCAAGTGTCCGACTTCGCTGTTGCCCATCTGTCCGTCGGGCAGACCTACGGCATAACCGGACGCATCTATGAGCGTGTGCGGATACTTAGCCATTAGCGAGTCGAAAAACGGCTTGCGAGCTTGTTTTACGGCGTTACCGTAATCGTCCGCATTGAACCCGAACCCGTCGAGAATAATAAGTGCGTTCATATTTTGACCTCTCTAAAATGATTTCTGTACTGTTTCGCGCGAGCTGCGGCTTTTATTTTAAGCCTCTCGCGCCACGATCTACGCATGCTCAACTGCGCATATGCAGTAATATAGTATTTTGAACGTTTTTTTCAGCCGAATACGCTATAACTGCGCATTTGTTCATTTGTGATACAGCCGTTCCCCGCTCTGTATCGTCATGTTTCGCTAAGCGACCGCCCTATCTCGAGCGTCAAGCAACGCATATATCGCGGAATTTTACAGCGAGAACTAGTATAAGCTACTTTGAAGCGCTGTTCACAATATAGGCGAAATCTTCCGCTTTGAGGCTTGCTCCGCCTATAAGCCCGCCGTCGATCTGCGGTTTTGCCATAAGCCCTTCGACGTTTTTGGCGTTCATGCTGCCGCCGTACTGAATGCGCATGCCGTCGGCTACCGCGTCGCCGTAAAGCGATCTGACTACCGAACGGATATAGCCTATAGTCTCGTCGGCTTGGTCGTCGGTCGCGGTCTTGCCCGTGCCTATCGCCCATACGGGTTCGTAAGCGATAACGGTCTTAGCCGCGTCGTCTGCGGAAACGCCCTTAAAAGCGCCCTCGACCTGGGTCTTGCACACGTTTTCTGTCTTGCCGCCTTCGCGTTCGTCTAACGTTTCGCCTACGCAAACAATGGGCGTAAAACCGTGTTCCAATGCGCGGACAAGCCGAGAATTGACAGTTGCATCGGTCTCGCCGAAGTATTGACGGCGCTCGCTGTGTCCTATTATAACGTACTGCGCGCCCGCCTCTTTGAGCATTGCCGCGCTGATCTCGCCCGTGAACGCGCCGCTCTCCGCCCATGCGATGTTCTGTGCGCCTACGGCGATACCCGTTCCTTTGCACAGCTCGGCGGCGAGCGCGATATCGGTAAACGGCACGCACACCACAACGTCGCACGTCGCGTTCTTTACCTTAGGCGCAAGCTCTGTCAACAGCGCGCGGCATTCCGCCGCGGTCTTGTTCATCTTCCAATTACCCGCAATTATAGGTTTTCTCATGTTAAACTCCTTTATTCTCACGCCGTCGCGCGCGCCTAAACGACGCGCCCGTTACGGTCGCATTCTACTTTTCTGTAAATGCCGAGCGCGGCTGCCACGCTCGCATTGAGCGAATTAATATTGCCGCGCATGGGCAGAGACAGCACGCCGTCGCAAAGCTTTTCGGTAAGCCGCGACACGCCCTTGCCTTCCGCGCCCACCACGAGCGCGACTGCGCCCTTTAGATCGGCGGAATATATGTCGTCTCCCGCCGCGTCGAGCGCATATACCCACACCCCGCGTTCTTTAAGCTCGCGGATAGCGTCGTTGATGTTGACTGCGCGCACCACCTTTACGTACTCCGCCGCGCCTTCCGCCACCTTTATGACGGTATCGTTGACGGGTACTTGGCGGTTTTTGCCTATTATAACGCCGTGAACGCCGCCGCATTCGCACGAGCGCAGTATGCTCCCGAAATTATGCGGATCTTCTATGCCGTCGAGAACGATTACAAACGGCGCTTGTCCGCGCTCTTGCGCCGCGCCGAAAATTTCATCTATATCCGAATACTCAAAGTCCACGGCGTAACCGATACAACCTTGATGCCGCGCGCCGTCAGCCGCGCGATCGAGAGAAGCGCGTTCGCAAAACTTGACGGGGACGCCGCGCTCCCGCGCCGCATCGAGTATAGCGGACACGCGTTCGTCGCGCGCGCCGCTTGCGAGCATATCCACGCGATTAAGCCCGCCGCCGTTTTTAAGCCGTTCGAGAACGGCGTTTTTACCGAAGATCTTTATTTTTTCACCTTGTCGGACTTATCCGCTCTGTCGAATATCTCATCGCGTTTCGCCTTGACTACGTCAGGTCTGCCGCACGATTTTTTACCCTCGGGACACGCGCCGCGCAAGCAGCCCGGTCCGCACTCGCGAAACAGATTGGGCGCGACTTTGACGACTTCTTCAAACATCATCCACGCCACGCCGCGAATTTCCCACTGCGCGCGGTTGCAGCAACGCAGCGCGAAAAAGTGTATAAGCTCGCGCGCGTTCATGGTAACGAGCATTTTGGTCTCGCACGCGTTGGGAAGAATGAACCGCGCGTCCTCGTTGGACTTTTCGCCACGCCCGAGCGCACTCTGCCAATCGCGGTACCAATCCATAATGGTATCCATTTGACCTTTATACCGCGCGACCGCCGCGCCGCCCAATTCCTCTATTGCGGGCGGAACGACATAATTGAAAGAATCCTCCGAAACGTAACGCTGCGAACGAACGGAAAAGGACGCTATGCGGTGGCGCGTTATCTGCGCCAAAAGCGCGCGCGACACGCCTTCTATCGAAAATGTAAACGACGCATGTTCTATGGGCGAAAGATGTCCCATTTCGGTTATGCGCGAAATAAACTTGGAATTGTCGCTTTCATAGATATTATCGGTGAGATCGTCAAGTTCGCGGTCGGAATAGCACAGCTTGGCTGCGAGCGCGACCGTCGCTTCGGGATCGGCGGTATATCTTATGAGTTTGACTTTGGGAGATACTTGCATAGTTTTATCCTTTGAAAAGATTAGTTACATAACAATGTACGAGTGTTTGTCGCGCGTTATGCGGCGGTAACGCCGTAATTTTGTCGAACGCATCAACTGTCTGACAGCTTATAGCACAGCTCGAGTAAATATTCCAGTCTTTGGTCGTCGCCCTTGATATCCAGATATCCTATCACCGCCTCGAGCGCGGTGGCTTTGTGGTAATCTTCGGGCGTAGCGCCTTTGGCTCTGCTGTGCAAGTGCGCGTTTTTCGCCCGCCGCGCAACGTCCGCTTCTTCTTCGGTAAACGCCCCGCTAAGGACAAGCCCGTCGAAAACCTTTGCTTGAGCCTTTGCGGACACGTAACGCGAAGCGATAGTATGCAGAGTGCCCGTCGTATGGTCGGTGCGCGTCGCTATCCTTCTGCGTATAAAAAGCGTATACACCGCGTCGCCCACAAACGCCAGCCCCGTCGGCGGCAAATTAAGCTTATCGTTATCCACATTGATATTATAACATTAAAAAATGCCAAACGCAAGCGTTTGACGCCACGGCATTCGCCGTTTGAGTTTTCTTAGAAAACTCGTATTTTAATTGAAATACGGCATAAATTTGCCCTTTCAAGCAAGCAAATTTGTTTGTATTTTACGATCCGACCGAAAATAAGTTAAGGATTTGACCATCGTAAAAGCCGTACAATATGCGCAGACACGGCGCAACAAAGTACGACGGCACGGGCGCGTCTTAATTCGATTGACTTTTATCGGCCGCGGATATATAATTAAAGTATAGGCACAAACGAATACGGAGAATCTTTATGGAAAAACACGTCGGAAAAATTTTCACGGGCGAGCGCGCGTTATTTTGCAGTAACGATCTCGAGATCGCCGACAGCATATTCGAAAACGGGGAATCGCCGCTCAAAGAGAGCAAAAACATCTCGCTCAACGGCTGCATGTTCAAGTGGAAGTATCCGCTGTGGTACTGCGAAAACATAACGACGGACAAAACGTCGTGGTTCGCCGGCGCGCGCGCCGGCGTATGGTATTCAAATAACATATCGGTATGCGACGCCGTTATAGAAGCGCCCAAAAACTTCAGACGGTGCAACGGGCTTACTCTCCGCAACGTAACCTTTACCAACGCCGCGGAAACTCTTTGGCACTGCTCTAACACCGCGCTTTACAACGTTTCGGCTTCGGGATCGTACTTTGCGATGAACAGTTCGGACTTGACGGCGGAAGGGCTTAACCTTTCGGGAGATTATTCGTTCGACGGCGTGCAAAACGCCACGCTCAAAAATTGCAAGCTGTTGTCCAAGGACGCGTTTTGGAACAGTAAAAACATAACGGTGTACGACTCGTTCATATCGGGCGAATACTTGGGCTGGAACGCAGAAGATCTCACGCTCGTGCGCTGCACTATAGAGAGCCTTCAAGGCTTGTGTTACATAAAAAATTTAAAACTCATAGACTGCAAGCTTATCAACACTACTCTCGCCTTCGAGTATTCTACGGTAGACGCCACGATAGTCGGCAACATAGACAGCGTGCTCAATCCGTCGGGCGGACGCATATCGGCGGCGCATATCGGCAAGCTCATCATCGAAAAAGACAAAGTAGATCCCGATAAAACGATCGTCGTTTGCACGGAGGGCGTGTGATGCGTTGCGATTTCGACAAAGTTGTAGACAGACGAAATACCAATTCGCTCAAGTGGGACGTGGCGGACGGCGAGCTGCCCATGTGGGTGGCGGATATGGATTTCAAAGCCGCGCCCGAGATAGCCAAAGCCATAAAGGACAAAGTGGATCTCGGCGTATTGGGATACCAGATAGTTCCCGACGCGTGGTACGACGCGATAGTCGGCTGGTGGGAAACGCGGCACGGCTACACCATAAATAAAGAGCGTCTTTGCTTTTGCACGGGCGTTATCCCCGCGATATCGAGCATCGTAAAGCGAATAACCAACCACGGCGACAACATAGTGTTGCAAACTCCCGTGTACGATATATTTTTTCATTCGGTAGAAAACGCGGGGCGGCACGTGCTCGAAAACACGCTCGCCTATAACGACGGCGAATACTCCGTCGACTTCGACGATCTCGAAAAAAAGCTCAAAGACCCGCTCACGACAATGATGATACTGTGCAACCCGCACAATCCTATCGGCAAAATTTGGACTAAGAGCGAGCTTGAAAAAATCGGCGATCTGTGCGCCCGATACGGCGTAACCGTGTTGTCCGACGAGATCCACTGCGACCTCACATCGCAAGGCTGCGACTATACGCCTTTCGCTGCGGCGTCTTCTACATGCGCCGACATAAGCATAACGTGCGTGGCGGCGAGCAAAGCTTTTAACATCGCGGGGCTACAGTCCGCTGCGGTGTACGCAAGCAATGCCGCGCTGCACAACAAAGTCGTGCGCGGACTAAACAGCGACGAAGTAGCCGAACCCAACGCGTTCGCCGTGGAAACGACTGTTGCGGCGTTTACCGAATGCGGCTATTGGATAGACGAACTGCGGTCGTATATCGCCGAAAACCGCGAAACCGCCTACTCCTATCTGCGCGACAACGTTCCGTCCGTCCGCGCAGTGCGCCAAAACGCCACGTATCTATTATGGATAGACTGCTCGTCCGTTACAGACGATGCAGCTAAGCTCTGCGACTTTATACGCAAGGAAACGGGACTATACATAACGGCGGGCGGACAATATCGCGGCAACGGCAAAACGTTTGTAAGGATAAACGCGGCATGTCCTAAGTCGGTACTGCTCGACGGGCTAAAACGCTTCGAGCGTGGTGTAAAGCTATATGCCGCTTCGATCAAAAAGGAGAGTGAAGTTTGAAAGCACATTCATCGCGTGATGTGTGCTACGTTTGCCGCGGCGCCTTGGTCATGTACGTCTGTGTACACTCCCGTCGGTACATCGACAACTGTTGCCCTCCTGACGCGCGACTGTACTTTCAAAAATGTTTTTTATTAGGAGGTCATTCATACAATGAAAGTATTGCTGTTTAACGGCAGCCCGAGACAAAACGGTTGCACCGCCGCCGCACTCGGCATAATTGCCGAAGAACTCGAAAAGCAAGGCGTGCAAAGCGAAATACTATGGCTGGGCAATCAGCCCGTGCGCGACTGCATAGGCTGCGGCGGTTGCAAAACCAAAGGGCGCTGTGTCTTTGACGACGACGTCATAAACGAATGGATAGACAGAGCGGAAAAAGCCGACGGTTTTGTGTTCGGCTCGCCCGTCTACTACGCGCATCCGCGCGGCGCAATGCTGTGCGCGATGGATAGGCTGTTTTATGCGGGCGGCAAGAACTTTGCTCACAAACCGGGCGCGGTAGTAACTTCCGCGAGACGCGCGGGAACGACTGCTTCTCTCGACGCTTTGTTAAAGCATTTGACAATCGCACAAATGCCCGTAGTATCGTCTACGTATTGGAACATGGTGCACGGCGCGGCGGCGGACGACGTTGCGCAAGACGCCGAAGGCGTTCAGACCATGCGCAATCTCGCCCAAAACATGGCGTATCTGCTCAAGTGCATACATGCGGGAAAACAAGCGGGCATTGCCCCGCCCGACACGCAAAAGACCGAACGCACAAACTTTATCCGTCGTTAAACTTAAACGCGCGAGCTTGTAAGAGCCGCGCGTTTTTCTGTCTATGATTTTTAACGATACTTTAAAGCGTTGTTTCTTCTTTGAATATAGGATAGCCGTAAGCCTTGTTCGCGCCGAAAAGTTTTCCCACAAAATACTTGTTGGCGGATGCCTCGTTTGTTACTATCACTTTCCCGTGCGCGACAGTCAAGTCCTCCGAAAACGCGGGGAGCGTCAGTTTTTTGACGAGCGTGCTTCCGTCCAAATAGTACAGAGGCACGTCGAGCGCTTGCGCGTTTCGGTTCTTTTCAAACGATACGCTCACCGTAGCTCCGTTGTCCTTGGGCGCGGAGTGGTATTCGAGCGCAGAGTTCTTCAGTCCGTACGACCGCGACAACATAAACGCCCCGTCAACCGTTGCAAAGCCTTGAACAAGCCCCGCGACCGAAATGCAATACTCGGGATATGGCTGAACGCCTTCCGCCGACATCCATCCGTTTTCGTCCACATCGTAACAAGAGACTATAGCCCTATTCTCTTCGCCCGACGGCGTTACATATCGGTGTGCCTCTATCGTTTCGTAATTGCCGCTGCGGTAAAACTCCCCAACATACAAATGCTCGTCGTCGGCAAAACAGAACGACGCTTTATTATCTACGGCGATAACTCGCTTTGCCGATACCGCCCCGTCGGCATTGATCAGTTCGTCGAGCGAAAACATAACGAGTACCGAATCGTTGGCTATATATACGTTATCTTTAACGCAAGCCACGCCGCCGGCGTGCCCTTTAAGCGTAACTCCGTCGCCGTCCGTCAAACGCACTCTGCGCGCATTTTTGCCGTTTACCAAATAGAGCCTCACACTGTTGTCTCCGTCGTAACCCGTGTGGATGTAAACGTCCCGTTCTTGCGAGTACGCTATGCCTTGCGGCGCAAAGCCGCTTCCGAGATCGGGAATGCCGCACGCGTATTCGCGCAGCCGCCGCGCTTCGCCGTACATCGCGCAACCTATCAAGGCAAGCACGAGATACAGCAGCAAAAACAATGCCGCTATGCCGCCCAGCACGCAGCCCGATATTATACAGGCTTTTTTTGCCGTTTTATTCATTTACTTATGTCCTCCCGTATTTAAATGCCATATATCTATCATCCGCGCACTCGGCGCTACGCGTCCAAATCGTCCAGCCAATCATAAGCGGCTTTTCGACTGTCGAACACTATGTACGGCTTGCCGCAGTTTTTAAGCACGTCGAGCATTTGCGGAAGCACGTCCGATGCAAAGCCCGTTATCCACTGTCTAAACTCGTCATCGATACGCTCTTTACAGCCGTCCGTCATATCCGGTCTTGTCCGCCCTCGGTACTTCCGCTCGCGAGCCAAAACGCCGTTTATGCATTCTTCGGTAGGTATGTCGAGCAAAACGCAAAAATCGGCGTACTCGAGCCTTGTTTCAAACGTTCTGCCGTAGTTCCCTTCTATTATCCACATCGGCTTTTTCAATTCTTCATTTAGCAATGCGTCAAAGTCCGCTTTATCGCGTTCATGCCAATCGGGCAGCCACCACAGTTTGTCGAGGTGCACTACCGGCAATCCCAGCTTATTTCCCGCCGCGACTGCGAGCGTGCTTTTGCCCGCGCCGCCGCACCCTACTATGAGCACGCGCTTATATGGAAATTTCACGATGTCGCCTCCTCTTCGATATTTTTGGCACAGCCGCTCTCACCATTACCGCCCGCCATAACTTGGGCTTCGCGCCGCTTGAACACGCGCGGAAACGTAACGAATATCACGACTGCCGTTATTATGCCCGCTACGAGATCGGCGATACCTTCCGACATAAAAACGCCCGCAAAGCCTATATAGTGCGTCAACACGTAACACAGCGGTATCAATATCACCACTTTGCGCATGACAGCGAGTATGAGCGCCGTTCGCGCTTGACCGAGCGCGATGTTCACATTTTGCAAAGTCATCTGCACAAAGAACATTATCGATCCCATCAAAAAATACGGCGCATATCCGACCACTATCTTTTTTACGCTGTCGCTTGCCGAAAACAAATACGCGTACATCTGCGGGAACGCCATGGAAAGCGACCACACCGCCACTGCGTAAATAAACGCGACTATAGTTAATATCTTTACTCCCGATCTAAGCCTCTTCGCGTTGCCCCGACCGTAATTGTAACTTATGAACGGCTGCATGCCGTATCCCAACCCGTTGAGCGGCAGCGAAATTATCTGCAGCGCGCTCATCATCACCGTCAGCGCGGCTGTATGATCTTTGTCTCCGCCCGTCGCCGCTCTGAGGTTTACGTTGAAAACTATCTGTATGGCGCACTCGGTCAGCGTCATTATAAACGGCGAAAAGCCGAGCGACAGTATGGAAAATATACGCTTGCCGTTAGGGCGCATATCTCCGACGCGCACTTTGAATATGCTTCTTTTCGTAAAGAAGAACGCTATTATCCAAACAAACGATAAAAACTGTGATATTACCGTCGCGAGCGCCGCGCCCTTTACGCCCATATCGAGCGCGAAAATAAACAGCGGGTCGAGCGCGATATTAGCCGCCGCGCCTATAGACACCGATAGCATTGCGATAAACGAACTTCCTTGCGCAGTGATAAACGGATTGAGACCTTGCGCCAGCAATACAAACACCGTGCCCGCCGAGTATATCTCGAGATACGACGCGGCAAACTCGACGGCGACGGGCGGGCAGCCGAACAAAACAACTATTTCCTCGGCGAGAAAAAACACCGTCAAACTGACGATAACGCCCGTTATCGCCAATAACGCGATGGAAGTATTGAATAACTTGTTAGCTTCTATCTTGTCGTTTTCGCCCAGCTTCATGCTCGCCCGCGGCGACCCGCCCAATCCTATCAGATTGGCAAACGCTTGAATTATGAGCGTTACGGGCAGCACTACGCCGAGCGCCGCAAGCGCGTCCATGCCCACTTCGTCGATATGGGCAACGTACATTCTATCTACTATGTTGTATAAAAACGTTATAAGTTGAGCTATTACCGCGGGGATGGTCAATTTAAACACAAGCCGCAGTATTTTGCCTTTTTCCAATTGTTCGGTAGCGTCGATCATATCACCGTCCAAAGCGCCTTAAAACAGGCTCTTCAGCTTTGCTTTTTATTTTTTATTCTGTTGTATGATCACAGTCTACGAAGCGAACGCAACAGAGCCGTGAGACGGCACAGTACTCGAGCCGAACACGGGAGCGCCGCTCGCCGATACCGTTTTTTGTTCGTACGAAAAATTATGGTACGACGTTACGGTAGAACGTCCGTCCGTTACAACTATCTTGAGCATGCCGTTTTCCACCAAACAAGTCGCCTTTCCGTTGATAAGAACGGGATGATCGTTTCTAAGCTTTGTCAAGCCCTGCACGTAACTGAGCAGCGAATTTGCGTCGGAGAGCTGTTCTTCTACGCTCGCAGTACCCTCGTTGAACATAAAGTCGCGCATAGCGGTGCATTTATATTGCCATGTCGAGTTCCACTTCATAGATTGACGGAAGCAGTCGTCGGGGCTGTTGCCCGAAGGTTTATAGCCTATCAAGCCTATCTCGTCGCCGTAATATATCCAGCTAAGCCCGGGTAAAGTCATTGTAACGGCAAAGTAGAGTTTCATGTAATCTTCGTCGTCTCCGCACGCTCTAGACAATCGCGGTATGTCGTGATTGGAGCTTATCATGGAGTTTACCGGGCGGTCGCCGCGCTCGCGCTCGTACTGCGCGGCGTTGGAATTGAACGTGCTTGCCACGCTTGATACGTCGCCGAATACCATCTTGTTGGGAAGATCGTAATAAGTATTAAAGTCGAACAGAGAGTCCATGCCAGCATAAAACTTGGATACGTCGCCTACGTTGCCCGACAGTTGTTCGCCGAGCAAGAAGCAATGCGGCCATTTGGACTTCAGCTTGTAGTTGAATTCTTTAAAGAACTCGACGTTTTTGGTGAGATTGTAATTGTACGGTTTGTCGTACGATCCACCCTCTACGTCGCCGCTCTTGTTTTCGCTTTCGTCCCACATAAACACGTGTTTTATAGCGTCCATGCGGAATCCGTCCAGACCGTAATTCATCCAATATGCAGCCACGTCCGCCATAGCGTCGCGCACCGCTTGACAATCGTAATTCAGCTCGGGCATGTTGCTTCCGAACGACGAATAAAAATACCAGCCGTCGCCCGTGGAATGCCATCTGTTAGAACTCGAAACGCCCGAATTTTTCCATCTGTAAAAGTCGCGGTATCTTACCGTTTCTTTCGTTCCGTCTTGATAGGTAACGTCCTCTATAACGCCGCGCCGAGATTTTATAAACCATTCGTTTTGCGGCGACGTGTGATTTACCACGAGATCCATTATCACCTTTATGCCGCGGCTGTGCGCTTTGTACACAAGCTCGCGGTAATCGGCGTTTGTGCCGAACTTGGGATCTATTGCGTAATAATCGTAGCAATCGTAGCCGTGCATGGAGTTGCTGCTTTGAATGGGGGTGAGCCAAAGTACGTCCACATTGAGAGCATCCAAATACGGCAGTTGTTTGATAATGCCTTGAAGATCGCCCACGCCGTCGCCGTCGCTGTCGCAGAACGACGCGACGAATATTTGATAGCCTACGCCCATCTCGTCTATATCGTCCGCAGTCTTAAACTTGTCAAGCCCCGCGGCAAACGTTCTGTCTACGTCCGATATGTTAGCTCTGAGCGGCTCGGTCATAGCCGAATCGTCGCCTCCCTCGGGCGAAAAACGATTGCTGCCGCTGTCCGTATAAAACTCTTTTACAAACCAGTGATAGCTTCCGCCCACTCTCATGGTGTCGGACAAACGCACCGAATTGTCTCCGCCGTCCGACGCGCCCCAAACATAATCGTAACCGCCTTCTTCTATTATAGCTATTTTAAAGTTGACAGTAGACGGAGAACCGAGCGCGTCGAGATCTATGGCAAGCGCGATGCCCGCTTCGTCTCTGCCCGCCGAAGTGAATCTTATTCCGCCGCCCGTAGTCCATGCCCATACAGCCCAACCGCTGTAATCGCCCGCCGAACGCAAGTAATGTATGTATAGCGTAGAATCATCACGCATTCCGATAGGCGGGTCGTACTCGTAGCCGCCTACGTCGCCGCCTTCTGTCCATCTTGCGAAAAACGTCGTATCCGTATCGAGTTTGCCGCTTGCAAAATCCCACGCCGTATTGCCGTCTTCCGCGTACCAGCCGCTCAGCCTATAGCCGCTCAACGACACGTTGGGCGCGGTTATGCTTTTGCCTTTATCCACAGTCTGCGCGGGCGGGTTGCTCAGCCCCTTTCGTCTCGCGTCGAGACCGACGTTGAATGTTGCCGTAACCTTTCCGTTTTCGGGGGGTTCGCCTTGATTGCCGCCGTCTTTCCATTTGGCGTATATGACGGTATCTTTAGCGATGGTCATGCTGCCGAAATTCCACTGTGTACCGAACGATCCGTCCGTATACCAACCGTCGAAAACATATCCGTTTTTCTGCGGATCGGAAGGTCGCGTCGCCTTGCCGCCCTTTTCTATTCTTTGACTGTCTACGGACGATCCGCCGTCGGTATCGAACGTTACCGTAAAAATTTCCGTCGCGCCGTTCGTCCACTTTGCGTAAAGCGTTATATCGCTGTTTACGGTGCGCGTCTCGAATCCCCATACGTCGGAAAGCGTTTCTTTATCCGCGTACCAATCGACGAAAGTATGCCCCGCCTTAGTCGGCGCGGTCGGACGCATCGCTTTGCCGCCCGCTTGTACGACTTGACTTTTTACCGCGCTGCCGCCGTTGCTGTCGAACGTTACGGTATAGCTTACGCCGTCATCTGTATCTACGGGACGCTTGGGTCTGCAACCCGTAAGCGCGAATACAAAAAGCATCGCCACTGCGGACAATACCGCTACGATACGCAGTCTGCGATCAGTCGAACGTGTCTTCATAATCATCTATCCTCCCGACATCCGATCTTTTAACGTGCACGCGTCTTTGACGCGTGTTTTCCGAGCGTTTATTACCGCCCGATCTTCCGCCGTTGTTTGCGGTATTACCTTTCGGGAGCGTAAACCTTACCGTTACCGCGAGCGCCGCGGCACATACGGCTATTGCTGCCGATATCAATGCGACGCGGTTTGCGGTAGCAAACCCGACCGACGCGAGCGCAATACCACCGACCAGCAAAACGACCGCACCCAAAGCGTACGCGCCTTTTACCTTCGCGCCTTTATTCGCGGACATACGCCCCGCGACCGCCCAAGCGACGGCGCAAGCGGCAAATACTGCAAGCCCGAGTATTTGCGCCCATTTTACATAAACATACACGCCGTAAACGGCAACGCCCGCGCCTATAGCTTCGGCTATCAAAATCAAGTACGTAACTATCGCGGCAATATTCAATGTTCCGCTGCGGCTCGCTTTGACCTTATGCTCGGTCAGCTTGAGTTTTTTTCCGCGTTCTTCTTCCCATATACCGCTCAACTTGGCGTTTATGCGCGCTACGGTATCACGCCTTTTGGTACTTACGGAATATGCGAGTGCGTTTTTGCAATAAACGGAATCGAATGGCGTAGACGGCGCGGGCGCGCCCGACCGCGCGGCTTGAACAAACTGCGCCTCAAGCTCGGTCTCCATTTCCCCGTCGTTCTTCCAACGGTATTTACAAAGCATAAGCGCCCACCACAGCTCGCCGTCGTTAGGTCTGCCGTCGAGCGCCTTAGTCAGTTTTTTACGAGCAAGCTCGAAATCCCCCGCCGCGAGCGCTTTTTTTCCGTCGGTCATGTTAGACATGTTAAAATTATATAATGCCGCGCGGATATTGTCAAGCGTTTGCGAAGCGACCCCGCGGCGAGCGCGCCGCGCAAAACAATGCTTGACATACCTTGATACTTATGATACAATGACAAAAATGGACGCGGAAAGACTTGACATAGATAAAACGCTGCGTTTCTTAACGCTCGACGAAAAAATAGATATGCTGTCCGGCAGCGATATGTGGCACACATTCGGCGCGGGAGAACTTCCGCGAGCGCGAATGGCGGACGGACCGAACGGGCTTAGAATGACAGACGGCATAAGCGCGTCCGCTGTTCCCTCCACGTGTTACCCCACTCCGTCCATGCTCGCCAACAGTTGGGACCCCGCGCTGCTTTACAACGTGGGCGCGGCGATAGGCAGAGAAGCCACGGCGATGGGCGTAAACATGCTGCTCGCGCCTTGTCTCAACATAAAGCGCAATGCGCTCGGCGGGCGCAACTTCGAGTTTTTCTCCGAAGACCCAATGCTCAACGGCGAACTTGGAAAAGCATTCATACACGGCGTTCAGTCCACGGGCGTTGGCGCATGCGTCAAGCATTTTGCCGCCAACAACCGCGAGACCGAACGCATGTATTCCGATTCGGTAACGGACGCGCGCGCGCTGCGCGAGATATATTTAAAACCGTTTGAAACGGCGCTTTCCGCCGAACCCGCCGCGATCATGTGCGCTTACAATAAAGTGAACGGAAAATATTGTTCGGAAAACGATTATCTTTTAAAATCGGTGTTGCGCAAAGAATGGGAATTTAACGGCGTAACTTTGTCCGATTGGGGCGCGGTACGCAACAGAGCGACTTCGCTCGCCGCGGGGCTTGACCTTGCCATGCCCTACTCTCCGCTGTTTGCCGACGACGTTAAAACGGCGCTCGAATACGGCGAAATATCGGAAGCGGACATAGACGACGCATTGCGCCGCATACTCGAGCTTGTGGACAATGTTTACCTCGAGCCGTACGGCGATTACGACAGCGACGCGCACGATAAGCTAAGCTACAACGCCGCGGTAGACAGCGTGGTGCTGCTAAAAAACGAGAACGGCTTTTTGCCCCTCACAAAAAATATGCGCGTAGCCGTTATAGGCGCGTATGCGGAAAACGCGCCCGTGCAGGGCGGCGGAAGTTCGCACGTTACCGCACTGAAATACATGTCGCCGCTCGACGCTTTTGCATTCCGCTCCGTCGAAGTGTCGTATTTCCGCGGCTACGGCAAAAACGCGAAAGAAAACAAAACGCTTTACGAAGAAGCGCTCGCGGGCGCGGCATCGTCCGATGCTGTGATAGTGTATGCGGGCGTTCCCGCGCCGCACGAAGGCGCGGATAGGATCGACCTCGCGCTCCCGCCCGAACAGAACGAACTCATAACGGGCCTGACAAACGCGGGACATCGCGTAGTCGTTGTGCTTTGCACGCCCGGCGCGGTACAAATGCCGTGGATCAACCGCGTGCGCGCGGTAGTGTACGGCGGGCTCAACGGTCAAAACGGCGCGACGGCGGCGGTGGACGTACTGTTCGGCAGAGTCAATCCGCGCGGCAAGCTCGCCGAAACGTTCCCGCTCGAAGCGACAGATATTGTCAGCTCGCGACAAGATATTTACAAAGAGAGCATATTCGTCGGATACAGATATTACGACTCCGCCGATAAGCCCGTACTCTTCCCTTTCGGACACGGACTGTCGTTTTCGGACATTTCATACGACGGCATGCGCGTAAAGCGACTGAGCGGAAACGAGTTCGAAGTGTCGGTAACGCTCACAAACAACTCCGCGCGCGACGCATACGAAACGGTGCAGATATACGTATCCGACCGCACGGGCAGAATAATGTGCGCTAAAAAACAGCTCGCGGGCTTTAAAAAGATACACATCGAAGGCAAGACGAGCGCGGTCGCCGATATAAAACTGAACAAGACCGCGTTTGAATTCTTCAATACGGAAAGCGGAAAATTCAGCGTTTGCGACGGCGAATTCAAGATAATGTGCGCATCGTCATCCGCCGACGTCAAGCACGAGATAAGCGTCAAAGTGGACGGCGATCACGTTGGCAAGACCGACGTTCCCTCGTCGTACAAGCTCCCCCTTTCGGGCGTTTTCTCCGACGACGACTTTAAAACGCTTTACGGCGATGAACTTCCCCATATCCCCGCGCCCGCAAAACGCGGCGAATTCACTTTGGATAACTGTATAAACGATATGGCAAAGACTGCCGCGGGAAAAATCGCCGCGGCGGCGGTGCGGCGAAAAGCCAAGGCTTACGGCGCGCAAGGCTCGCCCGAACGCGACGCGTTTATAGCGTCGGCAATGGGCACGCCGCTTTCCGCTGTAGCCGCCATGTCGGACGGAGCAATGTCGGTCAACGCCGCCAAAGGTCTTGCGGAAGCGGCAAACGGCAAGATATTCAAAGGCATAAAACTGATACTCAAAAAAAATTGACGGCAACGGAGCAGCTCCGCGCATTGAGCGGATGAGGAGATCATGGAAAAAATCAATGTATTCGATTACATAGAAAAGGCGTGCGCCGTACTCGACAACAACCTTGTCGGCTTCACTCATGCCGCCGCCAAGCTTACCGAATATCTAAACAACACGTTCGGAGACAGCGACGCCACCGTCGGCGTTACATCGCGTATAAAAACTCGCGACAGCCTAAAAGAAAAGATACTGCGCAACAATCTGTACAAAGAATACCCCGCCGAAAGACTTGTCTACGAAATGCACGATATTATAGGCGTTAGGATTGAGTGCCGATTTTTAAAGGACGAGCGCTATCTATACAACGCCATACGCGAAGTGTTCAAAACGGACGTAGGCGGCGGATATTACTCGCCCGAAAACAAAAAGGCGGTCAAATTAAAACTCGATACGCTCCAGCCCGAAAAGCAAAAAAACGGATTCGAGATATACCGCATAGACGGCAACGTTATTTACGCGGGCGAAAGCTACAATTTCGAGCTGCAGATCAAGTCGCTGGTAAACAGCTTTTGGTCGGAGATAGAACACAAGCTCGTCTACAAAAATATCCGTTTCAACGCGGACTCGCTCATGAAAGATATGCTCAATTCCATATACGAAAATCTTACGAGCATAGATCACCAGTTGAATCTTATATTCGAGCGTTCCACGGGCAATGCCGTTAAGGATCAACAATCACAGCTCAAAAAAATGCTCGTAGTAGCGCTGAACGAAGTGTACACGGCAATAGTCAAGTCGAGTACCGACATAACGGTATCTATAACCGAATACTCGGAAGCCATAGTTACATATCTTCTCACCGCGTCGTCTTACGCGCAACGCGCGAGCGGCGAATCTCTTACGCATATGATAAAATCGGCTGTAGGCAGCGACGGCGATGAGGACGAAAACTCGCTCAATTACAGCGATCTGTTTTTCCGACTTATGGAATGGATGCGCTCTATAGACTATAGGACTATATGCATAGGCGAAAAGATAGACGTTACATTCGACATGCCCCACGGCATACAGAGAGACGTTGCCGACATATTCCTGACAAACATCAACGAAGACTTCTACCTCAATACTTTTTTCCACATCTTCTTTTCGCTCGAGCGCGGCAACGACAAACAAGACTTTGCGGACTACATACGTTACTATTGCAACCGCATCCTCAACGGGAAAACGCAAGAACAAATATACCGCACGCTCGCCGCTCTTACCGAAGTCCCCGCGCACAAGCTTCCGCTCGAACAAACATTGATGCAGCTCGAAGCTACGGCAAACGAAAATTAAAGATATGCGCGCGCTTTTAGCCTAACAACAAAGCCCGCTCCTTATAAAAATCGCGACGCAAATGCGGAACGGCTAACGGTATCTGTTATATGGATTTCCTTGTGGACAAAGAAAAAACGCACTGTCTTCGCTTGCGAAGTATAGTGCGCTTACTTTATAAAAAATTATAAAGTTAAATTGAAATTTAGCGCTTGTATTGTCTTGGCGCGATATTATGTCCAATCCGTCATTGCGAGCCGTAGGCGAAGCAATCCAGAAGTAAATGTTTGGAAATAGCGGAATAGTCTGGATTGCCGCGGTCGCGTTGCTCCCTCGCAATGACGAGTATTCAGCTAAATTACTGTTTATAGTAGTTTCATTATAGAATAACCATACCAAAAAAGCAAGGACTGACTATCATCCTTGCTTTATACATTATAAAATACACACCTATGTGCTCCGCTTTTGTGATTACATTACTATTTATCGCCGTCTGCGTCGGACGGGGCTACGGGGAAGCCGCTCTCTTCGGCGAGTTTAGCGTATTTTTCGGCAAGTTCGGCGTCCGACTTAGTGCCTATGCCGTCGCGATAGCAACGCGAAAGTTCGCCGAATGCCATTGCGAAATTCTGTTCTGCGGAACGCTTGAAAAGGGAGAACGCGCGTTCGCTGTCCGCTTTTATGCCGTTGCCGTCTTTTAAGCACTTGCCCAAATTATACTGCGCGGGCGCGCTGTCCGCATCGGCGGCGATAGTGTAAAGCTGCACCGCTTTTTCGGCGTTCTGCTCCACGCCCTTACCCGATTCGTAGCAGAAGCCGAGATTGGCTACGGCCACGGGATGACCGGACTTACCCGCCGTCTCGAACCAGCGCACGGCTTGTTCGCAGTCTTGCTTAACGCCGCTGCCGTTAAGATAGCACATACCGAGATTGTTTTGCGCGGCGGCGTAACCGTTTTGCGCGGCGCGGTAATAATACAAGAACGCTTTTTCTTCGTCGCGCTCTACGCCGCGTCCGAAGTTGTAACAGTCCGCGACGTTGTTCTGCGCGGCTGCAAAGTCGTCTTGCGCCGCTTTATAAAAGCACTCGAACGCTTTACTTAGGTCTTGCTCAACGCCCAGCCCGCGCAGATAGCAATATCCGAGATCGTTCAGTCCGCCCGGGTGTCCCTTTTGGGCGGCGGCGGAAAATATCTCTACCGCCTTGGCAAAATCGCGTTCTACTACAGACCCGTCGAAATAAAAATGCCCGAGCGTAAACTGCGCGTCGAGATTGCCCGCGTCCGCGGCTTGTTTGATAAGCTCGTATGCGCGCTTTTCGTCGTGCTTTACTCCGAACCCGCGGATGTAACACACGCCGAGCGAAAACACGGCGGGGATATAACCGAGCTTGGCGCTTTGCTCGTAGCTTTCCACGGCTTTTGCAAAGTTTACGGGCACGCCGTCGCCCGTAAAGTACTGCTCGCCTTTGTCGAAATACTTCTTAGCCAAAAAGTCTGTCGGCGAAAGCGATTGCGCTCCGCTGTTGTTTTTTGTGTCGAATGGTTTTTTAGACATTTTTTCGTACCCTTTATATAAACATGTTATGCGCTTTATGCGCCTCGAACGCGCGCCCCGACATAAAGATAGGCGCTTAATTTATATTGTATCACCGCCGCTGCCAAAAATCAAGCTTTTGTTCGACGTAGCAAACAATTCTATAGTGCGGCGATAATATTTCACGTGGTCTTTTCCACTATCTCGAGCGCGACTTTAGCCTCTACCGTACCGCCGAACATCTCGAGCTTTATCACCGCGCTGCGGTTATGTCTGTCTATGCGCGATATCACGCCTTCCCTTCCTATAAGCGGACCGTTAAGCACTACGATGCTGTCTCCCGCTATGTATCCCACCGAATGATCAACGCAGCGCTTGCCCTTGAACAAATACTCGAATCGCATGCGCTCGTCGCGCGGCAACGCTATTTCGTCCGAACCGCCGTAACGCAAAACGCGCACGATATCGGGCGAGCTGCGGACAAATGCCGAAAACTCGCGCAAAAACACATCTGACGGCATGTTTGTCTCCACAAACACGTAACACGGAAACAGCGCGCGCTTGCGGTACTGCTTGCCCGCCGACTGCGCTTTTTTACTTCTGTAAAAATACTCCGACTGCGGACAAAACGGCTCGAACGCATAGTCAAACTTACCGCCCGCGCTGTAAAACCGCTGCAGATCTTGTACGACGCGTTCTTCCGCAGAAGCGCGGACAAACAGCACGTACCACCAATACGGCTCTGTCATAAGCGCCACGCTACTCTTTTCCGTCCGAACCGTATAAATTCGCCTTTATCAGCTCGAACAGCTTTTCGTCGATTATGTGTTCTATACGACACGCATTGGTCTCTGCAAGTTCTTTGCTCGCGCCGAGCGACACAAAATGTTCGGTCAAGACATTATGTCTGTCGAATACGCTCTTTGCCTTTTTTTCGCCCGCCTCGGTAAACAGTATAAATCCGTCGTCGTCTATTTTTATATAGCCCTTGTCGTTCAAAAGATTTACGCCGCGCGACACGCTCGACTTGGCGTAACCCAAACGTTCGGCGATGTCTATGGAACGCACCGCCGCCTTTTCGCCCTTTAAAACGAGTATCGTTTCAAGATACATTTCTTCCGATTCGTGGTCTCTCATTATGTCTCCCGTTCTGCCGATATAGTTTATCATGTTCAGTCCGCGATGTAAAGCGTTTTTCATACCGCCGCGTCGGCACCGACCGCGCCCGAACGCAAATTCGCCGCCCGAATATCCGCATAAATATTGACATTTGTTTCGGGATATTATATAATATCCGTAAATACATATAATTGGATCGGAGAATACAAATGAAACTTGAATGTAACGGAAACGATCTTTGCGACGCAGTCGGCAAAGTAATAAAAGCTGTATCGGCGCGCTCGACCAACGCCATTCTCGAAGGAATAAAAATGACGGCGGACGACGGCACGCTCACCCTCACCGCGACCGACCTCGAACTTTCCATCGAGCACATGATACGCGCCACCGTCATCGAAGCGGGCGAGATCGTTGTTCCCGGAAAATTCTTCGGCGACTTCGTTAAAAAACTCGCATCGCAATCGATAGTGCTCACGGCAAACGGCTCGAGACTGAAGATAGATTACGAGCGCAGCGAAGGCGAATTCGGCTGCTATCCCGTAGAACAGTTCCCCGAAGTAAACCGCGTAGAAGATACGCAGCATTTCGAAATGAAAACTGCGGAATTTAAGGACTTGGTAAACAAAGTGGCTTTCGCAGTCTGCACCAACGACTCGCGTCCCGCATTAAAGGGCGTGCTGTTCGAGATAAACGACGGCGAACTCGTAGCCGTCGCGCTCGACGGATTCCGCTTGGCAAAATGCGTAAAACCCATACTGTCCACCACAGCGTCTACGAGCATAGTTATCCCCGTCCGCGCGATCATGGAGATATCCCGCCTTGTTACCGACAACGACGGCGAACTCAGATTCAATCTCCACAAGAATTTCCTCATGGTGCGTCAAGACGCAACTACGATAACCACGCGGCTCATCGACAGCGAGTTCATAAACTACAGACAAATAATCCCCCAACATTTCGACACGCAAGTGTACATCCCCAAAGCCCTTTTCGAGGACGCCATAGACCGCGCCGTACTCATGGCGCGTACCGAAAACAACAACTATTTGGTGCGTTTCGATATCTCCCAAACCAATATGACCATACGCTCGCACAGCGAAATGGGCAACATCGAAGAAAACTTGCCCATCAAAACGGACGGAGCGGATATATCCATAGCGTTCAACGCGCGCTACTTTACCGAGTTTTTGCACTGCATGACGTGCGATACCGTAGTTCTCAACTTGACCAACGCCACGTCCGCTTGCATAATCTCCCCCGCCGGCGGTCCGGAAGAATACATATACTTGGTACTGCCCGTGCGCAGCATATAATTAATCATCGTTCGTATCAAAGAGCGGCGGCGCAAACCGTCGCTCTTTTTCGTGCGCTTATCCATCGCAATTTCATACTAAAACTATTCGAGCTAAATTCGATATACACACAGCCCGCACGCGACAAAAATCCAAACTGTGTTTGGAAGATCGTACAGCCGCAGCGCAAATATTCGGGTGTTATCTCCATTTACCCCCACAGTCAACACACGACAAAAATCCAAACTGTGTTTGGAAGATCGTACAGTCGCTTCGCAAATATTCGGGTGTTATCTCCATTTACCCCCACAGTCAACACACGACATAAATCCAAACTGTGTTTGGAAGATCGTACAGTCGCTTCGCAACTATTCGGGTGTTATCTCCATTTACTCCAACAGTAAACACACGACATAAATCCAAACTGTGTTTGGCTTGACATGATAAGACATAATATATATAATAGTAATCGCTATGTTTAGACTTATCAAATTCATTAAAGGTCATACGGCGGAAGCGGTGATCGCGCCGACGTGCAAGCTGATAGAAGCGATAGCCGAGCTTGCCGTTCCCATGATAATCGCAAACGTCATAGACTTCGGTATAGCAAACGGCGACAAAATGTACGTCGTCAAATACTGCTTGATAATAGCCGCGCTCGCCGTGGGCGGGTTTTTGATCTCGGTAACGGGTCAATACTTGGCGTCTAAGGTGGCGCTCGGCTTCGGCACGCGACTGCGCGACGAAACGTTCAAGCACATAAACGCACTGCCCATATCGACGTGCGACCGACTGGGCGGAGCCACGCTCGTAACTCGGCTCACGGGCGACGTGGTAAACTGCCAGAACGCGCTCAACATGTTTTTGCGCTTGGTGCTGCGCATCCCGTTTGTTATAATAGGCGCGTTCATCATGAGCATGCTCATAGACCCCATACTCGCGCTCATGTTTTTGGCAATGACGATAGTGCTGTCGGCGACTATAGCGTGCATACTGCGTCTATCCATGCCGCGAGTAAAACGCGCGCAAAAAAACTTAGACGAAATATCTCGCCAGACCGCGCAAGGTCTGACGGGCGCGCGCGTCATCCGCGCATTTTCCAAACAATCGGACACCAAGAAAGCGTTTGACCGCGCGGCAGACGAATGCGCCGCGACCAACTTCGGCGCGATGCGCATATCGGCGCTGCTCACTCCCCTAACGTTCGCCGTGGTAAACCTCGCCATCATAGCGGTATTGTGGCTGGGCGGCTACAAAATAAACAGCGGCGCGCTCACTCAAGGCGAGCTTGTCGCGCTCATAAACTATCTTACGCAAGCGTTTTTCGTTATAGTCAACATAGGCAACGTGTTTTCGGTCTTTACCCGCTCGGCGGCGTGCGCGGCGCGCGTCAACGAGATCCTCGACTCGCCCGTCGCAAAAGAAGGCGAAACGGACACGATAGACCGCGACGCGCAATGCGTACTGCGCTTCGACGGCGCAAGCTTTGCATACGACGGCGATTACGACGTGCGCGACATCTCGTTCACGCTCGAAAAGGACAAAACACTGGGCATAATAGGCGGCACGGGCAGCGGCAAAACAACGATAATCAGCCTTATAGAACGCTTTTACGACCCCGACAAAGGCGAAATTTACTTCTGCGGCAAACCGCTCGACGACTACAAACTGTCCGCGCTCCGCGGCGCTATAGGCTATGTTCCGCAGCGCGCCGCCGTGCTTGCGGGAACTCTGGACAGCAATCTGAAGATAGCCGATCCGCTCGTTACCGAAGAACGGGAAAAACGCGCGCTCGAACTCGCCCAAGCCTCCGAACTGCTCTCCACGCTCGGGCTTGACGGATATGTGGCGGCGGGCGGCAAAAACCTTTCGGGCGGACAGCGCCAACGCCTATCCATAGCCCGCTCGCTCTGCCGCGACAATGTTCTGTATCTTTTCGACGACGCCACGTCCGCGCTCGACTACAAGACGGAACGCGATTTTATAAACGCGATAAAGTCGGTTCCCGGCGCAAAGATACTCGTCTCGCAGCGCATAAGCACGGTATCGGGCTGCGACAACATTCTCGTGCTCGACGGCGGTAAGGCGGTAGGCTACGGCGCTCATGCCGAACTCAAAAAAACATGCCCGCTGTACGCCGAATTCTGCGCGTCGCAACAAGGGTGATAGACATGTCAAGATCGAATAAAAATTCGCAATACACACTTAGGCGGCTGATGAAGTATCTAAAGCCGCACTCGGCGCTGCTCGTAATAGCGTTTTTATGCGCGGTGGTATCGGCTGCGGCGTCGCTACTCACGCCCGTGGTCATAGGCGACGCGGTAGACTGCGCGACGGGCGCGGGCGCAGTCGATTTCAAAAGGCTCATGACGTATATCATAACGCTCGCCTGTCTTATAGGCGCGGTGCTCGTGTTTCAATGGCTAATGAACGTCTGCGCGCAGCGCACGGCGCATCTAACGGTGCGCGACGCGCGAAGAGACGGGTTCGCCGCGCTCGTAGACGCGCCGCTCGGCTATGTAGACTCGCACTCGCACGGCGACCTCGCAGCCAGGATATCGGTGGACGCCGACCAAATAGCCGACGGCATAGTCCAAGGCGCAACGCAGATATTCACGGGCGTAGTTACCATAGTCGGAACGCTCGTATTCATGATACGCATCAACTTGTGGATAGCGCTCGCCGTAGCGGGTCTTACCCCGCTGTCGCTGTTGGTGTCCTTTTTCGTAGCGCGCGGCTCGCACAAATACTTCACCGAGCAAACGCGAGTGCGCGGCGAGCTGTTTGACCGCACCGACGAAACGGTAAAAAATCGCGCGCTCATCGCCGCATACGGCTACGCGCCGCGAGCCGAAAAAGCGTTTTCCAAGACCAACGCCGACCTCAAGCGTTGCGGCTTTAAAGCTACGTTTTACTCGTCGCTCGTCAATCCTTCCACGCGTCTCATAAACTCGCTCGTGTACGCCGTAGCCGCCGTAATGGGCACGGTGTACGCCGTAGAAGGCAACATGACCGTAGGCGGAATAACAAAGCTGCTGCTGTACGCCAACCAGTTCGCCCGCCCGCTCAACGAGATAACGGGCGTGATAACAGAATTCCAAACGTCGCTCGCCGCGGCAAAACGCATACTCGACCTCACCGACGTAACGCCGCAAGACGACTGCGGTAAGGATCTCCCCCTCTGCGGAGATATACAAATACGCGATCTCGATTTTTCGTACGTTGCCGAAAAACCGCTCATAAGCGACATGAACATTGCCGTCAAAAAAGGAACGCTCGTCGCCATAGTCGGGCGCACGGGCTGCGGCAAAACAACGCTCATCAATCTGTTGATGCGCTTTTACGATCCCGACGACGGCAGCATACTGTTTGACGGCACTGACGCGAAAGAACTGTCGAGAAGTTCGGTGCGCAACAACTTCGGCATGGTGCTTCAAGACAGTTGGATATTTAAGGGCAGCGTGCGCGACAACATAGCGTACGGCAAACCCGACGCGACGGACGAAGAGATAGCGGCGGCGGCAAAAGCCGCGCATATAGACGGATTTATAGAGCGTTTGCCCAACGGCTACGACACCGTTATAGACGATAACGACGGCATATCGCAAGGACAAAAGCAGCTCATAAACATCGCACGCGTAATGCTCGTAGATCCGCCTATGCTCATACTCGACGAAGCAACGAGCAACATAGACACGCGCACCGAAAAACGCGTCCAAGCCGCGTTCGACAACCTTTTGCGCCCCCAAGGCAAAGACAAAAAAACGGGCTTCGTAGTAGCGCACAGACTGTCTACCATAGTCAATGCCGATATCATATTGGTAATGGACAAAGGCAAGATCATAGAGCGCGGCACACACAAAGAACTGCTCGAAAAGGGCGGCGCATATTCCGAGCTTTACAACGCGCAGTTTGCCGCAGCATCATAACGCCAAAACGAGCCGCAATACGGCATAAATAAAACGGCTTTTTCGAGCCGTTTTTTGCTGTCATATAATAACGTTACGCGGCTAACAAAAACTTTGTTTTTGTGTTGCTGCCGCAACTCTGTCCACTAAACGCGAACAGTTGCCGTTAGTTGAAATACGGCGCAAATTTGCCTGTGCAAGCACGCAAATTTACTTGTATAACAGATAACTATACGTTTGCACTGCCGCATTTACATGCGTTCAACGTCGGCATTTCCGAAGATAAAAGTTTGCGGGCGAATGCGCCGTCATACAGCCAATCGTCCGCTCTGTCTGCCGAAACGATGAGCGGCATGCGACTATGCACGGGCGAAACGCTCATGTTAGCCGCGGTAGTTATAACGACGAACCTATAAGGCTCGCCGCCATCGGCTTCTTGCTCGCCGCCCAAAAAATCGAGCTGAACGAACCGCGTTCCGTTGCCGTCGATATCGCGCCTACAAAGCGCGCACAGCAGTATTTCTCCGCTGTTATTCGTGTAATAGAATTTTTGTTTGTTAGCGCTCCACTCGTAAAAACCGCGAGCTTTAACAATGCCGCGCCCGTTCTTGAACGCGCCGTCAAACTTGTACGTCAGAGTTTCCGCCCGCGCATTTACTATCTTGCGCTTGCCCGACAAAAAACCCCAGCGCATGGCAGACACGCCGCTTGCACTCGTTACATCGTACTTGCCGTCGGGGTAAACATCCTTGCCGTCGCTGCCGTTAAAAGTACAGCACATCGCAAAAACTAATCGATCTTAAACGCGGCTTTGAGTTCTTCGAGCGGAGTAAGACCTATGAATTTGTTTATGATAACGCCGTCCTCGAATAACACGAGCGTGGGTATGCTGCTCACTTGGAAATCGGCGGGCAGAACATCGTCTACGTCAACGTCTATCTTAACGAGTTTAACGTCTGTAGTGCGCGCAAGTTCTTCGGCAATGGGCGCTTGAGCGCGGCACGGACCGCACCAGCTCGCCCAAAAATCGACGAGCGTTTTTCCCGTCGCCGTGATCTCGTTGAATTCTTGTACCGTGGGGTTTTGTTTGACCATGATCGTCTCCTATTGTTCGATACTATTATTTGCAAAAAAACTCAAATGATAACATGTCTACATATCGGCGAGTTCGACCGCCGCGGCATAGTAAATATCGAAGTTTTTAAACAACTGTGTTATAGGGAAATTTTCGTCCGCTCTGTGCATATTGATATCGATGTCGAGCGGCGTGCAGCCGAATGCCACCGCATTGGGCAGTTCGCGCGCGTACGTTCCGCCGCCCGTCTTGAGCGGCGCTGTCATGTCGCCCGTCATCTTGCGATACACGCCGAGCAACGCTTTAATGAGCGGCGCGTCCTCGTCGATGTAAAGATTGGGGTGGTAGTCGCATATCTCCGCTTTGCAGCCGAGCTTTTGCTCTATGACCGCCGCCACGTTTTGGGGCGTAACGCCGAGCGGCAAGCGGAAATCTATCATGAGCGTAAGCTCGTCCTTGCTAAACCATGCTTGCGACATGCACATGGTAAGCGCGCCGCTCTTGGGATCGTCCACAAACACGCCGAGCTTTTGCGCGGCTTGCGGCGTGCACAGCATGTCGTAAATACCGCATAGCTTGTCCGAGCCTATAGTGTCGTTGAGAGCGGCAAGCAGCCCCAGCGTTTTCCACAGCGCATTGTCGCCTTTTTCGGGCGTAGAAGCATGCTCCGCCGTGCCGTTCGCGGTGAGCGTAACGCACTTGCCGTTTTCCACTTCGTAATCGGAAAACTCAGCCGAAGCGCCGACTACGGCTTGCGCGAGCGGCGAGCGTTTAAACAGCTCGCTCGTAACAGCGCCGCCGCAAATATCTTTCAATCTTTTTTCGAGCGGGCTACCCGCCTTTATCTTTACGCTCGATCTGTCGGGAACGGCGTTGTAGCACTGCGCTCCGTCTATATGATCTATATTTGCGCCGAGCGCTTTGTCGGCGAAATGCAGCTTGACATGCGAAATGCCCTTTTCGCTGTTTATAACGGGGAACTCGGAATCGGGAACAAACGACATGACGGGTATCTCGCCGCCCGCAGATATATACTTGCGTATGCACGAGCTGCCGCGTTCCTCGTCCGCGCCCACTATCAAGCGCACGCGACGCTTGAGCTTTAAGCCTTGCTCGCGCATGGCTTTCAGCGCATGCAAACACACGACTACCGAGCCTTTATCGTCGCCCACGCCGCGCCCGTATACCTTGCCGTTATTCACTTCCATTTTAAACGGATCGGTAGACCAACCGTTGCCCGCGGGAACTACGTCGAGATGAGCGAGTATGCCTATGCATTCTTTGCCCTCGCCTACCTCGGCATACGCACAAGCCCCGTCTATGATCTCCGCTTTAAGCCCGTAAGCCCGCGCTTTTTCAGTAAACCATTGGAGCGCGCGCAAGCACTGTTCGCCGTAAGGCGCGCCGTCCTTAGGCTCGCCGTACACGCTGGGTATTGCGACTATCTCGGATAGATCGCTCAATATAAGATGGGATAATGATTCGTCCATGACCACCCCGCTTTCATGTTTGCTCGCGCTAAAGCGTTTATTCGCTTGCGTTTTCGGCACAAACATTCTATAATGATTATATTCTTAACGATTATACCATAAGCAAAATTATTTTGTCAAGGAGAGACAAATGGTTCGCACAAGATTTGCACCGAGCCCCACGGGATACCTCCATATAGGCGGGCTGCGCACTGCGCTTTACGCATATCTGTTCGCCAAAAAGAACGGCGGCAAGTTTATTCTTCGCATAGAAGACACCGATCAAACGCGCGAAAAAGAAGGCGCGGTCGATGTTATAATAAAAGCGCTTGACAAGGCGGGCATACGCTACGACGAAGGCCCTATAGTCGGCGGCGACTACGGTCCGTACGTTCAGTCCGAGCGCAAACAGATATACTTGGACTACGCGCAAAAACTGCTCGAGAGCGGCGACGCGTACTGCTGTTTTTGCACCAAGGAGCGGCTCGCCGATCTTCACGAACACGGCGCGACCAAGTACGATAAAAAATGTTTGCACATGTCAAAGTCCGAAGTGCAAGAGCGCATAGCGCGCGGCGAACCGTACGTGATACGCCAAAACATACCCGAACACGGCTCAAGCACATATCACGACGAAGTATTCGGCGACGTTACCGTGGACTTTTCCGATCTCGAGGACAATATCCTCATCAAGTCGGACGGCATGCCCACGTACAACTTCGCCAACGTTATAGACGATCACTTGATGGGCATTACGCACTGCATACGCGGTGTGGAGTATCTCATGTCCACGCCCAAGTACAATCTTTTGTACGACGCGCTCGGCTGGGAACGCCCCGTATACATCCACTTGCAGCCGATAATGCGCGACGCTACGCACAAGCTGAGCAAGCGCGACGGCGACGCGGGGTTTGAAGACTTTTTAAACAAGGGCTTCCTCCCCCAAGCGATAGTCAATTATATAGCCCTTCTCGGCTGGAATCCCAAAAACAACCGCGAAAAACTCGACATGGACGAGCTTATCGAGCTGTTTTCCATAGACGGCTTGCAAAAATCGTCGTCCATATTCGACGAAGTAAAAATGCGCTGGCTCAACTCGCTGTACATTAAAGAACTATCGCCTATGGACTTTCACGACATGGCTATGCCCTATTACGAAAAACTGTACGCGGGACGAGATATCGACTACGCATATCTTTCGGAGCTTTTGCAGTCGCGCGTGGAAATACTGTCCGACATAAAAGAGCGCGCGGCGTTTTTGGACGCGTTCGACGGCAATGCGGAAAAGCCGTTCGATTTTACGCTGTTCGTCAATAAAAAATGGAAAACGGACGAAGCAATGGCAAAACAAATGATGGACGGCTGCATAGCCGCTACCAAAAGCGACGACATATCCGCCGCGCTCAACAGTCTGGCGGAAGCCAACGGGCTGAAAAAAGGACAAGTACTGTGGATATACCGCATAGCGCTTACGGGCGCGGCAGCCACTCCCGGCGGCGGCGAAGAAATGGTAAAACTGTTCGGCAAGGACGAAGCCTTGCGCCGTCTCGAAAAAGTAAAACGCGCGCTCGCATAAAGCGCAAATATAAGGAGCAGTCATGAACAAAACGGAAATATCCACCGACAAAGCGCCGAAAGCCATAGGTCCGTATTCTCAAGCCATAACCGTAAACGGCATGCTGTACGCGTCGGGTCAAATACCCATAGATCCCGCGAGCGGTCAAATAGTAAGCGACGACATCACGGCGCAGACCCGCCGCGCGCTCGACAACGTGGGCGCGCTTCTCGCCGCATGCAAGCTCGACTATAGCGACGTAGTAAAGACAACTGTATTCTTGACCGATCTCAATGATTTCGCTACGGTCAACGGCATATACGGCGAATACTTTCGACAGCCCTATCCCGCCCGCAGCTGCGTTCAAGTAGCCAAGCTGCCCAAGGACGTGAAGATAGAAATAGAGATAGTCGCCAAGCTGCGCAGTTAGCGCAAAAGCGCTTGACAAACGCGCGATAACGGAGGTAAACTTACCTTATGGCAATCAGCAAAAGATCCACATCTGATAATCAAAATAATAAGACCGTCATGAAGATAGTGATAGCGGGCTTGTCCGTATTGCTTGCGTTATTCATAGTCGCGCTGATAATCAACTTGGTCAGATTAAGCGCGGCAAACGGCAGACGGGACGAGTTAGCCGCGCAGTCGGAGATGCTCGACGCGCTTATCGACGACAACAACGCGCGGATAGACTACTACCAGACGGCGGAGTTTATCGAGCAATACGCGCGCGAATATCTCGATATGGTATACCGCGGCGAAATAATAATCGAAGTAGAGTAAATTGGGTATTATTATACCCCGATGTAAGCCTCGGACACGGGCGCGACTGTACGTAGCGTCCGTTTTTTATGCGACATAACGCTAAAGGTGCGATCATGAAAAGTAAAAACACGACGGCGACAGATATACGCGCCGCGATAGACATAGGTTCCAACTCCGTCCGCCTCGCAATGTCGGACGGCGAAAGACGCTCGCATATAACAAAGCTCGCAAACGGCATAGAAAGCACTTCCCGTCTGTCGCCGAGCGGCATTACCGCCACAGTAGCCGCGCTTGCCGAATACGCGAAGATTTGCGCCGAAAAGGGCTGTAAAAAGATCGCCGTATTCGCTACCGAAGCGGTACGACGCGCAAAAGACGGGCTTGATTTTTGCAAGCTCGTTAAAGACTCGACGGGGCTGACGGTAGTGATAGCGTCGCCCGAAACGGAAGCGCGGCTCGCGCTTTACGGCGCGGTAAAACCGCAAGGATGCGTAACTGTCGCCGATCTCGGCGGCGGCAGCATGGAAGTTATTTCGTCGCGCGACGGCGTAACTCCCGATCTTGCCAAGAGTTTGCCGCTCGGCGTCGTCGTGCTCAAAAACAAATTTCAAGGCGACTACCGCGCCGCCATAGACGCCGCGCCGTCGCTCTTGGACGGCTACGGCAATATACCCGACTATCCGTTGGTAATGTCGGGCGGGAGCGCATGCGCCATAGCCGCCGCAATAATAAATCTTGCGGTGTACGACCGAGCCAAGATAAACGGCGTTAAGATATCGGCAAAAGAATTGGACGACAATATGCCGCTGCTTTTACACAAAAATCTCGCACTGTTCCGCCCCGTCGCGGCAAACCGCGCCGACACTATCCCATACGGCGCTATAATAATACAAGCGCTCGTAAACCGCATCGGCGCGAACGAATTTTATGTATCAGATTCGGGAAACCTCGAAGCGATGCTGGGCGGCTTCGAGTTTTAAAGCCGTTTTACGTAAACTCCCTATCAGTAAAAGGTGGCGAACCGTATGGAAAAGATGTCGCCGAGACAAATATTGTTTCCGCACATCAGTCCGACGTACGCATTGCCGACTATGTAAATATCTCCGCATATCGTGCGTATAGAGCCGTCGAATAACGATATCTCTATTTTTACGCGCTTGCCCATGTTAGCCGCAAAAAGCTGTTTCCAAGTGCCGACGTTGTTGGGCGCGTTAAAGTCGGGCAGCGGGTCGGGAAAGTTGATCTCAACCGGTCTTTGACATTCCATATTTAAAGCCTCCGAAAAATTTATTCGCGACGGGCAAGCTTTACAGCGCAAAAAAACGCCGCGTCGCATGCTCCTCGCGGTATGTAACGATCAAGACTGAAAATAACTGCTCGTAGGCGAGTAAAAGCAGTGATTGCCTATGCGCGTGCGAAGATATCCGTTATTGTTGGGGAAATTGGTCCTGCACGTAACGGAATACGGATTATAAAACCACAGCGAGTCTTGCACGTCGCCCAGCCGTCCGCCGTTCATAGCCCATTGCGCTATGCCGTAATGTATGGGTTCGGGCGTTAGGTTGTATACGCTCTGAGGCTGGTCGGTAGCGCACTCGAATTGCCGCGGCGCAAATACCACGTCAGATACGGTGTTGTATCTGCCGTACTCGCCTTGCCGCACGTTTACTCTGTTCATAACGACGGACGCAACGGCGCTCATGCCTATCTCGCCTTCGCCGCCCGCCTCGCATTTTATAAGCCGTGCCAACAATTCCAAATCGTTCATAACCCTTTTTATGCCGTCGCGAACGATAATGTTAAAACTATTTGCACAAAGAAAAAAGCGGAACGCGTCCGCTTTATATTTTTTTCAATCCCATTCGCTCAAAAAGTTTACGAAAGTTGTCGAGCGTTTTTTTGCTCACTTCGCGCGCGCTCTTTACGGCGTTTATCCGTTCGCGCGATACTTTGCCTTTGTGAAAAAACTTTCTGTCCTCGGCGGCGAACATGTTTTCAAGCTCCCCGCCCGAGCCGTTGCCTATAAAAATGCAATCGTCGCTTTCTGTCATTGCTTTTATGCATTCTTCGTAATTGGAGTGCGTGCGCACATACTCGTCGTTCTTGTACTTGTTGTCGTTGTCCGCGATCGCCTTGAACTTGATCTGATTCTTTATGCAAAGATAGGCTAACTGTATTATGGATTCGCCGTCGCAAACGTGTATCTTGTGGTGTCGCATGTCGTATCCCAAAAGACCCGAAAACTTTTTTATGCACGCCTCGTCGGTTACGCCTTCCACAAGCACTATCGTTTTGGCTATATTAAACAGTATGTCAGTCGTGCGAAGCTCGCCCAGCTCCTTGCGTATCTCTTGACTGAGTTCGTTTTCCGAATCGAACGTTTTCGCTTGCGTTCCGTTTTTGCCGTTGCTGAGACTTATTATGTTGCGCCAATCTGACGGGATCATGTACGGGCTGTGCGTCGATATAAATACGCTCACTCCGCGCCGCGCAAGCGCGCTCAGCTCGTCGCGCAATTCCGCTTGCGCTTGCGGGTGCAAAAACGCGCCCGGCTCGTCTATGAACAGTCTGTCTCCCGTTCTCAAAAGCCGGCGCACTATAACGAAAGTCAAATACCATCTGCGCCCCAAACTCGTTTCGGATACGGGCACTTGTTTTCCGCCCGCTTCCGTAACGAACAGTTCCAATCGCCCGCCGCACAGCTTGAGCGAATAGCCCAATATCTCGTCGATATCGAAGTCGGGCACTATGCGCGATAAAAACTCTCCGTTTACCGCGGCGGCTATATCGCCCAGCCTATCTTCATCCGAAATGTCCCGCACCGTCTCGTCCGCCGCTATCAATTTTTTATCGCGCAAAAAACCGTCTATCGCCGCGGCGACGGGGCTTATCGAATTAAAGTCGCGCTCTACGCGCTCTTGCGAAAATGTCCGCACACCGCCGAAGAGCAGCGCGCTCTCGTTGTCTATAAAATAGCATTTGCCGCCGTCGCGCACAGCGCGCCTAAAAAATTCGCACTCTTTACTGTCGTTCTCAAAAGTTCTCCACACATCGCCGTCGCGAGCGTCCGCGGTCATCGTCGTCTTGCCGTCGCGTGCGGCAAGCTCCAACGTTCCGCCTATGCGATCGACGCTCAAAGCCTTTGCGATCTGCGCACGGTCGCCGTCGTCGAGATCGAATACATAACGCGCCGCAACGCTATCTTTATTTGCGATGTCGCACGGCATGGGATATGCCAACGCAAATCTTACCGCTTTCAGAAGGTTGGATTTGCCGCTGCCGTTTTTACCGATAAACGCCAAAACGCGCGGTTCTTTAACGTCTATGCGCACGGGATGTTCTATAGACTTATAACAGTCGATGTACAGTCGGATAAGCTTCACGTCGCCCTCCCAAAAAACATATGCGCGTCAATCGCCGCGCCATTGATAACGCTCGAGGTCGACGACATTATCATCAACTTTGACCCCTTCCGCCTCGAGCAATCTTTTTTGCACTTCCGCGCCGCCGAACGCAAACGACGGAGCAAGCCCGCCTCGCCTATTGACCACGCGATGGCACGGCACTGTGATAGGCTCGGGGTTTACGTGAAGTGCGTAACCCACTACCCGCGATGCGCGCTTGTTGCCCGCCATGATCGCTATCTGACCGTACGTAGCGACGCGCCCCTTAGGGATACGCTTTACCGCATCGTACACTTTGGAATAAAAATTATCCCCCACGGTCAAGCCTCGTTGCTTTTAGCGTCCGACTGCGTTTTGTCTGTCGTACCGTTATCTTGAGCCGTTTGCTTCAAAAAGTCCGCGGCGGCTTGCGCATCGAAAACATGCTTCAGTTTTAGCCGTTTCGATCTGCCTTTGTCGTCCTTTCCCGATACCGTGATAGTTCCCGTAGTAAGATCCTTTTCGTAAAAAGCGCGGCGGTATCTTACAGACTTTATACCGTCAAGCGGCATGCTTTTGCGCTTGCTTTTTGTCTTTATCACTACGCGCGAATTATAAACAGTATATGTCTGCTCCACGCCGAACGCGAATATTATAGATATCCCGCCGAGCGCCACGACCGCCACGGCTATAACTATACCGAGCGGTATGGACACGGCGCACAGCCCGAGCGCGCCGCCCGCTATCACGAGCGCGACAAGCGATCTTATGATGACGGCTTCGCGTCGGTACGCCTTGTAATTCATTACAAACTGATATAATATCTTTTCTTCCATAACGCTCCTATACGGCGATAACGCCCGTTGTTATCAAGAGGAACAACACGTACATGACGGGCGGCAGCAAATTGAGCGCAAACACCCATATAGACCCGCCGCGCGACGCGCCGCTCTTGTTTTTGACCGCCATCATGCAAATAGTGGAGAGGGCGGCGATAGCTCCGAATATCAGTAAGCACGCCGATTCGGTGTTCAATACGTATATCCCCGTCGAGTCGGGCATAAACGAAAACACATCCGCGACGAACAGTATGGTAAAATTGAAGATATTAGAGCCTATTATATTGCCCGCCGCCGCGTCGTAATTGCCGCGGTGGCAAAGCGTGATGGACGAGATAAGCTCGGGCAAACTCGTAGCCACGCCCAAAAACAGCGCGCCCGCAAAAGTTTTGCCGAGGCTGAGCTTGTCCGACACTATATCGGTAAGATACGTCATGCAAATGGATGTGCCTATAAGCACGACTGCGCATATGATAAATCGAGTAACCGCTTGTTTTAAAGACAGCCCCTCGTCTTTACTTTCCGACTGTTCGGAAGTCTTGGGCATTTTGCGTATAAAAAGAACGTACAGCACCAAGATCGCGGGCGAAACCGCCGTATACCACCCGATCTTTAAATAATCGCCCAAACACAGTCCGAGCGCGACCAAGCCGTACATGCATACGACCACGGCGAGCGCTATGTAGTAAAACTTGGAAAACTCGGCTTTTTTCAGTCCGCGGCAAAATATGGCGAGCATTACGCCGAAAAATGCGAAGTTGATAAGATTAGAGCCTAAAATATTGCCTATGACGAGCGAGTTTTCCTTAACTACCCACACCGCCGACAGCGAAGTGAAAAGTTCGGGCAAGCTCGTAACCGCGGCAAGCATCACGCCGCCTATAAACGCGCCCGAAATATTGCTCTTGGCGTCTATTATGTCTACGTACTTGCCGAGCTTGATCGATAGCGCCACCACTATCGCGACAGCAGCAATATATAAAATGTAAACCAATGCATCGGGCATTGCCGACAGTCGCCTCCCGCCTAACCGTTATAGTTGTCCGCCACGTATTTTCTGACGCGCAGCGGTATTCCCAAGCCGTCGCAGAGCGCGCGGCATTTGTTTATATTTTCCTCGCCTATCGTATCGACTACCGTAAACACGGTATTTATGCCCGCAGTCTTACAAGCGAGCGCAAAGTTCACCACGCAGTCGAAAGCGTCCAAACCGTACTGCGAGCGCGTGATATCGTAATACGATCGCGCGTCGAAATTGTTGAGCGATACGGAAACGGTGTCGAACGCGCACAGCTCGGACGATATGTCGTGCCCGTTGGACGCGCTGCCCAACCCGTTGGTGTTGAGTCGCAGTTTATACCCGCGCGCCTTAAAGCGCGCGGCGCACTCGGTCAAAACGTCCAGCCGTTCGGTAGGCTCGCCGTAACCGCAAAAGACTATCTCGTCTTTTACCACGCCCGTTACTTTATCGAAAGCCGACATAACGTCGTCCGCATTCGGTTCGTTATCCAGCCACAGCGGAGTACCCGCAACGCCGTCGCCGCTGTTGCGTATGCAAAACGCGCACGCATTGCGGCAGCGGTTTGTAAGGTTGACGTATGCCTTGCCGTCCAAAACGTAAACGTAATTATCAGCCATTATTCGCCGCCGATGATCTATTCATTCTAAAAAACAGCCGCTTGGCGTTTTCGGTAGTCGCTCGTTCTATCTCTTGCGCAGGCACGCCTTTTATCTCGGCGAGCTTGTCTCGTACATACGCAACGTATTTGGGATAGTTGGTCTGTCCGAACACCTTGGACGGAGCCAAGTACGGCGCGTCTGTCTCTATAAGCACGCGGTCGAGCGGAACGGCGGCGGCGACTTCGGCGAGCCGTTTGGAATTTCTGTACGTCAGTTTGCCGCCGAACGAGATGTATAGCCCCTTGGCAAGGCAATACTCCGCCGACTCTTTAGAGCCCGAAAAGCAGTGCATGACGCCGCTTTCGGGAAAATCTCTGTTTTTTGAAAATTCGTAAAAATCGCCCCAGCCGTCCCGAATGTGGAACACCATGGGCAAGCGCAGTTCGCGCGCCAAGTCGTACTGCATAACGACCGCGGCGTTTTGAGCCGCTTTGTCAAAGCCGTCGCGGTGATAGTCGAAGCCGAATTCGCCTATCGCAACTGTTTTTTCGCACGCCGCAAGATCGCGCAAAACGCCTATCGTTCGGGGCGTTACCGTTTGCGGATAATACGGGTGAACGCCCACCGCGGCAAATATGCGCTCGTTGTTTTCAGCAAGCTCCGCACACTTTACGGACGAATCAATATCGCACCCGACCGTAACTATCGCCTCCAAACCGTCCGATCCCATGCTGTTTACGATAGACAGCGCGCCGTTTTCGCCGTACTGTTCGTCGTAGATGTGCGCGTGGGAATCTATCAGCATATCTTGTCTCCCGCGTTTCCGTCGGGATGAACGAGGCGCAACGCGCCGTCCTCGCCGACCGCGCATAAGAGCATGCCTTCCGAAACTACGCCGCAAAGCTTTGCCGGTTTAAGATTGGCGACGAGCACTGCTTTTTTGCCGATGAGTTCTTCGGGCTTGTACGCATTGGCAATGCCCGAAACTATAGTGCGGCGTCTTTCGCCATCGAATACCGTGGACTTGAGCAGCTTATTGGACTTTTCCACTTTTTCGCAATTTTCTATGCACACGACGCGAAGATCGCACTTGAAAAAGTCGTCTATGGATATCTGTTGGGGCGCGGGCTCTTCCGTCTTTTCAGCCGCCTTTGCCTTGCCGTTTGATTTTTCCGCTATCTCTTCCAATTCCTTAAGCTCCTTTTTTATATCGAGACGGTTGAGTATGGGTTCTATCTCGCTTGTTGAATATTTGTCTATCGCGCCGAAATAACAGCCTTCGAAATCGGTCGGCGTTTTCATTGCCAAACCGCCCTCGAATATGCGGCGCGGATACTTTGTAATAAAGGGCAATAGAATGTTCGCGCACACGCGTATGCATTCCAATAGCGTATAAATCACCGTGTTGAGCCGTTCCGTCTCGCCCGCTTTAAACAGCGCCCACGGTTTGTTTGCGTCTATATACTTGTTGGCTTTGTCTATCACGGCGAATATCTTTTCTAACGCTTTGCCGAGCAAAGGCTTGTCCATATCCGCGCGAACTTCGCCTATGAGCGACGTAAGCTTTTCGCCGAACTCTTCATCCTCGGGAGCAAACGCTTGGGGCTTTACAACCTTTCCGTCGAAATACTGTCTGCTCATCGCCAACGTGCGCCTCACGAGGTTGCCGAGATCGTTTACTATATCGTTGTTTATAGCGGACAGCAAAAGCTCGTTGGTGTAATTGCAATCGTCGCCGAACGGCACGGAGCGCAGCAAGTAGTAACGCAAAGCGTCCACGCCGTATCTGTCGGTCAATATGAACGGATCTACGACGTTGCCTTTGGACTTGCTCATCTTGTCGCCGTCGAACATTATCCAACCGTGTCCGTACACGCGTTTGGGGAGGGGCAGATCGAGCGCCATGAGAATGGTCGGCCAAATTATGGAGTGGAAGCGAACTATCTCTTTTGCCATTACGTGCATATCGCACGGCCAATACTTGTCGAACATGCCGCTATCGCCGCCGTAGCCGAGCGCCGTGATGTAGTTGGGCAACGCGTCTATCCACACGTAAATAACGTGCTTGGGATCGAACGGAACTTTTATACCCCAGTCGAACGAAGTGCGCGTAACGGCAAGATCGCCGAGACCCTTGTCGATAAAATTATTTACCATTTCTTTTACGCGCGATTCGGGCTGCAAAAAGTCGGTCTCCGTCAGCAGCTTGCGCAAACGGTCGGCATATTTGCTTACGCGCAAAAAATAGCATTCCTCTTCCGCGTCCTTGACTTCTCGCCCGCAGTCGGGACATTTTCCGTCCGCGAGCTGCGACTCCGTCCAGAACGACTCGCACGGTTCGCAGTACTTGCCCACGTACTTGGACTTGTATATATCGCCCTTTTCGTACAGCTTGGTAAATATCTCCGCCACCGCTTTTTCGTGTTCTTTGTCCGTCGTGCGGATAAACCCGTCGTTGGAAATATCCATGCGCTCCCACAGCTTTTTTATGCGCTCCGCAAGACCGTCCACAAACGCTTGCGGAGCAAGCCCGCGTTCCGCCGCAGCCGATTGCACCTTTTGACCATGCTCGTCCGTGCCCGTGAGATAATAGACGTCGTACCCGTCCATTCGCTTGAACCGCGCTATCGCATCGCAGCACACAGTGGTGTAACAATGCCCTATGTGCAAAGAGCCGCTCGCATAATATATGGGCGTAGTTATATAAAACGTCTTTTTGTCTTGTTTCTTTGCCATGATGTTCTCCCGCGCAAAAAAAGCGCCGAGCGGAAACTTCCGCGTTGATCGATATCTTGAATTATAACACTTACATATGACAAAAGCAAGCTTTTGGCTTGCTCCTTTTGTCAACAGGATACGGTTGCATTACCGTGCGGTAAAAAAGCTCATTTGCGCCATATCACGCGCTTCGCAGCGCAACTACGGGATCGCGCTTGGACGCCGCGCGCGCGGGCAGCATGCCCGCTATAAGCGTAAGCAATACGCTTATTGCTACAAGCAGCAGTGCGTGCCACCACGTGAGCACCACAAGCCCCACAGTTACCATGCCTTCCGAAATTTTTATAAACAGCGAGCTTAGCGGGAAGGACAGTATAAACGTTACAAACACGCCTATCAAGCCCGCGCCGAAACCTATTATAATAGTTTCCGCATTGAACACGCGCATGATGTCGAGCTTTCTCGCGCCCACGGCGCGAAGTACGCCTATCTCCTTTGTGCGTTCCACTACGGACGCGTAGGTTATTATGCTTATCATAACGGACGAAACGACGAGCGATATCGCCGCAAAAGCTATGAGCACGTAAGAAATTATATCTATCATCTGACTGATAGCGTCGGTAACTATGGACGCCGCGTCGAGCGGAAGTATTTGGTAAGCGGTATCTTTGTCCTTGTTGTAAGCGTTAAGATAGTCGAGCATAACGCCTTTTTTGTCGAAGTTTGTCGGATAGAAGTTTATGGACGACGGCAGATCGCTGTACCCTACGGACTGCATCGCCGACTCGTAAAGATCGGCGGCTGTTATCTTGAGACCCATGGAGCTTGCCGCCAAATTGAATACCTTGGCAAGCGTATCGAATTTTTTGCCCACGCATTCCATAGTCTGCGCGCCCGTGCCGATCACAAACGAATCGGTAACGCAAACTTCTGGATTTGCGGCTTGAGCTTTGCCCACTTCGCTGTTTTTGCCGTCCTCGAGAAGCGCCTTATCCAACGACGGCGAGTACACTACGCCGCTCGAATACAGAGCGAGCGCCGAACTCTCCTTTATGCGCATAACGCCCACTACCTCGAGCGTAAGCGTATTCTCTTCGTCGTCGAATACCCGCCGCCACTCCGACTGCGCCGACTTTTCGTCGAAAGAACGGTACACTCCGTTCTCTTCGTCGTATGTGAACCAACCGTTGTTTAAAACTATCTTCAGTTTTTGACCTATAAGATCGTTAAAGTCGGCGTTATCGAGATCGTCGGGAGCTTTAAGTCCGCTCGACGTGAGCGTGCTTAAGTTTATGGAATTGTCCTTGCCCACTACTACCGCTATCTCGCCCGCCGTCTCGGGATACTTGCCCCAATAATCGTACTGCGACTTAACGTATTCGAAGTTGTTGAGCAGAGGCTGGAAATTGGACGTATTTCCCATCATGTCCGTGCTTATAGTTACACGCGAAATAGATCCGTCTTGGGTGTTGTCGGTGAGTATTATCTTTTCTCGGCTGTAGCCGTAAGTTGTGTCTATGCAATATCCGTCGGGCATTTGATCTATGTAGTCCAAATACTCGCGCGTGATCCTGTTGTAATGATAAGTCATCATGCCCTTATCCACGTTCACGTGCAGTTTTGTGCCGTCGGGAAACTCCTCCAGCTTAACGCCGCCGCTCTGCATGTTTTCTATAGTGGAGTCCATATCAACGGTGGTCTGCATGACGGTAACGGGATAGCTCGCCAGCATGGAAGTCTGCATATCGTCTATGTAATTGTTAAAACCGTTTGACAGCGCGAGAACGAGCGCAACGCCTATTATGCCTATAGAACCCGCAACGGCTGTCGCTATAGTTCTTCCCTTTTTGGTTATAAGATTGCGCGCGGACAGACCGAACGCCGTCATAAAGCTCATGGACGTGCGCTTCATCGCCGCCTTGTTCGACTTGGTTATCGCCTTTTGTTTCTGCTTATGTTCCTTTTTGAGCCGTTTGCGCTCTTCTTCTTTCGCCCTCGACTGTTCGGCATTTTGTTCGTCGTCGCAAAGCTCGGTGCTTTCCATATCGGTAGGCCGTTCAAGCTCCACGGGCGAAGTGTCGTCCGTGATGTTGCCGTCCAGCATGGATATTATGCGCGTGGAATATTCCTCGGCAAGCTGGCGGTTGTGCGTAACCATTATCACGAGGCGGTCGTGAGATATCTCTTTGAGTATCTCCATAACTTGCACGCTCGTTACGCTGTCGAGCGCGCCCGTCGGCTCGTCGGCAAGTATGATATCGGGATTGTTGACTATAGCGCGGGCAATAGCCACGCGCTGCATTTGTCCGCCCGACATTTGATTGGGACGTTTTTTTATTTCGCCTTCCAGCCCTACGCGCTTCAACGCCTCTATCGCGCGGCGCTCGCGTTCCGACTTCTTTACGCCAGAAAGAGTGAGCGCAAGCTCCACGTTGCCGAGAACGGTAAGATGCGGTATCAAGTTGTACGATTGAAATACAAAACCCACCGTGCAGTTGCGGTAAGCGTCCCAATCGGAATCTTTAAAGTCCTTTGTAGAGCGTCCGTTTATTACAAGGTCTCCGTCGGTATAACGGTCGAGACCGCCGATTATATTGAGCAGCGTCGTTTTGCCGCAGCCCGACTGACCGAGTATGGAAACCATTTCATTCTCGCGAAAGCCGAGCGACACGCCTTTAAGCGCGTGGACTTTGTCGTCGCCTACCGCGTAATCCTTAGTTATGTTTCTCAGTTCGAGCATACCCGCCTCCGTAGCCGCATTATACCTCTGATATCGAGACAACTATATTATATACTTTTTTCATGCGTTTGTAAAACCATTGAACGCTCGCTCGGATTAGAATACCATTAAATTATGCGCGTGCCGCCGCGCGCTTTAACTGTAAAACGCTTGCGGTAACACCGCCGACCGACCTTTCATATGCTGATAGAGAACGACTGTCGATACGCGCAATTTAAGCGCGCCGAAGGGGATGAATATGGAATTGGATTGGGCGGGGTTGGTGTCCGCCGTTATGTTCGGCGTCGGTTTAGCGGTCGATGCTTTTTTGATAGCGCTTTCCAACGGCATAAACTCGCACTCGAAAAACAGCAAAGCTGTGTTTGCGGCTGTCGTATTTGCGGTGTTTCAGTTTGCCGCGCCCATGATAGGGCATTTGCTCGTACATACGCTCGTTACCGAATTTACAGTGCTCGAAAAAATTCTGTCGGGAATAGCGATCGTGATACTGTGCGGGCTGGGCTTAAAGATGATAACGGACGGGATGCGCGGCGACAACGACAGATCGGCAAAGCCTATGGCGGCGGGGATCGCGCTCATATTGGCGCAAGCCGCGGCGGCGTCCGTAGACGCGCTGTCTATCGGTTTTGCCATAGCCGACCGCGAGTTTATAACGGCGGTGATCTACTCGGCTATAATAGCAGCCGTTACGTTAGTCGCTTATATATGCGGTATTTACATAGGAAAGCGGTTCGGGCTAAAGCTTACCGACGTCGCGCTCACGGCGGGCGGACTGATACTGTACATAATGGGCGCGGCGAGCGTCTTTATGTAGGCACAAAAAAGGGTGCGTCAGCGCACCCTTAGATCTTAGTCTTTGTATTTATCGTCGTCCGCCCAAGAATACATCTTGCGAAGCTCCGCGCCCACCTTTTCGAGCGGGTGATCGGCTTCCAAACGTCGGCGGGCGTTAAAGTACGGTCTGCCGTTGTTGTTTTCGGCTATCCAACGCGTAGCGAAATCGCCCGTCTGTATTTCTTTAAGCACGCCCTTCATCCTCTGCTTTACGCCGTCGTCTATTATGCGCTCGCCCACGGTGTAGTCGCCGTACTCGGCGGTATCCGATACCGAATAGCGCATGAAGCCGAAGCCGCCTTTATATATGAGATCGACAATGAGCTTAAGCTCGTGTATGCATTCGAAATACGCGTTCTGCGGATCGTAGCCCGCTTCCACAAGCGTTTCGAAGCCCGCTTTCATAAGCGCGGTAACGCCGCCGCAAAGTACGCACTGCTCGCCGAAAAGATCTGTCTCCGTCTCGCACTTGAACGTAGTTTCCAAAACGCCCGCGCGCGATCCGCCGATGCCCGCGGCATAAGCGAGCGCAATGTCTTGGCAGTGTCCGCTAACATCTTGATACACGGCAAACAAGCACGGAGTTCCCTTGCCCTCTTCGTATTCGCTTCTCACGGTATGTCCGGGCGCTTTGGGCGCGACCATGAAAACGTCTATGTCCTCGGGCGGAACTATCTGCTTGAAGTGGATGTTAAACCCGTGAGCAAACGCCAAAGCTTTGCCCGACTTGAGATTGGGAAGAATGTCCTCGCGGTATATCTTGGCTTGCTTTTCGTCGGGAGTGAGTATCATTATTACATCGGCTTTTTTAGCCGCTTCGCCCGCCGTCATCACCGTAAGCCCCGCAGCTTCCGCGCGTTTCCACGACTTTGAGCCTTGATAAAGCCCTACCACCACGTTTACGCCGCTCTCCTTAAGGTTGAGCGCGTGCGCATGTCCTTGCGATCCGTAACCTATTATCGCCACGGTTTTCTTTTTGAGAAAATCGAGATTGCAGTCTTGACTGTAAAATATCTTTGCCATGTTTTATTCTCCTAATATAATGTAAACATTATACTCCGCCAAGCCGCGCATGTCAATCGTTTGCCGCACTGTTATCCGCAAGAACGGTATTATCGGCGACCGCGCCGTCATCCGTCGGCACATTGTTATCGACGGGAGCGCCGTCATTCGCAGACGCACTGTTGTCGGCGATCGCGCCGTTCGCAGACGCGTTGTTATCAGAAAGCATGTTGTTACCGCGGACTTTAAAACACAAATCGAATATAAACGCGGCTATCATAAGTACTGCCGATACAATTATTTGCGAACGCAAATAAACCATGTCGAATACAGCGTACTGCAATATGAGCGTAATAAATATCAATACCGCCGACGCGAGCATGAATGCGCTGTTTGACGAATGTCGCACATTGCCGAGAACGAGCCGCTTAAACGATCTGCTCATTGCGGCGTAAGCAAGCGACGCAAAGATCGCCGCAAATATCAGCGTCGTTAGACAACCCACCATCAGCATAGCGATATCATTGGCGACAGCGGGATCGGCAAACAACAATGTAGCGGTCATATCGAATATACAGAATAGCGAATATCCGAACGGCACGAGCAAAAACATATCGCGGCTACTTTCCATTTTTAGCGCGTTCGTGCACATCAAAAAGAAAGCCACCATTGCTACGACCGCTATGGACGCGCGTTTGACGGTAACGGCTATCCCTTCTTTGCGCAATAACAAACTGTCCGCAACGCCCGTTACCGCGAGTATGATCGACGCAAAAATAGCTACAGCCATCATTCCGCCGCCCATTTTCAAAACGGGCGCGACAGCTGTCATAATGAGCGCCGTACCAGTCATAGCTAGCATAACGAGAAGATATTTGTAAGGCGTATCCATTTTGCGCTTTTTCGCAATGCCGATCAACGCGCGTATCAAAAATACCAACGACGTAACGGCGATAGCTATGGAAAGAAGAGAGACCGCAGCTCCCGATATTATAGAAATCGTCAATGCGGTAAACACCATCGCTACGTCGGTCTCTTCCTCGGTCATATCGCCGACGGAATCGAGCGCATTTTCGCACAACGCGTAATACTGCATGACCATATACGCCATGTAGTTCGCGCGCGACAAATACTTACCATAAAGCTGTTTTTCCTTTTTTTCTATCTTTTCGACAAGCTCATCGTCGTAACGGTTATCTTGCAGCCCGAGCCAATCCATCAATTCGCGTTGCGCGTCGGCATACGCTTCGACTACCTCCGCCGTTATCTTATCGTCGCCGCTCGAACCTATGTAACGCACTGCTCCGAGCATTTTCCAAACGGACTGGTCTATCTCGAAAAACACGAAATGCGTCTCGCCGTTCGGTTTTTCCGCCCAAGACGGCGCCAGCTTTCTGTCCACGCACGCCACGGTCTTTATCGGCGCAAAAAGCGATATGAATATTATAACGAAAGCGCACAACGCGACCATCAGATTGACTATCAAGTGTCGTCCGTTTTCAAACGTCTTGACGCGTTCTATAAGACTGCCATAACCGTTCGATCTTCGCTTATCCGCCGAAACAGTAACATCGGCCGCGGGCACGGCAGTGCCGCACTTAGGACAGAACTTAATGTTTTGCGGAAGTTCCGCGCCGCATTGCGCGCACGTGCTTTGATCGACCGCATTCAACATCGATCCGCAACGGCGACAGAACTTAGCCTCGTCATCGTTTTCGCATCCGCAAGAATAACAGTTTTTCATTTCGCTCCTCTATTGCAAACCGAGCTTACCGTCCGCATCGCCGCACGCTGCGGCTACAGACCGATCTACACGGTTTTTCGATCGTGTATACAATAAGTATATAACCAAGCTTTTTATCTTGTCAAGCTTTCGGCGCAAAAAATTAACTATACCGCCGCCTATACCGTCGAGATCGAACCACATCTTCTACAGCGACGACGATGCTTGAACTACTACCGAGCTTACGGGCGGCGCGCCCTTGGCGGAAAGCATGCATAGCGCAATGTCAAGCGGAAAAAAATTACACAAGTTGCAGAGATGACGCATACGCGACAAAAAGCTGTGCATACTAACGGTACTATGAAAGAAACGATTGTAGCAAGAGAAGAAAAAAGACAAATATCGGACATGGCGCTGTTTTGGTTGTGCCTCATCGGTACCGTAGCCGTAGGTCTTACTATATCCTACTGCTCCGGTATTCTCAACGGTATAGGACAGCTCAAAGAATTGCCCATGTATCTCCCCGACTGGCTTGTCATAGCAATACCGCCCGTTCTGTTCGTGCACATGGGTATTGCGCTGTTTTTGGCGTTGCGCGAAAACGTGTACACCGACGGCGGCAGAATGGTGCGCAACTGGACATGGGCGTTTTGGATAACGCTTATGGTCGCTACCGCCATTACCCCGTATTTCGTTTTCCACGGCATGCCCACAGCATCGTACGCTCTCGCGACGGTATCCACCGCTCTCGCGCTCGGCACGATGATACTTTGCTACCGTCAGTCGATAGCAAGCGGGTTTGTGATGACGGTGTTCTTTATCGTAACCGCGCTCATAATGGTTTATCTCGGATATTGGGCGTTTGCTTGATCGAACGATATGATCGATAATTAAATAGACAAAGCCGTTCGCAATTTGCGAACGGCTTTTTGTACATATGCGCATGTCTATTTTTTGCGCGCTTTTATTTGCTCCGCTACGTCGGAGAGATCGCACGACACTTCGGAAACTTCGTGTATATCCTTCATGAAGTTTTCGTTCGGATCGCTTGCGCGCGAACACGCGCCGCCGCTCGCGCAATTCGAGCACGATGAGCAGCCGCAGTCGGGAGCCGCTCCTTTCTTTTTGCCGCGCACGCGCGCATATACGCGCCACGCTATCACCCCGCCCACAAACAGTATTATGAGTATTATCAATATTATTTCGAGTGCTGTCATTTTATTCTCCTTCATCCGCAATAGTGATAGTAGACGCGGCGCACGATGCGTCCGCTATCAATGCATGCTTGCTTTTTTTCGCGCGCAATACGCGTCTGATTACGACTAACGCGATCAAAGACAAAAGTATCACGGTTACGACGATGCTCATGGGCATCATATAGGTATCGAAGTTGCCCAGCCAAAACACTATAAAACTGACCGCATACGATGTCAACAGCCAAAACGCTATCGCTTGGAACGTATGCTTGCGCGAATTCAGTTCGCCCATCGCCGCGCCCACAGCCGCCATGCAAGGCACGCTGAATAGATTGAACGCCATATAGGCGAACATTGCGGCGGGGGTCATCGAGCCAAGCATCGCGCCGAGCGGAGAAGACGCTACGTCCGCCGTATCCATATCGAGCGCGCCGTCCACGCCCGCAAGTGTGCCGAGCGTGCCCACCACCATTTCTTTGGCGATAAGTCCGGTGAACGCGGCTATAACGAGCCGCCAAGCATACTGTTGCTGCGCCGCAGTCGATACGAAACCGTTGGGCGCGGCAAACACGGGATAAAACAAGTATTGCAGTCCGCGACCGATATATCCGAGTATGCTGTCGCCTATATCGCAGTATCCGCCCTTGCCGAACGACGACAAGAACCAAATCACTATTATGGACGCGGCTATCACAGTTCCCGCGCGCACGACGAAGTGTTTGAGTTTATCCCAAAGACGCACGATCGTGGAAACGAATTGCGGACGACGGTATGCGGGCAGTTCCAATATAAACGGAGGCGGATCGCCTTTTAGCGATGTGGACTTGAGTATGACCGCGGCTATCACAGCCACCGCTATGCCCATAAAATACATTATGAATACGGTAAGATCGCCGTAGCCGTTCCAATATGTATTTGCCATCACTCCCGCGAAAGTCGCCCATATCGGCAGTTTTGCACCGCACGAAAAGAAAGGCGAAAGCATTATCGTCAAGCGCCGCTCGTTTTCGTCCTCCAACGCCTTTGTAGCCGTAATGCCGGGAACGGCGCAGCCGAAGCACATCAAGAGCGGGATAAACGCACGCCCCGACAGCCCGAACCGCCGACACGCGCGGTCGAGTATAAACGCTACGCGCGCCATGTAGCCGGTGTCTTCCATGACAGAAAGAAACAAATAAAGCAACAGCACTTGCGGGATAAAGCTCAACACCGAATCAAGCCCGCTGAGCAGTCCGTCGCAAATAAACCCGCTCACCCATGTGTCCGCATAACCCGCGCGCGCAAGTCCCGCTGCGGACGCGTCTATAAGGCTTCCGGTACACCAGCCCAAAAGACTTTGCAGCCAAACGCCCAAACTCGGCACGCCCACGTCGCCCGCTTCCACCATGAGCACGGCGGCTATGCGCTCATTTGTTACTTGCACTCCGAATACGGAATTCAAAAACAAAATATCTTCGCTGAACGTTACATGAAAAACGGCAAACATTATGAGCAAGAATATAGGTATAGCCCAAATCTTGTGCGTAAGCACCCTATCCGCTTTATCCGATCGCGACGCTCGCTCAAGGCGCGGCGCGCGCTCTATGCACGGCGAATATCGGGCGGCTATGTAGCGGTATCGCGCGTCGGCGATAAGAGCTTCGCGGTCTCCGCCGTATCCGTCGTCGGGAAGAGACGGGGCGACTGCGTCCAAAGACTTTGCGATATTGGGAAACATGGCGCGCGCAGCCTCGTCTCCCTCGACGAGTTTTACCGCTTGAAAAAGCGGATGACTTATGCCCGCGCCGTCAAGCGCGCTACATATGCGTTGAACGACAGGAAAGATATCCGCGGCCTCGAGCACGCTGCTGCCCCGTCTGCCGTTGCGCGCTTGCCCGACAGCTATTTGCATAAGCTCCTTTATACCCGTTCCCTTGAGCGCGCTTATCGACACCACCGGCACGCCCAAACGCGCCTGCAATGTCTGTACGTCTATCTTGTCGCCGATGCGCGCCAAAGCGTCCGTCATATTGAGCGCGACCACTACGGGAATGTCCGCCTCGAGTATTTGCGTAGTCAAATACAGATTGCGTTCGAGATTGGTCGCGTCCAATATATTTATCACAAGATCGGGATCTCCGTCTATCATATAATTGCGCGACACAAGTTCTTCGGGCGAATACGGCGTTAGCGAGTATATGCCGGGCAGATCGACTATTTCTATGCGCTCGGCAACGGTTTTTTTAAGCCCTTTGTAAACGCCTTCGCGCTTTTCCACCGTTACCCCCGGCCAGTTCCCCACGTGCGCCGTGCTTCCCGTCAGCCTGTTGAACAGCGTGGTTTTGCCGCTGTTCGGATTTCCTATCAGTGCTATCTTCACAATACATCTCCCATGTATATATTTACCCGACGGCTGCACATTTCCGCCGCCGCGCATTGCATTTTCACGCGTCGTTTTGCGCCACAGTCATAACGACGCTCTGCGCCTCGTTTTTTCTAAGCGTCAGCTCGTAACCGCGCACAGTTACTTCTATAGGATCGCCGAGCGGCGCGGCTTTTTTCATTACTATCCGCGCGCCCGGCGTAATGCCCATGTCAAACAGTCTGCGCCGCACTCGCCCGTCGCCGGACACAAGCTTGACCGTCCCCGCCTCTGCGGGCGCAAATTCCGAAAGTCTTTTTTCCATTATTTCCTCCAACGATCTTATTCGTTTATCGATACTTGGTTAGCCGTCGCTAACTACATTGCAAAAAAACACATTAAAACAGTCTACCGCGCAAACATCGGGCTTTTTCTCACCGTGATATTTGCGGCAGTCAGTCTATCGAGCGCAATGCGGCAATCGCGTATACGCACGATAATATTGCCGTCGGAAAAACTCGACAGCTCGAGAGCCGCTCCCGACATTATGCCTAAATTTTCAAGATGTCTGCGCGTTTTCACGTCCGCGTCCACACGCACCACCGTCAACGCTTCGCCTTTCGGCGCTTCCGACAAACACATATCAGCCTCTGTATTCGATCTTAAGTTAGCAATATGCAACTTTAGTTAGCAATATGCAACCAATCGATAAAAGTATACCTCGTCAAAATGAACTTGTCAAATGTTTTAAAGCAAAAAATAAAAAATACCGCGCGACGTTTAACACCACGCGGCAAAAGATATTCTGCTTATGCGCGGTCGGCGATCTGCAGATATGCCGAATACTTCATCCAAAAATAATCTGCGCACATTGCTCCGTACTTAGCAGACGGAACGTATATCTTAATGTTCGGGTTCGCTCCGTCGAGCAAGTTGTCGCCCACTTGCGGCAAAGCGTCGGATGCGCCGAGTTTTACGGACAGATCGACGCGCGTCAAATTTGCGCAGCCCGAAAACGCGCCGTCGTCGAATACCGTTATATTGTCGCCTATAATTATGCGGCTTGCCGCGCAACCGTCAAACGCGCCGCGAGCTATCTTGTACACCGTTTTACCTTGATACGTCTTGGGCAAGCGCAAGACGTCTTGACCTTTTGCTTCGTCCTTAACGGAAACGACTGCGTAACCTCCCGACTGCTCGGAGTATTCGTACAGATCGGAATAAGTGTCGTCGCCGTCCGACGGGTCATCGGGTTGCTGCGCGCCCGACGGCGGAAGTATCTCTATATCGGTTGCGGAAGTATCGCCGAGCGCACGCTTTATGTCGCCAACGAGTTTTTTCGTATTGTAAGGCACGCCGCTGTCGTTAAGATGATAATTGCTGTCGTAAAAATAACCCTCGTGCATTATGTGGTCTTCTATGTTCCCTATCACGGTGCAGTCGAGAAGCTCGACGAGCCGAGCATACACATCGGTGCGACGCTCGTAAATACTGTCATCGGTGAGCGCAAGTCGGTTTATCGGCGGGAAGGAAAAATAGAATTTAGCGCCGCGCCGAGCAACTTTTTCCGCATAATCGTTTACATAGTCTATAAACTCGATGTTCACAAGATCGTGCGACACGTCGATGACGTTTGTCGTCATGTAAAGATCGGGCATTATGTTGTACGGGCGCGCATACGCATTGTCGCCGTACTCGTTGAAAGCGGCGCGAGAGTATGCGTTTTCGGGCGACGGTATGCCGCTCGCGATAAGATCCTTTTTGCTTTTAATGTAATTGGGAAGTTCGCAAAACAAACTCGGCCACTGCGACAGCGGTATGTCGAGCGTCATCTTTTTATTTGCTTCGAGCGTCTGCACCGTTATCTCTGCGTCGGTGTACAGCGAGTATGCTTGCGTATCGAGCTCGGGCGCAAATACCACTATATCGCCCTCGTCGATGCCGCCGAAAGTGAGATCGAGCGTAGTCTTGCTGCCGAGCGCAGCATATAGCGCCATATTCACGACGGGCATATCGAGTTCGCGCTCCACCGCGCCGCTGTCAACGCCGAACGCCATGCTCGAACCGCCGACAAGTATTATTTTTTCACCCGACACGCTGTGCAAGCGTTCGTACTTATCCGCCATGGCGGCAAGATACGTAGCGCCGTACACGTCGGGCAATATCGCCGCGTATACGGGAAGCCCTATCACGGGCAGCGCCAATATCAATATTACGGATAATACCGCGATGAGAATTTTTTTCATGTCGATACCTAAAACTGGAAGTAAATAAAGCTGTTGGTATATCCCGTCTGCGACGACAGATACACCCAAAACAGCGCGACTATCGCGACCGCCACCGTGTAAAGGATAGTGCCGTACTCGCCTTGCGACGCATACGCGACGCGCGCAGTGCGCATGGTTTCGAGCGTGCGCACTTGTTTGGATAGCAGAAACAGCACGGCTATGCCCGCTGCGCACAAAACGAACATCGCGCCGCCCAGCCCCATTGCGGTAACTGTGTCGCTCACAAACGAAAAGCCGAAAGACCAGTCGGTGAACAGCGCTTTGAGCAAGATACCGCAATCGCCTATGCTGTTGGCGCGGAAAAACAGCCATGCAAAGCATACCAGCACAAACGTTACGCCGCGCTGCCAAAGCGGAAGCACGACGGAATTTTCCAGCCCTATCTTTTCGCGCAGTTTTTTCCGCGGCTTAGCCGTAACGTTGCCTATCATCTGATAAAAGCCGTGCAAGCCACCCCATATGACAAACGTCCAGTTAGCGCCGTGCCACAGCCCGCTCAATACGAAAGTGGCAAACAGATTGAACAAATGCCGCGGCTTTTTGCAACGGTTGCCGCCGAGCGGTATATATACGTAATCGCGGAACCATGTGGAAAGCGAAATGTGCCACCTTCCCCAAAATTCTTTTATGCTGCGCGCGGCGTAAGGATCGTTGAAGTTTTGCATGAGGTCGATACCGAGCAGCTTTGCCGCGCCTATCGCTATATTGGTATAGCCGTCGAAATCGCAAAGGATCTGCACCGCAAAAAGCACGGTAGCTATTAAAACGCCCAAACCGTTGGCTTCGCTCGGCGCGTTGTAAACGACGTTGACGGCAAGCCCCAATGCGTCGGCGACGACCACTTTCTTAAAAAAGCCGATCACCATAAACTTCATGCCGATACGGATGTTTTCAGAACTCAGCCGCTGTTTCTTTTTCAACTGCGGCAATAAGTTTTCGGGCCGCTCTATAGGCCCCGCCACGAGCTGCGGAAAAAACGACACGAACAAAGCGTAGTATCCGAAATGCCGTTCCGCTTTTATCCGCCCTCTGTAAATGTCTATCACATACGACAGAGTTTGGAACGTATAAAACGATATGCCCACGGGCAGAAGAATGTCGAACGTAAGATCGCTCGCGGGCAGACCGAACATACGTATAGCCGCGCTTACGCTTTCCGACAAAAAGTTGAAGTATTTAAAAAAGAACAGCACGGCAAGACTGCTCGCAACGGCTATCACCACTGCGGCTTTGCGCAGAGCTTTTTTATCGGTAGTTTCGATTATAAGCCCCGCTATGTACGAAACAGCAGTCGTGCCGAGTATGAGTATAATAAGGCTTGCATCCCACGACATATAAAAGTAATAGCTTGCGGCAAGCAATATCACCCAGCGGAACTTGTGCGGGATAACGTAGAACAACAGCGTTACTACGGGGAAAAATATCAAGAAAGCAACGGAGTTAAACAGCATTTGCGCGCTCCTCCGTGCCGCCCAGCAGCAACACGCCCAATAGCAACACGGCAAGCCCCGCCGCCGCGTCCAAAAGTTCATATCCGCCCGTAAGCATGAGCGTTACGTACGCGCCCGCGCTTCCTACGGCGAGCAACAGCCACACTATATTGTATTTGACGCGGTAACGCTTGGACGCGTAAACAAACGCGAACGCCACAGCCAAAAACATAATAGCCAGGTAGTTGAATTCCATGCTATACCGTCCCATCCGACACCGCCGCGGAAAGCAGTTTGATAAACCGCGAGGTATACTCTTTAGTGCCGTCCGTAGACGGGTGGTTGATCCAATCGTTAAAGCAATAATACGGCATTGCCGCATCGTCTATAGAACCGAGCACGGGGAATTCCAAACGGCTGTTCAGCTCCGCCAAAAACTCGCGGCGCAGCGTTGCGTTAGCTTCGTCGTCGTACGCCTTGTATCTGTAGACCGGCGGGAAAATAAAACAGACGCGCACTCCGCGTTCCATGAGCGGTCGCGCCCAAGCGTTTATCTTATCCACGCCGTTCAAAAAGTTCATGCTCGGGTACAGCGTCTCCACGTCCTCTACAAGACTGCCCTCTTCCGCATTGGCTCTGAAATACGTATAATCGCCGTGTTCGTTCATCATGTCGCGCCGCGGCCATGTGTTATATACTCGCCCGTTATCCAAATCGCTCGCGCGCGCCGCCACATACACGGGCAGCGCGGACAGTATGTCGTTTATATCCTTGGACTCGGCAAGCTCGTATTCTTCATAGATATCGTAATTGCTCTCGAAATGTCTGAGCCGCCAAGGTTGCTCTTCGTTTACAAGCTCCATGCCCTCGTCGGTAAGCCACAGATGATCGTAATTTTCAAACGCCAACACAACGATGTCGCCCGCATTGAGATATTTGTCGGTCATCTTCAAAAACATGCCCGAACCGAACCGCGCGTGAACGCCCATATGTATGACGTCGTAATCCTTGAGCATTTCGTCGTCGTAGAACATTTCCGAGCACATGCCTTTGGCAATGGAACAGCCCGAATACGTTATTATCTTTTGACGCTCGCTCGTCTTTACGAGCATCTGCTTGTCTACCATGTTCGATTCCAAGATCTTGTCGTAAATGCGCTTGGTAGCCGAATTCATGTGCAGTTTGTTAAGGTCTGTGCCGACGAGCGCGGTATCGCTAAACGAACGTATACTGTCGAACAAATACAGATCGGTAAGTTCGCTCATATTGCCCAACGCTCGCGCGCCGATTTTTTCCAACGCCGCGGTCGTTACTATCGACTTTATATGCGCGTTGCCGTTAAACGCGTCGTTGCCTATCGCCACCACTTTTTTGCCGTTGTAGCTGTCGGGTATCACTACTTCGGACATGTTTTTGCCGCCGTCCGAATACGATACTATCTCGTAGCCGATAGATCCGTCGTGCGAGGTGCATTCTTCAAACTCAAAGTACTCGCTCGGCGTGTGTTTTTTGTATTGGGCGTACAGTTTTAATTCTTTATCCGCGCCGAAACTGTCTCGATCGGGCATAGCTATCATTGCGCCGAGCGCATGCCGCTCGCCGCTGCCGTCCGCTTCGGTGTTCCAAGACTCGAGCGTATAGCCGTCGCGCGTCCATGCGCCGTTATCGTTTTGCAGATAAAAAAATTCGCCGTCCGCCGCATAATCGACGGTCATTGCCGTGTGCGAAACGTCCGCGCCGTTGTAGTCGTATACTACGGCGGACCAATCTTCGCTCACGAACCGCGCCGTGATAAAAGTATCGCCTTGCACGGTAAACGAGTATTCTTCAGTGTCGTAAACGTATTCGCCGCCCACTTCTATGTACGCGGTCTTGTATGCGTCGTCGGGCGCGCACGAAACTTTTACCGTATCGCCATACCTAACCGTATCGTTTTCGGCTGTAACGGTTACTGTGCCGCCATCGGGCTCGCCGCTCGTTACCGCGCACTCTCTACCGTAGCACACCGCATACAGCGATACAAACTCGTCGTATACTTGAGTAACCGTTACCGAGCCGTCGGCTTCGCGGCTGAAATCGTACGGTTTGCCCCCAACGTAAAGTTCTTCTATAACGTAATTGGCGTTGGGCATAAACTCGAACACGGCGGGCTGTCCGTAACGCAGTTCCCCGTCATCCGCCGAAGAAACGGTTACCGTACCGTTTACTATGTCCGCAATATCTGTAGACAGACGCACGGCAAGATCGACGGTAACCGAATACCGCACGTTATCGAGTATGAGCTTGCCGTCGTCGTATCTGCCCGCGTTTGAATTGACGAACTCGTACCCGTCGTTTATTTCAACGTCGAAAACAACGCGATCTCCCGCTCGAACATTGACTACCGCGTCGCCGTTTAAGCTGTAACCTACGCCTTCGGGCAGCATTACGGTAAAATACACGTCGTCGGACGCTTTGCCGCACGCGCTAAACAACGCGCCGCCGCATAATAACAGCCCCGCCGCCGCAAATATATTTAAGTGTCTTTTGATATTTCGCACACTAGTGTTCCTCGTAAATTTATTCCGATAACTACGATAATTCTACAATAACCGCTATTTTTTGTCAAATAAAAAAAGAAAGCCGCATCTAAATTGACCTACGGAACAATTTCGTAAGAAGAGCATGCTCAAAATCCTTGACACGCAAAACGGCATGTGCTACAATTATTAAGCTGTCTTTAAAAGTCAGATTAAATGATTTTGCTACTGTGGCTCAGTTGGACCGGCTGATTCGTAATACTCGCTCCGCTCGTGCTTCGTAGCAGCAGGTTCGTCGCTTTCGCGACTTCGGTCCTTTGGACCGCGGCGGTTCTTCTCACCGCCGACGCAAACTTATCGTCTATACATTTTGCTACTGTGGCTCAGTTGGACCGGCTGATTCGTAATACTCGCTCCGCTCGTGCTTCGTAGCAGCAGGTTCGTCGCTTTCGCGACTTCGGTCCTTTGGACCGCGGCGGTTCTTCTCCCGCCGACGCAAACTTATCATCTATACATTTTGCTACTGTGGCTCAGTTGGTAGAGCAGCTGATTCGTAATCAGCAGGTCGGCGGTTCGAGTCCGCCCAGTAGCTCCAAACCCCACCGCGAGGCGGGGTTTTGTGTTTGGGGCTACTGGGCGGCTCACCGTGCGCGGAGAAGAAAAGATATTGTAGAAAGTTAAGTCATTCCCCGCGCACGGTACGCTAACCGCTTGCGCCGACCGATACGGAAATAGCTATAAATACCTATTACCGAATAAAATAATTAAGAAGATAATGCGTATCGCAAAGGTCGCCCGCGAGTTCCGCGGGCATTCCGCCCAGTAGCTCCAAACCCCACCGCAAGGCGGGGTTTTGCTATTGCGGCGATGTATACGATACGGCTGTAGCGTTTGCATTTCCGCGCTCGACAAAACTTTCGCTTGATATCCTACTGTACGGTTTTAATATAAAACATGTATAAACGCCCGTCGATGTGTCCATAATCGACGGCATGGTTACTTATTGTATCGGATCGGCGCGACAGAAGCGCGACTATTTTGCGGACGCGAGCGGCATTGTTTTGCTCGACAACGTGGAGGTGCTGTTTTGCGCGAGCGAAAACGGCAGAAACTATTTCGCATACGGCGATGTGCCGTTTGCGGCATTCACCGTTGAGGAATACTTAAAGTACCGCCGCGCGCTGTGCGGCAGCGACATTTCGTCCGACAAGCTGAAAGAGCTGGGCATTTCGCTCGATAAGCGTTTGAAAAAGCTGTCGCCCGTACAAATGCGCACCGTAATGTTTCTCGAAAAAACGGCGGGCGTAACAGCAAAAACGCTCGTCGTCAATCTCGACGGCGCTAAATACACCAAGCGCGAAAACGCGCGGCTATATCGGCTGCTCGAGTGCGTTTCCGACGCCTATGTATGCGTAACCGACGAGCGCTTTGTAAAGCACGCCGCGCCGTCCGCCAAAACGCTGTCGTTCGGAAAAAAGCCCGACCGCATACGCCCTGCCTTTTACACCGCGCGCCGCCTCGCCAAACGCATAGGCGCAAAGCGCGTCGCGGTAATGTGATAAAAAAACAGCCGTGCGAAAATATATCTTGCCGCGGCTGTTTATTATATATATTATCGTTGCGTTCGCGCTCGGCAAACACCGACGCAGACTATACTGTCAAACTTCCGCGTTATCGGCGGGAACTATGTACAAGCCCGTTCCGTTGCGATCGACGTTTTTGAGCGCGCGGTTATTAAAGAGTATTGCGTACACGTCGGCTATGTCCGCGCCGTCATGTTGCACCGCGTACTCGTCGAAATCACGCGCGGTAAAAGCGCCGTCGCCCGTTGCCGCGCCGCGCGTTTCTATCGTCTGCACAATGAATTTTTCGAGCTGACGGTCGATAGGTCGCGCTTTGAGCATTTCCGCAGATACATACTTATTCCCTATCTTGGTTATCTCGGCATAGCCGTAACCCTTTTGCGCGCAGTAAGCTTTGAGTGCGTCGTACTTGTCGATGTTCAAGTGGTACGTCGCGGTCTCGGGGTTTTTCATTTCTATAACGGCTATGCGACCCTTTCTGTCCTTAATGAAAAAGTCGGGGAAATACCGTCTGTCCGCTTGGGCTTGCGACGTGTATTCCAGCTCGAGCGCTTGCGCTTTCATGTCCGCAAGGTATCCCGCCGTAGCCATGTACGAAGCGAATCGGCTTTCCAAGAACGAATCGCAGCAAAGCTTTCGAGTAAAGCCGCCGAAGTCTATATCGAGCATGCAGAAATGCTTGGGTTCGGCTTCGTAGTCCTTTACAATATCGGGAAACAACGTGTCGAGCGGCTGGGAAAACGCGGGTGCGTTTTGCGGATACACTATCAAGTCGTCTATCGTTTCACACTTTTTTTCATCGCGCACGCGGCACGCTATAACGCTTCTCGGCTCGTAATCGGACTGTTGCGCGTCCGTTAAACTATCGTCGAATGCGTCGGGGAATACTATTCCGCTGCCGATGGCCGTGTCGTCTCCGCTGTCGGCGTTTGCCGCATTTACTTCACCGCTACGCTCTTTTGTTTTGTCCGTATCGGGCGGAACAAGTCCCAACGCGGTATACGCGAGCGGCATTGCCACGCGACCGTCGCGCTCTATCTTGAGCATGCCGCGCTTTATAAGATACGTCTCGTACTTTTTGGAAATGACATTAGTGCTTTCGTTCATTACGCTCGCGAGCGTATCCAAACCGACGGGACCGCCGCCGAACCTATCTATAACGATACGCAAAAGTTCCCTATCGCCCTTTTCCATACCGTATTCGTCGATCTCGTTCTCGTCGAAAAATTTATCAATCGTCTGCCGCGACACTTCTATGCCGAGTTTTTTTACTGCGTCGGGCGTGTCGAAGCTGCCGCTCTCTTTAATGTTGTTTTGCGCGGCGTAAGCGACCAAAGCTTTATCGGACACGCGTTTCACCGTGTTGTTGGCTATGCGCGCGTTGTTGCGGCAGCGCTTGGCTATGTACGCGGCGTTGTCCGCCGATATCTTCATGCCCAGCCGCGAAAATGATCTGCTTATTATGGACGCAACCACGTCGTCGGTGTATTCCACAAGCCGCACTTGCACCGCGCGCTGTATGAACGGTTTGGCGAGCTTGCCCATTTCCGTCGTCGCGCCGATGAGGGTAAACGGCGGCAACTCCACCGTCTGCGTTCGCGCAAACTTGCCCTTGCCTTCCATATACGTTACTCTGCCGTCTTGCATAGCCGAATACAGCGCCGACTCCGCCACTACGAGCGGCAGCGTATGTATTTCGTCTATGAACACAATATCGCGCGGCTTTATCTTTTTGAGCACGGCTATCATTTCGGAAGTCGTTATCTTAGACACGTTGACTTCGGTAAAACCTACGCCCAGTTCGTTGGCGATTATCTTTGCAAAGGTGGTTTTGCCGAGACCGTGCGAACCGTAAAGAATGATGTGCGGCAGAGCCGAACCCTTTAGCCGCGCCGCGCTTATAAGATCGCGCACTGCGTTTACCGCTTGCGGCTGACCTATGTAATCGTCCAGCCTTACGGGGCTGAGATCGTCCGCGCGCTGTCTCGGCGCGTTTTTTCCGCTGTTTACGCCGCTTGCGCTGTTTGCGCTGTTTCCGCGGTACGGCTCGAACGGTTTAGTAAACTTAGGACTATCCTCTTTTTGCTGCGGACGCTGCGATCCGCTTTCCTTGGGAGCGTCGGAGGCTTGCCACTCTTTTTTCGCGTTGATATCGGCGAGCATCGATTTAAGCTCGGCGTCGCGCTTGAGATACGTCTCGCGCTTTTTCCCCACGCTGTTTTTGGCGAGCAGAAGCGCGCACTCCCGCGCTTTTAGGATGTGCTTTACAGCTCCGTCGAGATCGCTCGCAAAAAGCGCCGCCGAAGCCTTTTTCACATTATCGGATAAACGTGCGTTGAGATCGTCCATGTTACTCGCCATCCGCGTGATCGCGTCAGTCGCCCAGCTGTTTTCTGAGCTTTTCGAGATCGGCGTCGATATCGCCCGTCTCGTCCGAACTGCCGCCGTAAATGAGCTTGTCTATCTCGTCGTCGGTAACGAGCGCCGACTCGTCCGAAAGCTCGCCCACATCGTCTTGCGAATCTTCGAGAAGATCCTCCAAGCTCTCAGTCTGCTCGGAAACTTTGTCCATAGCAGTCCTAAGCTCGCGCGTGAGCTTGTTCATGTCCGCGCTCGTCGTGTCCGCAATGTCCTTGCTTATGATGTGTATTGCGTTCAAGAACTCGTTGGTCATTGCGCTCATGTCTTTCATCTGCGACATTATCTGCGCGTTCAACAGCATTTTGTACGTGCGCTTGCGCTCGCTTATCGTCATTTTGAGCGCCTCTTTGGCAAGCTTGAGCTGATCGGGCAAGCCCTCGCGCTCTGCGACTTGCGCCGCATTGATGTACACTTTTTCTTGGTCTTTAAGCTTGCGTATGCGCTTTTCCAGCTCTTTCATCGAGCGGCGCACAGCCATCTTGCGCTCTTGTTCTTTTTCCGCTTTGCTTTTGAAAATTCCCATGATATTGCTCCTTCCGCCCGTAGCGGCGTGTTTACCGTAATTGCCCGTCGGCGTTGCCTACGTCTATTTGACCGACGCGGTGTCGAGACCTATGAGATCGCTTTCCGTAATGGTCATAAGCACGTCGTTAGATATGTTCCCGCCCATTTCCGCTATGCGAAGGTCTTGATGTTCTATTATCAGATCGAACGCGTTGCGCACAGTGCGCGCGTTGGCAAAGTCCTTTTTGCCGCCGTTCTCGGCGTAAAGTCTGTCGAAGAACGCGCGCAAATTCTTTTCCGCGCCGCCGGTCAAAACGTACTGCGAGCTTTTGCACATGTTGGCGAATATATTGAACATCTGCTCGCCGTTGTAGTTTTCGAACTCTATTTCGGTGCGGAAGCGCGACATGAGTCCCACATTGGCTTCAAAGAACTCGCGCATGTCGTCGGCGTAGCCCGCGACTATTACCACAAAATCGTCGCGATTGTCCTCGAGCGCTTTTAACAGCGTATCTATCGCTTCTTTGCCGTAGTCCTTGTCGTTGTCCTTTTTATAAAGCATGTACGCTTCGTCTATAAACAATACGCCGCCGAGCGCGCTGTCTATTACTTCTTGCGTTTTTATGGCGGTCTGACCGACGTAACCCGCTATGAGGTCGGCGCGCTTGGCTTCCACCAAATGCCCCTTGCTGAGTATGCCGAGCGCGCGGTAAATGTCCGCCATTATGCGCGCGACGGTCGTCTTGCCCGTGCCGGGATTGCCCGTAAAAATCAAGTGGTGCGTCTTTACCCGCACTTTGAGACTGCGCGATTTTCTAAGCTCGGACACCTTGGTCTCGGCGACGAGCTTTTTGACTTGCTCTTTCACCTTGCTCAAGCCCTCAAGCTCGTTGAGCTTGGCGAGCGCCTCTTCCACAGTGATGGGCGGGAGCGGCTTTTCCGGCGATCGCGGTTTTATAGGCTCTTCCGCCTTTTTGCGTTCCGTCGGCTTAGCCTTGACCGCAGACGCCGCGCCGTCCATTTTGTTGTTGACCGATTCCAAAAGATCGGACACCGTAACGGCGTTCTTTTTATACCTCTCGCGCTCCGCGCCGCGCGACTGTTCTGCGAGCTTTATCGCCGCGGACAGAGCCTTTTTGAGCGCGTTCTTAGCCGCCGCGAGATTGCCTTGCTCAACGTACTTTTTCGCGCTGTCGTAACTGACTCTGTATGTGTTTTCGAGTATCTCTTTGTTATCCATCGCTTTATTCGCTTAGCTTTTGAGCAGACGCTTCATGTATTCGAGATCGGCGGTGTCGCCTACGTGCGCGGGCGCGCTTTCTTCGCCGTCCGTTTTGACGGGCGAGCTTGCTATATACGCGTCTATCTCCCGCTCTATCTCGTCGTCCGAAAACGCCTCCGCTCCGTCGCCGTCGGGAAGCTCCAGCTCCATGCCGCCGAGAAATGCTTCTATGCCCGCAGTCTGTTTATCTATGTCGTTTTGCACCTTGGCAAAATCGCGCTGACTGTCGCGCATAGCCGTTCTGTCGAGCGTGAGCGCGCCGAGCGAATTCATAACTTCGCCCATCGACCGCAACAGCTCGCTCGAATTTTTAGACAGGCTCTGCATGGTCTGCATTGCGTCGATCTGGAACAAAAACATTTCCGCTTGGCGCTTTCTCGCGCGCGCAAGCTTTATCATGGATATGTAGCTGCGGTACACGTCGGTATACCCTTTGAGCTTTGCCGCCGCGGCTTTGGCGGTGAGATCGGCTACTATCTTGTCCGATTCGGCAACGGTTTTTTCCACCTTTTTGCGCTCGGTCTTTGCCTTGTATTTCGCGTCGAATTCGGCGTCCGCTCTCGCGGCTTCTTCCGCCTCGGCGCGCTTTTGCATTTCCAGTTCTTTCTTCTTAGACGGCATCATACCCTCCGACCGCTTATATGTCCGCGTTGTTTTTGACGAGCTTATCAAACTCGTCGTCATCGTCGCCCGCGTCCTCGACGGACGCTTTAAAGTTCTGCGCCTTGCGCTCGTCCACTAGCGCCTCGAACACGCCGTCGTCCGCCGACGGAACGCCCAGCGCGTCGTTCAGCTCGGCTGCGAGCGCGTTTACCGCCTCGTTTTCGGCTTGCAGTCTGTCGGCTGCTTTTTCCGTTTCCGCCGCTTTCTTGGCAAGTTTTTGTACGTCGAGCTCGTAGCCCTTTACCTTTTCGGCGGTGATGGCAAGCCCCGCGACGGAGACAGCCGAATCGAGCGCCGTTTTTCTCGCGTTGAGCATGCCTATCGATCTTTCCAGCGTGCCGCGCTTTACCTTGAGCGAATTCCACTCGCTCTTGTATTTGTTCTTTTCGGCTACAGCCGACGGACCTTCGCACTTGGCAGCTTTTTGCACAAGCTCGTCCATGCGCGTGTCCAATGCGCCGAGTTCGGCGTTGCCGTCCGCTATATCGGCGGTTATCTCCGCCAAACTGTCCTGATCTTTGAGATCGTCGTCGGATAGCCTTTTAGTGCCGTACCGTCTGAACGCGACGGTTGCTTGCAGCAGCATGTCGGCGTGCTGGGACAGCATAGCCGAGTTTTTTGCGCCGCCCGATATCTTGGAGAGCGACAGCTCCGCTATATCGGCGTTCATCTTGTCGAGAAGGGACGATATGCGCGCGTCTATCGCTTCCATAGCGTCCGCGTCCGCGCCCTTGGGGTATTCACCCAAAAGCTCCAATGCGTTCAGCACGTAAGGCAGCTTTTTGCGCGTTTCGGACGGGATGTTTTCGTCGAACATTATCTTTTGCAGTCTGTCTTTAAACAAACGCGTGTTTTGCTTAAAAGTCTTTTCCTTGTATTTTCCCATGTCGTTTACCTTAGTCCTTGTTTAAAAATTTCTCGCCGCAGCGCACGCAGTAGTTGGAACCTTGTTCCAAAGCTTGACCGCACTTGGGGCAGTTAAAAGTTTTGCCGCTCTTTTTGCCCGCATTGTTGGCGTAGATGAGAGGTATATCCACCTTGCTCGCCTTCATCGCGTCCACCGAAATATCGTCCTTGCGCCCGTCGTTTACAAGCTTGTTCACGGCGTTGTCTATGGTCTTTTCGGTTATCTCGTCGCGGCGGTCGCCGTACTCCATTATAAAGCTTTCCATGCTTTCTATCTCGACCGAATCAACTTCTATACCGTAATTATCGAGACAGCCGTTCAACACTTGCTTGAGCTCTTCGCAAAACTCGCCTATGCGCGTCTTGCACTTTTTAAACTCGCACGCGCCCAAAGTCTTGGCAAAGTACGCGCGCAAGCTCCCCGAAGTTTTTTCGCGCAGTATCTCGCGCAATTCGCCGCTATAAAGCGCGCCGCTCTTGAGCCCTATCGCGTTTTTAAACCCAATGCAGTCCTTTATGGTGTATGTATATTTGCCCGTAACGACGGCGGCGCAGTCCACGCCCAGCTCCGCGTTTTTGCACGGCACGGCTTCCGCCTTGCCGAACCCCCATTGCGCTACGAACTCGTGCGCGCGGTCGACCGCAAATACTTCGCTGCTGCCGTACGCCTTGTTGCCGCCGAACAGCTTTTTGTCCTTGTCGGAATTAAAAAGCGAATACACCGTAGCGCTGCCCGCGGTAAGCGCGCGCGTAACGCCGTTTACCGTTACGAATACGGTAACGCCGCCGTCCGCTACGGTTATTTCGGTGTTGGGCGTAAGTTCCTTTACGTCCGCTATCCGGCACACCGCGTCGCCCATGTCGGCTTTGCTTATCTTTATCGTTTTGCCCATATCCACCGCCTCGACCATATCCGCCATGCGGAAAATTATATATATGTATGATATCACAATAAATGCGATAACGCAAGCGGTTATATAAATTACGCCGCAATTTTAACTCAATTCTAATATTGCCGAGAGCAAAATACCCGCCTATCGGGCGGGTGTTTACTCACAGCGAAAAAGCAAGCTCTATCGCGGCGGCGACGGCAGCGCGGTCGGCAGTCCCCACCGTGAGCGACATTATATCGTTAGGCTGCCACTCGTCGTCTGCGAGACTGTCCGCCGAAATGAAAAACGTGTAAAACTCGTAGCCGCGGAAGTCGCACACCGCTTGAAGCGCCGAGCATTCCATATCCACGGCGATACAGCCCTTGGACGCAAGCTCCGCCTTGCGCGTGGGCGTTTCGCGGTAAAACCCGTCCGTCGTCCACGTTCCGCCCACAGTCGCGGCAACGCCCGTCGCGGACAGCTTATCCGCAACCGTCGCGCTGTTTTTAATTATCATATAATCCGACGGCGCAAGATAGTGATAGCTCGTGCCCTCGTCGCGGTACGCCTTGTCGGGCACCAAAAACGATCGGTGCGCCGTGTTTACGAGCGCGCCGCAAATGCCGAACGCAACGAAATTCTTTACGCCGCATGCGCCCACCTCTTCCATAGCCATCGCCGCGGCGGGCGCGCCCACCGGGCTTTTGTAGACGACTATGCGCTTGCCGTTTCGCTCCGCGCCGTACACCGGCTTATCCACGCCGCCCGTTATGCAACCTATCTGTTTAGCCCCCAGCGTTTCCAACAGCTCGTCGAACAAAAAATCGCTGAACGCCGTGATCGCCGTCGCCGCGCCGAAATCGCTCGCCGCCGTCTTGGGATCTATAAGCCCGTCCTCATCTATAAACTTTATCATATCGTCCTCCTATTCTCATCGCCGCTATGCCGCAGAGCATGTCGCGCTCGATATCGCGTATATTTTATGCGATAGTCTACTTTGTATTTCCGTCCGTACAGATAACGGTAAACTTGCCCGTGCCCTTCTTCCAACCGCGGTGTTTTTTTATCGCCTTCCACTGCTTTTTAGTCCCACCGTATGTTATAGATGTTAGCTTGCCGCAATCTAAGAATGCCCAATACCCGATACTCGTTACGCTGTTAAGTATCGTTATGCTCGTTAAACTGCTGCAATAAGAGAATACTCTATTTCCTATAATTATAACGCCGACGGGGACAGTTACACTCGTAAGACTACTGCAATTCCTAAATGCATCATCCCCGATACTCGTTACGCTGTCGGGTATCGTTATGCTCGTTAAACTGCTGCAACCGTAGAATGCATCATCCCCGATACTCGTTACGCTGTTTGGTATCGTTATGCTCGTTAAGCTCTTGCAATCGCGGAAAGCCGCATCCCCGATACTCGTTACGCTGTCGGGTATCGTTATGCTCGTTAAACTGCGGCAACCGTCGAATGCACAATTCCCGATACTCGTTACGCTGTTTGGTATCGTTACGCTCGTTAAACCACTGCAATAGGAGAATGCATCATCCCCGATACTCGTTACGCTGTAAGATCTTCCATTATAAGTTACGCTGCTCGGTATGTCTATGCTTCCGATGATATTGCTCAACCGTCGTCCTACTACAGCAGCTCTCCCATCCTTAAAGCTATATCTGACCCCGTCGATTACGGCATATGCATAACCGTTGCTGTCTCTATCGTTATTCTTGCAATCCCACACCACGGGATATTTAAAATGATTCCAATCGCTATTCCACCCGTTCGGCTTGCTTGCCGCTTCGCAGTATATCGTTAAATTGCTGCAGCCACAGAATGCATACTCTCCGATACTCGTTACGCTGTCGGGAATAGTTATGCTCGTTAAGCTACTGCAATAATCGAATGCACGATTCCCGATACTCGTTACGCTGTCGGGAATAGTTATGCTCGTTAAGCTACTGCAATAATCGAATGCACGATTCCCGATACTCGTTACGCTGTCGGGTATCGTTATGCTCGTTAAACCGCTACAACCCTCGAATGCCCAGTCCCCGATACTCGTTACGCCGTTTCCTAAAATGACGTTCTTTAAGCTACGGCATCCATTGAATACATGATCTTCAATCTTTTTTATTCCGTCGGGTATATCCACCTTTGTTAAACAAACGCAATCGTGAAAAGCAAAGCTATCTATACTTTTTAGCGTTTTAGGCATATCGATATAAGTCAAAGCTCTGCAGCCGCCGAATGCGTTCCTTTCTATTTTCGTTACACTGTTCGGTAACCAAACGTTATTTAACGTACTGCACCCGCTAAATGCACTATGTCCTATACTCGTTACGCCTTGCGGTATCGCGACGTCGCCGCCTTTGCCTTTATATTTTTTCAGCGTCGTGCCGTACATCTCGAATGCGGATCTATCGTAATCATTCAAATCGGACGTTTTCGTAGCCGCGCTCTCATGCGCAGCGCCGCCGACTTCCAAAATATCGCCCAACCGCTTTGCCGCGCCCGTTATAGCCGCGCCCGCCTTGTTAGCCGCGTCGGTAACTGCAGTTGCCACTTGTTCTTTTACTTGCTTGAACTGTTTTGCGAGTATGCCGCCACCGCCGCTTTTTTGCGAAGGAGACGAAACCGCGACGAATTTGTTGCCGCCGCAGAACATGCAAAATTTGGCGTCGCCGTCGTTAAGCCCGCCGCATGCCGCGCATTTTTTTTGCGCGTCCGCACGCCCCTTCCTATCGGCATTTACCGCCGCTTTATTTTCGCCCGCGCGCGCGGATCTCAACCGCTCGTTTTCGGCTTTAAGTCTTTCTATCTCCGCTTGCTTTTGCCGCTCTATCTCGGCGAGCCTTTGCTCGCTCTCGCGCTGCGCGCGTTCAAGCTCTTCGCGCTTTGCCCGCTCCGTCTCTTCCTTTATCCTTTCTATCTCTTCTTGCTTTTCGCGTTCTTGCTCTTTAAACAGCGAGTATTCGTCTTGAGTATCGAAGAACTTTCTGCAGCCGCATTCCATGCACAGCTTTGCCGCGCTCGGGTTTTCGGTGCCGCAGTCGGCGCAGTACTTGGCGTCTTTTGCTTCCGCGCGTTTCGTTTTGTACGGCACTATCCTTGCTATTAGGTCGTCTGTATCTCTACAGTACTCCAGTCCGTCGAAGAACTCCTTTAACAGTTTCTTTGCGCCCGCTTTCGTACTGTCGCCGTACTCGTCGAGTATGTACTCTATCCGTCCCATGCTCTTCCGCTTGCTCTTTATATACGGCAGCTCCACTCTCAACGCGTCGCAGTCCAGATCGCGCGAGTTTTCCGACGACATGTACACCACGCACTTGCAGTTATCCATTGCCGTTTTCAACAGCTCTTCGTACCGCGCTACCGCACCCTTGCCGTGCCTTAAGTTCCGCTCCGCTACGAAACAGCTTATCTTGTTACTTTCCAGATACTCTACTGTTTCGTTCACTCGCGCTCTGTCCTTGCTCGAGTATGCTACAAACACATCCCTCGGCACTTCCGCCGTATATATCCCGTCGTCTATCTTTTCCGCTTCGTCTTCCGCTTTTGTTATGTACTCCAATCGCTTGTCTTTGTCTTTGCCGTATGCGCGTTCTATATACGCTTTTACGCTCAGCACGTTGCGCTTTTCCATGCTCTTGAGCATGAACTCTGTTATATCGTCCGACAGATATCCGTACTTATCCGTATCTATCCCGTTTATGTATTTATTCAGTTTTTCCGCGTTGCGCTTTATCGCCGTTTCGTAGAAGTTTGCTTGTACGTCCTTGGGCAAGTACTTTTTCAGTTCTCTTGCGCACTGCAATACCTTTTCGTCGTCTGTATATTTTTCGTGCGCCGCTTCGTACAGATTGTACCGAGCGTTCGCTATATCCCGCTCCCGAGCTTGTTCGAGCGCTATGCTTACGCCCGCGCCCAGCTCCGCGCGCATTTGTTCTGCTTGGTCTTGTACGTTATCTTCTTCAAAGCTATGTCCGCAATACGCGCAGCGGTATTTCCCTTCTCCCGTCTTTTCCGTCTGTCGTCCGCAGTTCAGACATGTTATATTGCTTTCTTTTACCGCCATGTGCCACTTCTTCCTCGCCGAGTATTCTTTTTATAATTTACCACACGCGCCGCCGCATTGTCAATCTATTTGCTACAAGTGCACTGTTTCCGCTTCCGCGGCTACGGTCATATCGCAATGAGCAATAAAAAACAGCCGCGCTTTACTGTAGTTCCTATAGGGAATTTTAGGCAAGCCGCAGGTTATAGAAAAGGTATGGCATAAAGCCATACCTTTTCTATTGTATTTTAAGCGTGGACGAACTAGGCTACTTGTAGCCTAGTGAGATATAGATATGTTTTATATAGCACGCAAAATACAAAATTCAATCGGTTGCGCTCTTTTATTTTTCATGATATAATGATTGTACGATAAACAGTAATTTAGCGGAGAGTTATGATAGTTTTAATTGCGGGAACAACTCATACAGGAAAGACATTATTGGCACAAAAATTGTTGGAAAAGTATAAATTTCCGTATCTTTCTATTGACCACTTAAAAATGGGTTTGATAAGAAGCAATCAAACTACAATAAGCGTAACCGATGACGAAAAACTAACGCCGTATTTATGGGCGATAATTAAAGAAATGATCAAAACAGCAATAGAAAACGAACAAAATCTTATTGTTGAAGGTTGTTACATACCATTTGATTGGGCAAAAGATTTTAATAAAGAGTATTTGTTGTATATCAAATACTATTGCTTAATTATGAGCAAAAACTATATACAAAAGCATTTTTCCGATATTTTAGCAAATGAAAGTATAGCTGAACAAAGGCTTACAAGCGGAGATTTGGTACAGGAAAATTTTATTAAAGAAAACGAAAGCAATTTGCAAATGTGCAAAAAATACGGACTAAACTACATTTTGATAGATACAGAATATAAAGTTGATATTGACTTATAAATTTCAATTTATCTTTGTAAATAATGTGTAGTTAAAGGCTCTCGAACAAAATGTCCGAGAGCCTTTTGTCATCACTTGAAAGAGCAACTCTTAAAAATTTAGTTTTTTCATTCCATATGGGAACTACGCTTTTACGACGCGACTGTCATTATTTTGTCATTATCTGTTAAATGCACTCGAATACGGTAAACGACAGCGGCGGAACGTCGATACCGTTCTTTTTGGGTTTGGCTTCTTTGCCTATGGAGAAAATCGCTTTCGATTTGGCTTTTACTTCTACCGCCACGCTCGCCTTTGTCTTGAGCGGGTTGACTACGCACAGCAAATTGCCGCGTTTGTAGCACAGCGGTTCGCTGCCTTTGGCGTGAACGAACCCGAGTTCTTTGGATATAAATTCGGCGCGCGATCTTCTGAACGCCAAGATCGACTTAATGCAATTCAGCAGCGATTTCTTGTCTTTTTCTTGCGCCGCGACGTTTATCTGTTTATCGACCGCCGCGGGTAAAAACGTCTTGTCCGCCGCCGAGAATCCCGCGTTTTTGCTCATATCCCACTGCATGGGCGTGCGCGAACCCGTCCGCGCAAACCCGCACTCCACCGACGGCAAGTCTTTAATATACTTCATGCCTATCTCGTCGCCGTAGTAAATAAACGGCACGCCGGGCAGAGTGAACAGCGTAGCGTAAATAATCTTGAGCTGCTCTTGAGTGTAATAGGGCGCGAGGCGCGGCGTGTCGTGGTTACAGCTTATTATAGCTATGTAGCCGTCCTCTTTTACCGCGTCGTGCCACTCGGAAAACCCGTCGGCTATCTTCTTTGCGTCGCCTCTGCCTTCCGCGTCGAAGTAGCTGTACGTGTCGGGTTCTTCTTCCCCGCGCACCAATAGATTATACGGATTGCCGTGGTGATCGAGCATGAAATCGGCGTGGAAACCCGCGCGTATCGCTTGCGGATCGCACCACTCGGAAACTATAATGCAGTCGGGATACTCCGCGTCGAGCATAGCTCTTACGTCGCGCCATATCTCGCTCGTGGCGGGTTTTTCGCTTTGGCTGCCGTCGTTTTTGACGAGCGAGTCCGCCATATCCACGCGAAAACCGTCCGCGCCGCGGTCCAGCCAAAACCGCATGACCGACTTTAACCACTCGCGCGTTTTGACCGCCGCGTCAGATTTACAAGACATCTGCCAGCTCGGATCGTCCACCTTGTTAAAACCGTAATTGAGCGCGGGCTGCGTGGAATAGAAGTTGACTATATAATTACCCTTGCGGTCGTGCCGTCCCGCTATCGCCTTGAACCCGTCGGGGAAATGCCATTCGTGATTGGTCCAGATATATCTGTCGTACATGTCGTTGGGAACGTTTTCTGCGCTCTTCAAAAAGTCGGCGTTCTCTTCCGACGTATGCCCGGGAACGAGGTCGAGTATCACCTTAATGCCCTTGGCGTGCGCCGTCTTTATAAAGTCGTCGAAATCGCTTTCCGTGCCGAAGCGTTCGGACACTTTAAAGTAGTCGCGCACGTCGTATCCGCCGTCTCTGAACGGAGAATCGTAATGCGGATTGAGCCATATAGCGTTGCAGCCGAGCGATTTTATATAGTCGAGCTTGCCCGTTATTCCCTTGAGATCGCCGTAACCGTCGCCGTTGGCGTCCATATAAGAATTGGGATAGATCTCGTAAAAGACCGCCGATTTCAACCATGTGTTTGACATAAATGCTCCCGTTAACTGTATTTTCAAATGGATCGTATGAGTTTTTGCCGCGCGTTATGAACGGTTTATTTTTTATTGCGCTTTTGATCGGACGTTATATCGCTTTGCGCATTTGTGTCGCAGTCGTCCGCCGCGTTATCGTCCGCCGAGCTGTCGCAAGCGGCATTGGCGAGCGCCGATTTCTTTTCTTTGGCGTTGCGTTTGGAGATCTTTATCACCGTAACGAGCGATGCCGCAAGAAGCGCCGCCATCACTACGCACGCATATATTATGAGTATATTGAACTGTATAGACATTCTCATAACTACGGGCGAACGCACCGCGCGCACAGACTGCGCTATAAACGTTGTATCGTAATATTCGGTAACCGTGCCGTTTACTTTGTCTACGAATACCTTGCTCATATTCTCGAGCTGCACTATCGTTTTCGACACATACTCGACAGCGGCGTCCGTGGGCTTCTCGCTGCTCGCGGTAAGTTTGTTATAACGAAGAGTAATGTTATCGAGCTGGTTTGTTAGCGTCTTGACCTTGGCGTTTTCGGTATCCACCCTTTCAAGCCACACGTAATATTCCTTGGGATACGCTTCCGTCGTGATAGTCTGACCGTTGACATTGGAAGTAATGGTATTGGGTTTTATGCTGTCTTTTATTTCGATAATGGACTCGAGATACGCTTGTTGCGCGGTAAGCTCGTTCTGCTTTTGAGTTTTGGATTCGGCGAGCGCGCTCAACGCATTGTCTATATCGCGCCACACGTTGTTGGAAAGGATATAGCTGTTGAATGCGTCGTAACTGCGCTTTATAACGCTGAGATTGCTCAAAAGCGTGGCGAACGTGGTGTTATTGTCGGTCGCGGTAAACGCAGGCGCTTCCGCCGCAAGTCTGTTGAGGTAGGTCTCTATGGGATCGAACGTCTGCATGTACAGATCGTACATATCCGCATACTCGAGCATCGCGTTCTGCGACAGTATATACGCGTCCGACGAGAACATGTTGCTCACCGTGTAGCGGCTCTTGAAGTCCTTGCAGAATTCGGCTACGACATGCGTCAACAGCGTTTTTGCCTGAACGTCGGACAAGCCGAGCTTTTGCGGTTCGGAAATGATTATCTCGAACTGCGTCGGGCGCATGACGTACGTGCGCAACTCGCTCGCCGCGTCGGAATCGCCGCGCGACGCCGCTTCCACGAGCTTTCTGTATTCTTCGGTCTCCACGCCGTCAACGCGCATGGATGCGCGCAGCTTGGATATGTCGGTTATAACGTCCGTAAGCTCGGACGCTTCCACCGCCTTGTCGAGCACCGTCGTGGAAATAATGTTATCTGTGTTCAACACGCCGCCGTTGGGGTCGAGCCCCTCTTCTATCCCTTCGTATATAAACTCTATGGAAGTAAGACCGACGCGTTCGGACTTGTACAAAAACTTGACGGGCAAAACTACCGCGGACGCGAGCGCCAAAGCCACGACAAGATAAATTATCATGCGCAACCAAGCTTTCTTAAAAAAGTACCCTACCTTTTTAAGAGTTATGCCCTCTTCCAATTCCGCTTCGTCGTAGTTGTAAGCGTTATCCATATTTTCTCCTTTGATGACAGCCGAATACGACTTGATAAAAATAGTATATCACTATCTTAATATAAAATCAACAAAATTAAACAAATTATGCGCAAATGCGGCGACGCGCGCTATCCCATAAGAAAAAAGCCGATTTAAACCCGCTTGGGCTTTATCGAGCAAATGTTTTCGGCTTCCACCGCCATCATTATATATATACGGTGCACGGCACATACTAATACCGATATGAACAACATAATCATTGTAGGCGGTTCTTCGGGCATAGGTCTCGCGCTGTGCCAAAAACTTAAAGACCGCGGAGTTATCAACATTTCGCGCACGCCGTGCGCCGTAGCGGGAATAACGGACATTCGCGCCGACGTGTGCGACGTCGAATCTCTGGAAAAAGCCTTTGAACAAATACATAAAGCAGACGCGCTCGTATATTGCGCGGGCATGTCTATGGCTGCGCCCGTGGAATGCGTCCGAGAAAAAGACGTATATGACCTATTCGACACAAATATTTTGGGCGCGATAATGTGCAGCAAGTTCGCATTGCCGCTTATAAAAAACAGCCGAGACGGACGGATGATATTCGTCAGTTCTTCCGCGTCGGTTACGCCCATAGCGTTCGACTCTTTCTATTCGGCGTCCAAAGCTGCGCTCAATATGTTTGCGCATGGACTGCGCATGGAGACGGGCGTAAAATGCACGTCGGCGCTCGTAGGCGGAACGCAAACGCGCTTTTCTTTTAAGCGATCGGTGTACGACGACTGCGGCGAGTACGACGAGCAAGTTAAGACTGCGACGAGCCGATTGATAAAACTCGAACAAAACGGGTATACCGCGGAATACGTCGCGCAAAAACTGGTAAAGATACTCACCGCCAAAAATCCGCCGCCGACGGTTACCATAGGCGTAAAAAACAAAATGATGCTCGCCGCATATAAGCTTTTACCCAAACGCGTAGCACTGCGCTTGGCTAAAAGCGTTCAGATCGGCGACTGAATACAGGCGACACTTCGGCTATGTTGTGTTTGGTATTAGGCGATTTATACTTTTGATCGTATTATTAAAGAGATTCCGTTCTCTTTAATTATTTAAAATAACACAAAATACTTGAAATTCGGCAAAACGCGTGCTATAATACATATATTAGTATCGTATTATGAGGCGACAATGGTTAAGATCGTAACATTAAAATGCCAAAAATGCGGCAAGGATCACGTTTATAAAATCGGGACAAAGGGTTTGGCCACACTGCAAGACGCTGTTGACAGGATACCCGAACGCGACGCCGACAAACTTCTCGAAGCGGTAAACCGCATGCTCATGAACAAAACGGAGGCGCAACGCACCGCTTTTATGATGAACAATGCCGACGGGCTGTCCATGGTCAATTACGAGATCTGCGGGCAATCGATCAACCTTTTCGAGCAAGACGACATAAAAGACGCGTACTCCAGATACACGGTCGAACAAATAGTCAAACTCAACAAAAGCATGTCGATGTGGGAAGACGCCAAAAGCAGCGAAGGTTTTATCGCGTTCGACGCTATATACTATTGCAGAAAATGCAAAAAGCTCGTCCAAGGCACTTATCTTAAGGTAAGCTCCATAGAAGACCGCAAAGAACGCTCTTACACTTACGCGCCCAAGTGCGGCACATGCGGCAACGAACTGATGTTAGTCAGCGACGCCAATATGGGCTATCTGTTCGAAGGGCTAACCGCGCGCGCGCCCTGCCCCGACTGCAACGGCAAGCTGACGGTTACCGAAGTACAGTTCAAGCCGTAATAAATTAGTTACTAATAGGGCGGCGGAACGAGACATACTCGCCCGCCGCCTATCTTAATTAAACATAAGATATAAAAAATATGTGTTCTCCGCTATAAAGCAGATCAATTTATTTGACAAAACCGCTCGTAAAGCGTATAATGATTTAGCTATCGAGGTGTAGCGCAGTTGGTAGCGCGCATGGTTAGGGACCATGAGGCCGCGAGTTCGAGTCTCGCCACTTCGACCACGATCGCAAGATCCAATCTATCACAAGCCGAATATAAGCATTGAGCAATTATCAAAGGAACAAGCCGAACAAAACGAATAAACGAATATTTTTAAATGGAGCGGTATCGAAGTGGTCATAACGGGCCTGACTCGAAATCAGGTAGTCCGCAAGGGCTCGTGGGTTCGAATCCCACCCGCTCCGCCAAGAGCGACAAAGTTTGAACACCGACAAATACGGTATATTTTCGTAAAAGGTGTCGCGGGCATTGTCGTAGAAAAAAGCAACCGATAGCGGTTGTTTTTTTCTTTTATTAAAGTAATACCCGCAAACAAACGCTTGCGGGTATCTTTGTTTTTTGTCGGCAATTACTCGATGTCGGATAATATGCTCGGCGTATCGTGTGTTGCCGCGTCCGTATCGGCGGTCGACGTTGCTTGCATATCGACGGGTTTATCCGTCAGCGCGTCGGGCGGTTTCGGTGCGGGTTGCGCCGCTGCCGCGTCCGTTGCGTTCATACTTGCAAGCAGTTCGAGAGCCTTTTTGTACTCGGCGTTTTGTTTTTCGCGCTCGGCAATAATTTGCCTTGCTTGCTCGACCTCTCTATCGTGTGCGGCGGTCGCCGCGGCAATTTCGGCTTGTTCAGCCTCTTTTGCCTTCAGCGCGTCGACCGTTTCAACGAGTGTATTATACCCGTCTTTGCTTAACGTCTTTTTTGCGCTGCGTAATATTGCCGATTTGAGGTTATCCCAACCGAGCAGCACCACAAACACAACGGTAAGTACCGCCGCCACAATGGCGATTAAAATATACGCCCATTGAGGCAACGCGACAAAGTAGAGTTGAGCGAGTTTATAAGCAGCAAAACCCATTACGCCGCCGCCGATAAGGGCAAACACGATTGTAAGCGGGTTGTTTTTGAGGTTATCAAAAAACTTTTTCATAAATTCACTCCTTTTTTTGCGGACGGTTATGTATGTGATACTTGCGGTCGACAAGATTTTTAGAGCCTTTGCGAGTCGCTCGGCTTTTATAAGTTGTATAAACCGCCCGCCCCAAATTGTACCACATATAATTGACGCTATGACTGATGTTACAATCATAGATGTATAAAATATCGAGATTATCCCGCATAGTACATCGAGTACCGAAAGAATTATCGCCGATAAGTTATACAGTTTCTTTTCGTTATCGTAGGACTTTAACTTTTTAATCGCCCACTCGATAACTTGTGCCTCCGTGTTTTCCATAAACGATACCTCCTCAATCAACGTCGGTGGCGACGATTGCGTCGGGTTCGTCGGTGGCGACGACATCGGCAAGAATACTCGCCCCGCCCTCGGACACGGTGTTGTTGGTGCTTTTTGCCGCCTCGGTTTCGATTGCGCGTTTTTCGTCTGCGATTGCGATAACCTTTTCGGCATACAGCACTTTTGCTTTGAGTTCGACAATGCGGTTATCAATCGCAACGCGGTCGCTTTCGAGTTTTGCGATTTCCGCTTTTACCTCGGCAACCTCGGCACGATTTACGGTGTCGTGCTTGATAGTAATGTCGTCAAACGCGACAACGCCGTTTTCGTCGGACACAATGACAATTTTGTTTTCGTCCATAGCCTTTATACCTCCTTGTTAGATTTTTTGCGCGTCCATTTCCCAACGGTCGCTTATGTCAAACGCGGTTGCCCGCCTTTAACCGAAAATGTCTATACCGCACGCACGCAGTATTGCGTACGTTATACCGCCGAGAATAGCAAGCAAAAGCAAAATACCGACGGTTACGGCGCAACCCTTGACAACGCCTTTTAATGCCTTTATGCGGCTTAAAAACGTGCTAACGGGTACGATAGTAAAGCAACTCACAATCGCCCATATCACAAACCAAAAATCATTGATTACCAACAAGAGGTTGCGTTTCCACTTTTTGTCGACCTTGTGGTCGATACCGTGATATAGATACTCGCTTTTGTTTTTCGTAAAATCCGCCTCGATTTTTTCGTCCTCGGATAACGTGATTTGCGCGTCCGCTTTGTTCTCTTGTGCTTTTAAGCCTTTGTCGACAAGGCGGTCAGCGGTTTCGTCGATTTTTTGCGCAACCTTTTGCGACGTGTCGATGTGTTCGGCGACCTTCATATTGAGTTTGCTTTGTAATGCTCGCGTCGGGTCGGTCGCTATGTCGGTTGTTGCTTTTACCTCGGCAAATGCCCGCGCCGCTGCATACGCTTGCGACGGATCGCTCGGCTGCACAACGGTTTGATTGTCCGCCGCCGCGTCCGCGCCGTTTATCGGCGTTTTAGGCGGTTCGGCGGGCGTTATCGCGCCGTCATTGATAATTTGTTGCAAATCGCCCTTTAAGTCCATAGAGAGCCTCCTTGAATAATTGATAATATAGTTTTAAGATGTTTACTATCGTGTGGTATGCGTTGCATTTTAATATACCGCCGATAAACGATACGCACGATGTACGCACATCGCCGATAGTCATTTTGCCGCTTTCGACCCATTTTTGATACGTTCTCATTTTGCGGCGCATTTTCGTTACGCCTTTGCGGCTCGGTTTGATTATTACCGCGCCCGTATCGGTCAACTTAAACCGACGCTTTAAGAAAGTTATGCCGCGTGATATTTTTACAATTTGCGTCTTTTTCGGGTTAAGTTTGATACCTAACTCGGCGCAAATTTCGCGTATGCGTTCGAGGCAATATTTCAAATAATCTTTGCTCGGGTGCAGCAAGTAGCCGTCGTCCATATATCGGGCATAATTTTTGATTTTCAATACCTCTTTTATAAAGTGGTCAACACGGTTAGGGTACATCAACGCCGACGACTGCGACACTTGACTGCCCAAGCCGAGTCCAATTTCGCCAAAGTCGTTATACAATTGCTTGATAAGCGTTTTAATGCGGTTGTCAGTGTACACTTTGTCGACGATTTCTTTTAGCGGCTCGTGCTGTATGTTGTCAAAATACTTTGAAAAATCGAAAACGAGGGCATAGCCTTCCGTGCCGTATTTTCGATAATGCCGTTGTAAATGACATTTCAACCGAGCCACCGCAAACGATACGCCCTTGTTTTTAATGCACGCGCCGTTGTCGTAGATAAACGACCGACTATACATATCGACAAGCGAGTTATCGCATAAGCAGCGTTGCACGACGCGCTCGTTGAGCGGTACGCTTTTTATGTGGCGCAACTTGCCGCGCTCGCACCTATCAAACTCATAGAATCCGCGACTCTTAAACTTATTGTTATGCAGCAAAGAAAGGGTATCGGCGACGTTGCGCAGCGCGTTCGCTTTGTATCGTTGCGTGCTTGCTTTCCAACCGACACCGAGGCAACATTTACGGCTCGCTGTATAAAGGTTGTCAAAAGTGAAAACCTCGTCGAAGTCGTCGCACCGACCGTAACGTAACCGTTTGCGCTCGTCGCGCTTTTGTTTGCGGCGTTGATACCGCGCCTCGTGCCTTTCTTTGCTGTTCATAAGTCCTCAAATACCTCGTACAATATTTTATCGTTGCGGGTATGTATTGCTCGTAGTACCAACCATTAAACCGTTATACCGCAATAAACGGTAATGCAAGTAGCGTCCGATTGACTACATCGAGGTATATATTTATCCGTTACGGAAAGGTCATACACTCCTTTTGCAAAGACATTGATTTCGCCCGTATATCGGGTTACTTTGTCGAGCCGTAATAAATGCAAAAGCCGAAGGACACGCCGTAACCGCCGTCGACGCGGTCGTCGTTCGCATACCCGTCGTTGTTGACATACCACGCGTTGTTGTCGTTGTCAACGTTAGGAGAGCGCAACCACCAATTGTCCGCGCCGCCGCACGAAAGTACCTAATAGCGTATAACCTATGTGCGTTACGTTAAGTTTTTGTAACGCTCTTTGTCGCTTTGTTTGAGTGCCGCAAGCAGTTTTGCCTCGGTCGTTATCAATTCGACCCAACGCTCATATACCGCGCTTTTGATAGGCTTGTTTGCGTCGTTTTGCCGTATAAACTCTCTTGCAATATCGAGTTGCGATAGTAGACTTTGCAAAGCGCAATTTGCTTGCAAGATGTGGTTTTTTCGGAGTTGCGCCTCGGCGGCGTTTGTCGGGTAAATGCTGTTTGCCGCCTTTACGTCGTTGTAGATTTGCCGCGATAAGTCGACGATACCTTTTGTTACCAAAAACATATAACGTTTAGGAAAGCGAGCGCACGTCTTAATCGTGTAAATTTCCAACTCCCGCGCCGTGTCTAAAAATTGTACGGCACTTTCGCCGCGTTTCGATTTTAAGACGCTCGACATTACTTTTTGCCTTTGACTTTATCGTCGGTCGGCGGTTGCGGCGGTTGATATACCGAGTTCCATAAAACCGCGCTTTTGATTTCTAAATTTTCGAGCGCGATTGTCGGACTCACGTTTTTACCGAGGTAAACGTCGTCGCTGTTTTTTAGATTTCGCACATACCAACCCGCGGGCGTTCCGTCAAATTTATAGACGAGATGTCGCGTGTTTGTCTTGACGTGCAAGCGCGAGTTTTCGGTGTACACAACGCCGTTTAACGCCGTTGCAACAATCATATCGCCCGCTTGTTTTGTCGGTTCTGCTTTGAGATTGTAAACCATAAATACCTCCGTGTGGTTTATTCTGCGCCCCACGAGGGGGCGCGATTATTTGATTGTAGATTAAACGCAAAAGCCGAAGGACACGCCGCAACCGCCGACGACGCGGCCGCCGAGCGCATACCCGCCGTAGCGGACACACCACGCGTAGCCGTCGTTGTCAACGAGCGGAGAGCGCAACCACCAAGAGCCCGCGCCGCCGTTCATATATTTGATAAGTGCCTCGTCGTTGTCGTTCGGGTCGAGGTCGCCGATAGCGTTTTGCCAAAATTCGTATTGCTCGCCCTCGGCGTTGTAGGTGGTAGCGTAGTCTTTTACTGCGCCCCAAGCCGACGTTGATATTGCGCTGTGCGAGTAGATTTCCGCAAGCGAAAGCAACCACAATTTGTCGCTCGACGTTAAAATGTCGGTTAGCGTGCCGCCTTTCGACGCTTTTTTGTCGACCGCTTTTATGACGGCTTGCAAATCGGCGGGCAATTGCGTTAATAGCGTCGCCATAGTTTGCGTGCGGATCTCGCTGCCGTTCCAACCGTTTGCGTTGCTGCCGTTGCTATTCCAAACGTAATAATCGGGCAACATATCCTTCATACCGATAGATATACCCGCTTTGCCGCCGCCCGTCTTATTGTCGTGATTAAACCCGAGTATAACGAGCGTTATTTGCGTACCCGTCGATAGTTCGATAACCTTTTCGTCGCCGACCTTGTAAACGTCCGCCGCCGCGCCCGTGCTTGCATATTCGTTTATCACACTCCACGAGTCGGTTGCAAAATTCGGTTTAGATTTCGTTACAAACCAATCGAGGTCAACCCACGGTGTAACGCCGTCGCCGATTTTGGTTTTTTTGTTCGTCGTGTCGTAACCGATTTCGCCGACGGCGAGTACGGGGTTTTTACTTTCCCATTTTGCCGCGGTGTCGTTACGCATTTGTATCTTTGACGTAACGTTTTTTTGTGCCATAATTGCCTCCTATGCGTTTCCGCCGTTTATTGTTATTTCGTCGGCAACGTCGATTAAACCGTCCGCCGCCATAGTTGCAAGCGCAACGCCGTTTTTGGTTACGGTCGTGCCTTGTTTTGAGCCGATTTGCGCAGCGAGTGCAGCGATTTCGGCGGTCATTTGCGTGTGTTGTTGGTTTACAACGTCAACCGTATTTTCGGCAGTTGATTTTGCCTCGCTTGCGACCGACACCGCATTGTTTGCCGTCGTAACCGCTCCCGCCGCCTTGCCGTTTGCGTCGTTCGCCGTATTGACGGCGTTACCCGCAGTTGTTACAGCCGAGTCGGCTTTTGAGTTTGCGTCGTTTGCTATCGAAAGAGCCTCGGTTTTTGCCGAGTTAGCCGCCGCAAGAGCCTCGTTTGTCGTTTGCAATATTTCGGTAATTTGCGCTTGTACTCGGGCATAATCGTCAACGGGTTTGATAAGTTTTTTTAAGTTCACAATCGCGCCGTTTTTGATTTCAAAAGAATAGAGCGGCAACTCGTATACTTTGTTCTCGTTGTCCGCAATTGCCGCGTAAACGTTGTCTTTTTGCAGCGCGATTTCGCTAAATGCTGTGTTGACGTATGTTTTGAGCGTGCAGTTACCCGCGTCCGAGGGGTGGTATGTTTCGATACGCGCCACGACGTAGCCGACAAAATTGTTAAAAATTTGCGGCGTTACCGTTTCTGTCGATGTTATCTCGTTCATACGTCCTTGTATGACAAACGCGCCCGTGCCGACTTGTATTTGATTGCCGACGACGGTTGCGGCGAGTTCCGAGCCGTACCCCGTGTAATAGCCGTTTGCGTTGTTTTGGTCGATAAAGCGGCTTTTGATTTCCAATGCGTACAAGTGCGCGTCAAAGTTGAAAACGCCTTGATATGTAACGGGTCTAATCAATGTTGTTGCCTCCTAATTTTTTATTACCTCGGTCAATAGTATTTTCTTAAAGCCGAGTTTGATTTTTACGTTTTTGCCGTTCGCGTCGAGCGTCGTTATTTTTTCGCTAATCGGCAGCGTTTTGTAAAGTCGCCCTTCGTAGTAGAGCCGTACCTTCGTGTAAAGCGCGTACAAACCAAAGTCTATCGGATCAATAGTCAAATTGTTGTCGATAATGATGTTGTCGACGTAGCGGCTGTTCGCGAGTTCGTATACCGCGTCAAATTGCGCGTCGGATAAATACTCTTTTTCGTACCACTTTGTTTTGACGGGGTAAATACGCCCGTTAATTGCGCCCGCCGCATTTGATTGCACAATGTCGTTGTCAACGGTTCGATAGTAGTATATCGTCGCCAACGTCGACGGTCGCGGTTGATGTTTCGGCTCGTATACGGGCGTGCCGTCGCTATTAAACACGGGGTTGCCGCTGCTGTCGACCTTTTGCACGTTTGTGTAAATGATGTTGCCGTTGCCGTCCGTAGCGGGCGTTGTGGTGTCGTATTTTATCGTTGCAACCGTCTTATTTGTCGCCGCCGATGTAGTTGTCAACTCGTATATAAAGTCGGTCAAATCAACGTCTATGACGCTTGTGTTTTTTACAAACTCGAAAATGATTTTACCCGCAACGACATCGTATCTTGACTCAATGTTGTACTCGTAATATTTGAGATATGCCTTCAAAAACTTGTACGCGTTCGTGATAACGTATTGCCCTTGATACGAGCCGTACGTTGTTGTCGTGTCGGTGTTGTCCGTCGGGATAATAACCTCGACGGGTATTTTGCAAACCGTCGCGTCGGTACTATCAAATACCGCTTGTTTGACGGTGGTAAACAACGCCGACAACTTGCCGTTAAAACTGCCGTCGGCGGTAAAGTCGAGTATTATTTCGGTGTCCCAAAGCGTTTTGAAGTCCAACCCCTTGATTGTGCGCTTTCGACCGTCCGCCTTGATGTTGTCGACAAGACAAGCATACTCGGAGTTGCCGTAGTCGTCGCACACAACGGCAACCGTTGCGTCGTTTATGTCGTCCACGCAAACGCCGTCGCCGCTAAACGTATCGGGGTCGTAGACGCGCTGCGTTAGGTCATACGACACGTTGTCGACGTTTGATATATGCGTTTTGTTTTCGTCGTAAATCGCTATATACATCGCCGCCTCCGTTAATCGAGCAAAAAGCGTTTAATCGCAAACGCAATTTGCCCCGCGTCGTCTTGCGTCATATCCGAGCCGATGTAATAGTCGCCTTGCGGTAAGTATAAAAACGACTGCTTTGTTTTGTCGGTTAAGCCGTAGCCGTTCGACACCGTATCGTTTTGCGACACGGTTATTTTTTTCGTGTTCGGCTCTATCAATATCACGCGCCCGTCGACGTTGTTTGTCGATAGTTTTATTTCGGCGACGATTTTGTCGTCCAACGTGGCGATGTAAATGCGGATATTGTCCGCAATTTGCCCCGAGATAGTTATTGTTATCGGCGCAGCGATGTGGAAGGGGTTTGACACATATTGCTTTTTGTTAAATACCCGCCCGAAAAACCCGAAAGGAAAGCCGAGCGGAAAGCGTGTTGCGTCCGCCGCCGTATTCTTTAATGCGAAAGAGTCCTCGACGCGCTCGTACCAATAGGTTTGACGCTCAAATGTAAACGTTTCGCAAAAGACACCTTCCTCGTTTGGTTCGCTTTTTGTCGCCGATTTGAAAACGACATCGCAATACTTGTCGGTTACGCCGTCTTGATACTCAAACAAAAACTCGGTTGTGCCGCACTCCGCCAAAAAAAGCATAAGTCCTTTGTAATTTGCATAACCCTCCGATCCGTCGGCATTAAAGTAAATTTTTAGCACGATAGGCTCAAAACTCGGGGTAACGTTTACGAGGTGCTTGCCTTTGTCGCTGTCTTTGTAGGCGGTGGCAAAAGAGTTGCCGAGTCCCGTCGGCTCGGCAGCGAGCGCGGATTCCGTGTTCAAATCAAAAGACTTTGATTTGCTGTATGTGTGCAAAAAAAACTTTCTCATATCACATAGCCTCCGCGAGTTTGATGTTGATTTCTTTTACAAGTGCGTCGGTATCAACCTCCGACGCGTAGTTTTGTATCGTAACTTGTATATTTTGCGTCTTGTTGTTGGTGCTATAATCATTGTTGTAAACGTCGCCCGTCGTGCCTCCCGCGCCGATTTTGTCGTACGTTTGGTCGCCGCTGTCGGTCGGTGTTTCGGGCGGTGTGGAGTCGATAATCGCGTTTACATCGTCCATATCCTCGATGTCGCTTGTATCGATACGCAACTTTACCTCGGCAATACGGTCGATATGTACACCGAGCCAACCGAGAGCCTTGTTTACGCCGTCGATAAGTCCGTTTATTATGCCGATAACAAAGTTGATTGCGTCCTCGATAAAGCCTAAAACAAAGTTAATTACCTTTACGACACCGCCGAAAATTTTGTTGACGACGTTGCCGAAAATTTGAAAGAGGGGCGAAAGCCAACCGAGCAACGTACCTAACATTTGCAACGGCACTTTTAACGCCGTCAATACGAGTTTCAACGGTATTAGCGCGACTTGCAAAAGCGGCTGCAAGATACCAAACAACGCTTGTATCGCTATTTGTATCGGGGTCAATATCATATCGACAACAACCATAAGCATATCGAGCAGCGGCGTTATTATATCAAATATCGCTTGTATGATTTCGACAACGGGTTGCAGTGCAGCGGATACAACATTGATTGCTACCGCAAGCACGCCGCCGATAAGGTCGATTATCGGTTGTAATATCGACATCAAAAGGTCTAACACTTGCATTACCGCGTCGACCGCGGGCATAAGTGCTTGCCCGAGCGTTTCGACAAGTTGATTTATCGCCTCGCGGAAAGCCTCACAATGATTGTATAAGAGCAAGAGTATTGCCGCGACCGCCGCTATAATCAAAATAATCGGGTGCGCCTCTAACGCCGACAACGCCGAGCCGAGTTGCGGCAGCACTTTTATTACGCTGCCGATAGTCGATACAAGTTTGCCGATACCCATTGTTAAGGGGGCAAGGGCAGCGACGACAAGTAACGCCTTCAGCGCAAATTCTTGTTGCCCGAGTGATAAGTTATTAAACCACTCGGCGAGCCGCTGCAAGCGCGGTACAAGGTTGTTTTGTATGCTGTCGGCAAGTGCTTTTATAAGCGGCGCAAGCGACGCGCCGATTTGTATTGCAACGTTTTTTAACGCCTCTTTAAGCAAAAACAACGTGTCGTCGAGTGTAGCAAGGGCGGCAACTTGTTCGTTTGATAGCGGCGCGATTGTAGCAAATTCGGATTTGAATTGATTTATTGCGTCAGTACCCGCGTTAAGATACGGCAACATTTGATTTGCAATTTTGTCGCCAAATATCTCGTTAGCGTAAGCCGCTTGCAACGTCTTGTCTTGCATACCCGACAACGCGTCGATTATGCCGTCAAACATCGCCTCTTTGTCGTCAAAATTATCGATGTTGAGTCCGAGCGACTGCAAGGCTTGCGACGCGGCGTTTACCGTTCCCGTCGACAAGTCCAAAATCGCCGCCCGCGCTTTAATGAGTGCTTTTTCAAACACGCCCCACTCAACGCCCGCTTGCGCCGTAACGTAACGATACTCTTGCACTTTTTCGGCGGATATGCCGAGCCGCAAAGCCAAGTCGTCCAACTCCGCGCCCGTGCTTGCCGCTTTTACGCCCATTGTGCCGAGTGCAGTAACCGCGCCCGTCGCAAGTGCCGAAAACGGCGCAAGTGCTTTGCCCGCCGTTTGTATTTTGTCGCCGACATCGGTAAATTGCTTTGCGAGGTGGTCGACTTTTATTTGATTGATTTGCTCTAATTGCTTTTGTAGCTGCTGTCCTTGTAATTCGGCTTTGTGCAGTTCGTTTTGCAACTTTTGATACTCGGCGGTGTTTACATCGCCGCGTTGTTCGAGGTATTGCAAGCGGTCGCGCAACTTGTCAGCCATTTCCGCCGTTTTGTCGATTGCCTTTTGAGCGGTGCGCTGCGCCTCCTCAAACTTTTTCTCGTTAAATTCGAGTTGTAGGCTTTTTTGCAAAGTGGTAAGGTCGGTTTGCGCCGCCTTTGCAGCCGTGCGCACGTCCTTCATTGTCTTGTTAAACTTTGTCGCGTCCGCGCTTATTTCCACTTTTAAGCCGCGTATGTTATCGGGCAAGGCTGCCACCTCCTTGTAAAAATTTTACCGCCTCTGCGCCCGATATATCGCGCACATCGGTGTTTGAATTTGCCGCCCGTGCTTGCCGCTCGCGTTTTAATGCCGTTTTTATGTTGGCGATGTCGAGCGATAGTATGAGGACGTACAAATCGGTATAGTGTAGGCGTTGGATCATACAATCTTGTATTTTCAACTCAACGCATTTTTGCATTATTGTTATGACACGCGGCGGCACAATCGAGTTTTTGTTGCGGTTGCCGTTCGGGTAAACCTTGTCGTACAACCGCAACAACTCCCGACTGTGCATTAAAAGTTTTTTGATGTCGCCACGCTGCTGTTTAATACAAGATTGAAAATATACTCGATTTTGTCAGTAAGCCGTTTGAGATACTCGCCGTCGGCGAGGTCAAAGAGTTGGCAAAACGACTTAAAGTCCGCAATCTCGTCGCTTTCGATAAAGCAAAATATTGCTTTGAGGTTTGACAAGATGTGCGCTTTGTCAATCAACTTGTCGGTTTGCACGCGCTCGATGTACGCAAAAAGCGTTTCGTGCGCGGCTTGCGCGGGGAAGTTTGCCTCCCAACGTTGCTCGGCAAATATGGACGTGTCGACCGCGACATCGATATCGCGGGCGGTCGTCGTTATTTTGCCGTTGCCGTCGTCGGTTTTGACTTGTACGGGCAATTTTGTTTTAACCATATTACACCCCCGTATCCGTAGCGGTTTCGTCCGTTACAGGCATTACAACCGCGCCGCCGAAGGTTTCAAAGCCCTCGTCGTCGGGAGTTGCGGTTAATTGCCATACCATAACGTCGCGTCCCGTTTTCGGGTCTTTTACAACCGCGCCCGACGCGTCTTTTAACTCCGTCCCCGCGATTTCGAGCGCGGTGTCGAAAGTCGACTCGTTGATGTCGTCCGTGTTTTGGTCGAAAGACTCCGACGGCGCGGTCGACGACGTTACTCCATATACCCACGTTTTTGCAAGCGGCATATCGTTGTTTTCGTCGAGTCCGCACGTTTCAAAGTAGAGGGCAAAGACGGGGAGTTTTTGCTGCTTAATGCTTGCTATGCCTTTTTTAAGCAGCATTTTGCGCCCCATATCGACCTCGAAGTCGTCGTTGATGTTGTTTGTCGACAACGTACTCGTTTTGCCTTTGTCGTTGATTATGGACGCGATACGCTTGCCGTCGCCGAAAATCTTTTTTACGCTGCTGTCGGGTTCGAGCGCAATTTTTGTTGCCGTTCCGTACGATTTCGGCGTGCCGTATTTTCCGTCAACCAACATCGCCCACTTTACGCCTTGTACGTTAAAACGCACGAGGGTCTTTTTTCTTGTTTTGCTATCGGGCATTTTTAATTACCTCCGTTTTCAATTGATTTTTTTATTGCCGCGAAAATTTGAGGCTCGGCTGCGTCGAAAGCACGACGTATAAAACCGTAATGTTTCGATTTTTCGCCATACTCTAACACGTTTGAAAGCGGCACGCCTTCCCGAGCCTCGCCCTTGCCGCCGCCTTTCTTTTTTCGATGTACTTTGCCTTTTGCAATACGCGTATTGCCGACGTATCGCACGTTTTTGTACTTTGTTTGAATAACCCACGATTGCGCCATTTCGCCCGTGTCTTTCGGCGTGGCGGACTCAACCGCGGACTTAAATACCTCCGCGCCCGCTTGTACCGCATTTTGCCGCGCCTCAAATGAGGCGTGCGCAAATTCGTCTAATATTTCGCCGAGTGCGTCGGGGAGTTGGTCGATATCGTATTTTTGCGTTGTAATGTTAGCCACGATTTACCGCCTCCAAGTACAAAAACTCGACGTTGATACCGCGATACGGGTTATCAATGTCGGCAATATCGCTCTCGGCGTTTTTGAGCCGAAAATGCTTGTCGGCAGCAAACGCTTTGATAACATCTTTTACGCGCTCGACGACGACATTGTATTGCGCGTCGTCCTTGTCGTAATTGTAGTAGTAGTTTACGTCGATGTATCGGCGGCACGCGTGCGCTTTGCCGTCGCCGTACAAGCCGTCGTTGCTCGATACAATACGAAAAACAACATACTCGTTGCCGTTGATTTCGACATCGAGTCCCTTGATAGCGTCGGTTTTAACGCGGCGTATATGGTGTGATAAAACGCCGTATTGCAGCAGCGTGTTATCCAAGATTTTTTGCGCGATACTTTTTAGCGACATTTACTTTACCTCGTAATGCTTGACGTTAAACTCCAACATTTTGTTGCTTTCGGCGTAATTATCGGGCGACGACGCAAGTACAAAACAATGTGCCGCGTCCGTTATGCCGTTTTTGTAGATTTTTACCATACCGTTTTGCAACGCGTCGTACACGGTTTGCACAAATGTCATACGGATTCTCGCGGTTTGCGACGTTCCGTCGGCTTGTTGCTGTATTGCCACCGTGCCGTAAGAGTTGAGCCACTCGCAGTAAAAACAATCGGTCTTGATTTCTTTGCCCGTGTCCGCGTCCTTGCCGATAGTGGACGTTATAAAGTCCCAATCGGTGGTATTGCCAACGCCCGCGACATAGACGCTTTTTTGTACGGCAAATTTTATTAAAGTGCGTCGTTTTTTCGGTCGTTGTTGCTCACTCATTTTTTACGCCTCCGCAATTGCGATATAAGCGATACGATTAAACCCTCTTTTTTGACGATAGAGTTTTCGTCGCCGCGGTCGCGGCAATCTGCCCAAATGCTTTTTATCACATAAGCAGTTGCCGACGACGTTGCCTCTTTCGCAACGCCGCAATCTTGCATAAATTCGACCGCCTCGGCGACGTAACCCTCAAACTCTTTGCGTTTATTCGGGTCGGAGTCGCAGTACCCTAATTTGTATAGTATTTTGTCGATTTCGTCCATAAATACCTCCGTTGTCGATTACCGATTTGTATTGACTCGCCCCGACCCGCACGCAAATTACCGACTGTTAGCCGTTGCCGCCGCCGCTGCTCGTCGAGGTTGCTTTCTTGTTGTAATAAAACTTTTTAGGCGCAGCCTTGCCCGCAACCATAAGGTGGGCGGTGTATTCTATTACGCGGCGTTTGCCTTGCAGTTCGGCGTATATTTCGGTCGGCTTTGTCATATTGAGTATGTAGTTTTTCGCGTTGCCGATAACAAAGTCGCCGTCGTGCAAACTCTCGTCAACCTCAACGGGGATTGTCGCAATAGACGATATGCCCGTGTTGTTGTAAATCGGGAAAATGTAGCGACCGTTGCTGTCTTTCTCGAAGGTCATTTCGAGCGACATAGAGCGCGAGATGTAGACTTTTGCGCCGCGTCTTGCACGCCTCGACAACGAGAGGAGTCCCGCCTTGATTGCGTCAGCCTCTTTGCCCGCAGCATACGCCGTACCCGCGGTTGCGCCAACCGTAACGCCCTCGATACGATTGTTTGTACCCGTACCGTAAAATACCTCGTCGGATAACAACAAGTTCATTTCGTTGGCAAGGTCTGCAAGCAAGTAGTCCGTAAACTCCTCGTCGGTCATCGCAAGCAGTTCCATTGTTACCTCTATCGTTAAGGGGTAATTGCCTTGTGCGAGCGTAAGGTTGCCCCACTTGATAGAGCGGTCGTCCGCGTCTTTGCCCTCGGCTTTCGATTTCGACGATCCGTTGCTCGACTCGATAACGTACGGGAAAACAACCGCGCCTTTGATGTGCTGCAATTTCACATCGCGGAGGAAGGGACTGTCGGGCGCGTCGGTTTCCAAAAGGTCGTACAAAACGGTACGGGGGATAAATACGCCGCCGTTGTTTACGCCGTCCGCGTCCGCCGAAGGCGCAACATAGGTGTTGCTCGTGGTAGTCAAAGCCACGCCGAGCGCACGTTTTTCGCCCGCGGAAAGATTGACGGGGGTGTTGAGCAAGTTTGCCCGCACTTGTTTGCCGAAAGCGATTTTTGCGGTACGCAATTCTGCTGCGTCGGTCGCTGCCGTTTCGCGCTGTTCGTCTGCCGTATCAAACAATACGACTTTGTTTTTACTGCCCGCGGGTGGCGTTGTTTCGCCGTTTGCAACGGGGGCAGGACGCGCCGCACGCTCCTCGGTGGCTGCTTGTTCGTCCGCCGCGTTGTCGCGTTCCTCCGCCTCGATTTCGGCGATTTTGAGCGCGTTTCTTTTGAGTTCGGTTTCGATTTCGGCGAGGCGTTTTTCGTCCGCGTTATCGATTTCGGCAATCAATGCCTTTCTTTGTTCGACAAGTTCTTTCTTTGTCATAGTGTGTTATACCTCTCTTTTAATAAAATTTTTTTCTTTGCTAACTGTAAAGCCGCCGCCCGCTTTTCAGTGTCCGCTCTTTTTTCGTTTTCCAACGCAACGGCGAGGACGCTATCCAACGTCTTTTTATCGTTATCCAACGTCGCCGAGCGAGCGTATATCGAGGTTTGCGCGTATGCGCCGTCGTTTACGGCGGATACCTCGAAAACCCTTGATATTTTTGTAATGCGGCGTATCGGCATAGGCTTGTCGAGGTCAAACCACTCGTCGCCCGACACCTCAACGCCAAATGCAAAGGACATATCCTCGATGTCGCCGCGGTCAACCGCGCTGCATAATGCGCGTGCCGTTTCGTTTTTCTCGATGTCGAGGCGGGTTGTAATGTGCAACCCCGCGTCGTCGATGTTTATGTCCATAGTCGACCGTTTGCCGCGTCTATGACGGGCAAGCGGTATCATACCGTCGTCGTGATTTACCATAAATTTGATGTCGCTTAAATCGGCGTTATCGAGCGCGTGCGAGTCGATTTCCTCAAAGAAAAAATCGCCGATAGCGGTACGTTGATTAAAAACTATCGGGTATCCCTCGATAATACCTTCCAACGACTTGACTTGTACTTGCTGCACGTCGTTCGACTGTGCGCGTTTGATTATTTCGGGGTTTTGTTCGGTCGCCCGTTTAATCGGTTGTTTTGGCATTTTTATCCTCCTCGGTTGTTTTGTCGTCCGCTGCCGCGTCCGTGTCGTCGTCGGCGGGCGGTGTATTGTTGTCGGTGTCCGCGTCCGTGTCCGCATTTGCAGCGGGGGCGTTTTTTGCCTTTTTGATATTTTCGAGTTGATACTCGTTTGCGTACGACACGTCGATGTAGTTTAGCGATACGCGGGTCGGTTGGTCGTCGGGTTCATAGCCGAGTAACTCGCGCCGCTCGGGACGGGACAACAACGCGTCCTCTTGCGTCATTTTGACAATTTCCATACGGCGGGCAAGGGATAGCGACTGCACCAAGCGGTCGTAATATTTGATTTTGTGTCCGTATGCGAGTTGCTTTTCGGTAAAAAGCGTAATTTTGAAAGCCTCGGCAATCGACGCTAATATGCCCTCGACGGCGGTTTGATAAAATGCAGCAAACTCGTCGTCAGTGTACTTGCCTAACCATATCGGCAGCGATACGCCGAAGGGGGCGAGTATTTCGTCGCGTATAAACGAGAGGGTATTTGACGGTATGTCCGCCGCCGCAATATTTATCGGGGTAAACTCGCTTTCGTAGTCGGTTGCAACTATGCCGTATTTACTGTCAAATAAATGCTTTTCAAATTCCTCTCGGGTAACGGTCTTTTTATCAACGTCGGCAATCGTTTTCATAGACAAAATGCCCTTCAGCGACAAACTCGCCTCTAACGATTTCGGTATTGCCTCGTGTATGACGTGCATTGTTTGCAAGTTGTCGAGCAAGTTTTTGTAATTGCCGCCGCCGTTGCGACCGCCGCCCATATATCGATTTGCGCCGTAACCTTGCCGTATATGGATCACGTCGGAGTACGGCATATCCAATATTACCGTGCCGTCAATGCTTGTAAGTTCGAGACGCATTTCGTCGTCGAGCATATACATCTTGACGTTTGCCGCCTCGATAGGATAAAAACCTTTTGTAACGCGCTTGACGTACTTTTTGCCGTTTACCACAATCGGCACGTTGTCGTATTGCCAATAGATAAAACAATTTTTGTGTACTTGCGTAATGTAGGCGACTTTGTACAAAAAGTCTTTTTGCCCGCATAGCGGATTGACGCGACCGTTAAATGTTTTGTTGATGTCGTCGTCGGGTACGTCGATTGTGTGCGGGTTGTCGTGTTCGATAATCGACTTTAATTTACACTTTGACACCTCCTCGCAAACTCGATGTAACGCCGTAGCGACAATATCGCTTGCGTGTATGTCGTTGCCGTATGACGTAAATAAAACGTTGTTTGCGTTTACGACGCGACTGCTGTAAACATTTTCTTTGCCCCAACCGAGCAAATTTTGTATCGCGGTTTTTAAGACTCCCACGCTGTAACCTCCTTGACAAAATAAAAAGTGAGCCGACACTTGACCCAACGTTTATCACGTTAAGTCAAAGCACCGACTCACTTGTTTTTGCAATTCGCAAAAATGGAGTACACGCTATTGACGCATATTAAATTTACCCTATTATAGCAAAACAAATTACGGTTTGTCAATAATTATTTGCGGCTTTATAGAGTTAAAATCAATAATTGCGTAATTATCGCGTTAATTTTTCTCGCCTTTTATGGTAAACGTATATTCTTGTTTGCATAGCGGGCAAAAGTATGTAACGTTGATTATACCTTTTCGGCGGTCAAATTTGCCGAGCAATCGATTGTGGACGGGGCAACGCACCTCGCGTTGATAAGCCGATAACGGCAGTCTTTCGTCGTTTTGTTTGTTTTCCATATCAACCCCCGATTTTGGTTATAAACGCGCTCTTGCACTCGCGTAGCGTTGCGTAAGCAATTATTTTTGATACCGTGCCGTCAATCTTGTTGCCGATGTAACCCGCAACCTTTTCGGGCATTACAAAGCCTTTATTATCGTGCTTAACGGCGGTGTTGCGAAAGCACCAAGCACATATCTCGTTGCGGTTGTAATTGATGTGTCGCGCTTGTAGGTCTTGCTCGACCGTCCGCGTCGGCGTGTTAAGTGCCTCATACGACATTTTGATTTTGGTTAGCACATCGTCGCCAAAGTTTATTGTCGTAATTTTTGCAAATTCTTTTGCGTGCCACTCGTCATACCCGACGCGGTACGGGCGTATGTGGTACTCGTCGTATATCTCGCGTAAGTATCGAGCAACAACGTCGTCGTCAATAACGTTGCCTTTGACAACGCGGCAAAGTCCCATACGTTCCCATTGTCTATAATCGCGCCGCTCGGGGTTTGTCGGCGAGTCCGTCGTGGTCGGGTCGTTCGCCTTTGCCTCGGTAACAAAGTACATCGTGTATAAATACTTTGTGTCGTCGTTCGGGCGCATAAACAAAAACGTTACGCTGCACAAGTCGTTTGACTCCGCCAAGTCTACACCGACTATACACCAAGAGTTTGCAAAGTCGGCAAGTTCAAACGTTCCGTCGCACGCCTCGATGTCCGCCGCCCGCAACCAAGCGCGGGACGATAGTTGTTTCAAATTAAACTCTTTCGCAAGCGTAAATGCGCGTTGTGCGCCGTTGTTGCGTGCCTCCTCTACAAGGTCGCGCAAGTCCGATATTTTCTTTACGACGTGCAACATCGGGTTTGACTTTGCCCAACTGCGCTCGTCGTTCCAAACCTCCGACTCGCTGTCTTGCGTGTATAGCCACACAAGCCAACGCGGGCGGTCGAGTTCGCCGCGCAAAACCTTGCGTGCGTCCTTTAAGCGTTCGTCGAGGTATCCGTCGCGGACAATACCCTCGGTCGTTATTTCAAAGTACAACGGCTCGTCTTGCGTCGTCAAAGACGAGCGCAGCGGCATAACGGTCGAGCGGTCTTTCATTTCGTGTACCTCGTCAACGATAACAATTTTGAGGTTTCGACCTTCCTTTGCGCCCGATTTTGCGGACATTTTCTTGATTGCGCCTTTGTTTTGCGCCGAAAATTTACCCGTCTTTTTCCGCTGCCGCGGGTTTCCGAAAAATATGCCTTTTACGTTCTTGCGCGTTACCTTGCACATCGCTCGGGATTCTTCTCGAAAGTTGTTAATACAATCAAAGATTAAACCCGCTTGCTCGTAGTCGTTCGACGCGCACATAACTTTTTGTCCCGCCTCGCCGCAAAACCACTCGGCAAGGGTAAGCGCACCGATAAACGGCGTTTTGCCGTTTTTGCGGGCGACCAATAACAAAACCTCTTTGTACCGACGCACCCAACGCCCGCCGCCGAGCAATTCCGCGTCATAAACCTCAAAACCGAAAATTGCCTCCGCAATTGCTTTTTGACAAAGCGTTAATATAAACGGCTTGCCCGCAAAAGGCGACTCAAAGTGTTTAATTTCGCTTTCGATAAAGTCGATACGTTTATGTGCAGCGGCGAGCGTAAAGTGGTAGATGTCGCCGCGGTACAAGATGTCTTGCAACAGCATTTCGAGTTGCGTTTTCAACTCGCGCCCGATTATTATTTCGCCCGAGCGGCAACGTTTGTAATATTCGATAAGAAAACTATGCCCGCCGCCTATATCGTCGTTGATTGCTTGCCACCCGTCGATAGGCACAATATCGGGGTTTACCAATACCCACTCAGCAGCGGGCGGCGATCCGCAATTATTCGTATTTGTTGAGGTCGTCGTCGTCAACTACTATCGCCCCCAATAAATCCTTGTTGAGTTTGTGCATACAAGTCGAGTATTGTGCCATATATTTGACTCGCGCTTTGCCCGCCGCCGTTTCGCGCTGTTCGTGCGGATTGTTTTTGTTGTAAATTATCGACGGCAAGTCTTTTATGTCCTCTAAAATCGCGTACAACTCGGCAACTTTGCGTATAAGTTGGTCGTTGATTTTGAGTTTTACCTCGTCGACGTTCGCGCCCTTGTAAATATCGATAAGACGCTTGTACTCGCTGTCGGCGAGCGCGTCCTTTGTTGCTTTCTTTGTGTTGCTTTTTTTCATATCAACCTCCAAAAATAAGGGTTTGCAAACTTTTCGGCGAAAAAGTCAAAATTTAGGTGTGTGTTTTTCAAAGTTGGGGCGAGGAGTCTTTTTGTGTTTCAAAAATTTGACGAGAGGCGGGGGGGATTATCGCTCACTGTATCGCCGCCAATAGTTATCAATCCAACCAATGACGGCGTTTAATATCGACTCTCGCTTGATGTCTTGCTGCGCACGTCGTATACACTCGTCGCGTGGTGTTGCTATGTGTACGGGTTCGGCGTTATAGTCCTCGATAAACCTTTCGCGGTCGTATACATCGGGCAAACCCGCGATAATATAAGCGTCTTGCCACTTGCGCCGCGTCCCCGCCGTTTGTATTTCGTCGAGCAATAGATTGCGTATGTTAAACGCAACCGCCTTTGTTGCGTCGGGTTTATCGTACAAGCCGCATATACATATCGCACGATGTATCTTGTCGAGGTCTACAACTATATCGTCGCGTGTGGCGACCGTTTCGACGTACGTTGTTTTGCCGCTGCACGGCGAGCCATAGACAAGATAAACGTGCTTTGTGCCGACGACGTTGCCAAAGCGGCGATGTACGGCATTGTGGCAATTATGACACAGCACCTCGATATTGTCGGGGTTTAACGTAACTCGCGGGTCGTCGATGTTATCGAGCGTCAATTCCTCTTTGTGGTGTGGTCGCAAATCGTTAATATCAAATATACCGCCACAGCGGGCGCATATACCGCCGCTTTTGATTTTACACGCTTGCGCCAATGACAAGTAGTCTTTGCGGCAGTAAAACGCGTGTATCGGGTCTAACGCCATATTTACACGCCCTCCCAACCGTCGCTCGGTGCTTTGCCTTGCTCGGCAAGTTCGAGAGCCTTTTTGCGTAACTCGACCGCGTGTGGATCGCGGGCAAACTCGTCGGGAAAACGATTGATAAGCAAGAATTGCAGCATACCCGCGTCGGGTTTGTTGTACCGCGTATGTGTAGTCGTTTTGCCGCCCGTTACAACCTTTACGCCGTCTTTTATGGTGTAATACTCAACGACGGTTGTTTCGACGTATGTACCGCCCGTGGCGACCTCGTATGCGCGGTTGATAAGTTCGGTTTTGAGTGCTTTTTTTGCATTACATAGTATTTCGGCGAGTTCGGTGTGGTCTTTTTTGTATTGCGTCCATTGAGTTTTGCCGACCTCGTAATATGCGCACAATTGCGCCTCGGTAACGCCGACGCGGTGGTATCGCTCGATTTCGGCGAGGTGTGGCAATATTTTTGTTTCATATTGCGATTTGCCGCCACCGCGATTTGCCTTTTTCGGTGTTTCCGCGTCCGCCGAAGGCGGCACAACCTTTTTTACCGTTTTTGTGGTCGTTTTTTGCGATTTTGCCATTTGTTAAGCCTCCTTGTCGCCGATTACCGCTTTTGAGATTATGAAAAATGGTAAAAGGGCAATTGCGATAATAAGCGGCACGCAGCAGTCGAGCCACGATAAAGCGGTTGCGCTGCAAGCCTTGAAAATGAGCATTATTGCCGACATCGGCGCACATACCACGATTACAAAAAACGCGATTATATATATCACGCTGCAAATGCGTTTTAACACGGCTTTTTACCTCCGCGCAAAGGCTTAATGCTCAAAATCGCATAACCGTCGGCGAGTCCAAAGCCGCAGTTTTGCAAAATGTAGGTAATGCCGACCGTAACACTGCGCCCCGTGGTTTTGCTGCCGTCAAATTCGCGCAAAATCAAAATATCGCCGACACAAAAGTCGCGGTCGTTCTTTCGCAGTTCAAACGTCTTTTTGCCGCTTTTGACTGCCTCAAAATACTCGGGCAAGATTTTCAACTCGATTATTTTTGCCATTGTGTACCTCCGTATGTGTGTAGTTTTATAATTTTGCCGCTGCCGCGCCAAATCGGCGTAAAGTCCGTCGGTGCAGCCGCTGCCAAGATAAACACTTTGTGATTGTCCGCCGCTCGCTGCCGACACCATAACCAAAAGCCGTCGTCGGGAGTGGTAGACGTAACGTCGCAATATATCAACGCGCTGCTTGTAGGCGGTAAGCGCAAATCGGCATATCCGCCGCAGCCGACAAGCACGTCGGGCATTATCGCTTGCAATTCGTCCGCCGCCTTGCCGTTCGGCGCAACTACGAGCCGATGTTCGCAAATGATTTTGTCGGCAACGATGTACTTGCCCGCAAACGGTTCGATGTGGTGTTTGATGTTGCCTTCGTAGATGTGCCGTTGTAGTATTGCGGCGATGTCGGCTTTTATTTTATTCTCGGCGGTTTGCACGAGGTTTACCTCCTTGCTGTTGTTTAATCATTTTGACGTAGACGTATGCGCCCGTACAATAGTCGCTCGTTTTAGCAACGGTCTTATGCAGCGCATAGCCTTTGTACATCGACTCAAATACGCTTTTAGCGTCGACATCGCCCGACACGATTTTATTTACCTTCTTGCGGGTAAACTTGCAATCGGCGATAGTGATTTGCGGCTTTTGCAAGTTTCTCGATGTAACGTAACGTTTTGCGCCTTTCGGGTCTTTGAGTATGTATCGGGTTAAGCCTTCGTAACCGTCGTCGTCGGCTTGCAACCGTCTTGTTTGTCGACGCGCACCGTTGCGCCATAGACGCTCGGCGACATCGCGGTCGGGAAAGTTACAAACGATGTGGTGATGTACACGTTTTTTGCCTTTCTCGGGGTCGTCCTCAAATTCGGTTACATAGACGTATTTTAACGGCGCGTAACCGTGTTTATCGCCATAATATTTGAGTCGGCGTATAAACTTTGCCATTTCCTTTTGTGCGTCCTCTACCGACGCGGGCAAGCGTTTTGTTTCGTATGTAAACGTACCCCAAATGTCGTCGTCGGTAAAGTTGGTGTTAATCAGCCGCACAAGGTTCTTAATAGCATTTTTCTTGTTAAGGTTCTTTTGCACCTCGCGGGATTCTCTAAACCGCTTTGCTCTTGATGTCGATGTGTGAGTGTCCCAAATCGGATATACCTCACACTCTAACACGTTACCGCTTTTGATTGTCTTTGTACGATACTTGACGATGTGTTTATCATAGAGGGCGGCAAGCCTTTCCTCGTTAGTGTCGGTGTAAGCAAATAACTCGTCAATGTCGTACTTGTCGTTAAGTGTGTATTTTGCCATTTTAACCTCCGCATTGTTGGTTGTTAAAAAGACAAAGAATTTGCTTGACTCTGCAAGGGTTTCGCCCCTTGCAAGACGACAAGGGGTCTTGCCCCTTGACCCCGCAAGGCTCGGGAAAATCAAACACGCCGCTGCAAACACGCCGAGGGCAAATGCTCTCTTTGCTGCAAATCGGGATCACGTCCAAGTATCACGCAAATTGTGTTTGTTTCCGTCGCTTGCCTAAACCCTACAACAAGCCAAAACATATCACGTCAAACGTTGCTAACGCAAAATTTGCTTGCGCAAATTCGAGGCGTTTGACGTTTGTTTTGCCTTGTTGTTTTAACGGGTTAAGGCGACGGAAAATAAAACACAATTTGCTTTTTTGCGATACCTTTTTCGTCGGTAAGTTAATACCGATTACAAGGACGTAATAAGCACGTTTCCAAAGCCTCAAAAGGGGTTGACACCACGCCGTTAGTATGCTATAATACATACAAGGTTTGTTTGATGTCTTGCGTCAACTGCTGGGCGTTGCAAGTGCCAAGTTGCAACGCCCTTTTCTTTGCCTTTCGGGTCGTATTGTTGACAATCGCCGTTTGTTGTCGTATAATAGGCGTTGTCAATAGGTTGTTGACTTATGTTTGCCGTCGATAGGTGTAGCAGCACCGTCGGCGGCTTTCTCTTTTCTTTCGATTTCGTCCAATCTCTTGACGAGTCCGTCGACCGCTTGTCGTACAAAGTCCGCTCTGCTTAAAAAGCCGAGTTTGCGTAATGCGCTTTTTGCGAAAACGCGCTCCGCGGTACGGCGGTCTATTTCGACCGTAAGATTGTAAACGTTGTCGCCGTGCGATAAGCCGCCGCGACTATTGCGGACGGTTGCAACCGCATTTACGCCCGCGCAATCGGTGTTATCGGGCAAGAGGTTTATTTCGTGCGGGTCGTAGATGTCTAAAACGCCGCAGCGCAACGTTTTGCAAATGCTGTCGAGTGTCGGTTTCGTCGGTAAACAAATGTCGTTGACTATTTTGCTCAATAACGATTTGTCGACGCGTGGATCGACGCGCTGCACGTTTGTCAAAACCTCTTTTTGCATAATGCCCGATGTGAGCATTATTTTTTTATATTTTGACATCGTTTGCCTCCTTGATTTGTAGATGTTTTGCGGCAAACAATGCGCCCAAATCGTGCAGCATTTTTTCCTCGGACTCGTGCAAGCCGCTTTTATTTATAGGCTCGGACGTTTCCGCAAGGATAGGCACGGACGGCATAAAGTCGCCCGCAGCCGTTCGACGTGCTGCAACTCCGATTTGTATGTATCTTGTGTTTGTCATTGTTTGCCGCCTTTGCCCGCCGTGGTGGCGGGCGATTTATCGATTATAGATTAAACGCAAAAGCCGAAGGACACGCCGAAACCGCCGCCGACGCGGTCGCCGCCCGCATACCCGTCGCTGTCGACACACCACGCGTAGCTGTCGTCGTCAACGCGAGGAGAGCGCAACCACCAATAGTCCGCGCCGCCGCCTCGTGTCTTGATAAGTTCGTCGCTGCTGTTATCGGGGTCGAGGTCGCCGATTGCCTTTTGCCAATATTCGTATTGCTCGCCCTCGGCGTTGTATACGGTCGCATTGTCTTTGATAACTCCCCAAGCCGACGTTGCGATTGCGTCGTGTGAGTAGATTTCCGCAAGCGAAAGCAAAAACAAATCGTCGATTGATTTGTACAACTCGGGCGAGCCGACGCCCGCGCTTGTCATTTTTTCGACGGGCGTAATAACGGCTTGTAAGTCGGTCGGCAGCAGCCTAAACAAACGACGCATATATACACCGCGCATTTTGCTTTTGTCCCAACCGCCGACGTTGCTGCTGTTTCCGTTGACGGGCGCGTTAAATTCGTACCAGCCGTCGATAATATCTTTTACGCCAAATGTAATTGCCGCTTTGCCGCCGCCCGCTTTGTTGTCGTGATTAAACCCGAGTATTACGAGTACAACAGTTTCGCCCGTATAGAGTTTGATTGCTTTTTCGTCGCCGACTTTGAAAAAGTCCGCCGCCTTGCCCGCGTCCGCAATTGTTTTGATTTCGTCCCAAGTGTAGGCGTTAAGGGGTTTGCACTGTGTGTCAACGCCGTACTTGTCGGCAAAGTGTGTATCGAGTTCGCAACAAAGTGCCTCCAAACACGACGGATCGATACGCGGGTCGGTTGCGGGATTCTCGTGTATAACGTGCGTGTCGATTATTTGCATAACCTCGCCGTAAATCTTTTGCGCCGCGTCCGCAATTGTTTTGTTAATTTTCATTGATTTTTACCTCCGATGTGATGTTGATATTTCGGTCGCCGATTGCCTTGTACATACGCGTAACAAGGTGTTGCGGCATAATAGGCACGCACGCGCTGCATTGACGCGCCCAACGTAGCGGGCAAGCAACGCAAGCGTTGTACGGCTTGTTTGTTTGGTTTTGGTCGCGGCGGTCGTCGCAATAGTGGTCTATTTCCGCCGCCGTCAATTCTTTGATTTTCTTAATCACGGCTAAACCTCCACGGTCGCGCCGTCCGAGTATGTAAATTTGATTACGAGGTTTGCCTTGCTGTTTGTACCGACCGATACACGCATACGGGCAAACTTTAATTGCGCCGACTCGATAATGCCGTCTAATACCGCAATACCCGCTTTGAGTAAATAGTCGTACAACTCGCCGTTTAGGTCAACCGAGCGGTTTTCGCAATACTCCGACAAACTATCGAGTTGCTGCGTCAAACGCTTGATATTTTCGTCGCGCTTTTCCTTGCGTTCGATTTCGGCACGATAGACGCGTGCCTCGGTGCAATCGCACTCGCGGGTCGCAGCCTCGTTTGCTGCGTCTTGACTTGCGTACGGGGCAAGAGGGAGTTTGACTTGCCCGCAATATCGACACGTCGGGTAATAGTTCTCGGGCGAGCGTGCCGCACGCATTTCGCGGGGGTCGAGTTCGTCGTCCGCCGCCGCGTCCGCGGTGTAGCCGATGTCGTCGTCGGGTTCGCTAATGTACCCGTTGAGATGTTTGTTGTCTTGCGTCATAATTGCCTCCTAATTTGATTTTTTGTCGTTTTCGATGTCCGCAAATTCGGCGGGTATTTCGTATTGCGTGCCGTGCAGTTCGTTATAGTCCGCAAGGCGGGCGCGTTCGCGTTCGTTGTAAGCGTTTGCCGCCGCCACCGCAAGCGCATAATCGGTAAATGCGGGGTTGCTGCGGTGCAACGGTTCGGCGGGGTTTATCTCGTCGTAAGACAATTGACGGGTATATGTACACCAATGCCCGCGGTCGGTCTTTTGGTAGGCGTAAAAACGCACGGTTTGATACGACGAGGGTTTCCAAGTGTCGATACCTTTTTCGACCTCGACTTTGAAAACACGATAGCGGCGTACGACGTACTTGTGTACCGTTATCGCCGCCTCCTCGTTACGGCAGCACGGGCAAGCGAAAGTTACGTCATTTACCGTTAGCGAGTGTGTACCGCCGCATACGCGGCATTTTTGGTAAAACGTTGCGCTGCCGTTGCTTGCGTTTTCCACGATGTAAACAACGTCGTCTAAATTGAGCGGTACGTCGTTTTGGTAGTGGATTGTGAGTGTTTGGTTTGGTTTGTTTGACATCTTTGTGCCTCCTATAAATAAATTTTAATTTTGTTGTAGTAAGTCAAATATCGATACTTGCGACATCGTGTCGTTGAGCCACTGCGACCCCGCAGCGTAATAGTCGTCGTCGATTTCAAACCCGATAAAATCACGTTGCAGTTTGTACGCGGCGACCGCAGTTGCAAAACTGCCCATAAACGGATCGAGTATCAAATCGCGCTCGTGTGTGTGCTGCCGTATAATGCGCGATAGTAGGTCGGTCGGCTTTTGGTTTTGGTGTATTTGCCCGCCGCCCGATACTCGGTTGTATCGCCAAATATCGTCGTATCGCGGCATACCGTCCATAAAGGGGGCGCGACCTTTGTTTGCGTAAATGATAAACTCGTACCGTTTGCCGTATTGCGCCTCCAAGT
>CAJTTD010000004.1 GCA_910579205.1 uncultured Christensenella sp.
TTTGTTTCTTTGCCTTGCCGAGCATAATTCCTGCAAGCAACGTCGTGGTGGCAATCGTCATTGGCGGAGCAAGCGGTCTGACTGCAACAGGTACTAACCAGATTATAAAGCAACTCGGCAAAAAGGACGGTGGCGATGAAAACAAAAGTGATTGAAGCAATCCTCAAAAGTCTTTACAAAAGAGGATTAATCACTGATGCGGAGAAAGAAAAAATAATAAAACAGGTTACAAAATAGACGCAGATTTGTCTGGACTTGTGTAAACGATAACGGTATAATTCGTGCTACCAAAAGGCAGGATTATACCGTTTATTTTTTTACATAGGTTCAACCCCTGCACGAAAGGTAGAGTAATGAACAAAAAAGGAGGTAGTAATGGAAATCACAAAGATACCGATGCAAACGCCTGAAAAGCCGAGAATCGGAGTTTACGTTCGTGTCAGTACAAAGAAAGAAGAGCAAGAATACAGCTTCGCTTTTCAGTCGCAGTATTGGAATCAACGATTCGGAAACGATCAATCCATCGAGTATGTAGGTTTGTTTACAGATGAAGGTATCAGCGGCAAATCGATGAGAAACCGAAAGGGACTCAACAAGTTATTGGATATGGTTCGGCATAGGGAAATCGACCGAATCTATACAAAATCAATCTCAAGATTCGCAAGGAATTATACCGAGACGCTGACAGTGGTTCGGGAACTGCGTGACTTGGGAGTACCAATCATATTCGAGAAAGAGAACATAAACACGCTCGATCCGAAATGTGGTTTGATTTTAACGGTTATGGCAAGCCTTGCGGAGCAGGAAATTATATCGATGAGTAAAAACCAAAAGTGGGCGGCAAGAAAGCGGTTTGCAAATGGTAGTATTGAATTAACTCGAATACTTGGTTACTCATACGAAAAAGGTAAGTTGACGGTAATACCGCACGAGGCGGCAATCGTCAGAGAAATCTTTGACCTATACTTGCAGGGGAATGGCGTAACTAAAATCGCCGCAATATTAGAAGCGAAAGGTTATAGAACGGTGCATAACAGAACCGATTGGAGCAGAAAATCGGTATTGTCTGTACTGAAAAATGAAAAGTACACAGGTAACTGCCTACTGCAGAAAAATATTTGCGATATGAAAACCAAAAAACCGAATAAAGGCGAACTGCCGCAATACTACATAGAAAACTCGCACGAAGCGATAATCCCGATGGAAGACTTTGAGCGGGTACAAAAGCTGATGCAAGTAAAAGTTGATAAGTTCCATCCTAACGGCGTTGACAGTGGCGGATTTAGGTATCCGCTGTCTGGTAAAATCAAATGCGGAGTGTGCGGAGCGACTTATAAACGAAAGACTGCGGCAAAAGGACAAACCTATGAATCCATTAAATGGACTTGCGTAGTTAAAGACGTAAAGGGAAAGGCGAACTGCGACAGTCACGAAATCAAGAATGATGTCGTGGAGAAGTTGCTGATAGAAGCCTACAATGAAAGCCTTGATAAAAAATACGCATATTCGGGAGCGGCGGAGGAATACGAGAAATTGAAAGCCTTGCTTGCGACGGAGCAAGAATTGAAGACGCTCCACACGAAAGGCTATATTGCCGACGCACAATACCGTGCCGAGTGCGATAGATTATTAAATGAAATAAAGAGCCGAGAGGCAACGATACAAACTTTACAATCGAGAAAATTGGGCGAAAAGAGATTTGAAAAATCCGCTGTGTTCACAAAGGACATGGCGGATTTTCTTATACAAGCAACAGTCAAAGATTGGACGGTTACGTTCGAGTTCGCCAACGGCATCACAATTACAAGATCTTATACAAACGGGAGGGCGGGTAATGTTAACGGAAAACTCTGCAAGCACAAAGCCTAAAATAAGGCTTATACCAGCGAAACCGCGTCAAGAGCTGACGGGTAGAACAACGGCAACGGGCGAAATGGCAAAACTGCGAATCGCACCGTATGCGAGAGTGTCGACCGACCACGAAGAGCAAGAAAGCAGCTACGAGGCACAGGTTAAACACTTTAAGCAACTGATCGAGAGCCACGATGATTGGGAACTCGTGGACATTTATGCAGACCCCGGCATCAGCGGAAAAAACATTAAAAGACCGAATTTTCAAAGGCTTATAGACGACTGCGACCGAGGCAAGGTTGATATGATAATCACGAAATCGGTCAGCAGATTCGCCAGAAACACATTGGACTGCGTAAAGACGGTAAGAAAACTCAAGGAAATGGGCATCAAGGTATATTTCGAAAAAGAAAACCTTGACACCTTGCAAGAAAGCAGTGAGTTTGTGCTGACGATTATGGCAAGTCTCGCCGAAGAAGAGAGTCGAAGCATATCCAACAATATAAGGTGGAGCGTTAAAAAAAGGTTCGAGAACGGCGAAGTGATAATGAGTACGGCGCATTTTCTCGGATATACAAAAACAAAGAATGGCCCGCTGACGATAGTGCCAGAGCAAGCGATTATAGTGCGGAGAATCTACGGCGAATTTTTAGACGGATACAGCCTACAGGAAATAGCCGACGGATTAATGCGTGACGGAATCCCGTCGCCGTCGGGCAAAGAACGGTGGCATCCGACGACTATAAAATCAATACTGCAGAACGAAAAGTATATGGGCGACAGCCATCTGCAGAAAACCTACTTGCCCGATTTTTTATCGCCGAGAAGAATAAAGAACGAAGGGCAAGCGGACAGCTACTATGTAGAAGACAGCCACGCAGCCATTATCTCAAAGGAAATGTTCGAGTTGGTGCAACAGGAATTTGTGGGGCGGAACGAGCTACGAAGCTCAAACCGAACGGGACACGGCAAATACTCTGGCAAGTATGCATTCAGTGGAATGATAATCTGCGGCGAGTGCGGAGAAACATATAGACGGCATCAGCAATACAATCCGTATAAGAAATATTATATCTGGGTATGCAAACGGCACGAAAACACGGGGAAAGAAAACTGCGGAGCAAAGCCTATAAGAGAGGACGCTATAGAAAAGGCGTTTGTAAGGGCGCTGAACGGCTTGATAGAAAACCGAGAGGAAATACTCGATGAACTGCAGAAAGCGGTTGTGACGCAAGTGTCGGACTCGTGCGAGAGCGAAGTCGCCCAGATAGATGAAGAGATAAGAAACACACAAAATAAAATCGTGGACTTATTAATGGATAAGAACGGCGGGCTGATAACTGATAAGCAATACGAAAGACAAGTGCAATTACTGAAATTCCAAATCGACGAATTAAATCTTAAAAAGGAAATTATGCTGAACGAACAAGGCAAGGTGCAGCTTGCCGAGTACCGAGCGGACGCAGTAACCGAATTATTAAAGACAGGCAAAATCCTTGACGAGTTCGACAAAACCATATTCAAAAGCCTTGTGCGGAAGATTAAGGTGGTAGCCGACAAGGAAATAGAGATAGAGTTCGAGTGCGGAATTAAGGTAACAGAAAAACTATAACCATATTATATATAAGGAAAAGACCGACTGCGGAACTAACTCCGTGGTCGGTCTAATTTGCTTTTTTATTATTTGTATGATAGAATTAATAATATAAATACAAAAGTTGGGGTTAAATATGGGCAAATCGCTTGATTGGTTAAAAGAACAAGTTGATAAAGTTGTGCTTGATGAGAAATTATTTAGACTATATATCTCTAATGATAAATATATTTTAGGTGCTCATTTGAAAAATAACAATGGCCCTAATTATTTTTCAATTTCTACAATATATGATTCCATTGTTAGATTAAATAAATATATTCGTATGTCTTTTGATTTAGCCGCACAATGTGAGCCGACAAAAAATTTGCTTGAACATACAATGATAGGGGACATTCCTAATAATGAGATTGTCGCATTATATTATATTGAAAATATGATTTTTCGTATAGAAACTTTGTGGGATTTATTGGCTCAATTATGTAATGAATTTTGGCAAACGAAATGTCCAATAGATAAACTATATGCGGAAAATTATTTTCACAATGCACAACAAGGTAAAAAGGCAAAACAGTTTGCTAAATGTGTATATCAATATTTTATGGAAAAAGATGAAATAAAAGATGATATGGAATTTTGGTTTGGGAACTATCAATATATTAAAGATTATAGAAATAAGATGACGCATCGCAATTCCCCAAGTATCACAACTATATCAAATTTTGATTTTGATTTTCGTCCACCTACAATGTTTGTATTAAAGCGTGCAACAGAGGTGTATCTAAAAGTTTATGAATTTATTAAGGATTTATTGGATGAGATAATGGAATATTTTGCAGCTAATAATATTTTTGATTAGTTGTGCTATAAAAAGACCGACTGCGGAAACAGCTCCGTGGTCGGTCTTTTTTTATGATAATTTACGCAAATCCGCTTTAATTAATTCTATGCGTTGTGCTGGAGATCCCATAAAATCAAAGTTTTTCATTGTAAGTACGCTTTTTTCATTATCCAATAGGTGTTGGAGTATATATTTATTTTGTCTCGTGTCTTTAAGTGCCATAAGAGCATAATGATCCAACCATTTAAATGGACTGACGCTACATTTACTGCCATCATCTTTAAAATATTTATAAATATAGTTGTATGAATCAGAAAGCAAAATATCGACAAGGGTACCGAGCCATGCGTCATCTTCGTACATTTTTTTATTATTGACTGCTTTAAAAGCACTCATGGTTGCCAAAGAATCTACAACCTTTTTATAATCATTAAAACCAATAAGATTTTTCGTTTGAGATAAAATTAAAACATTTATATGGATAGTATCGTAAACGGACAATTTGCAAGGCGTGTAAATAAATTTATCGTCCATTGAGTGTTGATTCGGAACGGTATATATATTTTCAGGCGTATTGATGATTTCACGTGTTTCGAATATGCTGGGCCAAATATCGGGTTTATTATATTTATAAGTTTCTTGGTCATTTAAAAGTCGCATTCCTTTATCGTCATATAGTCTGAAGAAGGGGTGTGCTAATACGATGCATCGTGTTGAAGATAGATTGAAAATATTAAAGTTTTCAAACATTACCTCATTGGTCAACAATAAATCGCAATAACGAGCCTTTAATACTTCGGAGTCATCGCTTTTTAGGCAGTGCATTAGATATGAATGTTTGGAAAGGGATATTCCCTCGAAGATGTAATGGCTTGGTTCATATTCGGAAGTCATACCGTTATCGGTCAAAATAAATTCATGTCTCGGATGGCTATCGCAGAAAGTAAGAAAGGCATCAAGAAAGACTTTCGCCCAAGCATAAAATTCCCGCACACATAGGGGATGGAATATTAGTTCAGCTTCGGTATTGCAATTAATAAATAATTCCATTGCTCGCATTTGCAAATTAAATGGAGTATCGTCAATATCGTCGATGGAAGGTAATAGCATTAAAGACGAATATTTAATATTATCATAGTGCTGTAAAAGTTTTAAGTAGCGTTCAGTATTGCTTTTGAAATTTCGAATACTAACAATAAATTCGTCTGGTGTTTTCGTTTTAATGCTACAAACCAATAAATATCTTTTTAGCAATAAAAGTTCAGTGCGAGTAAGAGTTATTTTGTTTTTGCCGAGAACCTTTTTATCAAGTAATTTTGCAAAATCATTCTCCAAATTAAAATTCATTGCTGTTTCAACTTCATCAGTATAGATATCTTTCTTATAAAAAATATTTTCTGTTTGGGTATGCTTCGAAATGCTTTTGGCATTATCGTCGAAAATATAAAGAGCATTAGCAAAACGCTTTAATATTAATTGTGAAACGTAATGATTTTTCATAAGTAACCTTTAATGAGAAGATTCTATATAAAAATTATAGCACAACACAAAGGATAAATCAATAAAGGTGGGAATAGCATTTATAATAAGTACGCTCCTTTTCGTTCAATGAGTGGCAAAAACCCTTTTCGTTGTGTCTAATCCCATTATTTAGAGAGAGCGAGAAGAAGATAAATCAATTCCCGTCAAGAAAAGCGTCATAATGCACGAAAAGGGTAAATAACGAAAAAACACCCTAAAAACGGCATTTGAGCATAGAAAAAGACACACGCAGCGGAGATTTTAACGCTCCTTTTGCGTGTGTCTTGGTGGTGCCGCCGACAGGACTTGAACCTGCACGGTCTCCCATTAGATCCTAAGTCTAACGTGTCTGCCAATTCCACCACGGCGGCATGTTATGCTCTTGCGCTGTGTCGCAAGCAAGTATGATTTTAGCATAGTCGGCGCAGTTTTGCAAGCGAATGGGGGATACGGCGCAATAAAATCTGCAAGTAGTTATTATCGCTTGCCATAATCAGAGAAACGTTGTACAATCTATGTATTATGAAAGATAGGATAATCATAGCCACGGGCAACGTCGGTAAGCTAAAAGAATTTCGCGCCATGCTGCCTACATACGACGTTGTGTCGCCCAAAGAATTGGGTATAGAGTTCGACGTGGAAGAAACGGGCTCTACGTTTTACGAAAACGCTCTCATCAAAGCGCGGGCTTTGTTTGAATTAAGCGGACTGCCGTCCGTTGCGGATGACAGCGGACTGTGCGTAGACGCTCTCGACGGCGCGCCCGGCGTGTTGTCGGCGCGATACAGCGGCGGCGGCGATAAAGAAAACAACGCAAAACTTTTGCGTGAGCTGGACGGCGTGAAAGACCGCTGCGCGCACTTTTCGAGCTGTATCGTTTATTATGACGGCAACAATGTGATAGAAGCGACGGGGCATACATACGGCGTAATAGATACCAAGGCTGTCGGTAGCAACGGGTTCGGCTACGATCCGATTTTTATAAGCGACGATCTGGGTAAATCGTTCGGCTCAGCGACCGACGAGGAAAAGAACGCAGTCAGTCATCGCGCGCGCGCATTAGAGGCTTTACGGGGCAAGCTGGGGCTTTAAAACGCATATCGACGGAGAGAAAAGTGTCTGTCAAATTGACGGTGGTTTCCGATATACATTACGACGGCGGGCGGCTCGAACGTTTATTGCCTATTATAAATTCGAGCGACGGTTGCATATTTTGCGGCGACGGCGCGACGGAGTTTATGCGCGTTTGGGGCGGCATAATAGTACCCACGGTGTGCGTGCGCGGCAATAATGATTTCTACTGTAATTGGGGCGACGATGCCGCTGTGGAGATCGGCGGCAAGAAAATTTTTGTTACACACGGTCATAGGCTGGGAGTAAAATGCGGGCTGTCCGCGCTTGCTTGCGCCGCAAAAGACCGCGGTTGCGATGTTGCTATCTTCGGACATACCCATGCGTTCTGCGATACTTCTTTGCAAGGCGTGCGGTTGATAAATGCGGGAGCGCTGTGTAACGGTTCGTATGCTACGGTAACGATCGCGGACAGTGATGTAGAATGCAAACGTTGTTCGGCGGTGTAGGGGAGATATTAGCGATAGGAAAAGAGCGGATAAAAATTGTTATTCTGCCCGCAGCGTATGTTTTATTCTCAGTTTGTATTGCCGATAGTCATCGCTTTATGTAAAAATATAAAAGATAAATTTGTACAACCGATAAAAAATCGTTGACAAATACCGATAAATATGGTATTCTTGATAAGCACGTGCGGGTGTAGCTCAATGGTAGAGTTTCGGCCTTCCAAGCCGACCACGTGGGTTCGATTCCCATCACCCGCTCCAGCCGTGCGCCCGTAGCTCAGCTGGATAGAGCAGCGCCCTTCTAAGGCGTTTGTCGAGGGTTCAAATCCCCCCGGGCGTGCCAATATGGTGGGTATAGCTCAGTTGGTTAGAGCGCCAGGTTGTGGCCCTGGAGGCCAAGGGTTCGAATCCCTTTACTCACCCCATGTAGGGGTATCGCCAAGCGGTAAGGCACGAGACTTTGACTTTCGCACTCGCAGGTTCGAATCCTGCTACCCCTGCCACCCTTTGGGGTATCGCCAAGCGGTAAGGCTACGGACTCTGACTCCGTCATCCGTAGGTTCGAATCCTACTACCCCAGCCATAAGGTCCATTAGCTCAGCCGGTAGAGCACTTGACTTTTAATCAAGTTGTCCCGCGTTCGAATCGCGGATGGATCACCAATAAGGACGGGTTCCCGAGTGGCCAAAGGGAACAGACTGTAAATCTGTCAGCTTCGCTTTCGGTGGTTCGAATCCACCCCCGTCCACCAAACAGCCCCATGCCAAATGGCATGGGGCTTGTTTTGTGTGGATAGTGGTGGTTCGACCAAGCACTGCGAGGAAAAGAGAAATAGACAGTGGCGGAAAATACAGTGCATGGTTCGCTAAGCGCTCGGCGACAGCCGAAGCTCGCCGCGAATCCGCGGCAATCCACCCCCGTCCACCAAACAGCCCCATACCAAACGGTATGGGGCTTGTTTTGTGTGGATAGTGGTGGTTCGACCAAGCACTGCGAGGAAAAGAGAAATAGACAGTGGCGGAAAATACAGTGCATGGTTCGCTAAGCGCTCGGCGACAGCCGAAGCTCGCCGCGAATCCGCGGCAATCCACCCCCGTCCACCAAACAGCCCCATACCAAACGGTATGGGGCTTGTTTTGTGTGGATAGTGGTGGTTCGACCAAGCACTGCGAGGAAAAGAGAAATAGACAGTGGCGGAAAATACAGTGCATGGTTCGCTAAGCGCTCGGCGACAGCCGAAGCTCGCCGCGAATCCGCGGCAATCCACCCCCGTCCACCAAACAGCCCCATGCCAAACGGTATGGGGCTGTTTTATCAAGCACCCGCCACAGTGCCAAAGAACTGAAATTCGGGTTTCCGTATGTATTGACAATGCAATCCGAATATGCTATTATATAAAAAATTGCGACTGCAAGAGAGCACATAATGAACAACCCAACAAACAACGACGATCTTGAGAAGCGCGACGACAAAAGAACGGCGATAATTTTTCTGTCGATAGCGGCGGCGCTTTTTGTTGCGTGCATAAGTTTTATGGTATGGGCTATCGTCAGAATACGAAACGTCGACTCCCGCTATATTAAAACCGTCGGCAAGGTTGTCGACATAAAACAAATCGGTTCTGCAAGCCCGGGATATTCGGGCAGCTCATGGTTTTTGATTATTTCTTATTCGTTTGAAGGACAGGAATATTCGTTTGTGGATCGCGAGGGATTTAAGTGGTACGACGACGCGCAAGAGTATTTGAATAAAAATGTGGAAATACTTGTCGACCCGCAACGCCCCGATCGTGCCGAAATGCCGCGATCATCAGGCTGGATTTCCACTTTTTGCGCTTGTCTTTTTGTCTTTTTCTGTTTCATGTATTCGGCGGGTATGTTGATCTGCTTATATAGAAAAGGGAACTCTTTTATCAAGCGATTGTTTTTAATTTGGGGGGCGGAAATCGTGTTGGGCGTAGCAATCCTATTGATGTTCTGGTCGGGTATTCCCAACAGTGGATTCGGTGAAATTTTTTCACGTATTAGCGGGTCGATCGGTGTGGTTGTGGGCTGCGGCTTGGTACTGTTGGCAACTTTGGTTGACAGCATAATAACGCTCAAGCTGCGCCCGTATAAATCAAAACATCATGTCTATCACCAATTTTATATAAAGCGCCGTCGCAAATAACTCAAGGCGCCGCGATACAAAATCTTTTTTCTCAAGTGGCTATTATTTGCGTTTACCAAAACAAAACGAAGTTTTGCAAGCCGTGTAACGTAATTTGAAATGGATATCTGCGTTGCAAGTTTTAGTCTAACTGCAAGAAGAGGGTAAGATTAAAAAACGCAAAGGAATTGTTATGGCGATTTATTTAATTGATTATGATAATACGAAGAATCTTTTAGGCATTAGCAATTTAACTGCCGATGATCGTGTCGTAATTTTTTATAGTTCAAAAGCAAATGTACATACTTATAACATATTACGCGCATGTGGGACGATATAGCAAAAGAGTCATAAGTAATTTGTATTTATCAAACAACTCAAGTATAGGCGTAAATAACATCGGGGGATTTGTAAAATGATAAAAATAGACAAAGCAAAAAATGCTAAGTTTTATAATACTTATAAACCGTGTGATTGCATGGATTGCAGAAATTTTTGTATGCAGATAAGATCCGCATGTAAAGAATTGTCTGCTTATTTCGATAAAAACAGTATAGATATAGAAAAACCTTGGGAATTGGTGTCATTTGAGCAAGGAGACAAAACGGAATATAAAAGTTGTCAATATTTGATTTTCGGAGACTGTTCCGATGATTTTGAAATGGGTCTTGATAATATCAAACTAAAAAAAGAGTTAGACGGACACCCGTCAACAAGTGAATATGAAAAACCGAATTTTGTCTTGGAATTTTCTATCGCATTGATAAACAACATAAGTAAATGATTGTTAAATTACTTTCTTATTGCGCACAGTTTTGTCAGTTGGTCGAAACTTTAAATTAATTTTTCTTTTAAATATCTTTAATAATGCGTAATCTCGAGTATCAATATGTAGGAGAAAATATGTTCAAATTGTTCAAGAAAAAAGCAGAAGATATAAGTGTCCTTGTTGCGGATATTACAGTTTGACACAAGGCATATAGGCGAATATGATATATGCCCGATTTGTTTTTGGGAAGACGATCCGTTTCAATCCGAAGATCCCGATCTGGATGGTATGGCAAATTCCATTTCACTGAATCAAGCCAAAGAGAATTATAAAAAGTTTGGCGCTGCCGAATAAATGTTTATAAAGAATGTGCTTAAGCCGAAGAAATATGAAATACCGACTTCCTAAATATCACCGAAAAATTCTTATATCGTTGCCGCTGTTTTTTCTTTACTATAATTACAGCAAATATAGTCGAGATTTATATTATAGTGTATGCTATACTTATCATGCTGTGAGGTGAGCGGTGGAAGAACAGATAGAAGCTGTCCAAAGAATGCAAGACTATATAGCCGCGCATTTGTCGGAAGAGATAACGCTGTCCGACCTTGCCGAAGTTGCCATGTATTCGCCGTGGTATGCAAGACGCATTTTTATTGCGTTATTGGGTATCACGCCGTCCGATTATATTCGGCGGTTGCGACTGCGTTATTCCGCATTACGGCTACGCGACGAAAAGGTAAACATTTCGGACATAGCTTTCGACTTGGGATTCGGCAGCGTTGGCGGATACACCCGTGCTTTTGCGCGCGAGTTCGGGTGCAATCCCAAACAATACGCATTAAACCCGACGCCGCTTCCGTTGTTCAATCCTTACGGCGTAAAATTCAAATATATAGCAAGGAGAACGAACACTGTGCAAAACACGAAAAATATTTTTATCAAGGTAGTGTACAAGCCCTAACGCAAAGTCATAATCAAACGCGGGGCGTCCGCTACCGAGTATTGGGCGTATTGTAACGAGGTCGGTTGCGACGTGTGGGGAACGCTGACCAGCATTAAATCCATAAGCGGCGAACCCGTATGTTTATGGCTGCCCAAAAAGTATATTAAACCCGGCACGAGCGAATATGTTCAAGGCGTGGAAGTGGCATTCGATTACAAGGGCAAGGTGCCCGACGGATTCGACGTTATAACGCTGCCCGCCGCATCGTACATCATGTTTCAAGGCGAACCGTTTGCCGAAGAAGATTTCGGCGCGGCTATAGAAGAATTGCAAGCGGCAATCAAAAAATACGACCCGTCTTTGTTGGGGTACAAGTGGGATAAAGAAAATCCGCGCATACAATTGGAGCCTATAGGTTCGCGCGGGTATATAGAGCTTTTGCCGATTAAATAGTCGGTCGGCGTAAAACTATGCATGTAACGAAAACGCACCCGTCGGGGTGCGTTTTGTGTAGCGTAGTTATGGCAGCGGGGAGGCAACTACGCATATGCATTAATAGCTTGATGTTAAATTTGCGGAATATTAATCGGAACGATCTAATCTTTATTAAGATTTTTGATGTGTCTGCGATACATTTTTTATAAGCAGTCTCCGTTCTCCACATAATATGCCATACAAAACACTTTTTTATCGCCCTTGTAGAAATACCATTTCAATCCTTTCGGGTGCATTTCGTATGTTAAATCTTCATATGTATATTCTGTTTTTCTGCCGTAAAAGTTTCTGTAAATAAAACCGTCGTCTTTGACATCCGCCCGCCATAGTGAGCACGTTATTAACACGATCAGATAGGGCAATCCGATAAAACCTAAAAATAACAAAGTTAAAGGCCATTCTTCAAATTGAAATAATAAAATACAAACGCTGCAAATTACGGTAAAACAAGTTACCGAAATAAAGACTATGCGATAAAGCATAGGTATTCTTAAAATATTGTTTTCTTTAGACATCATAACCTCCTCAAGCATATCCGTAATCACTATGTTAATAATTTAGCATTATCGCGTTATATTGTCAAGTGCGGTTAATAAAACTCTCTTGATGCATGTATATCAATGCACATAACGTGTGAATTAGCACCCGTCCATATTGAGCATCGTAACAAAGTATGCGATCATTTATATAATAACGGTTACTTTAGGCCGATCCGTTGACAATAACAGATTGATATTTTATAATACAAGCGAAAAAGCTTGCTTGCAAGTGCTTTTTAGCGCCGTATTTCAACTAACGGCATTGTCCGCGATCAGTGGACAAAGTTGCGACAGCAACACAAAAACGAAGTTTTTGTAAGCCGTTTAAAGTTATAATACAAGCTGTCGAAGACTTGTCATCGCTGCGGTCGAACTGATCCCGGTTCAAGTCGAAAAGACGTCGAGTGCGCTCGGTTAAATCACACGTGCGCACATTTTTTATAAGGAGCGAATAGCAATGAAAAAAATAGTTACGGTCAGCCGTGAATTCGGCAGCGGCGGAAGAGAGCTTGGCAAGCGTCTTGCGGACGCTTTGGGCTTGAGCTATATCGATAACGAAATAGTGGAAGCTATGTCCAAAGAGACGGCGCTTGACGAAAAATATCTCGAGGATAGGTTAAACAGCGGGATATTGCAATATCCCGTTACGTTCGCGCATTCTTTTTCGCGCATTCCGTCCGCAAGCGGTTCGGCTATGCTCATAGCGCAGCAACACAAAATAATACGGGAAACGGCGGCGCGTACCGATTGCGTAATTGTAGGGCGCGGCGCGGACGCCGTATTGTCGGACATGCGGCCGTTCCGCATATTCGTTTACGCCGATATTCCGTCCAAGATAGCGCGCTGCAAAGCGCGGAGCGATAACGGCGAAAGCGCGACAGACAAGGATATATCGCGCGAAATAAAGCGCATAGACAAGGCGCGGCGCATTACGCACGACTTGTATTCGTCGTATCCTTGGGGCGATAAAGCAGGATATGATCTGATGGTAAATACTTCGAGATCGGAAATAAAAGACATCGCGCCGATCATCGCGGAGTATGCTCGCAAGTTCTTTGAAGGAGGGGGACGGTGATTATCCGAATATCGGATCATTTCGGCTATAAAAAGCTAATAAGGTTTGTACTGCCGTCGATTTTTATGATGGCGGTTACGTCGATATACGGCGTAGTGGACGGATTGTTCGTGTCTAACTTTGTGGGCAAAACCCCGTTTGCCGCCATTAATCTAATAATGCCGTTTATAATGATTCTCGGGGGCATGGGATTCATGCTCGGCACGGGCGGTACTGCGCTTGTATCTAAGGTGATCGGCGAAAACGAAAGAGACCGCGCCAACCGTTATTTTACTATAATAATCATATTTTCAGTGCTGTTAGGTGCGATTCTTTCCGTACTTGGCATATGTTTGATGCGACCCGTCGCGCGCTTGTTCGGAGCAACCGACGACATGATAGAACATTGCGTTCTGTACGGGCGTATAATAGTCGGGTTCACCGTGTTTTTTATGTTGCAAAACATATTCCAAAGTTTTTTGGCGGCTGCGGAAAAACCTAAACTCGGTCTTATAGTTACTCTTATAGCGGGTGGCACCAACGCCGTTTTCGACGCGCTGTTTATAGTTGCATTCAAATGGGGGATCGTGGGCGCGGCAGTCGCTACAGTTTGCGGACAGCTTGTAGGCGGCGTCGTTCCGCTTGTATATTTTGCCAAAAACAACGGCAGTCTTTTACGCTTTGCTAAGACTAAACTCGAATTCAAAGTTATATTAAAAGCGTGCGGAAACGGCTCGTCCGAGTTGTTGACAAACGTCGCGTCGTCAGTTGTGAGCATGTTTTATAACCTGCAATTAATGAAGTTTTTGGGCGAGGACGGCGTTTCGGCATACGGCGTATTGATGTATGTTCAGTTTTTCTTTTTAGCATTGGAGATAGGTTACGCGGTGGGAAGCGCACCCATTGTCGGGTACAATTTCGGTGCGGACAACCGCCGAGAACTAAAAAACATCTTCAAAAAAAGCATGGTGCTTATGAGCGTTTGCGGGATCGTTTTATCCGCGCTTGCTCAAGCCTTGGCAGTGCCGCTCGCAAAGCTGTTCGTGGGTTACGACGACGGTTTGTACACATTGACCGTGTATGCGTTCAGACTGTTTTCTACGGCGTTCGTTTTTTCGGGCGTCAACATTTATGCGTCGGGCTTTTTCACGGCGCTCAACAACGGAGTGGTCTCGGCGGTGCTGTCGTTTTTGCGCGCGCTTGTGCTGCAGATAGCGTTCGTGTTTGCTTTGCCTGCGTTGTTCGGCGTGGACGGCATATGGTGGGCGATGCTCGCTACAGAGGCGTGCGCGTTTATAGCGTCGGCTATCATGTTCGCCGCGCAACGCAAAAAATACGGCTACGCATAATGCACCGTACGTATTTTTGCAGTATGTTTATTTCCGCGTTAACGGCGGGTGAGACCGCTTACGATAAGTCGTTCATAAGTTCTCTGTACGCCGATTTGAGCCGTTGTAAATGCAGCCTTTCGTCGAGTATTATGCGGCTTATTAGCGCGCACAGCGTGGGGTCGGACAGCTTTTCCAGCATCTGCTCGTATATCTGTATCGCTTGCGTTTCGCCCGAAATGTCCGCCGTGAGCATTGCCGCGGGTTCGGTCGAGTAGTTTACGAACGCGGTGGTGTAGAAATCGCATTTTTCGGGCGAGCGGCGCGCAAATACAGGATCTGCGCCGAGACGTATGATCGCTTCTCCCAGCAGATCCAAATGATGCATTTCCGATACCGCTATGGAAAGGAGCATGTCGGCAAACTCTTTGAAACCTTTGGCGTCGAAAGAAAAGCTGTGGAAAATATACTGAAAAATTGCCGTTGTTTCGCTGTGGCAGTCCGCATAAGCGGGAGCGAGAATGCATACGTTTCGTCGGTCTTTTTTTAGTCCCGACAAATCGGGGTACGGTAAGTCTTCCGCTAAAGGTTTGGGCATGGCGTCCTCCATATTATAGTTACGCATAACATATATGCGGCTAAAGCGTCTAATGTGCCGACATCACGGAAATCAAAGGAGTTAATAATGAGCAAAAGCAAAATTACGCATAGTGTAGCATACAGCGGCGCAAATGCTTGCGACAATGCGGCGGACATAGAAATATACGAAGTCTTTGACAAGGCGAAGCATATGGACCTTCTGCTTCTCGGCGACGAGCAGGAGAGCATGGTCAATAAATATATCGACCGCGGCGTTATGTTTGCCGTGGCAAAGCGCGGGAGCGTGATAGCGGAAGCGGTGGTTACAGACGAAGGCGGAGGCATTGCGGAAATAAAAAATATAGCGGTAACGCCTAACGAACAAAGGCGCGGGATAGGTGCAATGCTGATCGATCACATTTGTCGCGTGTGCGCAAAAAATTTCGACGTTTTGCAAGTCGGTACGGGCGACGGCACGCCGACGGTGCGGTTTTACGAAAAATGCGGTTTTACGGTTTCTCATAAAATCGAACGGTTTTTTACAGACAATTACGATCACCCGATATATGAAAACGGCGTTCGCTTGACCGATATGGCGTACTTGCGCAAACGTTTGCGGTGAGCGGTCGGCGCGGTATTTTAAGATAACCGTTGACACGAACGCAAGCTTATGATATACTTTACCAATATACACGATGCGGATAAAGCGTTTGTCGTTTGCCGTCGCAAGGATGTTATCGTATGAAAAATAAAATGACCGTGGCTCTTATCGCGCACGACAACAAAAAAGCGGATATGGTCAATTGGGCGATCAAAAATAAAACAACGCTCGATAAATTCGAGCTTTGCGGTACGGGTACGACGGCGGGACTTGTATCCGAGGCGACGGGGCTTGCCGTAAAGAAATATCTTTCGGGTCCGCTCGGCGGAGATCAACAGATCGGCGCAAAGATAGCAGAAAAAAAGATCGATATAGTTATATTTTTCTGGGATCCGTTGTCGGCGCAACCGCACGACCCCGACGTAAAGGCGTTGCTGCGCATAGCCGTTGTGTACGATATACCCATTGCGACCAACAAGGCTACGGCAAACTGCGTTCTCGCCGCGGCTTCAAAATAGACAAGGAGAGGTACTATGGCTACAAGCACTGATTTTATCGAATATGTATGCGGACAGATACGCGGTTTTCTTGCGGTGCGATATAAAAAGATGTTCGGCGAGTATATGGTGTATGTAAACGATAAACCCATATTTTTGGTATGCGACAACACCGTTTACGTAAAAAAACTTGCCGCGCTCGATACCGTTATGGCGGACGCGGAATGCGGCGTGCCTTACAACGGTGCGAAAGAGCATTACATACTCGATATAGACAACGCGGAGCTTACCCAACGCGTAGTCGAGATATTAGAGCCTATCACGCCGTTGCCCAAAAAACGCGCCAAGTAACGGCGTTTAGTGGTAAATGCGGATAGCGGCGACATATCATATACGGAGACATCATGACGATAGTAGATAATGTAAAACAAGACCGAGTTAAGCCCGACGATTTTCTTGCCTTTATAGAAATACCCAAGGGCAGCAATATGAAGTACGAGCTTGACAAGGAAACGGGCTTTTTGATTCTCGACAGAGTGCTGTTTACGTCCACGCACTATCCCGCAAACTACGGTCTGATACCGCGCACGCTTGCCGCCGACGGCGATCATCTCGATTGCGTAGTGCTTTGCAGCGAGCGGATATCGGAAAACTGTCTCGTGCGGTGTTTTCCCATAGGCATGATAGTCATGACCGATCAAGGCTACCTCGACGAGAAAATAATAGCAATACCGTTCGGCGATCCCGAATACCGCGGGATAAAGAGCATAGACGAGCTGCCGCGGCATATACTCGACGAAATGGCGCATTTTTTCACCGTCTATAAAGAACTCGAAGGCAAATCGACCGCCGTTCAGACCATAGTGGGCGTGGACGGAGCCAAAGTCAAGATAGAAGAGTATATGCGGGCATTCGAAGCCGCCGAACGTTGACGGCGCTACATTTTGCGTGCATCGGCAACGCGAAAAAGGAACGATAATGAGCGAAATAAAGAGTTTATTCGACGAGTTAAAGTCGTCTAACGAGCGAGAAGAAACGACTAAATTATTGAGCGTATTGACGGCGGCATTTGCGCAAGGCAGCGCAAAGCCCGACAGCGAAGATCTGTCGGCGATCGATTCTTTTGTAAAAGAAGAACTCGAAAAACTTATAACCGTGATCCCCGATACGACAGACCCCGAAAAAGCGGATGAGCTGTTTGGCTATGCGGATAAACTCATGGGGTTGTTTACCTTTGTAAACTCGCAAAACTTCGATGTCAGCGAATCGGAGTTTAAAATCGTAGAGACAGTGGTCGGAATGATAAACAACAGACGTGTATTGGAAAACGCCGTAGATAAAGCGTTTGAATCGGGCAGTCCGAGCGACTCGCAAATATCCGATATCATAGAACTTGTCAAGTCGTCGGACGACGAATACCAAAGAGGCAAGCTGTTTGCGGGGCTTTTATATCACAAAGATAAACTGGGCGATCTGTCTGCGAGCGCGAAAGCACTGTTGGCGCGTTACGCCGCCGAAGAAATGGAGCGTCTTATAAAAGCGGGCGACGGGATGACCGACAAGCAGATAGACAGTCTGGAGATCGCCGCAGACGTATGCAAGTATTTTGCGGACGACGGCGTTATAAACGCTTTGCATAGAGCGCTTGCACTCAAGCGTTCCAACATTGCTTTTTACGCGGCGGAATCGCTGTTGCATTGCGGAAAAGCATTGGAAAATGACATTGTCGAAATGCTTGCGCGAGATAACGAGTATGCGTCGCTCGCGTACAAAGCGCTGTGTCGATACGGCAAACAGAGCATGTTCCCGCCCGAGTGCGCGACGCCCGAATATTTGGCTAAAAGCGATATGATCCGCTGGCTCGTATATCCCACCGAATTGGGCAAAGAACCCGACGCTATAGAACTTATGGGTACGACCAAAGCGCACGGCAGCATATACAGTATATTCAAGTACAAGTCCGATTCGGCTAATCTCGGCGACGAATTGAAAAACAAATGGCTCATAGGCTGGTCGTCGGAAGCGGGCGACACGTTCAGCAATTTCGACTTGTTGGAATGTTTTGAATGTAAGACCGAGAAAAAAACGTTGAAACTGATAAAAAAACGGCTGTTGAAATAATCAGACCCTATGAGCGGTTTGCTTGCAATTGCAAAATTGCGGTGAATAAATGATTTATTGGGGGTCGATAAATCGCGACCTATTTCGGAGGTAACTATGAGTTCGTTCAAAGATCTGCGAATAGTGGATAATTTTTATCAAACGTCGTCGTTTTTTCCCATGCCGACAATACTAGTCGGCACAGTGGGCGAGAACGGAAAAACAAATCTCGGCTCATATTCGCTGTGCTTTCCGTATTACATCGCGGGCAAAGAATACTATGCGATGATCTTGGAATGCCGCAACAGTTCCAACACCGCGCAAAACATATTGCGCGGCAGTAAGGTATCGCTCAACTTTATCCCCGACGACCGTAAGTTTTTCCGCGAAGCGGTGCGCCTCGGTTTCCCCGGCGAGACTACCGACGAAAAGATGAAAAACTGTATCTTCGCGCTTGAAAAGGGCATAGCCGAAGGTGATAGACCGCTCGTATTGAAAGATGCGTTCCAAGTATTCGAATGCAGTTGGGACAATTCGCTCGAGGACGCTTGCAACGATAAAGCGGGTAAGCTCGACGGCTACGACCCGCCGTATCGCAACTTTAACGGGATCACGAGCAAGTTCGGCGCGCATTTCATTCTCAAGATCGATAAGATACTGATGAAAGAAAAGTATTACGACACTATTGTCCACGGCGTTACCGCTAAGGGATTTCCGTCCGTTCCCGTCGATTACGGCTACAGAGACAGCACGCATTTTTGGTGTTCGCCGTTCAAAAAGCCGTTCGCCGAAAAAATACAAGCTAAAGAAGGCGACGTCGATTCTGTCAAATACGCGGCAAAACGCATAGATCCCAACGTAACATTTACGGACGGCGCGTGTGCTGATCTGACTAAGATACCGCGCATATTCTTAAAAGCAGCGCTCACTCAAATGGTAGAGATAGCAAAGGAAGAGGGTATTTCCGTCATAGACGAAGAGGCGCTGCGCATAATAAACGACAAACGAAGAAAGGAGAAAAAATAGCGGGCGGACGAATTTCCGAGTAAAGCCGCTATCATGCTTATGTACGACACTGTTTTATTCGATCTTGACGGAACGCTTACCGATCCATACGACGGTATAACCAACGCGGTTACTTATGCGATGCGGCGTATCGGGCGCGCCGACCCGAGCGAAAGCGAATTAAAGGCTTTTATCGGCCCGCCCATTTTCCATTCGTTTAACATAATGTGCGGCGGCAACGCAAACGATATAGACGCAGCCGTACTTTATTACCGCGAATACTACATGGATAAAGGCAAGTTCGAGAATAAAGTTTACGACGGCGTTATAGACATGCTCGATAAACTTAAATCGCGCGGTATAACGCTTGCAGTCGCGACGTCCAAGCCGCAAGGCGTGTCCGAAGAGATCTTGCATAAATTCGGTTTGGCTGAGTATTTTAACGTAATAGCGGGCGCGTCGCTCGATAAAAGCCGCGCCGAAAAGTCTAAGGTGATTGAATATGCGCTCCAAATGTGCGGCGGCTGCGAAAAGTCGCGCATAATTATGGCGGGCGACAGAAAGTACGATGTTATCGGCGCGAAAAACAACGGGCTTGACTGTATAGGCGTATTGTACGGTTACGGCGACGAGGCGGAGCTTGCGGAAGCGGGCGCGAAATTCATAGCGAAAACTCCGCAAGACGTGGCGGACATAGTGTTAAAGACCGAAGTTTGATACGATCTTAATATGCTCCCATAAAACTTTAAGATAACAAAATATCCCGATCGTTTTCGGGATATTTTATATTTTATTTACTTCGCGCAACACCGATACTTCGCCCGCGTCAACGGCTACCGTCGCTTGACCCAAGCGCACCATCAGTGTGCCGTCTTGTTCAACGCTTTGGGCAAAGCCTTGAACGTACACGCCGTTGTGCGTAAATCCTACGTTTTTACCGACCGTAACGCAAAGCGAATTGTAGCGCGCGCTGTCGAAATCCTTGAGCGTGGCGAGATGTATGTTTTTTATAAGCTGCAACGCGAACATGTCCGCTTTGTCGGGCGGAGCTTGGAGGGACACTGCGTCGGGGAGCGCCGCAGAAAGCAACTGTTCGCCGTCGGTCGCGTAATTTACTCCTATGCCTATCAGATATTCTCCTGTACGCGGCGATCTTACAAGTATGCCCGCGGCTTTTTTTCCGTTGTACATAACGTCGTTTACCCATTTGAGTTTGGTATCGATGCCGAGCACTGTTTTTATGGCGTCGTGCGCGGCTATGCCCACGGCGGGCGTGAGCGTATGCGCGGCGATATTAAGCCCCGTCTCGCGCATAACGATGTAGATACCGCCGAGCGGCGAATAGAACGTATGATCGCCGCGCCCATAGCCTACGGACTGGCTGCGCGCGATAATAACGTCGTTGTCGGCTATCTCGTCGAAAGTCGATCCGCACGATACGACGGACTTTACCTTTAAGCCCGTGGCTTTTTTTATGAGCGATGCGTTTATCTTTTTTATCATGATGGGCGCAGTAACATCGAGCGATCGTATATCGCAACGTTATGATAATATTATACCATATTTTTTTCGCCTAATCAAGCGAACTCTTGCCAAATTCGGGTATGTGTGCTATACTTGAGCCGTGGAACGTGCGGTAAAAAAAGCGATATTTTTTATAGCCGTGTGCGGCGCGACTTTGCTGTGCGCTTGTCGCGGAGCGGGGTACACGGTGTTTGCGCCAGTGCCGTCGTTTTCGGGCGATATTTTATTCTCCGCCAAGATATCGGGCGGAAGAGCGCAGTACGCGTATGACGGCATGCGCGAGATAATAGACGGCATAGACGAGCAAGTGTCCTTAACGGATAGCGACAGCGATCTCAGTAGATTCAACAACGCCGTCGCGAACGAGCGAGTGGAAGTGGGAAAATACGCGTACGAGCTGTTTGTGCTGTCGCTCCGATATTACGAGCTGACGGGCGGCGCTTTTAACTGCGCGGTGTCTCCGCTCGCGGAGCTGTGGCATACGGACGCTACGTCTTTGGGCATGTACGCGCCCGATATAGACGGATCGCATATTTCTCCGCCGCTGCCTACGGCGCAAGAAACGGCGGAGACGGCAGCGTATTGCCGTCCCGACACGGTGAGCGCATGGGAAGAGAACGGCAGATATTATTTGGAAAAATCGGACGGGAGAGTCAAACTCGATTTCGGCGGTATCGCAAAGGGATACGCAGTCGATAAATGCGTAGAAGTGCTCGAGCGGTACAGCGTTGCGTCGGCGCTTATAGATATATCGGGCAACGCGTATTTTTACGGGAGATACATAGGCGGAGACGGTGATTGGCGCGTCGGGATAATGTCGCCGCGTCCGCGGGCTGCGCAGACGCTTTCGCGCGGGTACGTGTGCGCCGTATCGTTAGACGGCGACGTATCGGCTGTTACTTCGGGCGACTATATGCGTTATTACATACACGACAACGACGACGGCAGCGCCGTGTATGTGCCGCATATTCTCGGCGCGGACGGAGTGCCGATAGGCGTAGTAAGTAGCGGCGACGGTTGGAAAAACGACGACGAGTGGGTGATATCGGCGACGGTAACGGGCGAGTCGAGCGCGGCGTGCGACGCGTTGAGCACGGCTGTGTGCGCGTTGGGAATGGAAGAAGGCGGAGCGCTTTTGCAAAAGTTAGGTTACAAAGGGTTGATTTTTACCGAAAAAAGGTATACAATAATCGGTGATATTCGACTGCACGACCCCGACGTTTACGACGGTCATAAAGACTACGAGTATCATGAACTTTGAAAATGTCAAAAAAGTAAAGCGTTCAAAGCCGTTTACCGTAGTTGACGCCGTAATAGTAGCTGTATTGATAGCGGCGATAGCCGTCGCGTTTTGGGCTACGACGCGCATACCGTCTGACGTCGTTACCATAACCACGCCCGACGGCAAGTACGAGTACGACATAAATATCGACAGAGCTATAGAGCTCGAACATCTGACCGTGCATATACAAAACGGCGCGGTATGGGTGGAGGGCGCGGACTGCGGCGATAAGACATGCGAGCGCACGGGGAGAATAAACCGCGCGGGGCAGTCGATAGTCTGTTTGCCCAACGGTATTTCCGTAGTCATAGGCGGCAGCGGAGATCTTCAATGGGAGCTTGGACGGTGAACAGCATTACACGCCGATTATACGAAGACGATCATCGCGGCAAAAAAGCGTTCGATACGCGCCGAATGGCAAGGCTCGCACTTTTGATAGCTATAGCGCTCGTTACTTCGCTCATAGAAAGCGCGTTGCCGTCGCCCATCTTGCTTGCGCCCGGAGCTAAGCTCGGGTTGGGCAATATAGCCCCGCTCATCGCACTTATTATCGCGGGAGCTGCGGACGCGTTTATCGTAATGCTGCTAAAGTGCTTGCTTTCCGCGCTTATCACGGGCGGGCTGTCGGGACTTATGTATTCTCTTCCGTCGGGCATAATATCGCTCGCTGTGGAAATACTGCTTTTTGCGTTATTGTTCGACAGAGTGTCTATCGCGCTCATCAGTCTTGTGGGCGCTGTCGTATTCAATGTTGTACAGCTGTTTGCGGCATGTCTTATAACGGGCGTCAACTTGATAGTGTTGTTGCCGTGGCTCATGCTCGCGGGAGTGGTAGCGGGCGGCTTTACAGGACTTTTGGCATATTATATCGTAAAAAAATTGCCTTACTCCGTTTACGGAACGGAGAGGACGCGGAGATAAATGTTCAGATTCAGCGACAGAATAAAAGACCTATCGGGAACGGCGACGCGCGAGATCCTAAAGCTCACGAGCCGTCCCGAAGTTATATCTTTTGCGGGCGGTATGCCGTCCCGCGAAGGTTTGCCGTGCGACGTGATACGCGAAATATCCGACGGGATATTAAAAAGCGATCTCGCGCCGACGGTGTTACAGTACGGTCAGACCGAAGGCAGACCTGAGCTTACAGAACAGATAGTCGCGTATCTAAAGCGGTTCGATGTAGTTGCGGGCGCGGAAAACATACAGATAGTGAGCGGCGGACAGCAAGGTCTCGATCTTTTGTGTAAGGCGTTTGTCAATACGGGCGATGCAGTGCTTGTGGAAAACCCCACATATCTCGCGTTTTTGCAGATAGCCAAAACATATCAAGCGAATATAGTGGGCGTCGATGCGGACGAAAACGGACTGATATTATCGGATCTGAAAAGTAAACTCGAAAAATATTCGCCAAAACTGCTCTATACAGTGCCGACGTTTTCCAATCCTACGGGCAAGACGTACAGCGCAGAAAACCGCAAGGCTATAGTCGAGCTGTGCGCGCAGTACGGCACGGTGGCGATAGAGGACGATCCGTATGGCAGACTTCGGTATTCGGGCGACGACGTTCCGCTGATGAAAACATTCGACACAAACGGCACGGTCGTGTACGTATCGAGTTTTTCCAAGACCGTCGCGCCCGGGCTCAGAGTGGCGTTTGTATGCGGCGCGCCCGAAATAGTGCGCAAAGTATCGATAGGCAAGCAAGGCGCGGACGTTCAAAACCCCGTCCTTTGTCAACTTATTGTAGCAGAGTATTTAAAGCGCGGATACTTCGACAAAGTGCTTGCGCAAAATATCGCCTTATATAAAACGCGCCGCGATTGCATGCTTGCCGCGCTCGACAAGCATATGCCCGAAGAAGTGAGTTACACGCGACCGGACGGCGGACTGTTCATTTGGTTGACGTTGCCCGAGCGAATAGACGCGGCAAAGCTGCTGCCCGCCGCTTTGGAGAAAAACGTCGCGTATATACAAGGCTGCGAGTTCTATGCGGACGGCGGCGGAAAAAACACCATGCGGCTCAACTTTTCCAATTCGGACGAGCGGCGCATAGAGCAAGGTATATCGGTGCTTGCAAGCATTATCAAAGACAAGATCAAGGAGCAATGATCATGAAAGAAAACGTATACGACATACTCGACGGCAGAGGCTTTATAAAACAGACAGTGTTCAAAGACGATCTGTACGAGCTTTTAGGCAAGCAGTCGGTAACTTTTTATTGCGGGTTCGATCCCACGGCGGACAGCTTGCATATAGGACACTTTATCCCGCTGATGGCTGCGTCCGTTATGCAGCGCGCGGGACACAAGCCCATTCTGCTCGTAGGCGGCGGCACGGCAATGATAGGCGATCCGTCCAACCGCAACGACATGCGCAAAATGATGACGCGCGAAACGATAGACGGCTATGTGGAACGCATAAAGCCGCAGCTTGCGCGGTTTTTGAGCTTCGAAGGCGAAAACGCGGCGATAATAGTAAACAACGCGGATTGGCTGTGCAAGCTCAATTACATCGACTTTTTACGCGATTACGGCGCATATCTTTCGGTAAACAAAATGCTCACTGCGGACTGCTTTAAATCGCGGCTGGAAAAGGGTTTGAGCTTTTTGGAGTTCAACTACATGCCCATGCAAGCGTATGACTTTTTGCGCTTGTTCGAGGACTACGGGTGCGCGCTCGAGATAGGCGGCAACGATCAGTGGAGCAACATACTTGCGGGCGCGGACTTTATACGCCGTGTCGCGCATAAGGACGCGTACGCGCTCACTTGCACGCTTTTGGAAACTAAAGACGGCAAAAAGATGGGCAAAACTCAAAAGGGCGCGCTTTGGCTCGACAGAGAAAAGACCACGCCGTACGAAATGTACCAGTACTTCCGCAATGTGGACGACGCCGAAGTGGAAAACTGCTTAAAGCTGTTGACGTACGTATCTTTGGACGAGATAAAAGCGCTTTGCGCACACCGCGACGAGCGCATAAACGAAGCCAAAAAGCGGCTCGCGTACGAGGTAGTCAAGCTCATACACGGCGAGCAAGACGCTGTAGAAGCTCAAAAACAAGCGGAGGCTGCGTTTGAGGGCGGCTCGAGCGAAATGCCGTCCGCGGAAATTTCGGCAGACTGCGACACACTCATAACCGACGTAATGGTGGCGTGTAAAGTGTGCGCGTCCAAGAGCGAAGCGCGGCGGCTTATAGAGGGCGGCGGCGTGCGCATAGACGGGCGCAAAGTGGAAAGCGTAAACGCAAAGATATCCGACTACACGTCCGAGCGCGCGTTTGTTTTGCACAAAGGCAAAAAAGTTCACCTCAAAGTAACGTTCTGATGTTTCGGTGCGTAACCGCGGGCGAAGCGGAACTTATAGTAAAAAAGTCGCGCTTTATCGCCGTATCGGCTATGGCAAGCGACCGCGAAAGCGTTAAGCGTACGATCGATAATTTGCGCAAAAAGTATCCGGACGCCACGCACATATGTTACGCGTTTATCGCCGACGAAAGAGGCGACGAGTTCGGTTACGACGACGACGGCGAGCCGTCTGGCACTGCGGGCAAACCGATATATGCGGCGCTGTCGGCGAGCGGCGCGAGTAAGTCTATGATCGCCGTAATAAGATATTTCGGCGGGATAAAGCTCGGCGCGGGAGGATTGACGCGCGCTTACAGACAGAGCGCGAGCGAGCTTATTGAAAAAGTCGGCATGACCGAAGTCGAAAAGTATTATCTTTACGACGTGGAATGCGACGGGGACGCATATAAAAAAATTTCCTCCGTTGTGAGAAATTCCCGTTGCAAATGCGAACAAATAATGTATAATGATAAAGTAAGTTTTGTCCTCGCGTGTCCGTCGGACGACGACGCGCAAACATTGCTCAAGCAGTTCGGCGCGACGTACGTCATGACGGGCGAAAGGTACGAATAGATCAGAGGCGTATTCATGAAAACACAGTTTATAAAAAGCGATAAGCTCAAGCAAAAACCGAACAAAGTATCGAGTTTCGGCAAGCTGTTTACCGACTATATGTACGTAAGAGAGTATAAGAACGGCAAGTGGCAAGACGGCTGTATTCGCCCGTTCGACGCTTTGGAACTTCTTCCGTGTTCGTCCGTGTTGCATTACGGTCAAGCTGTGTTCGAAGGGCTTAAAGCGTATAAAGACGACAGCGGTACGGTAAGACTGTTTAGGCACGAAGATAACTTTAGGCGCATGCGCACGTCGTGCGAACGCCTCTGTATCCCGCCCGTAGACGTAGCGGAAGCGGCGACGGCGCTGACGGAGCTTGTGTCGGTAGAGCGCGATTGGATACCTACCGAAAAGGGCACGAGCTTGTATATCCGTCCGTTCGTGTTCGCTTGCGACGAGTCGCTGGGGGTACACGCCGCAAAAAACTATAAGTTTATCATAATACTGTCGCCGTCCGGCGCTTACTATTCGCACGGCTTTGCGCCCGTCGCGTTAAAAGTCGAGCGCGAGTATGTGCGCGCGGTAGTAGGCGGTACGGGCGCGTATAAAGTAGTGGGCAATTATGCTGCAAGCATAAAAGCGGGCGAGGACGCAATATCTCAAGGCTACGATCAAGTTTTGTGGCTGGACGGCGTAGAGCGCAAGTACGTAGAAGAAGTAGGTTCTATGAACATATTTTTCGTGTTGGACAAAAAGGTCGTTACGCCCGCGCTTAACGGGTCTATTTTGCCCGGCATTACGAGAGATTCAGTCATCAAGCTTTTGCAAAGCAAACACATTCCCGTCGAAGAGAGGCGCGTATCTGTAGACGAGGTTATAGACGGAGCAAAGAGCGGCAGACTTACGGAAGTTTTCGGCACGGGCACGGCTGCCGTCATTTCGCCCGTTGACAGGATAGGCGACGGCGGCAAGGACTACGCTATAGGAAAAAAAGGCGAAGCGGGAGAGATCGCCGCCATGCTGCTTAACGGTCTTACAGACATACAGACGGGACGGGCGGCGGACATGTTCGGCTGGGTAACCGCTATAAACTAAACTAATGCGCCGCCAAAGGCGGAGAGGAGCTATCATGAAGAAAGAAACGCAGTGCATACATGAAGGATATTATCCCAAAAACGGCGAGTCGCGCGTTTTGCCCATTACAATGAGCACGGCGTTCAGATACGATACGACCGAGCAAGTGGGCGATCTTTTCGATCTAAAGGACAACGGCTATTTTTATACCCGTCTCGGCAACCCTACGATCGCAGCGGCGGAAGGCAAGCTTGCCGCGCTCGAGGGCGGCGTCGGCGCAATGATGACGTCGAGCGGACAGAGCGCGTCAATGCTGTCCGTGCTTACATTGGCGTCTGCGGGCGACAGCATAGTGTGCGCTACGGCTATATACGGCGGCACGTTCAATCTGTTCGACGTAACGCTCAGACGGCTGGGCATAGAATTTATATTTGTTGATTTCAACGACTTCGAGCAAGTGGAAAGATCGATAAAACCCAACACGAAAGCATTGTTCTGCGAAACGCTTGCCAATCCCGCGTTGCGCGTTACCGATATACAAAAGATATCGGAGATAGCGCACAGACACGGTTTGCCGCTAATAATGGATTCCACGTTCGCAACGCCGTATCTGTGCCGCCCGTTCGAGTTCGGCGCGGATATAGTCGTGCACAGTTCTACCAAGTATTTGGACGGACACGACGTATCGGTTGGCGGCTTTATAGTAGACAGCGGCAATTTCGACTGGGCAAACGGCAATTTCCCGTCGTTTACAACGCCCGACGAAAGTTATCACGGGCTTGTGTATGCGCGCGATTGCGGAAAAGCCGCGTATATAACAAAAGCGCGCGTACAGCTCATGCGCGATATGGGCGCGCAAGCGTCGCCGTTCAATGCTTGGCTCACCAATTTGGGAATGGAAACGCTGTGTGTAAGAATGGAACGGCATTGTCAAAACGCGCTGAAAGTAGCGGAGTTCTTGTCAAAACAAAAGCAAGTCAGATCTATAACGTATCCCATGCTCAAAGGCGATCCCGAGCGTGAAAAGTGCGTCAAATATATGGGCGGCATGGGCAGCGGAGTTATTTCGTTCGAGCTTGAAAACCGCGAGCAGTGCGTTAAGTTTATGAACAGCTTAAAACTCGTGTCCCTTCTCGTACACGTAGCCGACCTTAGGTCGTGCGCTCTGCATCCCGCGTCAAGCACGCACAGACAGCTTTCCGATGCCGCGCTTGCTGCGGCGGGAATATCTCCGTCGCTTATAAGATTGAGCGTGGGGCTGGAGAACGCCGACGATATAATACAAGACATTTCCGACGCGTTGGCATGCGTCAAATAACGGTAACGGTATGAAACTTGCGGAACAAATAATCACTCAATTAAGCAAGGTATGCGGGATAGACGTGGGCATATCGGAAAGCGCAGACTGCGCGTCGGACGGACAAGACGTTTGGCAAAGTTCGGATGACGGTAAAACTTACTTTTCGGTCGCTGTCTCGGGCAAGTATATCGTGTTTTACATCGACGGGTGCGGCGACGATAAACGCGCTATCGCCGCGCTTGCTCGCGAATATGCGCTGACGGCGTTTGTCAAAAAGAACGGGGAGACGTCCGTACGCGAATTTTTGGACGGATCGGGCGATGTTCCGTTCGGCGTGCATGTAGGCAAAGCGGACTATTACGTGTTCGCGCTGCATTGCTCGACGCGGCAAAAAACATTGAGAGATTATTTGAGCGCCATTGCGGGCGGCGACGATTTCGTAGTGGATATGACGGGCGGAGTTACGGCGTTTTGCAAGATAGTGGACGGCTCATGCGACTACCGTTCGGCGGGCGAGTTCGCAGAAGTTCTGCGCGAGAACTTGGCGGAGGAAATAGAAGAGTGCGTTAAGATAGGTGTGGGCGGCGTAGCGCACGGCATGTCCGAGCTTCCGCAGTATTACGGATACGCAAAATCCGCGCTCATGAACGGCGCGGAATACGATCCAAATAACGACATATATTCGTATAAAGAATATGCGCTCATCAAGGCGCTGTCCGAGCTGTCGCCCGTAACAATGGACAAATACGTCAAGACCGTTCTCGACAAAAATTACCGTGCGGTACTGACGGACGACGAGCTTATGAGCGCGGCGGACGCGTTTTTAAAGCAGTCTCTGAATATATCTGAGGCGAGCAGAAGCATGTACGTTCACCGCAACACGCTTATTTACAGACTCGATAAAATAGAAAAAATGACGGGACTGAACATACGCAATTTTAACGATGCTATGACGTTCCGCGCGGCATGCTTGATATATAAAATACTCAAGTGAAATTGTATACGTCAGCGTTCTGCTTGGCGCGTGTCGAAATACTTGATTATCTGCCCGAGCGTTTGCGCGGGTATTATTTTTTTGAACGTCGCATATATATCCGCTTGCGGTTTTTTTGCGTACATCTGCGTTATGAGCGAACCGAGCATATCCGAATTGGGATTTTCGGTAAGTTTTAACAGCGCTTGTTCGCGGTCGCCGAGTTTGCCTTTTAACAGCATGGGCAGCATTTGTTTGATATCCATAATTTCTCCTTTTACGAACTATTTTCGCATATTCGTCATAGAATGAGCGAAAGAGGTGTTTATGCGACAGTTAAAAAACTACAAGCAGTCCGCCGCTCCCGAACAAGTATCCGATGCCGCGTCCAAATATTCGGGAATGAACGAGAACGAACTTAAACAAGAGCTTTTTAAGCAAGTATCCGAGTCCAAAAACAACGGCACGTTTTCGGCGCGAGAGATAGACGATTTTGTAAGTTTCGTGTCGCCCGAGCTGGACGAAAAGTCGCGGCAAAGACTGAACGAACTCGTCAAAATGATAAAGGGCGGTTGAGCGCGTACATATTGCGTTATTTGGATATTTCGTTCACGGCTTTTAAGAAAAATTCCACTTCTTCCATGGTGTTGTGATAGGAGAGCGACGCGCGTACCGCGCCCGTATTCAGCGTGCCGTAAAACTTATGACACAGCGGCGCGCAGTGCAAGCCGCAGCGCACCGCTATATTGTACTGTTCGTTGAGAATGTCTCCGACGCTCGCGGCGTTGATGTTTTCCAGATTGAAGCAGACTATGCTCGGCAGTATGTTGTACTTGCCGTATATTTTTACGCCGTTTATTTTGGAAAGCTCCGTCCTTAAAAGATCGCCGCACTTAGCGAGATTGCGTTTAACGCCGTTCGGCATTTTTTTGTGATGGTTGATAGCGGCTATGAGCGAATACGCGGCTTGGACTGGCAGTGTGCCGCACTCGAAGCCTTCGGGGATATCGGTCGGCTGTTCCACTGTGTTGGACGCCGTGCCCGTGCCGCCGAATCGACAGGGGTTTAGTTTTACGCCGTTTTTAACGCACAAACAGCCAATGCCTTGCGTGCCATGCAAGCCTTTGTGCGGGGAAAAACACAGAAAGTCGCAGCCTATCTCGCGCATATCAACGTCGAGATAGCCCACCGATTGCGCGCCGTCTACGAGATACATAACGCCGTGTTTTCTCGCGATCGCGCCTATTTGACATACGGGAGCCACCGCGCCCGTAACATTGGATACATGATTGACGGCAATAAGATAAGTGTCGCGGCAAATGGCGCGCTCTATATCACGTGGATCGATAACGCCGTGCCCGTCGGGCTGAACAACTGTGTATCTTATAAGCCCGCGGCGTTGCAGTTCGTGCAACGGTCGTAGCACGCTGTTGTGTTCGTATGCCGTCGTTATCACGTGTCCGCCGCGCGCAGTGCCGAACAGCACGGTATTGAGCGCGTCGGTGCAGTTGAAAGTAAATATCGCTTCGTCCGCACCCACGAGATCGCGCACCGCCTTTCGAGCATGATATATCATCGACGCGGCTTTTATCGACGCGGAATGGCTTCCACGTCCCGCATTGGCGCATAGGTTTTTCAGTGCGTAAGCGTCGGCTTTAACAACGCACTCGGGTTTGATCGCCGTTGTCGCGGCGTTGTCGAAATAAATCATAACAGGGATCGCTCCAAAAACATATACCGAAAGTAGACCGTTAATATTAAATGGCGAATTTTGACGGTTTAGAACTAATTAGAGGAAATTATGGGTATGAGTTACATTTTTTCGTTTTCTTCGAGGAACAGTGCTATGCGCTTTTGCGACGCGGTCATCTCTTACGGCGGTTACGCCAAGCCCGTGAATACTCCGCAAGACAGCGGGTTCGGATGCGGGTTGTCGGTCAAGTGCGACGACTACGAACTTTGCCAAGGCATACTCAACCGCGGGCATTACGCCAATCTCCGCGCGGTGTACGAATATAACGGCAGGGAATACCGAACCATATACGATTCCAAAAGCTGAACGGCGCGATATCCGATTATAGCGGCGCGCATAAAATATAGTTATTAGCTCGCGTTTTTTATTTACATTTTACGGTAAGCGTGATATAATGATAGCGGTTATATGGACGCGTTACTTACGGTTTTGAATAATGAATATCCCGACGCCGCTTGCGAGCTCGAGTACGGCAGCGTATTTGAATTGCTTATTTCGGTGATACTTAGCGCACAGTGTACGGACAAGCGCGTAAATATCGTAACGCGCGAGCTTTTTAAAGTGGCTGACACTCCCGAGGAGTTTTGCTCGCTCGAAACGTCGCGTTTGGAAGAGCTGATAAAAAGCTGCGGACTGTACAGAAACAAAGCCGCCAATATCAAGTCGTGTTGCCGCGATCTTGTGGACAAATTCGGCGGACGCGTTCCCGACACGTTTGAAGAACTTACATCTCTTTCGGGCGTGGGGCGAAAGACGGCAAACGTTATGCTTAGCGTGGCGTTCGACAAGCCGGCGATAGCGGTGGATACGCACGTGTATCGCGTGTCGCATAGGCTGGGATTATCAAACGGCAAAACGCCCGACGACGTAGAGAAAGATCTGTGTCGGATATTCGATCCGGAAGATTATCGAACGGCGCATTTTTTACTTATAAGGCACGGCAGAGACTGTTGCAGCGCGCGCAATCCCGATTGCGAAAATTGCGCGGTAAAGCAATATTGCGCAACGGCTGCGGGGCAAAAGCGAGAGTGAATTTATGTTTATAGACAGAGCTAAAATATACATCAAAGCGGGCGACGGCGGCGACGGTTGCACGTCGTTCTATACCGAGAAATACGTTCCCAACGGCGGACCGGACGGCGGCGACGGCGGCAACGGCGGCAGCGTAGTAATAAAAGCCGACAGCTCCAAAGCGTCGCTTGCGGAATATAGATTCGGCAAGCATTATCGAGCGGAAAACGGGTCTAACGGATCGGGCAAAAACAGACACGGCAAAAACGGCGGAGATCTCATATTGCCCGTGCCGCGCGGAACGGTAGTGCGCGACGCTCAAACCATGCAGATAATAGCCGATCTTTTTTACGACGGCGACAGCGTAACGGTGCTTCGCGGCGGCATAGGCGGAAAGGGCAATGCGAGGTTCAAGTCGTCCAGAAGGCAAGCCCCCGGCTTCAGTCAAAAAGGCGAGCCCACAAAAGAACGGACCGTTGTTTTGGAGCTTAAGACCATTGCCGACGTAGGACTTATAGGGTTTCCCAACGCGGGCAAATCGACGCTGTTATCGGTAATAACGCGCGCCAATCCCAAGATAGGCAATTATCCGTTTACCACGCTTTCGCCCAATCTCGGCGTGTGCGCGTTCGACGACTTCAGTTTTACCGTCGCCGATATCCCCGGGCTTATAGAAGGCGCTTCGGACGGCGCGGGACTCGGTCATATGTTTTTGCGGCACGTAGACAGAACGCGGCTGATAATACATGTGGTCGATATTGCGGCTACCGACGGGCGCGATCCTATACAAGATTACTATACCGTCAACAGCGAGCTTGTAAAATACAACAAAGAACTCGGCGACGTTCCGCAGATAATAGCTCTAAACAAGTCGGAGAGCGCGGAAACGGAAAAGATAGCGGAGTTCAGATCGAAGGTAGACGGCGACATATACGAGATAAGCGGCATAACTCACCGCGGCGTGCAAAACTTGCTCAATGCCGTCGCGAAAAAGCTAAAAGAGTTGCCGCCGCCCGCTCCGATGGAGTTTGAGCCGTTCGTTTACGAAGAAGCCGATCCCGACGCGTACACGCTATCGCGCGGCGACGACGGAGTGTTTGTTTTGGGCGGCGAGCTTATAGAGCGTTTGGCGCGCACGGTCGTATTGGACGACCGCGACAGCTTCAGATATTTTCAGCGCAGGCTGGACGACGGCGGCGTGATAAAAGCGTTAAAAAAAGCGGGTATGAAAAACGGCGATACCGTTCGCATACTTGATACGGAGTTCACTTATGAAGAATGACAAAATTAAAAAAATAGCGATTTTCGGCGGAAGTTTCGATCCTCCGCATTACGGACATGTCGATATCGTAAAAAATCTCGAAAAAACGTTCGATAACGTTATAGTGATGCCGACGTATGCATCTCCGTTTAAATGTGCAGAAGCGACGGACGCAGCTGTACGGTTCAAGCTGTGCAAAAAACTTTTTTCATCGGAAAAGACCGAAGTAAGCCGCCGTGAGATATCGCGCAAATGCGTAAGTTACAGCGTGGATACCGCCGCGTATTTCGCGAAAAAAGAAGACGGCGCGCAGTTGTATTGGGTCATAGGCAGCGAAGAACTTAAACGGCTGTGCGAGTGGCACAAGATAGACGAGCTTAAAACGCTTGTAACGTTTTTTGTAGTACCGCGTCCCGAGTTCGAGATAGACGCAGAGCTTATAAAGACGCTTAAAAAGCGCAAGATCAAGATAAAGATCGCCAAGTTTAACGGTCTCGATATATCGTCTACGCAAATAAAAATAGACAATGCGTTCGGCATGCATAATAAGTTTGTGCCGAGCGAAGTTTACGGCTACGCGCGCAAAAACGGTCTGTTCGATCCGTATTCGCATTTGGTGGAAAAACTGAAAGAGCACGGACTGAGCGAACGACGCATAATGCACACGTACAGAACGGCATTACGCGGGGCGGAGCTTGCTAAGCTTTACGGCGCATCCGTACACGACGCCGTGGTAGCGTGCATAGTACACGATATAGCCAAAAATGCCGATGTGGACAAATACAAGGATAAGACGGATATTTCGGCGTTCCCTCCGCCTACCGTGCATTCGCCCATAGGCGCGTATATAGTAAAAAACGAACTCGGTTTATCGGACGAGATAGCGCATGCCGTATTGACGCACAGCACGGCGGACAGCGACATGAGCGTCCTCGACGAGATAGTGTATCTTGCCGATAAGACGGAGAGCGGACGCAACTACGCCTCGTTTGCCCATATGCGGTATTTGTGCGGCATAGACAGACACGTCGCCATGTACGCCGCTCTTCTCGAAATTTCCAAGCTGAGAGAGACCGTAGATTGCGCGTACACATCGCGCGCGTTGGAATACTACGGAAAGCTGTGTTCGGGTAGGGAGATACCCAAGATACCGAACGACGATCGCGCGTCTTCTAATATTGCCGACAGATCGGCGACTCTTCCCGTCGTTAGGAAAAAGGGCGAGATAAGCGCCGCCAAGTCCAAGGCGGTGCGCACTGTGCCGGATAAATCGGTACGCGCAGTGCAAGATAAGTCCGTTTCGGCGCATTTTACAAACGCACGTAAAAACAACGAAGACGCTTCGGATAAACATATAGACGAAGTAAAGGACATAGCGTTTACCGTAGCCAAGGAATTGTCCGACCACAAAGCGCGCGACATAGATGTAATAGACCTTGTAGGTAAAACCATAGTCGCCGATTATTTTGTCATAGCGTCCGCATCGTCAACAACGGCGGTAAAAGCGCTTTACGGGTATGTGGAAGATAAGCTGACAAAAAAATTCGGCATAGATCCCAACAAGCGCGATCTGAACAGCGATTGGGTCGCTTTGGATTACGGCTCCGTAATAGTTCATATTTTTACCGACAAGACGCGCGAATTTTACAACATCGAGCGGTTGTGGTCGGACGGTGATAACGTAACGCGCTACGGAGAATAGGATGTACTTTGAAGTAGATATCATAAAAGCGTTACAAACTCTGTCAACTCCTTTTGTCGATATCCTTAATCACGGGTTGTCTTTTTTCGGCACGGAAATTATGTTCATGATAGTCGCCGCACTGTTGTATTGGTGCGTCGATAAAGCTTACGCTCATAGATTTTTTAACGTCTACATATTGGGCGTGGCGGTAACTAACGTATTAAAGTCGTGTTTCAAGCGTCCGCGCCCGTTCAACGCGTATGCGGGCGAAATAAAGAGCATAGGCGATCCCGAAACGACTTTTTCGTTCCCGTCGGGACATACGGAGAGCATTGCGTCTATATCCACTCTGCTTACCGCCAAGTACGGAAAAAAACACAAAGCCGTGCCTATAGTGTTTGCGGTGCTTACTGTACTCGTGATGCTGTCTCGAATGTATCTCGGTCAACATTATTTATCCGACGTGTTCTGCGGTCTGACGGTGGGCGTATTTTGCGCACTGGTATTCGACATGCTGTTGTCGTTGTTTAAGGACAAAGAAGAATGGTTCGCGCCCGTCGCGTTGGTCGTTACGGCGGTCATAATAGCCGTTCTTGCGGGGCTTAAAATTTTGGACAGCGCGAGCGGCGGAGATATACTCAAGGGTTTGGGCGCTTTTGCGGCTTTCGACATAGGCTATTTTATAGAAAAACGTTATGTCAAGTACGACGTAAAGGCTAATCGCAAGTGGTATGCTTACGTGATAAGAATGGTGTTGGGGCTGGGCGTTACTCTTGCCGTGCAGCAGACTTTTAAGCTGTTTTTGCCGCAGCGTATCCCCATGCTGTATTGTTTTTTGAGATATTTCGTAATGGCGTTTTGGGTAGCTCTTATAGCGCCGCTGCTGTTTAAGGGGCTTAAGATATAATGGGTAAGCGCGTGGAAAAATATATTGTCAAAACGCCCGACGAAATGCAGCGTTTGGGCGCGTCGCTTGCCGATACGCTTTCGGGCGGCGATATTATACTGCTCGACGGCGAACTCGGCGCGGGCAAGACTGTGTTTTGCAAAGGTTTGGCAAAGGGCTTGGACGTTAACGCGACCGTGCTGTCTCCGACGTTTACGTTGATGAACGAATATTTCGGCAGAGTTAAATTCTGTCATTTCGACGCATACCGTCTTGCGGACGAGGACGAAGCGATAGGCGCGGGGCTATCTGACTTTTTCGGCGCTTCCGACCGCATATGCGCGGTGGAATGGTGGGAGAATATAGCGGGGCTTTTCGACGGATACGATACCGTTAAGATCGGTATCGCAAAGCTCGGCGATCATAGGGAGGTTACCGTGGAGAGATGAATATTCTTTTTATCGATACTGCGGAAGGCACGTGCGCTTTGTTGCTTGTCGGCGACAGGGCGTATTACGACGAAAACTTGAGCAATGCCGGGTCGGAAACGCTTATGCCCATGATCGACAGGCTGCTAAAACGCGCGGATTTATCGGTCGATAAGATAGATAAATTCGGAGCGTGTATCGGTCCGGGTTCGTTTACGGGACTGCGCGTCGGTCTGACTACTGTCAAGACTCTTTGCTACGCGCTCGGCAAGCCGTGTTTTGCTGTAAACAAACTGAGACTGAATTCATATAATAACAGTAACGGCAAAGTCATATCCATAGCGGACGCAGGCAACAAAGTGTGTTATATTGCGCGTTACGACGGTCAGATCGAGACCGAAGCGGCGCGGTGCGTAACTTTAGCGGACGCGATGAATGCCGTGAGCCGATATCCCGATCATGCAGTATCTACGGATATCAAGTTATCTAAAACGTTTGACGGAACGGTGGGCGCGGGCGAAAAAGAGCTTAGGCTTGCAATAGAACGGCATGCGGACGATACTGTGTCTTACAACGAGCTCGAGCCGTTGTACATAAGAAAAGCGCAGCCGGAACGCGGAGAAGGCGATCTGTGATAACAGTTCGAAGAGCCGTTTTGTCCGACGCTTGCGAGGTCGCGCGTATGGAGCGCGAGTATATAGACTGTCCGTGGTCGTCAGATCAAATACGCCGAGAAATAGATAGTGCGGACGCTGTATTTTTAGTCGCGGAAACGGATGGGCGCGTAGTCGGTTATCTTTCGGGCGCGTTCGCCGCCGACGAATGCGAGATATCCAATATCGCCGTCGAATCGTCTCATAGACGACAAGGCATAGGTTCGGCGCTGTTCGACGCGTTTATGTCGGCAGCCGTCGAGCGCGGCGCGAAGTACTTGTTTTTGCTGGTGCGCGACGGCAATATCGCCGCGACCGAGCTATACAAAAGCATAGGGTTTTCGGCAGTCGGAAGACGGCACGGATATTACGGCGACTGCGACGCGGTAATAATGTCGCGGAATATATGATATCTCGGAGGGCTCATGGTCGAAAACACAGACGGCACGCGGTACGAGTACGAGACAAATTTGGAGAGCGGATCAATGCAAAACCGCGCCGATGACAGCGGTGCGGTTATTTTGTTTTTGCACGGTTGGGGCGGCGATCTGCGTTCGTTTGCGGGAATATATTCGGAGGTGTGCGGCTGGGGCTTTAAAGCGGTCAATTTGTCGTTTCCTCCCGTTGTGCCACCGCAATGGGGCGTTTACGACTACGCGGCTTACGTACACGCATTTTTAAAGCTAAAGGGCATACGAGATCCCGTTATAGTAGGGCACAGCTTCGGCGGCAGAGTGGGCATTATTCTTGCGTCCCAAGGCGTATGCTCAAAACTTGTGCTTGTAGACAGCGCGGGAGCGAGACCGAAGTTTTCGCTCGCGAAAAAAATTAAAATAGCGCGGTATAAGAGACGGGTCAAACTCGGAAAACCGCTTGACGGTTTCGGCTCGATAGATTATAATAATGTAGGTAAAGAAATGCGCGGCGTGTTTGTACGCATAGTAAATACGCATTTGGATAAGCTTTTGCCGTATATAAAATGTCCGACGCTCGTTTTTTGGGGCGAGCGCGATAAGGACACTCCGCCGTACATGGCGCGGCGCATTGCGCGCAAAGTCAAGCGATGCGAGCTTGTAATGACGGACGGCGGACATTACAGTTATATCGATTGCAAGTATAAATTTTTGCGCAGTCTTAGATCGTTCATATCGGATGGCGCGGACTTGCGGTCTTAGGCAGTCGAACGTTTTGCGAGGTGGGTATGGATTATTACATTTCCGTAGGGGCATTAGCGGTAGCGGCAATATTGTCTTGCTTTATCAGCTTGCCTATATTCAAAATATTGCAGTTATCGGGCTATAAAGCAAGCGGCTTGACGGCTTGGTGGAAGTCTACGCATTTCGATACGCTCATAAGATACGCGGCTCTCACTCTTATGGGCTTTGTAGCGGCTATAGTTTACGTGTGCTGTTTTCCTTTTGATTATGCAAAGTATTGCGCCGTGTTTGTCTATGTTATAGTGCAAGGCGTATTTGCTTACGCGATGTTAAAAAAGAACAATGCGTCGGTAAAGCTCACGGGACGCATGGTCCGTCTGATGATCTGCGATCTTGTCTTGATGACGGCGTTGACTGCGGGCATTGCGTGGGCTGTATATTATTCGTGTTACTGCCAAACAGTGGTCGCCGCGCTCGGCATACTGTCGCCGTTTGTTGCGGTCGCGGCTAATACTATCATGAAGCCGATAGAAAGCCTAAACAACTTGCGTTACGTTCGCCGCGCCAAGACCAAGCTCAAAGCCGCAGAGCCTATCGTAGTGGGCGTTACGGGCAGTTACGGCAAGACCACGGCTAAAAATTTGTTGCGCGCCATGTTGGAGACCAAGTACAGCGTTTTGGCGACGCCCGGCAGTTACAACACTCCCATGGGCGTGTGCAAGACTGTAAACGTAAGCCTTGACGGTCAGGACGTTTTTATAGCCGAGCTCGGCGCGAGATATATAGGTGATATAAAACAGCTTTGCGGCATCGTCGCGCCCAAGTACGGCATTATAACAGCGATCGGGGATATGCATATAGCTACGCTTAAAAACAGAGAAGGCGTTGCAAAAGTAAAATTCGAGCTGGCGCAGAGTTTGCCGACCGACGGCATGCTCGCGCTTAACGGTTATAATTCCGATTGCGCCGCGCTGTTCGAGCGCGAAACGGCGTGTCGTAAAACATTGACGGGCGAAGGGTGTGATGTTCGCTACGACAATGTAAAAATCGACGGCAACGGAACGACTTTCGATCTTTATATAGGACAACAAAAGACCACGGTTACTACGAAACTGCTCGGCATGCATATAGCGGAATTGACGTGCGTTTGCGCCGCTATAGCGCATGAGCTGGGTGTATCGCTTGAGCAGATAGCGTCGGCTGTAAGCGGCGCGGAAACGGTGGAGCACAGACTGCAGTTGGTGCCGTCTGCGGCGGGTATAGTCGTTATAGACGACGCGTACAACTCCAATCCAGTCGGAGCAAAAAACGCGCTCGATGTTTTGGCGTGTTTCGACGGGTATACCAAAATAGCGATCACGCCCGGTTTTGTCGAGTTGGGCGCTATAGAAAAGGAATGCAATACCGAGCTCGGCAAGCAGATAGCGGCGGTGTGCGACCGCGCGTATCTCATAGGCTCGCGAGCGGCGGATATCAAGGCGGGCGCAGTTGCGGGCGGCATGGACGAGTGTAACATATCGTTATTCGGGTCGCGCGACGAAGCGGTGGAACACTTAAAATCGGTGGACGGACAGAAAGCCGTTCTGTTTGAAAACGATCTGCCAGATAATATAAAATAAAACTGTAAGTTTAAAGAAGGTCAACGCATGAAAAGAACGGTTCTCATTACGGGCGGCGCGCGCGGTATAGGCAGACAGATAGCCATTGATTTCGGCAATGCGGGCTACAACGTGATAATCAATTATAACAGATCGGAAAAGCAAGCTATGGAGCTTGTAAACGAACTCAACGCTCGCGAAATAGCTTGCCAAGCCATTCAAGCCGATGTATCAGACTCCGAACAAGTTAAGAGAATGGCGGAGTCCGTGGCTTTCGGGCATGTGGATACGCTGGTGAACAATGCCGGCGTCGCGCACTTCGGACTGTTGCAAAACGACAGCGAACAAGACTTCGACAGAGTGATAAACGTCGATCTAAAGGGCGTATGGTTGGTAACGCGCGCATTTTTGCCCGCAATGATCCAAAACGGATTCGGGCGCATCATAAACATCAGTTCGTTTTGGTCGGAACGCGGCTCGAGTATGGAGACGGTGTATACTGCCGCCAAAGCGGGCGTAAACGGCATGACAAAGGCGTTGTCGCGCGAAGTGGGCGAGTACGTTACAGTCAACGCAATAGTTGCGGGCTTGATAGCGACGGACATGAACGACCCCGTACCGCCCGATGCTCTGTTCCGCATAGTGGATAACACCCCCGTTCGTAGGATAGGCACGCCGAGCGACATAAGCCATGCGGCGCTGTTTTTGGCGGACGAAAAGTCGTCTTTTATCAACGGGGCGCTTCTTCATGTAGACGGCGGTTATTGAAAACGTTACGTTCCGCGGCACGAATAAGTAGAGCAAATATAAACAAAAAACAGAATAGTAAAACGGCGACTGTGTTATCACAGCCGCCGTTGTTTTATAGGCAATTATCAATCGTTCAGATCGTCCGCGCCGCCATCTTTGCTTTCGGCTTTGTCGTCCGCGGTGGTTTTGTCTTTGTCGGACTCTTCGGTTTCGTCCGCGGAGCTTTCTTCGGCTTCGTCGGTTGTCGCTTCGTCGTCGGTTTGTTCCGCTACGCCGACGCCGTCGTAGGTATCGGCTTCGTCGGACAATTCGCGCGCGTCATTGTCTTCTTTAACGTCGCTGTCTTTAAGGTCGTCGAGCGCTTTGGCGACATTGGCGCGGTCGTAATCGGAAGTGTACACCGTTTTCTTTTTGCGCTTTGCACGATCGCGCAAGCGCACCGCCAAAATTATTATTATACCCGCAACCAAGCATGCACTGAACAATACAGTAGGGATGATCCACCAAGATATGCTGTTTTTGACAGCTTCCGTATCGCTGCCGTCGTCGTCGCTTGCCGTTTCGGACAGAGACACCGCTTTTTCGTAATCGCCGTCGAGCGCCTTTTCCGCGTCTTCGTAAGTCGTGTTGTTGATGGAAGTGAGCTTAACGTTGCCTACTATCAAACGACCTTGTATATAACTCGATCTGTCGTCGCCGCCGAACTTGATATTAAGACCGATCTCGCCGCCGTTGCTGCCCGTGCTTATATAGAACGTATAGGTCTTGAAAGTTTCGTAGTCGCGGCTGTCCTCGTTGTTTTTATCTACGAGCGTCGTTGTATCCTTGATGTTTTCAAAAGATTCGTTGACTGTTCCCGTAAGATTGATGCTCGCGCCCACCGACGTTTTATTGTTGCGGATCTCGTCGCTTACTCGTACCTTGACTGTAACGTCGAGGCGGTAATAGGTGTTGGCTACGAGCGAGATCGTGTTGCCGTACGTGTAAGTGGTGCTGTTTTCCGCCGTGTTGTGGATGTACAGCATGTTGCCCGATTGATCCTTCTTGTCAAAGCCGTCGTAGATCACAAGGTCTTTCATGTGATCGGAATTGAAAAGCCCGCTTTCTACGCTGTTGTTTTTGCTCGATATCGACCATTGATAGGGAACACCCAAGCCGCTTTGAGCGTAATACGAATACGCGTCGAAGTAGTCGAGCGTGGGCGCGCTGAACGAGTACATGGCGTAGTCGAGCGCCTTGACCGCCGCGGGGCTGTTGAGCTTGGACAAATACTCGGCGAGTTTTTGTTCGTACTCTACTGCGACCGTGGTGTCTTCGCTTGCGGCAGTCCACTCTTCGAGCGCGACCGATTTAACGTAAACATTGCCGTCGGACAGTTTCTGTTTGTTGTCTTTGCGGTCGTTGAGACCGAGCCAAACTTCTATGTTCACCGTTTTATCGGAGAGCGGAGCATTGATATAGAAAGTATACGTCCTGAAGCTGTCGAACGTATTTGTGATGTTTTCTATAGTCGCTACTACGTCGCCGTCCGTCGTTCTGAGCACGAGAGACGCGCCGTAGCCGCCGTTAGTAACGCCTTTTACCGCCATATCGACATTTATGCGGTAAGCCTTGTCTGTGGAAAGCGTTATAGACGGAGAGCGATAGCAGAACGCCGTCTTTTCGGTAGAGGAGAGCAATAGCGTGTTGTAAAGCGGACCGTTGACAAACGTCGCGGGGTTGACCGCGTTGTTTATCGCGCCGCTTGACGATATCTTATCGAATGTAGCCGAGTCAACGGGTACTATGCCGTATACGGCTTTGTCTGTATTTACTTCGGCTATAGAAAAACCTTTGGACGCCGCCGTGCTTGCAGTGTAGTACGACCATTCGGCTGCGGGGAGGGGATATTTGAATTCTTCGTAATCGCCCACGGATAAGAAATTGCCGTTAGCCACGCCCGTATCCGTCGCGCTTTTATCCAAAGAAAGTACGTTGCTGCCGTCTGCTGCCGTCATGTCTTTGAACTCGTTGTACGACAGTTCGGTGAACGTTACGTTGTCGAACATAGCGATACCTTTGGACTGTGCGTCGGGCGCGCCCAGCCAAAACTCAAAATGAACGTTAAGATCGGATATTACAGAGCCTTTTATATAAACTACGTGTTCTTTCCAACCGTAATGCGCTGCGTCTTCCGCATCGCCTTCGAGATTGTTATACCACTGATCGAGCTTGTTGTCCGTTTCCGTGTTGTTGGACTGACCTTTGACCCCTATGGAAATACCGTTGCCGCCGTCAATACCGTCGCCCTTGACCCATACGCCCATGCGGTAATACTTAAAGCGTTCTATGGTAACTTCGGGGGAGGCTACGCCGCGCGCCGCAGCGCCGAATTTCTTTGTGGATCTGTCGTAAGTGTTTATCAATAAAATATTGCCGTTTTGACCGACAAACATATCGTTGCCGATCATAGAGTCTTCCGCTTTTCCGAGCGGCGCCCACGGATTTTTCGTGAATCCGTATACGTTGTTTTCAAGATCGCCGATGATCGTGTGAGACTCGTAGAATGTTACGGTGGAGTGTCCGGTGTACGCTATATCATCATCGTCGTCGCCGTACGAGGCGTTTACGTTCCACAGCTCGGTATTGTCGGAAAACGTGCCGATCTCTACCGCATCGCCGTTATTTTCCGTCGTAAGATAATCTGCGTTGAACAGATCGATGGCTTTGCTCGTGCCTTTGCTGTCTACGTACACATTGTCGCGATCGGTCGCCGTAAAGCCTTCCGTTTCGAATGCGAAGTCATACGCCGATATGCGATCGGCTTTTACGGTATCGAAAAATGCGTAACCTTTGGCTGCGCGCGGCACAATGTCCGAATCTTCGTCTTTGTTTTCGAGCGCGTCGCCCAAGCCGAGCGAAAGAGTTACCGTGCTCGAAAGGGAAGAAGAAGTGCGCACGTATATGGTGTAATTTTTCCAACCGTATTTATTGTCTTTATCGAATACGAGTTTGCCGCTATCGTCTATGCAGTCTTTTGCCGTGTTGATGTTGATGAACGAGCAGTTTTGACCGAGACCGTTGAGCTTTATCGTCGCGCCCGTGTCGGGTGCGAAGTTGCCCGTTTTTACCCACGCCGATACGCGGTAGAACGAATTGGGTTGAAAAGTCATTTCCGCCGACTTGTAAGCGTAGACAGTTTCCGCGCCGTTGGCGGCGTTTATCAAAAGCGTTTTGGCGTCCGTACCGGGATAATCGGACGTGCCGAAAATAGTGCGGGGGATGTCGGTCTTAAACTCTTCGTATCCGTCGAGCTTAAACTCTTTGTTGCCGCTGTTTTCTCCTACGTAGTTGTTTGCGGTAAGATCCACGACTCCGGCAACGATATTGCCTTTGCCTCCGCCTACGTAATCTCCCGCCCATGAGTTGGGCGAAGCGGGGTATGCGCCCGACGTGCTGGAAAAATCGGTATTGTCGAGACCGACGGATGTTACGCCGAATTCCTTGGTATCGTCCTCTTCGGCAAAAGCGGAGACGGACTTAAACGTCAAGGCGAAAGCTCCCAATGCCAACGCCGCGACAAACACGGCGACAGTTACGAGCGTAAGCAATCTTGTAGTTATTCTTTTGAAGATACGCATGAAAACACCTTTACATGAAGTTTCTTATACAAACTATATTATATAATACACGGGCGCAAATTGCAAATGATTTTAGTCATATTCGGGATATTGCGCAAAATTATTTGTAGCCGACGCCGATTTCGGCAGTGTGGGCGAGATCGTTTGTTTGCGGTTATTTTTTGCAAAATTAAGCAAAACTATTTATGTGAAAAGCGGCGTTAAAAAGTCTCTCGTTTACGGCGGGAGCGCGCTTGTCGGCGCGATATCGGGCTTTTTCGGCGGCGGAGGCGGAATGCTTTGCGTACCGTTGTTGTCTATGGGCGGATTGGATGTTAAGCGCGCCCATGCGACGGCTTTATTGGTGATACTTCCAATATGTATCGTCAGTGCGGCCATATATATATCTAACGGATATTTCGACGCAAAAGCGGTGCTGTGCGCGTTTATAGGCGTAAGTCTGGGCGGCGCGGTCGGCGCGGCAGCGCTCGACAAGCTGGACAGCACTGTGATAGGCGTGATATTTGCCGCGCTGATGATAGCGATAGGCATAAAGATGATAGCGACATGACGGCAGAGCATATGATAATAATAGTATCCGCGCTCGGCGGTATCATAGGCGGCATGGGCATGGGCGGCGGAACGCTTTTGATCCCGCTTTTGACGCTGTGCACTGGCATGGAACAGCACTTGGCTCAAGCGATAAACCTAATGGCTTTTATACCTATGTCGATCATCGCGCTCGCCATCCACAAAAAAAACGGATACGTGTGCTTTAAACAAGCCGCGCCCGTGGCGTTTACCGCGCTCATAGGCGCAGTAGGCGGAAGCTTTGCCGCTAAATACGCGGGCGGATACGTTCTGCGCGCGTGCTTCGGCGCTTTTTTGACGGTGTTGGGCGTGGTGCAGATGGCTAAAATAATCATTTCCGCATTGCGAGAAAAGAAAAAGCGTAACAAGCCCGCTTCAAACGAAATAAATATATCGGAGAGCAGATAAGAGATAGCGTATCCTAATATGCGGTCGGTCTAATTGACATTGCTTTGAATGTAAATCGGCATGAACTGTTTTTAGTAATATTTTAGACGCTTACATGTGATAAATATTTACCGTTGCAAGACAAAAAATCTTTACAAATGACATATTAATTGATATAATACAAGTAAATTTGCGTGCTTGCATAGGCAAATTTGCGTGCTTTAGAGAGCAAACAAACGTCATAGTAAGGAACGATCTTGCGAACAAAAACGTTTAAAAAGGGTATAAAAGTCCCGCATAACAAATTCACCGTATCGTCGCCGCTTGTTGAATGCCCGACGCCCGACGTTGTGTACATACCCATGTGCCAGCACATAGGTAAACCCGCTACGCCGATAGTAGCCGTAGGACAACACGTAAAAGCGGGTACGCTCATAGGCAAGGCGGACGGTTTAGTGTCGGCTAATATATTTTCTTCCGTATCGGGCGCTGTATTAGCCGTGGAAAAGCGTAAAACTCCGCTCGGCGCACTGTGCGATCATGTAGTAGTGGAAAACGACGGCAAGAACGAAACGGAAAGCTTGCCGCCGCTCACAGACAGAAGTCGCGAGAGCGTACTGCGCCGCATACAAGAGGCGGGCATAGTCGGTCTGGGCGGCGCGGGTTTTCCGTCGCACGTCAAGTACGCGCCCAAAACGCCCGTGGATACATACATAATAAACGCAGCCGAATGCGAGCCGTACATAACATGCGATCACAGGCTTTTGCTCGAACATACGGAAGCCGTATTGCGCGGCGCAATGATATTTTGCGAACTGCTCGGTCTTAAGCGTTATTTTATAGGCATAGAGGATAACAAACCCGACGCCGTGGCGGAGCTTAGAAGAAAGGCTGCCGAGCTTGGCATACCGACAGACGTCGTAGTTCTTAAAAGCAAGTATCCGCAAGGCGCGGAAAAGCAGATGATTTATGCCGTTACGGGCAGAAAAGTGCCTACGGGCGGGCTTCCTTCCGATGTAGGCGTTGTTGTGGGCAATGTTCACACTGCGTATTCCGCTTATCACGCCGTAGAACACGGCACGCCGCTTTACATGCGCGCTACCACCGTTTGCGGCGGCGGTATACAAAAACCCGCCAATCTGTGGGTGCGCACGGGTACGCTGTATTCGCATTGCATAGAGTTTTGCGGCGGAGAAAAGACCGACTGCGTAAAAACTGTGTCGGGCGGACCGATGATGGGGTTTGCGCTCGACGGCGGTATGTATTCGGTTACCAAAACTACGGGCGCGCTGCTCTTTTTGAGCGCGGAAGAAGCGCATACGTCGGGCTGTAACGTTTGTATCAACTGCGGAAAGTGCGCAAAAGCGTGTCCCATGAATCTAATGCCTATGTACATAGATCTCTACACTCAGCGCGGCGATTACAGATCGGCTGTCAAGTACGGCGCGCTAAACTGCATAGAATGCGGATGCTGCGCGTATTCGTGTCCGTCCAAACGTCAGATAGTGCAGTCGGTCAAGCTTTGCAAGAAAAAGATAAAGGAGAGCGTATGAGGCAAACAGTATCGGCGTCGCCGCATATCACCGATCCCAAAAATTCTACGAAGCGGATAATGCTCGACGTGCTCATAGCGCTGTGTCCTTGTCTTGTTTGCGCTACGGTGTTTTTCGGCTACCACGTGTTGATAAACTTAGCCGTGTGTCTGTTGTTTTGCTTTGGCACTGAGCTTTTGTACGGACTTATAATAAGCAAAAACTTTACGCGCGACGGCGTTAAGAAATCGAGCGTTTTCGATCTGTCGTTTGCCGTAACTGCCGTGATACTTACGTTGAACCTTCCAGCCGTCATGCAAGTGTCGTATTGGGGACTTAACGTGGTCGGCAAAAACGGCGCTGTCGCGTTCAGCTTCGACACCGTTGTTTTGTGCGCGCTCGGTTCTGTATTTGCCGTGGCGCTTGTAAAAATGCTGTTCGGCGGTCTCGGACGCAACTTCGCAAATCCCGCATGTACGGCGCGTATATTTCTGTTTATAGCGTTCGGCGCGGGCGGCGCGTTCAACCTCACTAGCTCGCTTTTCGGCGGGTTGGAGCAGACGGGCGCGACATGGCTGGCGACGCGCGATACGGTAAGCGGCGCGATGCTTTTGGATATGTTTTTGGGCAATACCGCAACGGCGGCGGTGGGCGAAACGTGCGCTATCGCTGTGCTTGCGGGCTATGTATATTTGTCTGTGCGACGGGTGATAGATCCGCGCATGCCCATAATAACGGTGGGATCGCTTGCGGTGTTTGCGTTGTTTTTCGACGTTTTACCGTCGGGTGCGCGCGGCGTTGCCGTGTTGACCGAGACTGCGGCGCATGTATTGTCGGGCGGATTGCTGTTCGGCGCGGTGTTTATGGCGACCGATTATTCCACAAGTCCCAATACGTTAGTAGGAAATATCGTGTTTGCCGTGGGCATAGGACTTATAACCGCGCTTATACGCGCGTTCGGCAATTTTCCCGAAGGCTTTTCGTTCGCTTTGCTTATAATGAACTTGGTCGTGCCTCTTCTCGATAAGTACATAATACCCAAACCGTTCGGCTACGTTAAGAAAAAGCGGGAAAAACCGCACAAGACAAAGCGCGCAAACACCTTGCAAGTAGGAGACAAGGCGGTGGGAAATGACTAAAACGGTTGTCAACGCTTTAAGATCGATGGCTGTGCTTCTTTGCATTGCGGCCGTCTGCACGGGCGTGCTCGCGGTGTGCAATATGTATTTCCCCAAATACACGCCTAAGCTCGACGGCGCGACGGCTGCGCTTGTCAACTCCATATGCGATACGGGCGTGGACGACGGCACGGCGCACGCCGACGGATATATAGTAATGCTTGACGAGAGCGAGTTCGGTGCGAATATAGCCGATCATAATAAGCTCAATAAAAACGGAAAAGCGGAGATATTGGCGGTCTACGGTCAGCCCAAAGGCATAAACGCGGGTGCTTACGTTATAGAATCGCAGAGCGACGGAAGAGACGGTAAGATAGTCGTTTTGGTCGCGTACAAAGACGGAACGGTAACGGGCGCGACCGTAAAAAAGCAAGGCGAAAGCTATTGGAACAAGCTTCCGAGCGGGCTGTTTGAATCGTTGCAAGGCGCAAGCGGCAATGTCGATCTTAACGGCGAATTCGGCAAGACCGGCGCGACCGTGTCTCTGTCGGCGATAGAGCGGGCGGTAAATATGTCTAATGCGTTTGCGCTCGAATACAATTTGGCTATACGCGAGGCGATATCGGAAAGGTCTAAAGGTGCGGCACATGACTAAAGAAGAATTCAAAAAGACCGCGCTCGGCGGCGTAGTAAACAATCCCGTATTCGTGCTTGTGCTCGGCATGTGTCCGACGATAGCCAAGTCCGATAATATAATAAACGCTGTGTCGCTCGGACTGTGTACGGCGTTCGTTCTGATATTTTCCAATGTCATAATTTCGGCGCTTAGAAAACTGATACCCGACAAAGTGCATTTGCCCGCATACATAATCATAATCGCGTCGCTCGTTACGTTTGTTCAAATGTTCGTATCGTCGTTTTTGCCCGAGCTTAACGACAGTATAGGCGCGTTCATATCGCTTATCACGGTCAACTGCATAATTTTAGGTCGTGCGGAAGCGTTTGCTGGCAAGAACAAAGTATTGCCGTCGCTCATAGACGGCGTATCTATGGGGCTTGGCTTTGTTGCGTCTATAACGTTGCTCGGCGCAGTCAGACAATTATTGACTATGTCCTTTGGCAGCGGATTTTTCGATAAAACAATGGGCGGTTTTATAGTTTTGGGTCTAATGATGGCTGTGTTCAATGCGATATTCGCCGCGGCGAAAAAGCATGCGGCAAAAAAGACCGCGCTCATCGAAAGGAGGGCGTAGCGGAATGGATTATTTCGTAGGCATAATTTCCATAGTTATTTCGGGCATACTGACCAACAACATCGTATTGAATCAAAGTATAGGCATATGCCCGTTCTTGGGCGTGAGCAAAAAAACGCAGTCCGCAGTGGGCATGGGACTTGCCGTTACTTTCGTCATCACCGTCGCATCGTGCGTGTGCTGGGCGCTGTACACATTCGTGCTCGATCCGCTGTCTATAGGCTATTTGAGCACTATAGTGTTTATACTCGTCATCGCGTCGCTCGTGCAAATGCTCGACATAGTGCTTAAAAAACTGTCTCCCGCGCTGTACGGCTCGCTTGGCGTATATCTTGCGCTTATTACGACCAACTGCGCCGTTTTGGGTACGGCTAACTCGGTGATATCGCAAGGTCTCGACTTTTTCCAAACGCTTATGACGGGCGTTTCGATAGGGATAGGTTTTACGCTTGCGCTCATCCTTATGGCGGGCATAAGAGAAAAGCAAGAACTATACGACGTGCCGCGTCCGTTTGTGGGATTTCCGCTCGCGCTCATAACGGCGGGGATAATGGCTATGGCATTTTACGGTTTTGCGGGACTTTCGTTTACTTGAGGAGGCGGGCATGGAAATATTTTTGAACGTGATAGTTCCCATATTGATAGTTGCCGTGCTTTCCGCGCTGTTCGCTTTTTGTCTGTCGTATCTGGGCGATAAGTTCACGGTAGAGCGCGATCCGCGCATCGACGACATAGAACGCAATCTTTCGGGCGCGAACTGCGGCGGCTGCGGTTATGCCGGTTGTTCGCAGTTTGCCGAAGCGCTTTTCAAAGGCGAGGCGGATATATCCCGATGCAATCCGACGTCCGCGGAAAATAAGAAAAATATAGCCAAGATATTGGGAATGAGCGCGGCGGACAGCGTGGAAACGGTGGCAGTCGTACATTGCGCGGGCGGAAACCGCGCGGCGGACAAATACGATTATCAAGGCTTCGGCGACTGCCAGAGCGCGCAGATATTGGCGGGCGGGAGCAAGGCTTGCGAGTACGGTTGCATGGGTATGTGTACTTGCGTGCATTCATGTCCCAACGGCAGCGCGCATATATGCAAAGACACGGGCGCGGCGGAAGTGGCGCGCGAAACATGCATATCGTGCGGCGCGTGCGTTGCCGCATGTCCAAAAAAACTGATAGGCAGGATACCCAAAACCGCGCGCGTTTATATAGCGTGTTCCAATACGACCAAAGGCCGCGAGGTTACGTCTGTTTGCAAAGTAGGTTGTATTGCATGCGGCAAGTGCGAAAAAACTTGTCCCAAGGGTGCAATAGCGCTCTCCAACAATCTCGCCGCTATCGATTATTCCAAGTGTATCGGCTGTATGAAATGCGCCGCGGAATGCCCCAGAAAGTGCATCGTTCCCATAGGCGACGGCGTAAAGCTATACGAAAAGATACTCGCCGCCAAAAAGCTTGCCGCCGAAAAAGCAAAGACGGAAACAAAATAATACGATCTGTTTTTCAATCGTCAAAAAGCTCGAACAGTGCATGTATATCTTGCTCCGTTTTGTTAAAACGCTCTTGCGACAGATCGTAGTCGTATGTCTTTTCTGCCCACAATTCACAATGGCCGTGCGATTCGGTCATTTTTTTATGCTTCGTGCAATATCGATCTTCTGTGCATGCTTGCCAATAATAAAACTTACTTTTTAAGTAAATATGTTCGCACGCTCCGCACGTACGGCATTGTTTGCGTTTATTCCTCGTCATGGTCTTCGTCTTGCAAAACTTCGCGTATGGCGGACAGCTCGGTCAAAAGTTCGCTGAGATAATAATAGACCGATCTTTTATTCAATACTCTTTCCGTATTGGCAATAAACTTTTCACACCCGATGCGGTTGTCTTCGCGCATATCGATGACCGTCATATTTTTGCCGCACCACCCGTAGTCAGTCCTCTTAAACTCCTTAACGCCCTTTATGTAATATCTTTTAAAGTTTTTGCATTTATTGCATTTTACACTGTGAGTGTGCATAATCATACTCCGATATATCTCCACCTAATAGGTGCAAATCAATGATATAGCACCTAATGGGTGCTTGTCAAGTGTTTTGCCCTAATGATAGTAAACTGATTTTAGTAAGCATTTCATTTTGGAGTAAATGATGATAACACTTGCACAAATTCAAGAGAGAATAGCGGAAGCCATTAGGCATAGCGGGATGTCGCAAAGTGAATTGGCTCGCAGGCTGGGTATAAGACATCAACAGATATCGTGTTATCTCAGCGGACAGAAAATGCCCGCGTTGGATACTCTCGCAAACATTTGCAAGATATTGGGCGAAGACGCTAATTACATTCTCTGTCAAGACGACGAATAACACACGATATCATAGACGCATGTCCGCAGTGATACGACATTCATAGGGCAGAAAGGGTTCGGTATAGATCCGAACCCTTTTATGATAGTAGGCGATGAGCATTTCTTTTTGATTTATGCGACGTTGTAAGCGATAGGCGCATACTCGATCATATATCGTTTATCACGCCCGAAAACAGTACCGTACCGTAGCGGTCGGTCAATATAAAGCCGAACGATCTGTCTACGATAAACGATCTGTAAACATCCGTGTATCCGTTTTCGTCTTTAGTACCCGTTGTATCCGTATGCACTACAGTTACCGCCGCGCCTTCTATACCAACTTTATTTACGTTGAGTTCGGTTACGTGATCGATCTTTTTGCAGCGTACTTTGTCGTTTGTTAAAGTAGACATGTCGCAACGTTCGTCGAACAGCGTGTTTATACCGAATTCGCGTTGCAGCGTAGGCGCAATGTCGTCGTCGAATCGGGCGTTGTACTCGGGGAAATAGCAGTCTGTATGATATATGAGTTTATTTTCGTGATCTACCGCGTTTTTGCCGAAATCGTAGGTGTTTACCGAATACAGATTATCGGCGGTAAAAACATCGTCTATCGTGTAACCGTCGTTTGGTACTATAAATTTTATCTTATTGCCGTTGTGCGTGGATGTGTAAAATGCGGAATATTCGATATCTACTATCGCTCTACCGATATTGTGATCGCCGCTTATAAGCTGCGTTTTTACGTCGGCGGTCTTGCCGTAAAACATGCGTTCTTCCGACATTTCCATGGGTTCGCCGTTCTCGCGCCATACGTCTTTGAAATACAGCGTGTTTATAAGCGCGAAAAGAGTATCGGTATCTAACTCGAAATCTTTGTCTATAAGTCCTTCGGTGCTTTCGTAAACGAAATCGCGGACCGCTCTGTTTGCGCGTGCGTTATCGCTTTTGAAATCGGCAGCGTAAGAGTAGCAAAAATACTTATCGGCGAGGTCGTCTATGCACGGTTGTTTGACGTTTGCGCCGTCGCCCAACCAAACGGAATTACCGAGACGGAGTTTGCCTGTCGTCATGTGCGTGCCGTAGGCGCTTGTATTGTGTGTTTTATATTCGTCGTTGATCGATCGGTATAAAAGGGGAATGTAAGCATCGAGATTATCTGTATCCGTGCCGAGCGCGTTAAGTATTTCGTCGCGTGTCTGTCCGTTTGCGCATTTTGCGGCGAGCGCGAGAGCCATATATACCGAAACGGGCGAAACCGCATAATTGTCTCCGCTGTAAGCGGCTGCCGCAAACTCGGCGTAAAAGGCTTCCGCTTCGCTTCTGAATGCCGAGAAACCCGCGTCGGTCATCTGTTCGTAATTGAGCGGTTCGCTGTTGCGCGGCTGTTTTATCAGCTGCGCGCGCGCCGTAACTCCGCTATTGCAAGCGCATAGACAAAGTGCGCTTACCGCTGCGATACCGATAGTTGCCTTGTTTTTCATAATAGTGCCTCCCTTTTACATGATCACTTAGGTATATCCGTTTTTTTCGATTTTGTCCAAACTTTTCCAATAAATCAAAACCCCCGCCGCAAAGAACATGCTCTGCAGCGGGGGGTGAGGAGGAATATACGGTTTTTTAAACGCCTTGGGCTATCATTGCCGTAGCTACTTTCAAAAATCCCGCTATGTTCGCGCCCGAGACGTAGTCGGTAGGCTTTGCATAAGTTTTGGCGGCATCCGAAGTCTTTTCGAATATGCCTTTCATTATCCCTTTCAGTCTTTCGTCTACTTCGTCGAAAGTCCAGCTAAGTCTGAGCGAGTTTTGGCTCATTTCCAGAGCGGAGACGGCAACGCCGCCCGCATTTGCCGCTTTGGCGGGCATGAACAACACGTCGGAGCTTTGGAAAGCGTTTATAGCCTCTGTAGTGGACGGCATATTAGCGCCTTCGCCTACGGCTATGACTTTGTTGGCGATGAGTTGTTTGGCGTCTTGAACGTCAAGCTCGTTTTGCGTGGCGCAGGGCAAGGCGATGTCGCATTTAACTTGCCATACTCTGCCGCTGTCGTGATATTCCGCGCTCTTAACTCTGTCGGCGTATTCTTTTATCCGTCCGCGCTTAACTTCTTTAATATCCCGAACAACGTCGAGATCTATTCCTTTGGGATCGTATATCCAACCGTTGGAGTCGGACATGGTAACGACCTTTGCACCAAGCTGCATCGCTTTTTGCGCGGCATAGATAGCTACATTGCCCGAACCCGATATAGCGACCGTTTTTCCCTTGATGCCCAGTCCGTTGGCGTTGAGCATGTTTTCCACTATGTAAACAAGCCCGTAACCCGTAGCTTCGGTACGTGTGAGCGAGCCGCCGTAGGTGAGACCTTTGCCGGTAAGCACGCCTTCGTATATATTTTTAATGCGTTTGTACTGCCCGAACATATAGCCTATCTCTCGTCCGCCTACGCCGATGTCGCCCGCGGGAACGTCCGTGTCTGCGCCGATATGCCGGGAAAGCTCGGTCATGAAACTCTGGCAAAAGTCGCGTATCTCGCGCTCGGACTTGCCCTTGGGATCGAAGTCGGAGCCGCCTTTACCGCCGCCGATAGGTAAGCCCGTGAGCGAATTTTTAAATATCTGTTCAAATCCCAAAAACTTGATTATGGAAAGATTTACCGACGGGTGAAGGCGTAAACCTCCTTTATACGGTCCTATGGCATTGTTGAACTGTATGCGGTATCCTCGGTTCACGCGCAGATTTCCTTTGTCGTCCGTCCAAGGAATGCGGAACATTATTTGGCGGTCGGGTTCTGTTATACGTTCCAATATCGCGTTCTGCTTGTACAAGTCGTTGCTCTCTACCACCGGTCTTATCGTGGAAAGAACCTCGTCTACGGCTTGCATAAACTCGGGCTGATCTGCGTTTCTCGCGGCTACCGTCTGCCGCACTTCGTCTATGTATTTCATAATACCTCCGAAAAATATAAAGGCACTGTATTATACAGCGCCTTTGCTTGAATATTGCTCTCTAATTATATGTTCGGCGCTTGTATTTGTCAAGTGATTTGCCGACATATTTGCGCATTTTTCATGATTTTTAATATAACGATCGGTCGTGAATGCATTATATAAAAATAATTAACACACCGCTACGCGGTATAATATAATAAGTAACGACATAAAATGGGTTATGTAACAATAAAAATACCCCTAAAAACGGTGTTTTAGGGGGTAACGGCGCATGTGCGGGCAAAACTTGTATTGACCGTTCGGTATCATTAATGATATAATATATACGTTAGGTCGCGCGGCGGATAATATCGATGACGGCGCGCGCATACCCGAATGATCAGAAGTTTGCTGTGATGAATACAGGCGAACCGATACGGCAAAAATTATCGGGTAGGTCAAACGCTCAACGGCGTTATTTGGAAAAGCAATAAAAAACATTCCCATCGAGGTGTTTCGTAATGATAAGATTTATAGTAGATTCGACATTCGGCATTACAAAAGAGTTTGCCGACGCCAACGGTATCAAGACAGTGGGGCTTACGCTGTTGCTTGACGGTAAGGAATATACCGAAGGTTTCCGTGAATCGTGGAACGAATTCTATTCCGATTATGCAAAATCAAAGTCCGCTGTAAAAACGTCCCAGCCGTCTCCCAAGAAATTTATGGAAGCGATAGACGAAATATTAAAGGAAGATGCAAACAGCGAGATAATAATACTTACGATAGGCGACAGATTGAGCGGAACGATAGGTTCGGCGCAGATAGCCGCGTTGCAGTACCCCGCCAATAAAATAGCGGCGATCAATTCGTTTAATGCGTCGATATCGGCTGTTATGGTGTTGCAAGAACTTATGGACGCCGCCAATAACGGCGCTACGTTCGAAGAAGTCGTTGCGCTTTGCGACGATGTTAAAATGCGCGCGTCTATAATATTTATTCCGGCGTCGCTCACGGAACTTGCGCGCGGAGGCAGGGTAAACAAGCTTTTGTCGCATGTGGGAAACATACTTAAGATCAAACCCGTATTCGAATATGCGAAAAACGAACTGTCTATACTCGCAAAGGCTTTGGGTACAAACCGAGCGATCGCTACGGCTATCGAAAAAATGCCCAAAAAGTTCGACCGATTGGCTATATGTTATATCGGCGACGACAGACTTGTCGAAAGCGTTAAAGGCAGGCTCATGCGTGAGTTCGACCTCGATGACATAGATGTCGAACCAATGTGTCCCGTTGCCGGCGCGCATATAGGTATAGGAACGGTGGGCATAGTAACGCTCGCAAGCAAGGCGTAGCTATAAGTCGAAAAACTTTATAATTTGTCTAAAATATCGATAAAAGAGACTGATCGGGCGACGGTCTCTTTTTTTATGCGTTCTATGAGCGCATGAGTTTGAATAGATTAGTTATTAAAGAACGTGAAATGCGCATGTTGCAATATTAGACATCAAAAGCGCATAATTGTCAAATTTCGCGGTCTTAAAGCTGTTAACATAGGAGTTGTCCGATGAGATTTTTGGTTGTCAAACGGTCTACGGTCATATTGACCGTGATCGCCGCAGCGGTTCTTGCGATCACGATGAGCGCAGTGCATTATACGGGCGCGGCGGCTATTTACAACAACGTAAGCCCGAAAAAAGTACCTATTTACTCGGTCGAGACGGACGAAAAAGCGGTGGCGCTCACTTTCGACGCGGCATGGGGCGCGGAAAAAACGCTCGGAATATTGAAGACGCTGGAAGAAAAAGACGCGCGCGCTACATTTTTTCTCGTCTCGTTCTGGGCAGAGCAGTACAGCGACACGCTTAAAACTTTGGCGGCTTCCGACCGCATAGAAATAGGCACGCATTCGGCTACTCATCCGTATATGTCCAAGCTGTCCAAAAGTCAGATAGCGCTCGAACTGAGCACATCCAAAGAGCTTATAGAGAGCATATCGGGCAGAAGTATCGAGTTGTTCCGTCCGCCGTACGGCGATTACTCGGACGCGCTCATAGATACCGCCAAGGAGCAAGGGCTGTACACAGTGCAATGGGATGTGGATTCGCTCGACTGGAAAAATCTTTCCAAAGAGCAGATCGCTTCGCGCATTGTCGGGTCGTGTCGCAACGGCAGCATAGTGCTTATGCATAACGACGGCAAGCACACATTGGAGGCTCTGCCCGCGGTAATAGATGGGCTGCGCGCAAAAGGCTTCGTTTTCAAGACAGTGGGCGAGCTTATCTACAAAGACAACTATACTATCGATCATACGGGTAGACAAAAAAGGGGTTAGTACATAATGAAAAACGAGATCAAAACGACGAATACCGTGTTTTTGCAAGGGCATATAGGCTCGGAGATCGAGTATTCGCACGACCTTTACGGCGAACGGTTTTACGAGTTCAAGCTCAACGTGCCGCGCCTGTCCGAGCATTTGGACGTCATTCCGATAACGGTATCGCAGTCGCTTATCGAAGGTCTTAAAGAAGGCGCTCATATAGGCGTGAGCGGGCAGTTCCGCAGTTTTAACCGTCCCGACGGCGAGCGATCGCGGCTTATACTCAGCGTCTTCGCGCGCGAGATACTTGCGCCGCAGCCAGACGTAAATCCAAACAGCGCGGAGCTTATAGGCTACATATGCAAGCCGCCTGTGTACCGCACAACGCCGTTCAATCGCGAAATATGCGACGTTCTATTGGCTGTCAACCGCGCATACTCCAAATCCGACTACATACCGTGCATTGCGTGGGGAAAAAACGCGCGACTTATAAAGACCGCGCCTATAGGGCAAAAGCTCGAGGTTGCGGGTAGGATACAATCGAGGCAATATACCAAACGACTTGACGACGGAAGCGCTCAGATCCGCACTGCCTACGAATTTTCCATAGGCTGTGTGGAGTTTTTGAATAAAGAATGCGAAGTCGCGTCCACTTCGGACGATTAACGGAATAAAACAGCGGAGGCATTGTTTAAAGCTCCGCTGTTTTTTGTTTTACGTTATTTTACATTTAGTCAGTCAGTATCGCCGTTGGATATCAGTCTGCGTTTTTTCACATAGAACACGCGACCTATTATCAAAGCGGCTAATATGACAGTGATTATTATCACTATGACGGCAACGAGCAAAACTATATTTACGCCGTTGTACTTTATGTGCGCCGTTTCCACGTAGCATTGAAGCGTACCGAGTTCGGGATCGAGATACTTGACAAGCGTGTAATACTTTGAAGAATCGAACGCGCCCACTACTTCCACTTTTGTTCCAACGGGCAGTTCTACGTCGAGCGCTACGTACTCGTCGTCGGTCAACGTATACGCGCGAGCCTTGTCCGAGTCGCGGAACGATATTATTTCGGCATTGTATGCGGGACGTATAAATACGGGCTCGTAATTCAAAAGACTTAGGTTGGAGGCGAGTATATAGCCTTCCGTCTTGTTGGATAGCGCTATTCTGTACCACAGATTATTGTAATCGTCGCGGTATGACTTAACAAAGTCGAGCAGCTCGAACCCCGTGTTTTTATCCGTTGCTTCATAGCCGCGTACAGTGGGCGCGTTGGGGCTGGGGTATTTGTATATCGGCGTAGCGTTGGTAAACACAGTGCCCGTTTCCACAGGCGGAGCTTCGTACGGCAGCGGCTCGGACAATAGGTCTTTATAAACGTATCCTTGCACGAGTTTGCCGTTTGCTATATCGTCTATCAAAACGAGCGCATATTCGCGGGCGTCGGCGACCGAATACTCGGGGACTATCACTTTACGGTCTTTGGCTATGGTGTATACCGACGGCGTTTCCATCGGCATGGAAAATACCGTAACATCGGTAAGGGCAGTGCGGATAAGACGGGGCGCAAAAAGCGGCGGGGTATTGTCGCTCGGAAGGTCGGGGATATCGTAATCGTCGTCTATGAGCGAAACGCCGAGCGCCTTGCCGCTGACTGTAAAAAGTCTGTGCTTGTACGTATCGACGATAATTACGTCGCCGTAGTTGACGAATTCGTTTTGTATAGTGCACAGTTCTATCTGTCCGCTCATATATCCGAGCGAGTAAGGCTTGTCCTCTTCGGTAAAAGAAAACAGTGTCTTGCTGCCGCCGTTATCGTCGGGAGAAAAGCGCGTAATGCCGTTGCGCGAAAGAAGATAAATGTTTTCGCTTATGTCCGCTGCGAGCGCAAATTGCGCGTCGTCCGCAGTGCATACGGTCGTTTCGTTGAGCGTGTCGTCGTCGGTAAGCTCCAGCTTTTTTACCGTCGTACCGTCTATAGCGTAAAGCGCATGGCGGCTTGCTCCGAGCGTTATCGCTTTGTACTTTACCGTGGATATTAGTTTGGGCGCGGTCTTATTGCGCGACAGCCACAGTCCGTCGGTAGCCGATATAAAAAGATTTTTGTCCGAATCTACGGCTAATTGTTTAATTACGCCGCCTACGGTGAGAGACAGTACGGTGTTGCCGTTTACAACGTCTATTTTGTTGTATTCGTTGGCTATATACACAGTTCCCGAACTGTCGCATGCGACGGCGGACGGGGCGGTGTAAGTTCCGTTCATATACGTTACGGCGTCCGAATACACCGCAATGCGGTCGTTTACCGTGTCCGTTACGTACATTGCGGAATTTTTGACGGTAACGTCGGACGGCATATTAAAGAAGCCCGTATCGTCGGACGCCGAGGCGGCAAGCGTTGCCGACACGCCGAGATCGGCGGGGTATTTGCGCAATGAGTTCAAAGACGTGAGCGTGTATACATAACCGTCATATGCGTAAATGTCGGTAGTTTGCGCGTCGCGCGCGGAATATTTGGCGGTAAGTCCGCCGCCCGAAGATGAGTAGCCTGTAATTTTATCGCGCGTGAGCGTGTATAAAACTTCGCTGTAATCCATCGCCGTCATGGAAAGTATTGCGTCCGACTGTACGAGAACGGTGTCGAGCGCGCCCGTTTGAAGGTTTACCGAGCAAACATCGCTCTTGTTTCCGAATACCGCCGAACGTACCGATACGTACACTTTGCCGTTGCAGACCGCTATAGACGACGGCGTTATTTTTTCGTAGATATCCGACGCGAACGCCACCGATTTGGCGTTTTGGCTGTCAAAAGTTTCGTCGCCGAGCGGTATGATTGCAAGTCTGTCGTCGGTGATGGCAAACAAAGTGTCGCCCTCTATATCGAAATCTTTAAAATCGCCGAATGCGGAATAAGTCTGTTCAACATCGCCGTAATAAGAGTGCAGTACTCCGTTTTCGAGCGTAACGGTGTAATCGACGTGTCTTGCCGCTTTGTCGGCGTGCACGTTCCGCACGCCAGATATAGCGCCTTCGAACGATGTCGTCTTAACGGCGGTTTCGTCGGCTATCATCACGCCGAACGAGTCGGCAAAAACAGACACGGGATCGTCGAAGTAGTGATAATTGATTTGCGATCCGCTCGTGAGCGGTGTAAGCTCCACGGAGTTTTCGCCTTGCGCTTGAGCGACACTTTCTGCGCCCAATGTTATTCCGACAGCCGCCGCTACGGCAAAAAAGACCGAAACGACCGATATCTTAAAAACGCGATTTTTCATACCGACATTTTATCACACGCATGTATAAATGTAAAGAGTTTTGCCGTATTTTGTCGCTTTGCGGCGCAAAGCGTGGCGCGGGCGCAAGCATGTTCGGGGCGGGGTATTTGCCGAATTTTGCGTTTGATTTTGCAATTTTGTCGAAAATTTCACTATGATTTGCAAAATTATTTTAAAATACCCCCTTTACAAGTTGCAAAATGTATGATATAATTCATAACAACGAAAGTAGGTCGTAGGTTTTTGCGATCTTGGAAGGTGCAACTTGAAGAATATTGCTATTATCGATCTGGGATCTAATTCCGCGCGTTTGGTGTTGGCACATGTTATAGCCGACGGTTATTTTGTCGTATACGACGAGCTGAAAGAATCCGTAAGGCTCGCTCAAGATATGGAGCGGGAAGGATATCTAAAACAAGCGCGTATTGCCCAAGCTGTAAAAACTTTAAAGATGTTCAGAAAACTGTGCGACGCCAACAATGTGGACAAGGTATATGCGTTTGCCACCAATGCGGTAAGAAAAGCCAAAAATCAGCGAAGCTTTTTGGAAGAGATAAACACCGTATGCGGTTTTAAGATCAACGTACTCGACGAGTCGCAAGAGGCGCAACAGATATATTACGGAGTTATCAATTCTTTGGAGATACCCAAAGGCGTGATAATGGATATTTCGGGATCGTCTATTCAGCTCATACAGTACAACAGAAGAATGATATTGAACCAAGTAAATTTGCCTATAGGCACAATGAATCTTTCTTCGTTGTTCGATCCCGACGCTACGCCGCTGCAGCAATCGCAGATGATAGAAACGTACATGCGCGATCAGTTTTCGCATATCGAGTGGCTATCGACACTCGAACCCGATTACAAGTTTATCGGCGTCGGCGCATCGTTCAGAAATTTGGCGAACATCGTTCAGCGCATAGAAAAATATCCTCTTGCCATGGTACATAACTACCGTATAGGCGTAAATACGTTCGATAAGATATACGACATGATAAAAGTGCTCGATGTGGAAAAGCGGGCGAAGATAAAAGGTCTGTCTGCGCAGCGCGCGGACATCTTTTGCTCGGCGCTGTCGTGCATCAAGAGTTTTCTCGGCTGCGTAGACGTTGAGGAGATAGTTATTTCAGGTTCGGGCATACGCGAGGGCTTTATGTTCAATCATGCCGTGCCCACTACTCTCGAAAAGCCTATATCAGATATTCTCGGGTTTTCCATATACACGCGGCTGCATTATTACGATCTCAACGTTCAGCATGCCGAGCACGTGTGCAATCTTGCGATACAGCTTTACAAACAACTGCGCGTGCTGCACAAGCTCCCCAGACAGTATATCCGCGTGTTGCGCGTAGCTGCGCTATTGCACGAGGCGGGTACTCGCATAAACTTCTATAACAGACATAAACATTCGCAATATATTATAATGAACTCCAATCTCTACGGCGTATCGCACCGCGATCTCGTATTGGCGTCTTTTGTGGTGCGCGGACACGACCTCGAAGATATTTCCGTTGCGGAGTGGAACAAATACAGCGACATCGTTCAAGAAGAAGATCTTTTCGCAGTCATGCGGCTTGCGGTGATCCTTAGGATAGCCGATTCTTTCGACAGATCGATGTCCGGCTCGGTAAAGACCATCACTTGCGACATCCTCGGCGATTCGGTAATAATCAAGACCGAGGTGGAAGGCGATTGTTCGCTCGAGATAAAGGATGCGCTCAGCGCGGGCGCGGACTTTGCCAAAGCGTATAAAAAGAATCTTGAAATATTATGACGTCGTTCTCGCAACTGCGTCTCCGCGCCGACGCGAGCTTATAAAAAAGATAGAATGCGTTCGTCCCGTTTTTATGTCCGCGGACGTTAAAGAAACGGTATGCGCCGACGCGGCAAGCACTGCCGCCGTCAACGCGCGCAAAAAGGGCGAGTGGGCGGCATTGCGAACGGAATTGCCGATCATGGCTTTCGACACCGTTGTGGGCATAGGCGGGCGCGTATTGGGCAAGCCCAAAGACCGCGCCGACGCGGAACGCATGTTTGCGGAGCTTTGCGGCAATACTCATGAAGTCGTTACCGCGGTGTACTTTCGCGTAGGAACGAAAATAATCGAAAAATACGAAAAAACATCGGTCGTTTTCGGTGCATTCGATCGCGAAACGGTTTATAATTATATAGACAGCGGCGCGCCGTACGACAAAGCGGGCGGGTACAGTATAGAAGACGCGGAAATATCGTCGCTTATAGTAAGCGTAGACGGCGACCGCGACAATGTTGCGGGTCTGCCCGTAAAACTGACAGAAAAACTTATCGAGGAGAATTTAATATATGGCGAAAATGGATATCGCGATTGACATAGGAACATCGTTTACATCGATATTCGTTTCGGGAAACGGAATAGTTCTTCACGAGCCGTCTGTGATCGCATATTACGACGACGGCAGAAAACGCAGTACGCGCGCGGTAGGCGGGGAAGCGTACTATATGATGGGTAAAGCGCCCGAAAAGACCAAGGTCATTTGTCCCGTCGCGGACGGAACGATATCCGCGCCCGACGCTTGCGCAGACATGCTTACCGAGTTTATAAAAATGGTGTTGCCGCAGTCGTATATCATAAAGCCCAAGATACGGGCGGTACTCGGCGTGCCTACGGGACTGACTGTCGAAGAGCGCAAGACATACGAAGAAGTGCTTATGCGCGCTGGCGTGGACGAGATAACCATGGTAAACAACATAATGCTTGCCGCCATCGGTATCGATCTGCCCGTGCAGTCTGCTTTCGGCGGTTTTATAGCGTCGCTGGGCGGCGGGATAATGGAAGTGGCGGTTCTGTCGCTGTGCGGTATCGTTACGGGCGGGTCTATCAATATCGGCGGCGATATGATAGACAGAAATCTCCTCGACAGCATACGCGGTCTGTATCGGTTAAAGATAGACAGAGCGTCGGTACGCAAGGTAAAAGAGCAGATATTGAGCCTTATACGCAACGACTGCGCTACGGCTACCGTGAGCGGAATAGATATAGAGACCAAAAATATCCGCACCGCAACCGTTCATGCCGATAAGCTTTTCGACGCGGTGCATGCATACTACAAGAGCATGACGGACGGTATCGAAGGCGTTATAAATTCGTGTTCACCCGCAGTCGCAGCCGAGATCCAGCGAAACGGTATTAATCTCGTAGGCGGCGGAGCTAATATCCCGGGGCTTGCCGCTACTGTTGGAGACAAACTCGGACTGCGCGTCAACATACCGTATTCGCCGCAGTATGCCACTATAAGCGGCGCGGGCAAGCTTTTGTCCGATCCGTATCTGCTCGACGAGATATGTAGACGCGCGTAGTCGGCGTTTGCATTTATGTACTGAAATAATGTCGCAAAAGGCGTGCGAAAGCGCGCCTTTTGCATTCGGTCATATACGCCAAAACACGACAAATTATCGCTTACTGCGACCTGTGCGTAAAGTTATAATATACGCGTGAAAAGTATCGTTGTTACATCGGGCAAAGGCGGAGTGGGCAAAACGACCGTTACCGCGTGTTTGGGACGCGCGTTGGCGGCGCTCGGCAATCGGGTAGTGCTTATGGACGCGGATTTCGGATTAAACAATCTCGACGTCGTATTGGGGCTTGAAAACCGCGTCGTATACGACATTGCCGACGTCATAGACAACCGTTGCCGCGTTCGTCAAGCGTTGATCGAGGACGAGATACGCGATCTTTATTTATTGCCGTCCGCACACGGTTATCTCGGAGACAAGGTTACTGCTCAAAATTTAAAGTTGATACTGCACAGCCTGTCGTCGTCGTTCGATTATACGCTCGTAGACTGTCCCGCGGGGATAGAAGCGGGGTTTAAACGCGCTGTCGCGGCATGCGAAAAAGCTATAGTCGTAACTACTCCGCACATAAGCGCGCTGCGTGATGCGAACAAAGTCGTGGCAATGCTCTCGGCATATAAATTTTCGCCCACGCTCGTAATAAACCGCGTGCGCGGCGATCTGCTTGCGGACGGCAAGATCCCCGACAAGGACGAGATAGCCGCAATTTTAAAAGTAGACGTAGACGGCGTTATCCCCGAAACAGACGGCGTGTACGATCCGCGCAAAATGCCCAAGCGTCCTTTCGAACTGTTGGCGCGGCGCATACATTACGGTTGTGGCGAGATACCAGATCCCGCCGCGTCGTACCGCGGAATATTGGGCGCGATAAAACGGAAATTGAGGCGGGGGGAATGACAATGAACGGTACAGAACGTATTTTGCGCATGGTCGAAAACGATTCCGACGGAGAAGTGCGACAAACATTGCGTTTGGTTCGCGCCGATCTTTGCGCATTGCTCTGCGAATTTATGAGTGTGCAAAAACTCGATATGAGCGTGGGCAAGATAGACGGAGCATACAGACTTACTATATCGGCGGATGTGGATAAGTTTTACTCGGTAGGTAAAGTAACTTCGTTTAATGACGACGATATCTGACGGTATATGCGCTATGCCGCGAATAATAGCACGCAGTTGACATATATTGTAGTATGGGAAAGTACGACGGTTGTAATGTAGTGGACAGCGTAGTGAGCACGCCGCCCAAGTCGGAGAACAAAGTCAAAGATCGCAAGCGCAACGGCGTTGCCGTGCGATGGCTTATTGCTATAATCGCGGTGGGGTTCTTCTGCGTTGTCAAGTATGCGCCGATAGAAGCGTTGGAAAGCGTGAGAAACGCGCTCAACACGGTGTTTTGTTACGACTTTTTCGGAAGGACGTCCGAAACGGGTAGCATCCCCATATTATCGATTTTTGCTAAGTGGATACAGATATAGTAGACCGCATAAAAGCGGTGCGCGTTAAGCGTAAAAAGGAAAAAAAACGCGGCGAAGCGGCGGAAAAAAACGGGCGAGCGCGATCGGACGAGGTATCGGTATATATCTCTCCGATAACGCTTGTCATGGCTGTGGTATTTGTTGCGTTGGGCATGGCGTACGAGTTTGCATGTTCGCTCACCGCCGTGATACTGCACGAATTTGCGCACGCCAAAGCCGCCAAAAAGCTTGGTTACGCTCTTAATCGTATAAAGCTTATGCCGTACGGCGCGGCGCTTTGCGGAAGCGCCGATCTTCGTCCCATGCACGAGATCGCCATAGCCGCCGCAGGACCGCTGTTTAACGCGGTGCTTGCTCTCGTGTTTGCCGCGCTTTGGTGGCTCGTTCCGTCGTCGTACATGTTTACCGAAACATTTTGCAAGTGCAACTTGTATATAGGACTGTTTAATCTGTTGCCCGTATATCCGCTCGACGGCGGACGCATGGCATTGGGGCTGCTGAGCATAAAACTTGACAGAAAAAAGTCGTATATCGCGGTACGCATAGTATCTGCTGCGATAGGCTTTGCCGCGCTCGGGCTTTTTGTTCTTTCGGCATTCTACGAATTGAATGTTTGTTTTTTGACTGTAGGGATATTTATGGTCGTGTCGGCTTTCATACCCGATCAAAGAGCGCGGTATTACGCGTTGTTCGCTATGGGCAGTAGGCGGGAGCGCATGAACAAACCGCTGGAAACTCGCTCGTATGCGGTCAACGGAAGCGCCGCGCTCGGCGAGTTGGCAAAAGCGCTCGACGCAGACAGATTTTGCATGTTTGCAATATACGATGACGACTTTAATAAAATAGGCGAGATGGACGAGACTTGCTTGATAGAGAATATAAAAAGATACGGTTACGAGACGACTGTCGGTAAAACCGTACAAAACGCGAAAAAAATCGAAATTGCTTGATTTTATGCGCCGCATATGTTAAAATATCGGTATGACGTATTTGGAATGTGTGCGCTCGTTGTCAGGCAAAGCATTGTACGATTTTGCGCATATGATGTATGAAAACGATCCTGTCGGTTATTACGGCGTCATTACCGATCTTGTGAGGAGCGGTGCGGTATCCGACAGCTGTAAGATAGCGGATATTATGTCCGCCGTTCCGCTCGACGGCACTCCGCAAGAGCGCGATTATTACGAAGCCCGCACCAAAAAAGGCGGCGACGTAAACTATTTGCAAGCGTTTTTTCATGCTTGCAAGCGTTGCGCATTATCGGAGGAAGAGTATATCCGCGTGCTGCTTGCCGCGCCGTATGCGGAAAAAGACAGCGCGTTAGCAAAGTGGAACGACTCTGTCGACTTGTATTTGACGAGACGCGCCAATGAAGATTTCGATCTTATAGCCGATTACATAGACAAATACGACGGAAAATTCCATAAGTACGGCGTATTGATGGAAGTGGACGGCAACGCCGCAACATCGCGGCTTTTGAATAAAGTTTTGTACCAAAAGAACACCGACAAAACGGCGGTGCGCAATGCGCTGATGAACCATTCGGAAATAGCGGAGGTGCTGTTTGCTCGGTATTCGTCGGCACAGGCAAAAGAACGCGCGGCGATTGCGCGGTTGCTCGCGGTCTTTAAAAACGACGAGCATGTGCGCGCGTTTTTGGACGGCGTGGTAGCCACCGATCCGTCCAAAACGGTGCGTTCGGTGTTAGACGGAGTAGCGCCCAAAAAGCGCGGGGAAAACGCCGTGGCATATCTCGAAAATATGATGGCGGAAGGCGCTTCGTTGACGTATGCCGAATGGAAAGAGCTTTTAAAAGACGAAAAGTACGCGCTTGTCGCGGATAGGATATTTTTCTATGCCGTGGATGATGACGGCGCGCGCGTGTTTGCATACGATAACGGCAGATTTTTGGATGCGGACGACAATACGGTCGAGTTTGCCGACTCCAAGCCGATATATGTATTGCACCCGTTGGATACGCCGTCCGACGCGAAGCACATACTTAAATTAAATATATCACAGCCGTTTTTGCAGATACAAAGACCTACATTCGGTATTTTGCCCAACGAGTCGTACTATTCGTACAGGCTTTCGGGAACAATGATATTTGCCGACGAGTTTGAACACAACTTAAAAAAATACGGGTTTGTATTTTCTTCCAAAAATTCGGACACGGAAGAAGATATAGCGGTGTGTCGTATAGGCGAGTATATGGTGGGCGTGGAGTGCAGAACTACTGTCGGGTCGGACGCGGTGTGCTGCGGGCATATAATGTATTATTCGGCCGCCGACGCGGTGCGACTAAAGCGCAACGTATATATATCATCCGCGCAACCGCTCGACGTTCGCAATGTTCCGCGCCGCGAATTCAGCGAACTCACATATGCGGCGGTCAAACTGTTCGGCGGGTAAAAGTTGTCGTAAAAAAATATTATAAAATATTAGACAAATCATATTCGATATAGTATAATATCCGTAAACTATTTTACGTTTTAACAACTCTACCGAATATTGACCGTTGTAAATCCCAACCAAACTTGTAAAGGGGTCGGTTTTGAAGAGTAAAATTCTTGTTGATTACGAATCTTACATGTGTAGCGTCGCTCTTCTCGAAGACGGCGTTTTAAAGGAATTTTACGTAGAAGATCGCAACATGAACCGCATAACGGGAAATATCTATAAAGGTAAAGTCGTCAATATTTTGCCCGGCTTGCAATCGGCGTTCGTCGATATAGGCGGGCGAAAAAACGGTTTTTTGGCTGCTACGGACATGCTCGAAGACAGAACGTCGCTCGTGCGTTCGGGCGCTGTGCCTACGCACCTAAACGTCAACGAGGGCGATTACGTATTGGTTCAAGCGGTCAAAGAACCCACCGAGACCAAAGGTCCGCGGTTGTCGGCAAACTTATCCATACCGGGGCGGTATATAGTGTACATGCCGACTATAGACTTTATCGGCGTATCCAATAAAATAACGGACGAAGGGGTGCGAGAGCGGTTGACGGCGCTCCTTGAAAAAAACAGACCTCATCCGTATTGCGGACTTATCGCGCGCACTGCGGCAAAAGACGCAAGAAGATCGGATATAATAGACGAGATAAAATACTTTAATAAAACGTACGAAAATTTGCTCCAAAAGTTCGACGCGGCGGACGGCGTTACCAGGCTGTCCACCGACGGTAACTTGGTGTTCAGAACGGTTAGAGACGTATTGAATTCGTCCGTAGACGAAATAGTTTGCAACGGAAAGGCGATAGCGGACAGGCTCGCCGAGTACCTCAAAGAGAACCTCGCTCAGCCCGTCAAGGTTACCATAATGGATAATGCCGACCTTTTGAAAAAGTTCGGCGTGTTGAACGAAGTGGAAAAGCTTTTGCATAGAAAAGTGGAGCTTGCGAGCGGCGGCTCGCTCGTTATTGATTATACCGAAGCGCTTACCGTTATAGACGTAAACACGGGCAAGTACACGGGCGGACACGATCACGAGCAAACCGTTTTCGAGATCAACTGCGAAGCCGCAAAGGAAATTGCCAGGCAGTTGCGTTTGCGTAATATCGGCGGGATGATAGTCATAGATTTCATCGATATGCAAGACCCTATGCATAACGACGAAGTAGTTAATATCCTCGCCGCCGAAACAGCCAACGACCGTACGCGCACGCGCATACTGCCTATGACTGAACTCGGTCTCGTTCAGATGACGCGTAAAAAGACGGGATCGGAGATCCAGTCGCTGTTGTTGCAGCCGTGCGAAATGTGCCACGGTTCGGCTAAAACGCAGTCGCCTAATTTTTTGGCTCGGAAAATAAAGGCTCAGCTTCAAGAGGTGTTTACCGATCCCATATGCACTGCGGCGGTCGTTACTGTAAACCCGCGCGTGTTCGATCCGCTTGCCAAGGGTGAATGGTTCGATTCGCTCTTCGGCGGCAAGTATAGGGACAAGCTCGTTTATCTCGTTGCGGGCGCGGACGTAAAGACAAATTCGTTCAGAATTTCCGTTCAGAAAAACACGATACTGTCTTTGCCCGACAGCGCGTTTCTATTGACTTAAGGCGGTTCGTAATGAAGTATATTAACAAAGAATACGGATTCGCATTCCGCCCGCCGTTTTTCGATAAGTTTTACGAGGAGTCGGACAAGGGTCCCCAAATAAGCGACGACAACTATCCGCAAAAATATATTTCGGGCGTAGGCTACGACTACGGAGCTATAAACGGCGCGATGCTTGTAGGCAAACACGGGTCCATGTGGGGCATACGCGTGTTGTACTATGCGGGAAATAAATGGCTCGATAACGACGATTTCGTAGGACATATGGGCAGCGGCAGTGCAAACACCGCCGACGGCAGCTTTGCGCATTTTACGTCCGGTCCGCTTTCAGTAAGATGGGTCAAACAAAACGACCGCACAATGATATTGCAAGTCGCGTCGCGGCGTAAGCTGCGCGTGCGCATAATATTTTATCCGTGCTACGATTGCCCTGGCGAATTATCTATAGAAGGATCGGCGGTGAGCGGACGAAGCCCGTACATGGCGGTAGTTCCGGGAACGGTGGGGCTAACGGACAGCAATGCGGTATACCGCGGCAGATATCTTGTCATAGACGAAGAAAAACGCGAGTATTTTCGCGCGATCTCGTATATGCCGCCGTCCGATTCCGCCAACGGCGCGTTTAACGAAGCGATAATGGAATTCGTTATAAACCGCCGTCAACCGAGCGTGTATGTTTGCGCATGTGTAGGCGATAGGGATATTCTCGACGCGGAAATGCCGCGGTTCGACAGAGTAAAGAGCATGATCGAAACGAGCGAGCTGCGCTACGGCGTAAACAAGACTATGGGGTCGGGCGAGCTCGGTGCGCACGTTGAGCGCATGTTCAATGCGGTATTGTGGTCTCGCGTGTACTATCCGTACCTACTTACCGAAATATATTCGCCCAAACGCACAGTGCTCGATAATAATTTCGATCTGGATGGCACGGAAGAAAACTGCTCGGCGATACTCGGATGTTATACGGGCGCGGAAAAAGCCAATCAACAGCTCAAGTATACGCTTGAAGATAAGATCATGGCGGTTTTTGCCGTGTGGCATAATTACATGCACATGGCGGACAGAAACGGTCTGATAGTACAGTTCCGCAAGCTTGCGAGAATGTATCCGCCCATAGCCACGGCGGTCGTGTCCGAAAGCAACAAAAACGAGATAGCTTACCGCTGGAACGACTCGCCGTTGAAAGAGAAATACAATCCCGCGCCCATGTTCAGTCTCGATCTGTCGTCGCTCAAACTGTTGGCTTTCGATGTTTTGGAGCGTATCGCATCGCTGTTCGATCTGCCCGAACGCGAACGCTATTCCAAAGCCAAGTCCGACATGAAAGGCGTTATAAACGATATGTTTTGGTGCGAGAGCGAAGGGCTTTATATAAACAGATACGTAACGGGTCAGTGGGCTAACTCCGTTGGCGCGACGTCGTTTTATCCCTTGATCGCGGGAGCGGTAGATACGCCCGAAAAACTTTCGTATATAGTAAACAACTTGACGGACGTTAAGAGATTTTGGGGCAATTACGTCATACCCACGCTGTCTGCCGACAATAGAGAATTCGGCAAGCCGTCCAAGCCCGATAACAACGGCAAGCGCAAGCCTCCGTATCTCGAATACCGCGGCAGTATAGTTCCGTACGTAAACTTTATAGTGTATCACGGTTTAAAACGCTACGGGCTCGACGAGATAGCGGGGCTATTTGCGCAAAAGTCGTGCGCGCTGTGGGCGGAAAACGCATCGGATAACGTGGAAAACTACTCGGTATACTTGCCCAAGGGCAAGCGCGTGCGCGCGGACGAGTATCTTTCGGCTAACGGCAATATGCTTGCGCTCATAGGCTTGCAAGAGCTGATAGACGTGGAGTATTTCCGTCCGGACCTTAAAGACGCTCTCGCGTTCGGTACATTTTTGGCGGGAACTAACAGCGTTAGCAATCTGAAATTGCTCGACCGTGTTTACAGCGTGGAAGTCTCCGACGAAAGCACGGTGCTTATCATGGACGATATTAAAATGTTCAAGGGCGACGGCGGTAAGTTTGTCGTTCGCAATTTTACGCTCGACGGCGACGGCGGCGGGGAGTTCATGATAGACGCAAAACAGAATATCAGTATAAACTTGAATATACCATCGCTTAGCAAAAAGACGGTCAAATACTTTTTTATAGTCCCGCCGGGCAAATCTACGGTCAAGGTTTCTGGCGGCATGGTGAATATATCTAAAATAGAATGATAGTACAAGTAAATGTTGTGTTTTTTGGATCGCGTGTATATTTTTCGAGTTATTGCCGATAATAACAGTACAAAGCGATCTTATGCGCTTTGACTCATATATTCGTCCGATTGTTTGTCAGTCGGACTTTTTTTTGTGTATCATTTGGGCAATTCGTCTACGATATAACAAAAGATCCCTTGTGATAAAGAGATCTTCAGTCATATTGACATTTACGCGAAGCGCGCGACCGCGCGCAATTATAATTCGGATCGATTTTTGTCGTGCATGCTCTCAAGCTCTTTTTTCGCTTGCTCGTAATTTTCCGTTAGTTCCGCAGATGCTTGAGCCGATCTTTCTTTGAGTTCTTTCAGTTTTTGTTTTTCGTTGACATCCATGTACTCTTCCGATCCTTCGAGTTCTTTTATCTGTTTGTTTATCTCATAGATTTTATCGGTCTTGACTTGGTAGTCCGACTCGATCTGATTTTTTGCTATGGTATGATCGAGATCGGATAGGAAAGAGCTAATGCTATCGAGCTGTTCGGCATATACTGCTTCATCGTGCGCAAGACCGAGCGCGATCAAATCGTCATGACCGATGTTTTGCGGAATACCGAGACGGTCTGCCGACACTCTGCCGCTCGATGACGATGACGAAGACGAAGATGTAAGAAAAGACAAAAGCAATGAAATGAATATTATCAGCAAAAAGCACATAATGTAGAACACTGTGCTCATTATCAAAGTGAAGTAGAACATGAACGCGCCAAACCCACTGAATAACGGAAAACCATGCAGTTTGCAAAAGTATTTGTAGCCGTTGAGCAGTCTTCGCCAAAACGACATCATTATCAAGCAAACAACGCTTAAAACTGTAAGAACTCCGATAACATACGGCATCATGTCTACCATAAAGCCTATCAAATGAGCGAAATAAGCGTACCAGCAAAGCGCGGTGGCGGCTATCAATATCAATGCTGCCGTTATATATCCTATGCGTCGTTTAGCCAAAGCGTAGTTGGCTGCCCATATCAATTGGGCTTCGCCATTCGGAATATCTCTCAAAGCGACCCAATCTGTAACCGATGTTACTTTTACCGACATACCGTTGTCTTTGAGATCTTTAAGACTTATAAACTTTGTTTTGTTTTTTTCTTTGACGTCGCTGTCTGTGCACGCCACTTTTAAAGACGTTCCATTGTTCCAGTATTTGCCCTTTGCGATGGAATCCCACTGTGCTTTTGTTCCGTCGAACGCTACGGACTTTACGCCGGATAGCTTAAACGCATATTCTTTTATTGTCGTGATAGTGCTCGGTAGCGAAATATTGCGCAGACTGTCGCATTCTTCAAAAAGGCTTGCCGTTATTACTTTTATATTTTTCGGTATGTTTATCGAAGTAAAGCTCGAGCAAAAAGCAAATACGTTTGGACCTAATTCGGTTACACTTTCGGGTATGAGAATAGACGGTAGGGCGGTGCAATTTTGAAACGCTCCGCCGCCTATCTCTTTTAAACTTTCTGGAAGTTTCACGCTGCGCAAAGCGGTGCAGCCCCAAAACGTTCCCGGTTGAAGTTCGGTCAAACCGTTAGGCAATGTTATTTCGGACAGCTCGTCGCATTCGGCAAACGCTCTGAACCCTATGGAAATAACGCTGTCGGCAATGTTTATGCTTTTAAGAAAAGTGCAATTTTCAAAAGCATTATCGCCAATGACCTTAACTCCGTTCGGTATTACAACGCTTGCGATATCGCTGTCTTCAAACGCCGATTCGCCGATCTCGGTAACGCTATCGGGAATCGTAATATTATTGTCGCTACCGAAATAAGCTGTTAATATGCCGTCCTGTATCTCGAAATCTTCTATCATACACATAATTTCTCCTATGTTGTTTTCAATAGTATATACCCCGAAATGGGGTATGTCAAGCAATTTACCACGCTTTGGAGTATGATATCGGTATGAGTAGGTTTTCCGTGCGTCTAAAAGAACTTAGGGCAGAGGCGGGTTTGCGTCAATGTGAATTGGCGCAAAGCTTGAATGTTGATCAGCGTACCGTAAGCAATTGGGAAAAGGGCGTGCGCGAGCCGAATATAGATACCATTATAAAAATAGCCAAGTATTTCGAGACGTCTACAGACTATTTGCTCGGGGTCATAGACTGATAGCAAATAAAGCAACTGAGTTTTTATACATACAAAAATACCGCCGCAAAGTTAGCGACGGTATTTTTTGATCTGTTTCATAAGCGTTTCGAGTGATTTTACGGTTTAGTACATGCCGCCCATGTCTCCGCCTTGAGGCGCAGCCGCTGCGGGGGGAGTGGGTATATCGCATACCGCGGACTCGGTGGTGAGAAGCGTAGACGCGATGGACGCGGCGTTCTGTATTGCCGAGCGCGTAACCTTTGTCGGGTCGATGATGCCTTTTTTAACGACGTCGCAGTACGTATCTTTGAACGCGTCATAACCGTAATTGGCTTTTTTGGCGGTCAATACGTTGTTGACTACGACAGCGCCGTCAACGCCGGCATTTACGGCTATCTGTTTGAGCGGTTCTTCGAGCGCTTTTCTTATGATAGCTGCGCCCGTCTTTTCGTCGCCCTCGAGCGAAGCTACAAGCTCTTCGACTGCGGGGATGGCGGAAAGGAGAGCCACGCCGCCGCCGGGAACGATGCCTTCTTCGACAGCCGCGCGGGTAGCCGCAAGCGCGTCCTCGATGCGGAGCTTTTTCTCTTTCATTTCGACTTCCGTCGCTGCGCCTACGTTTATTACCGCAACACCGCCCGCGAGTTTAGCCAAACGTTCTTGCAGTTTTTCGCGGTCGTAATCGGAAGTGGTGTTTTCTATCTGTGCGCGTATGGATTTGATGCGCGCGTCGAGATCCGACTTATTGCCTTTACCCTCGACAATAGTGGTATTTTCTTTATCTACCTTAACGGTTTTCGCTCTGCCGAGCATGGATATCTCGGCATCCTTAAGTTCGATGCCCGTTTCGTTGGATATGAGCGTACCGCCCGTAAGCGTAGCTATATCGCGGAGCATTTCTTTGCGGCGGTCGCCGAATCCGGGCGCTTTGACCGCAACGCAGTTGAATGTGCCGCGCAGCTTGTTTACAACTAGAGTTGCAAGCGGTTCGGACTCTATATCGTCGGCTATTATCAAAAGCTTAAGACCTTGCGACACGATCTTTTCGAGCAGAGGCAGTATCTCTTGTATATTGGATATCTTGTTGTCGGTGATCAGTATAACGGGATTGTCGAGAACGGCTTCCATTTTTTCCGTGTCGGTGCACATATAGGGGGAAGCGTAGCCGCGGTCGAACTGCATACCCTCTGTAAGGGTGAGGTGAGTGGTCATGGTTTTGGATTCTTCAACGGTTATAACGCCGTCTTTGCCTACCTTGTCCATCGCCTCGCTTATAAGCTTGCCGATCGTCTCGTCCGATGCCGAAATGGACGCCACTTGATTGATGGAAGTGGTGCTGTCTACGGTCTTGCTTATGGACTTAAGATAATTAACGGTAGCTTCGGTGGCTTTTTCTATGCCTTTGCGCACGACCATGGGGTTAGCGCCCGCGGCAACGTTTTTAAGCCCTTCGCGGATAATGGCTTGGGCGAGCAAGCAAGCCGTGGTCGTTCCGTCTCCCGCAACATCGTTAGTTTTGGTGGAAACTTCCTTGACTATCTGTGCGCCCATATTTTCGAACGGGTCTTCGAGTTCGATTTCTTTGGCTATGGTAACGCCGTCGTTGGTGATGAGCGGCGCGCCGTATTTTTTATCGAGAACAACGTTTCTGCCCTTGGGACCGAGCGTTATCTTAACGGTATCGGCAAGGGTATTTACGCCTTTTTCCAGCGCTTTTCTGGCTTCGTCGCCGGTTTTGATCTGTTTTGCCATGATTTAACCTCCAAACTAATCTTCCACCACAGCGAGAACATCGCTTTGGCGCATAACGGTAAATGTTTTATTGTCTACTTTAAATTCGCTGCCAGCATATTTAGAGTAGAGGACTTTATCGCCGACCTTAACTACCATGGAGACGTCTTTACCGTCTACAAGTCCGCCGGGACCGACCGCCGTAACGCGCGCGATCTGCGGCTTTTCTTGATCCTTGGCTAAAAGAACGATACCGCTCTTCGTCTTTTCTTCGGTTTCCAAAGGTTCGATAACAATGCGGTCAAATAACGGTTTAATATTCATTTGTCCACCTCCTTTTTTTATGACCGATATATATAGTATCCGTTCCTTATAAAAAAGTCAAGGAAAATCGACCTTGTACAAAACGTATTTTATTAAAATATCCTGTGATCGAAAGTCGTGTCGCGGGCTAATATGTATACCAATGTTGCCAAAACGCATAAAAAAGTATTGACAAAATATGAACAATGTGTTAACATTTATCTGTATATGCATATATTTGTGAACAAATTGTGAACAAATGGAAGGAAAACGACATATACGAGGTAACTGTATGAGAAACAAAAACGGAAATGTCATAACGAACTCTAAGTTCAAGCGGTTCATGATATTGCTGATGAGCGCGGTGATAGCCGTCGCGCTCGGCGTTACATGCGCGATGTTCGTGGGAACGTCGGGCAAGGTAGATGTTGACAATGCGGAAAACGGACAGGTGAGCGCGTCAAGCTCGTTCAGCAACCTTACGGGTTCTACATTGCAGACGTATATTTCCAACGGTACGGCCAAAGCGGGAGATACCGTTAATTACTCGTACAACGGAAGTTCTTATTCGGTTACGTTGCCTGTAGGCACATACAGTCTCGAAGTTTGGGGCGGTCAAGGTGGAAAAGGTATTTCGTCGGTCGGCGGTTACGGCGGCTATGCGAAAGGCACATATAAAGTTACTACTCCTACAACCATATATATATATATAGGCGGTGCGGGGTCTTACAGCAGTGTTAACGGCAGAACGACGGCTGGCGGATATAACGGCGGCGGTTCGACTACATACAGAAGAGGTTGCGGACACTACGCAGGCTCGGGCGGCGGCGCTACGCATATTGCTACGCGTTCGGGGTTGCTTAGCTCGCTTGGCAGCTATAAATCTAGCGTTCTCATCGTCGGCGGCGGAGGTGGTGGCGGCGGCGCGCTAAGCGGGACCATAAAAGGCGGAAATGGCGGACCTACGGGCGGCGACGGCGGTTTTAATTCGTCTTATACCAATAAAGCCGCGGGAGCTACAGCGTCCAGCTACGGAACTTATACCGCGGGTAACAGACCTTACAGCATGACTGCGGGCAAATCGGGGGCGTTCGGTCAAGGCGGCAACGGCCCCAGCGTGTCGAGCGCGGGCGGCGGCGGCGGCGGCGGCGGCGGTTATTACGGCGGCGCGAGCGGCGGAACAAGGTCTTGTAACGGTTGCAGCGGCGGCGGTGGATCAAACTTTATCAACGCTCAATATGTTACATCCGTATCCAACACCAGCCAGACATCGGTGTCGGGTTCGGGTAAAGCTACATTAACTATACTTAACCGCAATCCTTTGTCCAATGACACTACTATCAGCGGTACATATCCCCGCAGTAATAACTGTTCTATCAGCATAAGCGCGTCTACTGTAGCGAGCGATCCGGAAAAAACTACGGTATATTTTTCGGCGGGCAATTCGTCCAATTACGACACGTCGGCTGCGGCTAATGCGGGAGTTTGGCTCAATTCCGCATGCACGATCTCGGCTACTCCGTATATAAATTGGACTTTTTCCGCCTCGTCCAGTGCCACTACTCTAAGGATCACCAAAATATTCAAGTATCCGCGTGCGGGTTACGACCAATGTACTACCAACGGCAAGCTGGTTTTATATACGCGCGTTCGCGACAGTTACGGTTCGGCGACGACACGCGGCGTATCCGTGATCAAGTTTACTTTGAATGTAGGCGAGACTGCGCCGACGGCTAAGTCCATTTCGTCGCAAAACGGTACGGAATTGTCTACCGGTTTGGCGGAAACAAAAGCTTATTTGGGTCAGTCCAAAATAAATCAAAATCCCGACCAAGCAAGCGTAAATAATATTTACAACCCCACAAGCGCGGGCAGATATACGCTTATGATAAATAAGCCGCTTAGGATATTGAGCGGTTCGGCAAGTCAAAATGACGTTGCCGTCAGACTTAACGCCAACGATATTTTCTCGGGATTGTCGGGATACGATAAAGCGTTGTTCGTACTCAACGATGTTTCCAAAATCAACAAGAACGATCCTACGCGCTTGTTTAAAGTAGTGGAGTACGATGCGGGTTCGAGCGTAACCGCATATAATTCGAGCGGTGCGGCTTTGTCCAACGCATTTACGCAGATCACTCTCGTCGGCGTGAATACAAGTTCGCAGTACCAGGTTTTCCCCGTTACAATGTACGTGGTGGAAACAAATTCGGCAAAGGGAAATAATACCAACTTCCAGCTCTATACCGTCAGCGCTATCCCGCTCGATATAGTGTTTAAAGTCGATAACTCGCGTCCCACGCTTAAGGATGGGGTCTCCGCGCTTGTCTCTGTAAATACCCTTCAAACTGCCACGATCCGTTTGAACGATTTTTATAAAGACGACGACAATGCGACTATCACTTCGGCAACGCATAGGATAACGGGTGTAAAAGTTCCGTCCAAAGAGTTTATTCAACTTGACAAATACGGTAAGATAGTGCCCACCGTTGCAAACGGAAAGTCGTATTACAATGTTGTCAACACATCGGCGAAACCCGACGCGGCGGCATTGACGACTGCGCTTACAACGGGCGAAGCGGGCATATCCACAGGGTTCTATGTAGGTTCGATAAGCGCCCAGTCTTCCGATCCCACAGCTTTTATACAATATACATTTAACAACGATGCATTGACGATAACAGGTCTTCGCGCCACATACTCGCAGTATGGTAGGATCGGCTCTTTGTCATCCGCCAGCGGCGGAGACAATAAAGTCGGTGTAAGCGCTACTTCGGGCACGGTGGAAAACGCGGGCGATTTTTATATCCTCATCAATGTTCAAGATCTTAACGACGTAGACGATAAAGGCATTTGGTTGCCCGTAGCCGTACGCGTCAATAACGTGGATCCCACGCCTATATCCACCGAGCGCGGTCAGCAGGCTTCGAGCGTCATGCCTACTGCGTCGGGCGCTAAGACAGAGTCTTTCTATTTTACGCCTATGGGCATAACCGTAGACAGAGAGACCAAACCCATCGGTTACAGAAAGGTCGGTTCGCAATACGTGAACGTCGATCTGCGTCCGCTTGCTTCCGATGCGGATAACTATTATAAACCCAACATGCTCGATAACGACGACAGCGCGCAAGGCAAGCTCAACGAACTTATCGAAGTTGTTTCCACGCCCGAAGAGGTGCGCAACAGCGTGGCGTTCAACAGCGGCGGCGAGTACTTCGATGTGGCTTACGAAAATATCTATATCCCCAAATCGTATTTCGGTAAGCGTATCGTTTTGGACGGTTTGACCACCGAAGGCGACTATGTTGTTGTAAAAGGGTACAAGATAACTCTTAACAACTGGACGCATAACAGATATTTGTATGCCAATGTCGGCGTGCGGGACAGCGCCAAAAAGAACGTTGTCAATGTGAATATAGCTGTAAACGTTACCAACGAGACCCCCGTTCTTCTTACGGGCGGAGACGGACAAAAGGTCGCTACGCTCGATTACAGTTACAACGGAAAGACGGTAACGTCGTCTTATACGTATGTGCCGCAAACGGAAAGTTCACCCGCTACGGCAACTTTAAAGTACAGAGTACCCGTTAAGTCCACGTTCTTTATCACGCCCTATGATATTTTGAACGACTACAACATGATAACGAGCGGCGTGGTGTATCCCGAAAACGGCTTTACTCTCAACGGTTTAAAAGGTTACTACAGCAACAATGTATTTAATGTGGGAGCGGCGAACGGAGCTATAGAAATCAATCCCATAGCGACTTCTGCCAATACTACAAATAATAAGTATAATTACGGTTCACCCGAGTATACCGCGTCGTTAAAGACAACTCTCGACGCATTGACCAACACCAAACGCAATATCCCGTCTGCGTCGGACAACAACAACTTTGCCGCGCCTACGGGACTTTCCGCGGGAATAGACAGGTTGTTCTTTGAACGCGCGGACGACGCCGACAATTTGGACGGCGCGCGTTTCGATCCGTATACTTCCAATTCGCGCAATAACTTCGCTATGCCCGTCGTAGTCAACGGCAACTATGTCAATTCGTATTTCGGCAGCAGCATAGTGTTTAACGGAAGCGAAGTATATAATATCGACTTCCTTATAATAGACGCGCAAACGCGTACGCCCGCCGGAATGAGCGTTGACTTCACATTGACCGTTCGCGACCGCATGGGCGCAGGCGCATCGGGCGATTCTTCCGGTATCACGCGAATAAAGGTGTCCGTAGAGGTCATCAACAGCACGCCTTACGTAAAGGCGGATGCAGACAAAATATACACTCTTGCCACAACTCCCATCATAGAACGCGAGGTCGAGGGTGAAGAAGAGATAGTAAAGGTGATCACGCCTACAACTATCACTTTGAGCAAGGACAGCATACTGCAAGACGCCGAAGATGACACCCCGTCGTTCTTTGTGGGCGAAGACAGCATAAAAGTCATAGACAGTCGAGGCGACATCGGATCGACAAACGACGGACACGGAAATACATATCGCGGTAATTATATCGATGTTACGTTAACGTCCGACACAATGGTCATAACCGCTCTTAACTCGACTCAAAGCATTCAAAATTTGTATGTCAGATTCTATGCCGCGGACGGCAGAGCGGACGAGACTACGATCAAAAAATCGCCGCTGTATTTGCAGATCCAAGTCATCAACTCCGCAATGACGGTAAACACCGGTGCGGACGGGTTCGAGCAGTCTTTGGATTCCATAAACGGCTATTTGTGGTCTGTAAGCTCACTCAACGCATCAGATAAGACCGCGGCGAGATACTTTGCGTCGAGCACGACCGCTGTGGAACAACTCAAGACAAACGCCCCCATCATAGCCGAAAACGGCGATGTTTCGGGAGCTACCGCGGCGTCCGAGAGCCAGATAAAACGTCTGGTAAACGATACCGATAAACTTCAAGGCATTGCGCTTACTCCAGCGGGTTCGCCGAGCAGCGCGTCGCCGTCGTATATAAAGCTCAACGGCACGAATTATGCCGACTTCGTTCCTTATGCCGGCAGAGCGGGCGGCGTAAACGGTACAGCGTCCATAGCCGTTACTGCGGATATGGTAAACGCAATGGGCAATTACACCAATAACGATGCTACGTTTATCGATTATTGCGAAATAGTCTACTTTATCAAATCGAACAATACATACACCGCGTATACCGCCACGCAACTTCGCAAGGGCGGCATCATCACCGACGATAACAGAGCTTTATTCTTCGATGCCGCCGGACGTTGGATAGTTAACGATTGGGCGGTCATTGTCAAGCCGAAAGACGCTTTCCCCACGGGAAACTATCTGTCGCTCAACTTTATGATGCGCGACGAAACGCGTTACGGCGGCGATACTGCCGATAACCGCAATCTTCCGCTCGGCGTAGACGAAAAATCTGGCTGGCTCGACGGAAAACCTTCCGCAGTCAAAGGCTTTACTTATCAACAGTATTTCATGTTCGTAAAGAACACCGGTATCGTAACGTATGATTATTACGATCGGTTCGGCGGATACTATGCCGTTGCGGACGGATTTGCCGAAGGTAAGAACTACATTCCTACAAAGGTAGGAGATAAAGTCGACGCCGACATTTACTCCGAGAACTACGCGCCCGCGGCGGGGACTACCGCGTTCAAGTATTCGCACACTATAGAAGTAAGTGCGAATAAGAGCGAATATACCTACATTCCGATGAGCTACTTCTCTATGAAGGCGGAACTTGTCAATATCGACGACACGGGCAGCGGCAGCTATACTTATCCTCAAGACAGCTACGTTGCATACGACATCGATTCCAACGCCGACGGTTACGTGCTCAAAGAAATAGGCGACATTAAATCCGCTATCACCATAAGCGACGGTGTAAACCGCTGGGGCGGAGATTCTGTCAACGATCTGCAGTCCAATCCTTACGTTGTATTTACCGCATACGACGCAACGGGCGAAACGGACAGCAATAACGAGTATTTGGCGTCCACGCGCGGCAAGTATTTCAATCAGTATTTGGCGGTATCCACCGTTTATGCGGATAAAGATACCAAAGAACGCAAGGAATATAATTTTGTCAATAATGCCGATTATGCGAGCAGCTTAGTCGCGGGCAAGGATGTTGCGCACCTTATAAACAGCGACAAAGGTCTTGCGGAAAATCTGTTCGGTATAGGTATTCGTAAAAACGAAACAAGATCGAGCGCAGCTAACCTCACGCTGTCAGTAAAAGTCGCGCTTTGTACCACTGCCAACAACGGTACGCGCATCGACTACAACGCGAACGACCCCGGCGATGTCAGCCTTAAGACCGCGACCGTAACGTTTAACATCAAGATAGGTAACGATATGATCGACCTTGCTACGCAAGACAGCGATGTTAAAGCCGACGCTTCGGGTTACTACACCAATGTTTACTTAAAGAGCGGCGATAACCCGTATTCCATAGGTCTCGCGCGTCAAAAGAACGTTGAAGACGGCAACGACGCAACGGTTGTATTCAATGACGGCGACTCGACCGATAACGCGTATTTCTATACCGATTCGCTCAAAATGCTGTCAAGCTGGAGCGGCGGAGAAAATGTTTACGGCAGAGTCAAAGACTTGTCTAACTCCGGCGGACTTGTCGCTCAATTCGTAAATACGATGAGTAGCGACAATGCGCAAAAATCACTGCGCAATTACTTCGGCGACGTAAATATATTCGCGTCGAGCGTAGAAGCTCTTGACGGAACTTACACGCCCAATGACGGTAAATACGGTTCGAACGATGAAGGCTACAGCGATTACTTCACTGTTGCCATGACCGACGGCGGTAGCCGCATGGTCATTTCTCCGCTCGCCAAAACGACCGTTAATTCCGATATTTTGAGTGGTAAAAATCAAACCGAGATAGAAAATTTCTACAAGGAACGCGGTTTGAAGTATGTGGACGGATCGGCGTATTATCCGCTTAAAGTGCTTATATACGACAGCTGCGGCGACGGTTGGAGCGAAGCGTCGTATACCGCGGTAGAGCTGCGCGTGTATATATCGGACACGCTGCCTACGCTTTCGAGCGGTTTGGACAACAATCCGCAAACCAAAGACAAGAAGATATCCGTTACGCTTGCTGTCGGTTCGACGTACAGACTTAATCTTACCGACGTGATCGCGGATAACGATCTCATGCGCAGCGACGATGGTTGGGCATGGGTCGCGGACTACGAGAAACTCAAAGACGACACATCTGATCCCAACAGTCAGTTGCGCGCGGAAACGGGCGATTATCTGTTGTCGCCGTTTATCGGTTGGCAGCCTGCAGGAAGCTTGGCAAACGCCAATAGTGCGTTGCGCAGCGGAAATGCCACGTTTACGGATGTAAAAGGCAAGGCGGACAGCGAGCTTCCCGACGTCGTGATGTCCATGGCGTACGACGGAGAATATCTGACGGCAGCTTCGTCGCCCGCTTCAAATGTAATAGAGTTCCGTGTCATAAGACGCACGACTTATTACGAGAACAATACCACCAAGACGCAGAATAAGTTCGATTTTAAGCTGTCTTTTGCTACGAGCGGAAACAAAGATCAAAAAACCGGTACTTTGACTGTTGAAATAGAAGTCGAAAATCAAAAACCCACCACCCGCACGAACGACATCAAATCCACCGTGCGCATGAGAGTGGGCGATACGTTTACCGTGCTTACGACTCCGTACGACAGATTCAACGACGGCAGCGCTTCTGCGGACGCTTCCACCACTGTCAAGGGTTATTACAGCGCGGGCAAGCGCATGGACCAAAACACGGGTTTGGTATATTCCAACATGACCGAATCCGCGCTCAGAACAAAGTATGCATTGAGAGACGCCCAATCGAACGACAGTCCCAATGTTTCGCTGGGATATGTTGCCGTAGCGGACGACGATACGCCGTGGTCGCTGCGTATAGCCGATAACGGAGTTTCCATACCGCCGTCGTATAACAGCTGCTTAAGCGTAGAGCTGTTCGACAAAATGCGCGACGAGGGCGATAAAGGCACATGGAAAGCGCTCAATGCGGTCGTCAAGGCGCAAAACGTATGTAACAACGTACCCATAACGTTCACTATAGTGGACGGCGAAGTGGATAGCCGCGTAACATGCACATTCTACATCACAGTAGTAAGCTCCAAACCCGCGCCCATCACGCGCGAGCAAGTTGAGAACAAAGAAAAAACGCTCAATGCGGGCTTGTCGTTTGCAACCAATCCTAACGACGGAAACAAAGATATCCCGGGTGTTTACAACGCGTACATGACCGCATATAACGGCGTAAGCAACAGCTCTTCCGTTAAACTCAACGACGGCAACACTGTAACAGCTTACGGCAAGCTTACTGTGGATATCAACAAGGTGGCGTATGACGTGGATACGGCGGATCAGCAGGTCATAGGTCTGTACTATCCCGAAAACAATAACGCATCCATATTCACGGTAAACGGCGAGCAAATGCAAGTGAGCGAGGACGGATATACGTACAGCAACGATGTCTATTCGATCACGGTCAATAATACTCGCACGCAGTTCACTATCACATGCTTGAGCTACGATTCTTTGAACGAGTACAGTGAATTGCAGTTCTATGTAAAAGACGCAGGCAATAACATACTTGAAAACGCGATACCCATCACGTTGCGGATCAGTACGCTGTATTCGGGCATAACCAACAGCCACGCCGCCAACAAGACGCAGTTGATAGGCGGCAACATAGTCGTACAGTCCGCGGATAAAGTGCATGTCAAGTCTTACGACAAGTACGTAGGCAACAGCATAGCCGAAGACGATCCCGAGTATGATTCGACGGTAGGTGTTCAAAGCACGTATCAGTTCTTGCAGTATGCCGATATGCCGTCGTCCGTCGATCAGACCGCGTCCGACAGCGGAGCGTATATACACGATTACGACGTATTTGCAAATACTTACAACCTCATCTACGACGTGAAAGTATACGCGTTCATAGATATAGAAGACGGACAGATCCGTTCCAAGTCGTTGAGCGACGTGTCCGATTTCTTGAATATCGACAAAGCGCGCGGCTACTTCAGACTCAAGAGCGTAGACGATGTAGAAAATTATCTCGTTGGCGGAAGACAGTCTACGGGCGTATCTTACGACGGCATTGCGAATAACGAATTGCTTTCGTATATTAGACAGTATTTCTACTTCTCGATCGGTCTTGACGGAGTGTCGCTCACGTTGCGTCCCGTAACGTCCAATGTAAACGTTCCCATACTGTTCTATGTGGAAGTGCAGAAAGACGTGGGCAACCGTCAAACGCGTCCTTCTGACGACACGCCCATAAGCGCGGGTTCGCTGTTCTACGTAGAAGTGGACGATTCCGCGCCCATAGCCAACATCAATACCGAAAATATGACGTTCACGGGCAAAGTCAATGATTCGCACACGTTCACCATTTTCGACAACGAAAAACCCGAAACGGCGTTGTTTACCGACTCCGATGTAGGCGATGTTGTTAAAGTGAAGAACTTCGCGGGCGCAGGCTCTCTCAACGCCGATTACGAAAGCGCTTTGAGCGGTGTGGATCTCGATTGGAAAGCGGGCGCCAACAAAGTCAGAGCGATAGACATATCGGTCAAAGACAACGAATTAAAGGTTACCATAAGGCGTAGGATAGACGTTAAAGACAAGGACGGCAACTACCTCGAAAAGGTAACGCTGCCCGTCAAGATCAAGGGTTGGGACAGCGCCGACGTTGCGTCCGAAGTGATCATTTATGTCGTTATAGAAAACTCCGATCTAACTATTGCCGATAACGCGCTTTGCGAAGACAGGATGCAGAGCGTAGGCGTTCCGTCGTTAAACGGAGTGGGATACACGCTCGCAAAAGGCGAAGAGCCGTATAAATTCACGCTCAATACGTATGTGTCCAAAGATACTGGCGTGCTTTCGCTCAGTGCGATAAGATGGTTGTCCGATCCCGACTTTACGAGCGTTGTGGCGGATACCGAATCGTACAGACTTGTACACGGCGAAAACGTCAACGATAAGCGCTTCCTCGTGGATAAACCCGTAAGCGTGTATGCGACGGTAGACGGCGTTGTTACGGATACCGAGATAGCCGTGTTGGAACCTATATTCACCAATAACGATCATTATCACTTCACGGGCTTTACCGTAACCGCAACATCGTTCTTGCGCGGTTACACCGGTACTGCGTACATACGCATACTCGACAGGAGCGGTAATGCCGAGCGTTTCGATGCGGGCGTTACGCTCACCGTCAACGTTACTATACTCAACTCCGCGCCCAAGATCGTTCCGGGTAAAGAGAATATAGAGTTTATGTTTGTCGGCTCCAATACAAAGGAGATACCTACCGAAACTATAAGCATCAAAGACTTTGTAACCGACGACAACGAGACGGATAGACCCGATCAAGCGGGAAAAACCAACACGTATCTCCGCATAACCAACTTCTACACACTCGAACCTCAAGAACTGTACACTACCGTCGAGGAAAACTTTAACAACGATATCTTCTTGGTCGGCTCTTCCGAAAGCGACGAGTTTAACATCACTTGTAAGATATCGCCGTTGACGGGATATTACGGCACGCAAACGCTGTATATCACCGTTGCGGACGGAGATCCCGCAGTTGACTCCGAGACGCGTACCGTTACGTTCTCCGTCGACATCACAATAGCGTACGACTTCGACGAGATATCCGAGTTCAAAGTATTGAATGCCGTGCGCGGTATGACGACTAAGGTAGACATCGAGTCCATCATAGACGAAATACCCAATACTTGGCGAGAGGAAGATGATGGCAGTGCCGACGCTGTTATGGGCGCGCGCGCTTCGGGCGCGGCAAGAGCGGACGACGACACGTCAACGTTCAACCCCGGTGCGGGCTATGTTATAACAAAACTTTCCGTGCCTAACAGCTATGTCGATTATGCGACGGCGAGCCAAGACGAAAACGGCGATTGGCAGTTCCGCGCACTGCGCGTAACCGCTAACGACACTATACGTCTCGACGCGGAGTTCAAGCTGGCGAGCAAAGTTGACGACGCAACGGTACAGCCGTACAAAAAGTCGTTCTCGGTAACCATAGCGGAAAACCCCAAGCCCATACTCATCGATGCGTTTAAGGGCGGATATGTGTTCTACTCGACGGGCGATTACAGCTTTATGCTCAATCAAGACGGCTCCGTATATCTGCAACCGCACAATATGTTCACCGACAACGTAGGCGACGTAATGAAGTTTGTGTCGGTTTCCACTCAAGCCCCCGCGCTTGCCACAGCTAAGATAATTGCCGACGACAATCTGCAGATCACATTTATGTCCAACGGTACTACCAACTTGACCGTAGCCGTAGCGGACTCGACAGGCGAGAGCATATCTTATACGTTTGCTATAAGCAATTACGATCTTCCCGATCCGGCGTTCTGGTCGAGAATAGTAATAAGCTTCCAGACCAGCACATACATTTGGCTCATAATACTCGGCGCGGTGCTGTTGGCGATAATAATACTCATAATAATAATAATCGCCGTCAAACGCCGCAAGCGCAAGCGCGACGAGCTTGAAGCGATGCTTATCTCCGAGTTAGAGCTTGAAGAGCAGATGATGCGGCTTTCCGCAGCGCCCGGCGCTATGCCTTACCAGTCTTACGGGTATCTGCCGCCCACTATGAACGTTCAAGACGATCCCGGGCTAATGCTCGGCGGCGGTACGGGCGCGCCCGCAAACGACGTGCTCAACTTGAACCCCGGTCAGCCTACGGGCAACGGAGCGGCAGGACGCAATAACGGCGTACCTAACGATTCGGATATGTAATATAATAATCGGGTACAAACGCCTGCGTGTGAACGCGGGCGTTTGTTTTGCCTATGACCGATTGGCGGACAAAAAATTAATAATTGAGAAAACCGCATTAAAAAGGTTGTGTTTTGCCGTTAAGTGTTGTATAATACAAATGGATTTGCTTCCTTGCAAGGGCAAATCCATGCCGCATCGCAACTAACGTCTATTGTTCGCGTTTGGCGAATAAAGTTGCGACAGCAACACAAAAACAAAGTTTTTGTAAGTCGTTTAATGTTATAATACAAGCAAATTAGCTTGCTTGCAAGGGCAAATTTGCACTGTACTGGAACGTAATTGCGTGTGTTTACGAAAGAAAACACGGACGGCGGCATCCGAAAGGCAAAGGCTTGACTATTACGCGAGCTTTCGAATAAATAATTTTAATTGGTTTTTTCTCGGTAATACCGAATTTATATATCTATGTCGGCGCGATAATGCGCGGAATGTATTTTGTCGCGGTTTATCGCAATAATTTTAAATGCGGGCGATCGAAATCTTATAATGAGTAATTGTCTTGCGTTTGCGGTCCATTTTTAATGTTGATCGGACAAGCGGCATGGAACATGGTATATTGCGGAACTGATTCCGAATAGTCGATGTATTTATATTCGTATTTGCACGGCGCGCCGTGCGCATAAGAATTTATATAAAACAAAATAAATGTAATTTATAATGGAGGATATATCCTTGCAAAAAAAAGTTGTAGAGCCTGTTTTAAAGGTGATATTTTTAGGCGGCGTAGGCGAGATCGGTAAAAATATGACTGCGCTGGAGTTCGGCGGAGACATAATCATTATCGACTGCGGTTCTACTTTCCCCACGGCTGACACGCCGGGCGTGGACCTTATAATACCCGATCCCGCATACTTGTTGTTAAACAAAGATAAGATACGCGGCATAGTGGTTACGCACGGACATGAGGATCATATAGGATCGATACCGTATTTCTTGAAAGAGTGCAACGTTCCCGTATACGGAACGCGTTTGACGCTTGCGCTTATCGAAAACAAACTGCGCGAAATGCACATAGACAACGCGCAGCTAAACGTAGTTCAACCCGGCAACGTGATATCGCTCGGTCGCGCGTTTAAGGTGGAGTTTGTAAAAGTATCTCACTCGATAGCCGGATCGTGCGCTTTGTCTATATCTACGCCCGTAGGCGTGGTTTTCCATACGGGCGACTTTAAAGTCGATTATACTCCTATAGACGGCAACATGATAGACTTGCAGCGCATTGCGGAAATAGGCAAGCAAGGCGTATTGCTGTTACTGTGCGAAAGCACCAATGTCGAACGATCGGGCACGTCAATGAGCGAAGCCACCGTCGGAAGGTCGATGCGCAATATATTCAACGAGAATAAAGACCGCCGTTTGATAATAGCGACTTTTGCGTCCAATATCCACAGACTGCAGCAAGTGATAGACCTTGCCGCGGAGTTCGGGAGGAAAGTCGCGTTTTCGGGACGTTCTATGATAAACGTTGCGGAATGCGCGGCGCGCATAGGCGAACTTCGGCTCGACCGCAGCCAGATAGTTGATATAGAAAAAGTTAAAAACATAAACGACAGAGACCTTGTGATCTTGACTACGGGAAGTCAAGGCGAGCCGATGAGCGCATTGACGAGAATGGCTGCCGACGATTTTTCCAAAGTAAAACTCGGCTTTAACGATACTGTAATACTGTCGGCGCACCCCATTCCCGGCAACGAGCGCATGGTGTATACCGTGATAAACAATATATACCGCCACGGCGCGCGCGTTATATACGAAAGTCTTGCGGAACTTCACGTTTCGGGACACGCGTGCAGAGACGAGCTGTCGCTCATACACGCGCTGTTAAAACCTCAGTATTTTATACCCGTTCACGGCGAACACAGACATCTTCAAAAGCACGCCGAACTTGCGGTGGCAATGGGCGAGCTTCCGTCGCATATAATAATAACGGATATCGGCGACTGCGTATACGTTTCGCATAAAACGTTTAGAATAGGCGAGCAAGTCGCGTCGGGCAGTCTTTTGGTCGACGGCTTGGGCGTGGGCGATACGGACAGTTCTGTATTGCGCGACAGGAAGCATTTGGCGGAAGACGGACTTCTTATAGCCGTTATTTGTATCGACGAGCTGTCGGGAACGGTATCCGCTATAGATATAACGTCGCGCGGGTTCGCTTACGACAAGGATAACGAAGAGTTCTTTGAGAAATGCCGCGAAGACGTTCATCGCATACTTTCCAACTTCGATCTGCGCGAGTGCGACCGTGCGACGCTCAACAATACTATTAGGAAAGAGCTCAAGAACTATATATTTAAAAAGACGCGCAGAAGCCCTATGATCTTACCGATGGTGATAGATTGCTGAACGATAAGTTTAACATGACCGAATGCCGCGTCGCCGACGGCGAAAAAAAATCTCGCGCCTTGCAATGCGGCAGTGTAGAATTGCTCGCACCCGCGGGCGATATGCGCAAGCTCGACGTCGCGCTCGAATACGGCGCGGACGCGGTATATATTGCGGGAAAAAAATTCGGTATGCGTGCGGCGTGCAAAAACTTCGATTACGACGGCTTAAAGACCGCGTCGCTCGCCGCGCACAGCAGACACAAAAAGTTTTATGTAACGCTCAATATTTTTCCGTTCGACGACGATTTAGCCGAGGTCGACGAATATTTAGACTATCTCAGCAGTTTGCATGCGGACGGAGTTATAGTATCCGATTTGGGGTTGATAGACCGCATAGTCAAAGCGCATCCCAATATGCCGGTGCATGTGTCTACGCAAGCAAACGTTACGAACGCGGACACCGCGCGATTTTACGCCGATATGGGCGTTAAGCGTATCGTGCTTGCGCGCGAGCTGTCTCTCGATCAAATGCGTAAAATACGCGATAAACTGTCCGATAACGTGGAGCTTGAGGCGTTTGTGCACGGCGCGATGTGTATATCGTATTCTGGTAGATGTTTGTTGTCGGGATATCTGTCGGGGCGATCTGCCAACCGCGGTGAATGCATACAAACATGCAGAATGCGCTTTACACCCGAAAATACGGAAGAATCGCTCGACTTCGTTCAAGACGACGGCACATATATATTCGGCGGCAACGATCTCAACATGATAGAACATGTGGGCGATCTTGTAGACGCGGGGATATCGTCGTTCAAGATAGAAGGGCGCGTAAAATCCGAATATTACGTCGGCTGCATAGTCAACGCTTACCGAAAAGCATTGTCGGCGTATTATGCGGGAACATCGGTTTCGGATATCTACATAAAAGAAACGGCAAAAGCGCCCAACCGCGGTTTTAACACGGGATTTTATTACGGACAGCCGATACACGGAAAGACCGATCCCGTGTTTTACGAGTTTTGCGGCGTAGTCATGAAAGACACCAAAGACGGCGCTGTAGTGGAAATGCGCAACCGCTTTAAAACGGGTGAAACGCTCGAGGCTTTGTCCGCAAACGACAGATACCACAACAACGAGATCGTGATCCCCGTCATGTACGACGAGTGCGGGAATGAACTTACCGACGCAAAAAACGTTTGCCAGCGCGTATTGTTGCACGGCGTGCATTTGCCCGCTTTAGCTATGTTGCGCCGTCGCAGAGTGTGATCGCATAAAAACCGAAATACGCTTGATATATGCAAACGCTTGCAATTACAATGCAATAGTGTTACAATATTTGCGAGATGACCGGACGGTTACGTTTTTAACGAGGAAAGTCCGAACACCGCAGGACAGAACGCCGGCTAACTACCGGTGAAGGCGACTTCAAGGAAAGTGCAACAGAAAATAACAGCCGCAAGGCAATGGTGAAAAGGCGAGGTAAGAGCTCACCGTCAAAGCGGTAACGCTTTGAGCCGTGTAAACCCCGTTCGGTGCAAGACATAAGGATCAAGGTTGTCCGCCGTCCTTTAGAATCGCTGGACCGTATCGGCAACGATGCGGCAAGATAGATGACCGTCATAACAGAATTCGGCTTACGGGTCAGTCTCGCGCCCACAGACATGTCTGTGGGCATTTTTATATTCTTTATGTAATTGCTTTGGCGATTTTGGCGATCGCGCGCTTTTCTATACGCGAAACATAAGAGCGCGAGATCTTAAGCTTTTTGGCTACTTGCGATTGAGTGTATGCCGTTTTGTCGTACAGCCCGTATCGCATGGATATGACTTCAAGCTCGCTCTCTGTCAAAATCTGCGGCATTATCTTTTTTATTTTTTCGAGAACTATGTTGTTTTCAATATCGTCGTAGCCGTTATTCGGTTGCGGTATAACGTCCATGAGCGCTATATCGTTGCCGTCTTTATCCGTGCCTACCGGCTCGAAAAGACTGACAGACTGTCTGTGTTTTTTATTGGCGCGTATGTACATCAATATTTCGTTTTCTATGCATTTGGCTGCGTAGGTCGTTAATTGACAACCCTTGTCGCATTCAAACGTTTCTATGCCTTTGATAAGTCCTATGCTTCCTACGCTTATAAGATCGTCCGCTTCGCCCGCATTATTGTACTTTTTTACTATATGTGCGACTAAACGCAGATTGTGCCGCACAAGTATATCGTAAGCTTCGCGGTCGCCGTTTTTATAGCGTTTTAAATATTCTTTTTCCTCGTCCGCAGTCAACGGTTTGGGAAAGGAGCCGTTGTTGTTTACGAACGACGTAAAGAAAAAAATGCGCGATAAGAACGACATAAACGTTTCTATTATCATGATACCACCTCGGACCTTATGACGGTCGCTTTATATTGAAGAGCGAGCTGAGCGTACGATCGCCGCGCTCGGAGCAAAAGACTTTTTATGTATATGACGAACTTTGTCGAATTTTGCCTGTCCGCTCAAATTAGCATTGCTGCGGTATAAAATACGTCGGATAGCCGAAACGCGCCGTCATGGGCATTTTGCCGTTATAAAATTGTTGTAATTATCTTGCATTTGAAGAAATTATCTGTTACAATAGGTGCGAGAGGATGGGTATTTTGAATTTTTTATCGCAGATAACAGCCAATATCGCTGCAGACATTACGGTCGTATTGTTTTTGTCGTTGATGACGATAGGCTCTGTAATAGGAGTTATAGTATTGCTTTGCAAACATGCGGACGACGGACAAGCCGCTTGTAAAAAGCTGACGCTCGCATTGGTTTTGGCGGTCGGTTTTTTGCTTAGGCTCGCATTTGCATTGTGCGTTAGAGGCAATCGCGCCGATTATAGGCTGTTTGCCGACATGTTCGATCATTTGCGCACGAGCGGTTTGTACGGATACTACGACGGCGACGCGTCGAAAACTCTGTATCCCGTCGTGTACTTTGTATATTTGATATTCGGCTCTGTCTCTAACGCGACGGGTCTGTCCGATTTTGCGCTCGGCGAGCAGTTTATGATAAAGCTCCCGCTTATCGCCGCGGACATACTTACCGCGTTTGCCGTTTATAAGACGGCGAGCAAATATTTCAACGCGCGTATCGGTTGCGTACTGTGCGCTTTCATGTGCGTATGCCCCATATTTTTCGTCGGTTCGGTACTGTGGACGTCGCCGTTGGCGTTTACAGCATGTTTCATATGTTTTGCGCTTTACTTTTTGGCGCGAAAAAACTATGCGGTTACGATAGCATTCGCAACGCTTTCGGCATTTTCGAGCAAGGAAGGTATATATATATTCCCGATAATAGCGGTGTTTAGCATTTACCACATCGTTCGTGCGGCGCGCAATATCAAGACCGATGCGCCGCGCGGCAAAACATTGCTCTCCAACGAATACAACGCTGTATTTACCGTGCCGATAAGTTTTGTTCTGTCGGTAACGGCGGTGTATCTTATAGGTTTGTTTATGACCGCGTCGTACAGCTATAATATTTTCAAATATCTAAACGAGTTCGTGATTGTACCGCTTTCTCGTTGGAAGTATTTCACTTATAACGGACTGAGCATATACGCACTGTTCAATCGCAACGGACAAATGCCGAGCGCGCGTTTTCCCACATGGGTGTTCGTCGGCATTTTTGCGGCGATATTGCTCGCGGTAACGTGCGTCGTATATTTTACAAAGCGTAACAGAGCCACTATGGTAATGCTCGCGGCATACGCGCTCTTTACCATGCAAATATATTATCCCGGTTCGTCGGCAGTCGGAATGCAGTTGTCGCTTGCGGCGCTTGCGGCAGCTTATGCGCTCGTGCGCGACAAGCGTTTGCTGTACGTCTTGTTTTTGAGCGGTCTTGCTTACGTTGTAAACACGACGGGCGCGCTCGCTTATGCGGGATATCTCAACAATTCCGCTGACTATGTTTTTGCCGAGCTTGCGCAAGGCTACGACCTTTTGAAAGGCGGTGCGGCGGCTCTCGTTATAACTTGTTCGGCGTTGTGCGTGGTAGCGCATTTGTATTTTACGGCGGTTACGGTCAGCGTGGGAATGACGGGTCAGAAAAAAGTTCTGTGTCGTAACGACAGAATAGGCGGAAGCATCAAGGAGTTTTTCGCGGGGAAAGGAAAATAAGGTGTTAGCTAAAATAAACAGTTACGCTCTTTACGGATTGGACGGGTACGGCGTAACGGTGGAAGTGGATATTCATGCGGGGCTGCCGTCAATAGACGTTGTGGGGCTGCCCGACGCCGCGATAAAGGAAGCGAGAGAGCGCGTGCGTTCGGCGGTAAAAAACAGCGGTTATGACTTTTCTCCGAGGAAGATCACGGTCAATCTCGCGCCCGCACATACAAAAAAGGAAGGTTCTCTTTTCGACCTTGCGATAGCGCTCGGCATACTGTGCGCGACAGAGCAAGCGGGCGTGGACGAAAATAAAAAACCGTTGCCTTCTGTAGGCGACTATGTGTTTTTAGGCGAACTTTCGCTGTCGGGCGGAGTATGTAAAGTAAACGGCGTTATGCCCATACTGATCGCGGCGCGCGAACGCGGATGTAAAAAGATAGTGATACCGAGCGCCAACATCAACGAAGCAAAGTACATACGCGGCATAGACGTATATGCAGTAAGCACTCTTAAAGAGGCTGTGGAACTTATGAACGGCGCGGACGTTCCGCCTATAGAAAAAAGCGACGTAGTTATATCGAGCGGAAGACAGTGCAGCGAAGATCTTAAATTCGTAAAAGGTCAGTACTCCGCCAAACGCGCATTGGAAATAGCCGCGGCAGGCGGGCACAATATCATAATGATAGGTCCGCCGGGCGGCGGAAAAACAATGCTCGCCAAATGTCTTTCGGGGATATTGCCCGACATGACCGAGCTAGAAGCTCTGGAAACCACAAAGATCCATTCTGTAGCGGGCATACTCGACGAAACCGTAGGCATAGTAACCGAACGCCCGTTCCGCAGTCCGCATCATACTGCGAGCAAGATCGCGCTCACGGGCGGAGGATCTGCGGCGCGCCCGGGAGAGATCAGCTACGCGCATAACGGCGTACTGTTTTTGGACGAGTTGCCCGAGTATCCGCGCAACGTGCTGGAAATATTGCGTCAACCGCTCGAAGACGGTGTTATAACAGTGTCTCGCGTTTCGCGGTCTGTGGAATATCCCGCCGATCTCATGCTTGTCGCGAGCATGAATCCTTGTCCGTGCGGCTATAGCGGCTCGGCTGCGCACGACTGCTCGTGTACGCCGTCGCAGATACAGAAATACATGTCGAGAATATCCGGGCCGTTGCTGGATAGGATAGATCTGCACGTGGAAGTGGACGAGGTGCGGTACGACGAACTGTCGAGCGACGTTTATGCGGAAAGCTCTGCCGCCGTTAAAGAACGGGTAAATGCGGCGCGAGCATTGCAGACCGCGCGGTATAAGGGAACTGGCGTTCATTCAAATGCGGGCATGACGAGCGTCATGATAAAGCGCTATTGCAAACTCGACGCGGCGGGAGAACGCATACTGTCGAGCGCTTTTGACAAACTCGGGTTGTCGGCGCGCGCGTATACGCGCATACTCAAGGTGGCGCGCACTATAGCCGATCTCGACGGCGCTGCGGATATATCGTCCAAACATGTCGCGGAAGCCGTAATGTACAGATCTCTCGACAAGGCGGTGAAGTAGTATGTTACTGTCCGATGTGTATCTGTGGCTGTCGCAATCGCGCATAGCGACTTCCAAACTCAATAGGATATTGGATAAGATCCCCGCAACGCGATTGTGGGATCAGTTCGACGCAGAGGGGAAATATCTTCTCGACGACAAAACGTTCAGTGCGTTAAAACGCACGCGAAGCACAGACTTTATAGAGCGCGCCAAGCAGTATTTAAAATTAAACAATATAGAATACGTTACGAGAGCGGATCCCGTGTTTCCCACGGCGCTTGCGCAGAGCGAAGTAAATCCGCCCGTCGTCTTGTACTATAAAGGCGATCTCGGCATTTTGCGCGAGCCGTGCATTGCGGTCGTGGGGACGCGCAGAGCATCGCAGTACGGAAAATACGTAACCGAAAAAATAGTGAGCGAGCTTGCCGAAAAGTTTACGATAGTCAGCGGATTGGCTACGGGCATAGACGGCTTCGCGCATGCCGCCGCGTTGAATGCGGGCGGAAAAACGGCTGCGGTGTTGGGCAGCGGACTATTCAACGTTACGCCCGTATCCAACCTAAAACTGTTTGACGAGATATGTTCAAAGGGTATAGTGATGAGCGAATATCCGCCCGACACTCATGCGTCCGAATACACGTTCCCGCAACGCAACAGAATAATAAGCGGGCTTTGTCGAGGCGTGCTTGTTGTGGAGGCGGCTAATAAGAGCGGCTCTCTTATAACGGCGGACTGCGCGCTCGAGCAAGGCAGAGACGTATTTGCGGTGCCTGGCGATATTGATAAGCCGCGCTCGTTCGGAACAAACAAGCTTATAGTGCAAGGCGCGACAGCCGTAACTTGCGCGCAAGATATTTTCGATCATTACGATATTTCGCGCGTCAAGCGCAAATCACGCAGCCGAACGGACGAACTCGATCTGGTGGAACGGCGCATTTTGGATATACTAAACGACGGAGAAAAGTCGTTCGATGCGCTCGCCGAGACGAGCGGACTTTCCGTTTCGGAACTGAATACCGCGCTGTCGACGCTCATGATATTCGGATTGATCCGCGAGCGGTCGAAAAATATATATTGCGCAACGCAAGAATAAAGTTTAAGCGTAATAAGGAGAAGTCAATCGTGAACTTAGTGATAATAGAGGGTATAGGCAAGCTGGAAACTGTGCAAAAGTACCTCGGCAACGGCTATAAAGTTTTTGCCACGGGCGGGCATGTAAGAGACTTGCCCAAAAAGCGGCTCGCCGTGGACGTGAACAAAGATTTCGCGCCCACGTATATCGTGATGGACGATAAAAAGAACACCGTAGACAGTTTGAAAAAAGCGGCTAAGTCGGCAGACAAAGTTTTGCTCGCCACCGACCCCGATCGCGAAGGCGAGGCTATTTCGTGGCATGTCGCAACCTTGCTCGATATCCCCGACGATGCGCCCGTGCGCATAGAGTTCAACGAGATAAGCAAGCATGCGGTGCAGAACGCGCTCAAAAACCCGCGCGCTATCGACAAGGATCTTGTGGACGCTCAGCAAGCGCGGCGCGTGCTCGACAGACTTGTCGGGTATAAAGTGTCGCCCGTGCTGTGCAAAAAGATTCAGAGCAATTTGAGCGCGGGACGCGTCCAATCGGTAACGCTAAGGCTCGTAGTCGACAGAGAACGCGAGATCCAAGCGTTCGTGCCCGAAGAATATTGGAACTTTTTCGCGTTGCTCAAGCCGCAGAACGGCGGCGACGTAAAAGCCGCGCTCGTCAGTTATAAGGGCGAAAAAATAAAGCTTACCAACGAGGATCAAGTTAACAAAGTCAAAGCCGATCTTTCGGGAGCGAGCTATACCGTTTCCAATGTTAAAAAGAGCGTTACGAGATCGCATCCGTCCGCGCCCTTCATTACATCCACAATGCAGCAAGAGGCTATGAATAAGCTCGGCATGAGCTTAAAACAGACGTCGGCTGCGGCTCAGACATTGTACGAGGGCGTGGAGCTGCCGGGCGAAGGCAAGGTCGCGCTGATCACGTATATACGTACCGATTCCACGCGCGTGTCGCCGCAAGCAATATCCGCCGCGCGCGAGTATATAGGCGAAAAGTACGGCGATAAATACGTTCCCGAAAAGCCCAATTATTACGCGTCCAAAAAGGGCGCGCAAGACGCGCACGAGGCTATAAGACCTATAGCGCTCGAACGCACGCCGGAGAGCGTAAAAGCGCATATATCAAAATACAATTACATGCTGTACGATCTCATATACAAGCGGTTTTTGGCAAGTCAAATGTCGGACGCCACATATAACTCGGTATCGGTCGATATAACCGCCGCAGACTACGGCTTTAGACTGAGCGGAAGAACGCCGCTGTTTGACGGTTATACGCGCGTGTACGCCGCCGTCGAGCGCACTACGGATAAGGACGGAGTGGAAGAGGTAAAGACTCTGCCCGACATGAAAGAAGGCGACGCGCTCGAGTTCGTCAAATTCGATTGCGAACAGAAATTCACAAAGCCGCCCGCGCGCTATACCGAAGCAAGTCTTGTCAAAGCCATGGAAGAAAAGGGTATAGGCAGACCCGCTACGTACACTCCCACCGTTTCGCTGTTGTTCTCGCGCAAGTATATATCGCGCGACGGAAGAGCCGTTATGCCCACCGATCTCGGTTTTAAGGTAAACGATATGCTGGTGCGGTATTTCCCCGACATAATGGACGTCGGATTCACCGCGAGAATGGAAACGCGCCTTGACGATATAGAGGACGGCGGCGTGCGTTGGCAAAGCGTTGTCGAGTCGTTCTACGACGGGTTTGAAGACAAGATAAAAGCGGCTAAAGCCGACGATTACACTTTGAAAGCGCCCGACGAGGAGACCGACTATGTTTGCGACAAATGCGGCGCGAATATGGTGGTAAAAACGGGACGGTTCGGCAAGTTTTTGGCATGCCCCAACTATCCCAAGTGTAAAAACACCAAAAACCTCGATGAGAACGGAAATATAGCAGAAACGGCAGAGCCCGAAACGTCCGATGTTGTTTGCGACAAATGCGGCGCGAATATGGTGGTAAAAACGGGACGGTTCGGCAAGTTTTTGGCATGCCCCAATTATCCCAAATGCAAAAATATAGTCAACATAGAAAATCCCGCGGACAAAAAAGAAGAAGAAAATCTTCCGCCTTGTCCCAAATGCGGCAAACCGCTTAAAAAGATAACCACGCGTCGATCGGTGTTTTACGGTTGTTCGGGATATCCCGATTGCGATTTCGCAGTATCCGCTAAACCTACGGGCGAAAAGTGTCCCGAATGCGGCGCGCTGTTGGTGGAAAAAAGCGGCAAGAACGGCGCGTATTACAAATGCTCCGATAAAAATTGCAAGTATAAGCGCAATGTCGAAAATAATTGATGAGCCTAAAGGCATAGATATAATAGGCGGCGGGCTTGCGGGCGCGGAAGCGGCGTTGCAGCTTCGCAAACGCGGCGTGCAAGTGCGGCTGTTTGAGGCAAAGCCGCTCTGGCGTTCGCCCGTACATAAAAATAACGGGCTTGCCGAGATCGTTTGTTCCAACTCGCTCAAAAGCATGATATCAACGACGGCGAGCGGAACATTGAAAAACGAGCTGGATATACTCGACTGCGAACTTTTGAAGATCGCGCGGGAAGTGTCCGTTCCCGCGGGCAGCGCGCTTGCGGTGGATAGAGATGCGTTTTCGGCGCGCGTTACGCACGCCGTCATATCTTCGGGCGCAGAGATCGTAAACGAAGTTGTAACGGAGATAGACACGGACAGACTTACATTAGTTTGCGCCGGACCCGTTTGCCACGACGGTCTTGCCCGTGCGTTGTCCGAAATATCTGGCGAGCGCTCGCTGTCTTTTTACGACGCCGCCGCGCCCATAATAACCGCGGACTGCGTAGATATGAATAGGGCGTTTTTCGGCGCGCGTTACGGCAAAGGCGGCGACGATTACCTCAACTGTCCTATGAGCAAGGACGAATACATGGCTTTTTACGACGCATTGTGCAATGCGGAACGCGCGATAGACGAAATAGGCGGAGTGTTTGAAGGCTGTATGCCCGTAGAGGTAATGGCGCGGCGCGGCGTGGACGCGTTGCGGTACGGTCCGCTCCGACCCGTCGGATTCAGAGAGGCGGGCAAGCCTTATGCCGTATTGCAGTTGAGAAGAGAAAACACGCTTTCTACTCTGTACAACATGGTCGGTTTTCAAACCAATCTGAAGTTCGGCGAGCAAAAGCGCGTGTTTTCCATGATACCCGCGTTGTCGAATATAGAGATCGTGCGTTACGGCGTGATGCATAGGAACACTTTTATAAACGCGCCGCAAGTGTTGAATGCCGATCTTCGGCTAAAAAATGCGCAAAAGGTGTTTGTTGTCGGGCAGTTGTGCGGAGTGGAGGGGTATGTCGAAAGCATAGCAACGGGGCTGCTTGCGGCGATCAACGCGTACAGACTGTCTGTGGGCAAAGCTACTGTAGTGCCGCCAAAAGAGACAGTGCTGGGCGCGCTGTGCGAATACATAACTATGCCGAATAAAGATTTTCAGCCGATGAACGCAAATTTCGGCATATTGCCGCCGCTTTGCGATGTAAAAAAATCGGAGCGCAAGCTTGCGTACTATGAGCGCAGCGACCGCGCTATGCGGCAATGGTCGGACGGCGAACGACCGTAATATGTTTAATTCGTTTGTCATTCGCGCATAAATGTGTTAAAATAAGACTGTACTACAGAGAGCATCGGCACGCATACCGCGCGCCGCAATACGTTTAAAGGAGATATGTTATATGAAACTCGAAGGAACGACCATTATCGGTGTCAGAAAAAACGGCGAGACAGTCATTGCGGGCGACGGTCAAGTTACGCAAAACAATTCCGTCATAATGAAGGGCAACGCCAAAAAAGTGAGACGCGTTTACAACGGAAACGTTGTATTGGGTTTTGCGGGGTCGGTTGCGGACGCGTTTACTCTCAGCGAACGGTTTGAAGAAATGCTCAATAAGTATTCGGGCAACTTGATGCGCGCCGCCGTAGAACTCGCCATGCTTTGGCGCGGCGACCGCAATCTGCGTCAGCTCGAAGCGCTCATGATAGTGGCGGACAAGACCGACATGTTTATCGTGTCGGGCAGCGGCGACGTTATAGAACCCGAACACGGCGTTTGCGCGATAGGCTCGGGCGGTAATTACGCGCTCGCGGCGGGACGCGCGTTGATAGACAATACCGATATGACGGCGGAACAGATCGCGCGCGAGGCAATGCGCATCGCGTCGGATATCTGCGTATTCACCAATTCCAACATAGTAGTGGAGGTTGCGTAATGGATCTTACTCCCAAACAAATAGTATCCGAACTCGACAGATATATAATCGGTCAAAATAAGGCGAAACGCGCCGTAGCGATAGCTCTTCGTAACCGTTACCGCAGAAGCAAACTGCCCGATACGGTGCGTGAAGAAATAACGCCCAAAAACATAATAATGAAAGGTCCTACGGGCGTAGGCAAAACGGAAATAGCGCGCCGCTTGGCAAAGATAATGCGCGCGCCGTTCATAAAGGTGGAGGCCACCAAATATACCGAGGTCGGCTACGTCGGAAGAGACGTGGAATCCATGATACGAGACCTTGCGGAAACAGCAGTGCATTTGGTCAAGGAAGAGCAAATGGCTGTTGTGGAGAGCGCCGCGCGTACCGTTGCGGAAAACAAGATAATAGATGCCGTAGTAAAGGCGCGTAAAAAGAACAATTCGGACATAGCCGAATCGGTGTTGCGCGCACAAGTATCCGACGAGCTTAAGGACGGCAAACTCAACAAATTAAAGATAGAGATAGAAGTCGCCGCCGCCGCGCCGCAGCTCGAAGCTATGCCCGGCATGAGTATAGACCTTAATCTTAACGGCATACTCGGCGGTATTCTTCCGCAGCAAAAAAAGCGGCGCAGAGTTACAGTAGAAGAAGCCATATCCATATACATGCAAGAAGAGAGCGAAAGACTTCTCGACATGGACGCGATAAAAGCGGAAGGCATAAGAAGGGCGCAAGAGGACGGCATAATATTTATAGACGAGATAGATAAGATAGCGGGACGCAAGGGCGGTGGCGGCGGTATAGACGTTTCGCGCGAAGGCGTTCAGCGCGACATTCTTCCCATAGTGGAAGGCTGTACCGTCATGACTAAGTACGGCGCGATAAAAACCGATTACATTTTGTTTATTGCGTCGGGCGCGTTCCAAATTTCCAACATAACCGACCTCATACCCGAGCTTCAAGGACGATTCCCCATACGCGTCGATCTGCAGTCGTTGACGTTTGACGATTTTGTGCGCATATTCACCGAACCCGAAAATGCGGTAACGCGTCAGTACGCGGCGTTACTGTCGGTGGAAAATATAAACCTCACGTTTACGCCCGACGCTATAGAAGAGATGAGCCGCATTGCGGTGCTGGAAAATGAAACGGGTGAGGATATAGGCGCGCGTCGGCTTCACACCGTCATGGAAAGCTTGCTCGAAGATATCAGCTTCAATGCGGACGGAAACAATCCCGTATTGGACGTTAAAGTAGACAGAGAGTACGTAAAGGAACATCTCGCCAAGGAGATATCCGAACACGATCTCAAGAAATACATTTTGTAGTCGGGGGCGTTATGATAAACATTCCCAAAGGCACAAAGGATATGCTGCCGTCGCAAGCCTATAAATGGCAAGCGGTGGAAAATGCCGTAAAAAGGATAGCGGCATTGTATAACGTAAAACAGATACGCACGCCCGTGTTCGAGAGCGCCGATCTGTTTTTGCGCTCCATAGGCGACAGCACCGACATAGTCAACAAAGAGATGTACTTGTTCAACGACAAGGCAAACCGCCGTATGGCGCTCAGACCGGAAGGTACGGCGGGCGTGATGCGGTCGTTTATAGAAAACAATCTCGGCGAAACGCTTCCGCTCAAACTGTTTTACATCGAGTCGATATACCGTTACGAACAACCGCAAGCGGGCAGATATCGCGAACACCACCAGTTCGGCGCGGAGTTTTTCGGCAGTCCGTTGCCCGTGTTCGATATTGAACTCATATGCATGGCGCGCGATTTCTTGCGAGATCTCGGCTTTTGCGATCTTACTCTTCGCATAAACACTATAGGTTGCAGTTCGTGCAGAGCAAAGTACAACGATGCGCTGCGCGGCTTTTTGCATTCTATAGAAGATAAAATATGCGGCGATTGCAAGCGCCGCGCCGCAGTCAATCCGTTGCGCGCGCTTGACTGCAAGGTCAGTTCTTGCAGAGAGATCTATAAGTCTGCGCCGAAAATTTCCGAGTATCTTTGCGACGAATGCAAAGCGCACCATAGATCGGTACTCGACGGACTGGACGAAAACGGAATTAGATACGTAAACGACGAGAATCTTGTTCGCGGTCTCGATTATTATACGCGCACGGTGTTCGAGTTTTGCGACGGAGATATGGCAGTTCTCGGCGGCGGAAGATACGACGGGCTGTGCGAGCAGCTGGGCGGCAAGCCCATGCCGTGCGTAGGGTTCGGTTGCGGTATCGAGCGGCTGATATCGGCGGCGGAAGAGCGCGGTATAGCGTTTGACAGAGCGTTGCCGCAAGTCTTTGTCGCAGCGCAGTCGGATGCGGCGCGTCGCGAGTGCCGCGGTATTGTGAGCATGCTCAGATCGTGCGGAATATCCGCGGAGACCGATCTCATGGGCAAGAGTTTGAAAGCCCAATTCAAGTACGCCGACCGTCAAGGCTATACGCACGTATTGACAGTGGGCGAGAGCGAGCTGGAGACGGGCGTATATCCGCTTAAACGCATGTCCGACGGTTCTGTCGCGCAGATAGCTAAGAAAGATATCCCGCTCGGCATAAAGTCGGCTGTCAACGATTAACGCGCCGCACGGCGGTTTATTAAGAAGTGTTTTTGTCCGCTTGCGGGAGCAAAAATGCGACGATGACAAATTGGGTATGATACATGATTTATTCTGAACGGAGCGGTAACTGAATTGTCGGATATTTTCGAAAAGACCAAACAGTTGATAGGCGCGGACGGGTACAAGCGTTTGAGCGAAGCGTGCGTGCTTGTTGTCGGCGTTGGCGGCGTTGGCGGCGCGGCGACGGAAGTTCTCGCGCGAACGGGCGTGGGAAGATTGGTTTTGGTAGACGGAGACGTATTCGAACACAGCAATCTAAACCGTCAGATAATGAGCAGTCAAAGTGCTATCGGCGCGTTCAAAGCCGAAGCTGCGAAGGAAAGGATATTGTCTGTCAACCCGTCTGCGGACGTCGTGGCGATCAACGTTTATTTCGACGATAAAAGCAAAGACGATATCTTTAACGACGGCATGCGTTACGATTATTGTATAGACGCAATAGACGACGCGGACAACAAAGTCAAGCTTATAATCGAATGTAAGCGTCGCGGCGTTCCTGTTATATCCGCGATGGGTGCGGGAAACAGACTCGACTGTAATTTTGCGGTAACCGACATTTACAAAACGCAATACGATCCTTTTGCAAAGCTAATGCGCCGCAAGCTGAAGGACGCGGGGATCGCGTCTCTCGAGACGGTTTGCGCGGCTACGCCGCCTACGGTCAAGCTTGCAAAGCCGTCGTCCATAGCCGCGCCGCCCTTCGTTATGGGCGCGATCATGGCTGACCGCGCTATCTGCGCGATGATAGGCTTATCATGACCGAACTTTGCACTGTTAAAAAGATAAAGCGCGGCACGGTGTACATAGAGCTTACCCGCACCGAAAAGTGCGACGGCTGCAAAGTTTGCGCGTTCAACGGCAAAAAGAGCGTCGTGTCTCCCGCAGTCTGCGATATAAGCGTTGCACCGGGAGACAGCGTGGAAGTGGAAATGCCGACGCGCACGGCGGGCATTGCGTCGCTGGCCGTATACGCGCTGCCGTTGCTGTTTATAGTGATAGGCGCGGCTATAGGGCTGTTGGGCGATTGGCGACTGCAGATATCGCTCGGTGCGGCGGGGCTTGTCGTCGGCTTGACATGCGCTTGGCTGATAGACAGACGGTACAGAAAAAAATCGGGCATATTGCCGTCGGTGCTGCGCGTAGTATCTAAAAGCGACGCTGCGATAGGCGACAGCGATCAGTCCTATGATAATAAAACAAAAGAAACACAGGGAGATATATAATGGAACTTACACTAATCGAAAAAACGGACGCCGAAGTTGCGGCGAGCATGCGTAGAGAACTCGAGCGTCAACGCTCTAAAATAGAGCTTATCGCAAGCGAGAATTTCGTATCGCCCGCAGTCCTGGCCGCGGCGGGATCGCATCTCACCAACAAATACGCCGAGGGATATCCGCAAAAGCGTTATTACGGCGGCTGCGAATACGTAGACGAAGTGGAAACGCTCGCCATCGAACGCGCGAAAAAGCTGTTCGGCGCGGAGCATGCAAACGTTCAACCGCACTGCGGCGCAAACGCAAACCATGCGGTGTTTTATGCCGTTTTGCAGCCGGGCGATACGTTTATGGGCATGGATCTTGCGCACGGCGGACATCTTACTCACGGGTCTAAGGTCAATTATTCGGGTAGATTTTACAACGTAGTTCCTTACGGCGTCGGCGAGGATACCGAAACAATAGATTACGACGAAGTGGCGCGTATAGCCAAAGAATGCCGTCCCAAGCTCATCCTTGCGGGAGCGTCGGCATATCCTCGCGTGATAGACTTTAAAAAATTCAGAGAGATAGCGGACAGCGTAGGCGCGGTGTTCATGGTGGATATGGCGCATATCGCGGGGCTTGTCGCGGCGGGACTTCATCCCAATCCCGTCGAGTATGCCGATATAGTTACCACTACCACGCACAAGACGTTGCGCGGACCGCGCGGCGGCATGATACTTTGCAAGGCGGAATACGCAAAAGCGGTGGATAAGGCTATTTTCCCGGGCACTCAAGGCGGACCGCTCGAACACATAATCGCGGCGAAAGCAGTCGCGTTTAAAGAGGCTATGGGCGACGGATTCAAGTCGTACCAAGCTCAAGTAGTCAACAACGCCAAAGCGCTTGCCGATACGCTTGTATCGCGCGGCATAAAGCTCGTTTCGGGCGGCACGGATAACCACTTGTTGTTGATCAAACTCGACGGAATAACGGGCAAAGAGCTGGAAACGCTTTTGGACGACTGCAATATCACAGTGAACAAAAACGCCATACCGTTCGATCCGCTTCCGCCGTCCAAGACGTCGGGCATACGCGTAGGCACGCCCGCGGTTACGTCTCGCGGCATGAAAGAGGAGGAAATGCGCGTTATAGGCGGTTGCATTGCCGACGCCATAGAAAAGGGCGAAGGCGCTAAACAGTCGGTATTGGAGCGAGTAAAAGAATTGACGTTAAGGTTTCCTCTGTACGACGGTTTGGATCGTTAAAAAGAGGTAAAAGCGCATGCTGTATTTATCCGAATTCCGCTTCCCCGATGCGGATAGGGAATATACTTTCAGACTGAGAGAAAAACGGACTTGTTTCGATACAATGTATCCGTTTTTCGTTTTGTCAAAGCATTCTCTCGAGCGCCTCGACTTTGAACCGATAACCATACTGTACGGCGGTAACGGCAGCGGAAAGACAACTGCGCTCAACGTTATCGCCGAAAAGCTGGGGCTTAAGCGCGACGCGTTGTTTAACCGCTCCGATTTTTACGGCGATTATTTGGATATGTGTCGATACAAGCTCGGGCGCGAGCATTATGCGGACGGGCGTATCATAACGAGCGACGACGTATTCGATTTTATGCTCGATGTCAGAAGCGTAAACGACGGTATAGATGCAAAGCGTTCGGAGCTCTTCGACGAGTATACCGATTGCAAGTATTCGAGTTTTCAATTGAGATCGCTGGATGATTACGACAGACTGAAAAAGGTTTGCGCGTCGCGTAGCAAAACTATGTCCAAATACGTAAGAGCCAATCTCAAAAGCAATATCAGAGAGCGGTCGAACGGCGAGAGCGCGTTTTCTTACTTTACCGACAGGATAGGCGAAAACGGCTTGTATCTTTTGGATGAGCCCGAAAACAGTTTAGCGCCCGAACGGCAGACAGAGCTTGTGAAATATCTGGAAGACTCGGTGCGCTATTTCGGGTGTCAGTTGATAATAGCCACGCATTCGCCGTTTTTGCTCGCCATGCGCGGGGCAAAAATATACGATTTCGACGAGAATATCGTAGATGTCAAAAAATGGACGGAACTGCACAACGTTATGCTTTTTTATGAATTTTTTAAATCGCACGAGAAAGATTTTGAATCGGATCTGTAAAAACACCGCGTAACGATGTGATGTGTAAATATTCGATAATGCTTCTGATACTACTACGAACTTGTAGGGTATTACTTGACAAACGTGTCTTTCAAGTGATAAAATCGTTACGATAACATGTAGGAGCGTTGCAAATGAGATTATCTACGCGGGCGACGTATGGAATGCGTTTATGTTTTATGCTCGCGCTTGCGGACGGACCGTTGAGCGCGTCCCAGCTTGTGCGGCAGACGGATGTGGGGCATAAATACATCGAACAGCTTCTCGCCATGTTGAAGCGCAACAGAATAGTAAACGCTTTTCGCGGAAAGGCGGGTGGATATGTGCTTGCTCGCGATCCGAGGAATATAACGGTAGGCGATATACTCAAGGCGACGGACGACGGATTCAAAGCGCCGGGCTGCGTGAGCGGCGGTTGCGACGATATATACTGCCCAAACAGAAACGTTATGGCAAAGTTGAGCGACGGCATAAATAAAGTTCTCGACAGCGTTACGCTTTACGAAATAATAAGCGATCACCGCAGCAACTGTTCGGTCGGAGGCGTTGATGAAGGATAGGATATACTTGGACTATGCCGCGTCTACGCCCGTAGACAGAGAAGTTTTTAAAGTTGCAACGCCGTATTACACCGATGTTTTTTACAACCCGTCGTCTACGCACGCTATGGGTCAGCAAGCGTCATGCGTCGTGGAAAGAGCGCGCGAACAGTGCGCCGCCGCGTTAGGTTGCTTGCCGAGCGAAATAATTTTTACGTCGAGCGGCACGGAAGCGATAAATCAAGCGCTCTGCCGTACTGTGTTTTCTCAAGGCAAAAAGCATGTCGTAGTGTCTGCGATCGAGCATGATTCTACGCTCGAGTGCGCAAAAAGACTGGAGCGCGACGGCTACGATGTAGAGTACGTTTATCCGACGAGCGACGGCATTATCACGCCGCCCTCGCTGTCGGCGGTATTGCGGCGCGACACGGCGCTTGTGTGCGTAATGACGGTAAACAATCAAGTGGGGACTATACAGCCGATAGCGGAGCTTTCGGCGATGGCTCACGACTGCGGCGCGCTGTTTTTTTCGGACGGCGTTCAAGCCGTCAATTCGTGCGACATAAACGTCAACAAGCTCGGCGCGGATATGTTCGCGTTGTCGGGGCATAAATTTTATTCTACCAAGGGCGCGGGGCTTTTGTACGTCAAGACGGGCGTCGATGTGCATCCGCTCGTTTTGGGCGGCGGTCAAGAAAAAGCCCGACGCGCGGGCACTGTGGACGTTCCCGCCGTAGTGGCGATGGGCGCGGCGATAGAACGCGCCGTAAATTACCGCGAATTTTATGTCAAACATGCCGACGCGGTATGCAAAAAGTTTTTGGATACTCTCGAATACGGGCGAGCCGTATCCGTCGGCGCGCCAAAAGTAGGCGATATAGTTACCGTAGTATTCGACGGTATAGACGGCGGCAGACTCGCTGTCGCGCTATCGTATTCGGGAGTGTGCTGTTCGGTGGGGTCGGCGTGTTCGGCGGGTTCGGCCACGCCGCCGCAAACGCTCGTCGCTATGGGCGAAAATGCGTCGTGCGCCGTTAGATTTTCATTCGGCAAACCGACGACAGAAGAGCAAGCGGCGGCTGCCGCGAACATCGTCAACGACGTAGTTGCGCGAATAAAAAAATAAAGAACTATTTTTCAAGCTTTTCTTGCGCCGATTGCAGTACCTTTTCGGGCAGCTTGCTGTCCTCCATCTTTTTGTATGCGACCGCTCCCGCGACCGCACCGATGGTAAAGCCTATAAGCAATCTTTTTATCATGATCGACCTCCGTGTTTCGATAGATTTTTTGTTTTGCGTTTGTATGCCACTCGTTTGTGCGCAATACATAATTTATTATTTGTATTAGCGCATGTATTATGCAAAAAGGTACACAACATCGTATCTTTGTGCGCCTATCAAAATATTTTTGAAAAAGATATAAAAAAGACTATCGAAATCCTTTGCGATGTGTTATAATGTTCGGGTGAGTAATGTCGGAAGGATATTGGGAGTGGACTTCGGCACAAAGCGCGTCGGGCTTGCGGTATGCGACGATAACCGCACCGTGGCTACGCCGTTGCCCGTTTTTTACACGCGGTCTATGCGCATGACTATAGATCATGTAGCAGAGCTGTGCGGACGGTACGGCATCAACTGCGTGGTGGTGGGATTGCCGCTCAACTTAGACGGCGCGGACTCCGTGCAGACGGGTCGCGTGCGCGCGTTCGCGCGCAATGTGGAAAGAGTAACCAAACTCCCCGTAGAACTTTACGACGAACGTTTGTCTACCGTGGAGGCGGACGAACTACTCATAGAGGCGGGCGTAAGGCGTGCCGCCGACAGAGCAAAGCTTGTAGACAGTATGTCGGCAAAAGTGATTTTGCAAGGCTATCTGGATAACAAAAATAAATGAAATCGGAGAAATTTGATCATGGCAGAAAATCAAAACGACAATGTGGAATTGATCGACGAAGACGAAGTCTTTACGCTTTACGACGAGAACAACAATCCCGTCGATTTTAACGTAGTCGCTACTGTGGAGTATCAAGGCGAGTTTTATGCGCTCATGCAGCCCGTCGAACCTATGGACGATCTGGGCGAAGACGAGGCGCTCATATTCAAAGTTGTTCAGAAAAACGACGAAGAGGACGAGTTTATCCCCGTTACGGACGAGAGCGTTCTCGACGCGGTGTTCAACGAGTATCTTAAAGCCGAGGCGGAGTTTGCCGACGGTTGCGACTGCGATTGTGATTGTGATTGCGATGATTGCGCAAGCGAGGACGATCACTGCGATTGCGGCTGCGGCTGCCACGGCGATCACGAATAAGCCGAGTCATTCGGCATGGGGCGCGGTGCGCCGCCGAAATATTAAAAAACGTCGTAAATGACGGCGCAAAATATTTGCGTTTGTCTTTACGGTGTGATATAATAAGGTCAATACTCACCCGAGTGTGTTTTCTGTGCACAGTCAAATTTTTGAGGGCTGCGTTAGCTCGGGGCGGTAAACGGGAGATATTATGGCAAACATTATCACGATGAAACAGCTTTTGGAAGCGGGCGTTCACTTTGGTCATCCCACTCGCAAGTGGAATCCCAAAATGAAGAAGTACATCTACGTTGCGCGTAACGACATCTACATCATCAACCTCGAAAAAACGGTCGAGATGATAGATAAAGCGTACACGTTCGTCAAGAACATCGCCGCGGAAGGTAAGTCCATACTTTTCGTAGGTACCAAAAAGCAAGCTCAAGAAGCTATAATGCAAGAAGCGCAAAAGTGCGGCATGTATTATGTAAAGTCGCGTTGGCTGGGCGGTACGCTCACTAACTTCTCGACGATACGCACGCGCATCGAGCGTTTGAATAAACTCAATCTTATGGAAAAGATGAACGAGTTTGCGTTGCTTCCCAAAAAGGAAGTATTGCAGCTCAAAGCCGAACGCGATAAACTCGAAGAGAATCTCGGCGGCATCAAAGAAATGCGTTCGCTGCCCGGCGCGCTTTTTGTGGTCGATCCCAAAAAGGAACATAACGCCGTAATGGAAGCGAAAAAGCTTCATATTCCCATCGTGGCTATCGTTGACACCAACTGCGATCCGGACGAGATAGACTATGTAATTCCCGGTAACGACGACGCTATACGCGCTATCAAGCTCATAGCGGGCGCAATGGCGGACGCCGTTATAGAAGCGCGCGAGGGCGAAGAGGGCTTGGCGGCGCGTCGTGCGGTAGAGGCGCAAATGCAGTCGGATGCGGAAGCGGCCAAAGCCAACGTGGAAGTAGTTGAAGAACCCGCCACTAAGGAACAGCTCGACAAGCTTGTAGATACCAAAACCGAAACAGCCGAAGCTGTAGCAGACTGATATAAATATCAAACATAGCGCGGCATTCGTCGTTGCGTTTGTATAAAGACGCGATCGGCGCTTGTTGCGTCGCAACAAACTATAAAATACAAGAGGGGTCATTAATATGGCAATCACTGCTCAAGACGTAGCTAAATTGAGAGAGATCACGGGCGTCGGTCTTATGGCGTGCAAAAAGGCGCTTACCGAAACGAACGGAGATATAGATAAGGCTTGCGAATATTTGCGCGAGCAAGGTGTGGCGATAGTCGCCAAAAAGGCGTCGCGTATCGCGGCGGACGGCGCGGTGTGCGCGAGCATTTCGCAAGACAAGCATGTCGGCGCGCTTTTGGAGATCAACTGCGAATCGGACTTTGTTGCTAAGAGCGACGTATTCGTTCAACTTTGCAAGGACGTAGCCAAAGCGGCGGTAGACAGCAAGGTTGCGGACGCAGAAGCGCTCAAAGCGGTCAAGACCGCAAACGGCACGGTGGACGAGCTTATTACGGCTGCGACCGCCAAAACGGGCGAGAAAGTTTCTTTGCGTAGAGTAACAGTTCAAGAAAGCGCCGATTCCGTACAGGAAGCATATATCCATTTGGGCGGCAAAAAGGGCGTGCTCGTGGAAGTAAAGTGTGCGGGACTTGCCGCAGACAAAACGGACGAAGTCGTAGCGCTGGCGCATGACGTGGCTATGCACGTAGCCGCATTCCAGCCGCCGTACCTCGGCAAAAGCGATGTTCCCGCGTCCGAAGTCGATCATGAGCGCGAAATAATACATCAACAGCTTTTGAACGACGAAAAGAACAAGAACAAGCCCGAACAAGTTTTGGCAAAGATCGCGGAAAACAAGCTCGGCAAGTTCTATGAGCAAAACTGCTTGCTGTATCAACCGTTTGCCAAAGATCCTTCGGTTACGGTCGAGCAGCTTGTCGGCAGCGTTGCAAAGAGCGTCGGCGTAAAACTCGAAGTAGTCAAATTCGTCAATTACGTTCTCGGCGAGGGCATAGAAAAGCGTTCGGACAATCTTGCGGAAGAAGTCGCAAAACTGTCTGCGAAATAATAAGATCATCGGCTTACCGAATAAAAGCGATAAGCCGATTTTTGCAATGTCAAAGTAGGTGCCTATGTATAAAAGAGTGTTGTTAAAGCTGAGCGGCGAAGCTCTGGCGGGCGAAAGCGGCAGCGGTATCGATCCCGCCACCGTTGACAGAGTTGTATGTCAGCTTGTAGAGCTTAACAAAAAGGGCGTGCAGATAGCTATAGTAGTGGGCGGCGGAAACTTTTGGCGCGGCAGACAAGGCGTTGCTATGGATAAAGTTACCGCAGATCATATGGGAATGCTCGCCACTATAATGAACGCGCTCGCTTTGCAAGACGCAATAGAAAAAAAGGACGTTCCCACGCGCGTGCAGACGGCGTTGTCTATTCCCGACGTTGCAGAGCCGTTTATCTTGAGAAAAGCTTTGAGGCATTTCGAGTGCGGACGCATTGTTATTTTTGCTTGCGGAACGGGCAATCCTTATTTTACTACCGATTCGGGCGCGGCGCTCAGAGCCGCCGAGATAAAAGCGGACGTGCTGCTGATGGCTAAGAACGTAGACGGCGTGTACGATTGCGATCCCAAGACGAACAGCGGCGCGAAAAAATTCGATACGCTGTCGTATATGGAAGTAATAAACAAAAACATAGCAGTCATGGATTTTACGTCCGTTACGATGTGCATGGAAAACAAAATTCCCATCGTAGCGTTCGGATTGGCTGAGGATAACAGCATCGTTCGCGCGGTATCGGGCGAAAAGATAGGCACGATAATCAAATAACGCAGCCGTGTCTCACACGGCAAATCAACCGAAACTCGGAGGTCTAAAACATGCAAAACGAAAAATTGATAGAACAGTCTACCAAGATAGACGAAAAGTTCAATAAAGTCATAGAACACTTAAAGAGCGAATTTTCCGCTATGCGTGCGGGACGCGCAAATCCCGTTGTGCTTAGCCGCGTGCTTGTTGATTATTACGGCACGCAAACCCCGCTCAATCAAATGGCTAATATTTCCGTAACGGACGCGCGCACGCTGACCGTTTCGCTTTACGACGTGTCTGCGCTTAAAGAAGCGAAAAAAGCGATCATCGCAGCAGATCTCGGCTTAAATCCCGTCGACGACGGCAAAGTAATTCGTTTGTCCTTTCCGCAGCTCACCGAAGAGCGCCGCAAAGACCTCATAAAACAAGTTCGCAAGACGGGCGAGGACAGCAAAGTAGCGCTCCGCAACGAACGCCGAGACGCGCTCGACGTAGGCAAAAAACTTAAAAAAGAAGTATCCGAGGACGAATCCGCCGAGTACGAAAAACTTATTCAGAAAAAGCTCGACGGCGCGATCGAAAAAGTGGATAAACTTATAAAAGAAAAGGAAGCCGACTTACTTGAGATCTGACGGGGCGACGGACTCTGGAAACATCCCCAAGCATATCGGGATCATAATGGACGGCAACGGCAGATGGGCGAGTAAACGCTTATTGCCGCGCAGCGCGGGACACCGTGCGGGCGTAAAGAATATAACTAAGATAGTATCCGCCGCGTTTGACAGCGGAGTCGATTGCGTTACTCTGTATGCCTTTTCTACCGAAAATGCGTTTCGTCCCGAGCAAGAAGTCAATTCTCTCGTCGACCTCATACGCAAGCAGTTAAAGCCGATGACGCGCGAGCTTATAGAAAAGGGCGCGCGCGTGATATTTTCGGGCGATCTATCTTACTTCCCCAACGACGTTTGCGAGATCATTAAAGAGATAGCGACGGAAAATGCTGACGGATGGGGGCAAATAGTCAATATTGCGCTCAATTACAGCGGAAGGACGGAAATAGTCAGAGCCGCCGCGCTCGCTGCGGAAAGCGGCAATGTAACCGCGGAGAGCTTGGAGCGCAATCTCTATACCAACGGACTGCCCGAACTTGACATGATAATCAGAACGGGCGGCGAAAAACGCCTAAGCAACTTTTTGTTATATCAAGCGGCGTACAGCGAACTGTTTTTTACGGATACGCTGTGGCCCGATTTCGGAAAAAGCGAGTTGTTTGATATGCTCGCTGAATTCAATCACAGACAAAGAAAATTCGGAAAGGTATGAAAAAACCTCGCGTTATTACGGGAATATTGATAACGATAGTGTATATCGCCGTCGTTATATCGGCTCTGTATGTACACCCGGTATTTTTCGATGTGTTTATATTTCTTTTGTCCGTGGGCGGTGCGTACGAAATAGCTAAAGCTCTGTCGGGCATATTCAGTAAGCCTATAATCATTATAGACCTTATAGCCATAGTACTCGGTTTCGGCGCGTTTTGGTTTTCACAGTATTACTTCAAAACGTATGCGTCGGGAATGACGGGGTACTTTATATCGCTCGCGGTAATGACCATTGTTACGGTAATCGTAACAGCAAGCTCTAAGGTCTATGTCAAAGGCAACGCTATATCTACGATTTTCGTCATGCTGTATCCGTGCGCGCTGCTGATGTTTTCGCTCGGTCTTAACTATTTCGTGGACTTCAGTTACGGTAAAGTTATGACTACTCCGTTCCGTAGCGCGGGCATAGCTATGATGTTTATCGTTCCCGCGTTTACCGATATGTTCGCGTATCTTGTTGGCAGCAAGCTAAAGGGTAAAAAGCTCGCTCCGAATATAAGTCCCAATAAGACCATATCGGGCGCGATAGGCGGGTTGTTCGGCGGCATGCTCGGCGCGAGCGTCGTACTGCTATTGACATATCTTGCGGAAACTTTTTCTGTCAATCTTTTCGGCTTTGCCATGCTCACCGAGCATTGGTCCACAACGATAGTAAACTTTTTGGTGCTCGGGCTTATAGGCTCGGTATTCGATCAAATAGGCGATCTCGTGGCGTCGTTCATTAAGCGGCGGGCGGGAATAAAGGACTTTTCCAATCTGTTGCCGGGGCACGGCGGCATACTCGACAGAGTTGACGGATTTATTTTCTGCGGAGTGTTTTTCTATCTGTACTTCGCCGTAATGATATTGCTATGAAAAAGATAGCCGTACTCGGATGTACCGGATCTATAGGTACGCAAACACTCGATATCGTAAGGAACAATCGCGACGATTATAAGATCGTCGCTTTGTCTTGCGGAACTAACGCGCAAGAACTCGCGCGTTACGCCCGTGAGTTCGATTGCAAGCTTCTCGGCATATCGGACGGATCGAAGCGCGATCGATTATCGGAAGAAGTGAGCGGTTCTACAGTATTATGCGGCGACGAAGCGCTTACCCAACTCGCATGTTGCGACGCGGATATCGTTGTGGTAGCCGTAGTCGGCATGATAGGGCTTAAAGCGGTAACGTCGGCGCTTAAGAACAAAAAGACGGTAGCTCTCGCCAATAAGGAATCGCTTGTCGCGGGCGGCGAGATAGTCAGAGGTCTTTTAAAGCACGGCGGCGAGATACGTCCCGTAGACTCCGAGCATTCGGCAGTATGGCAGTGCTTACGCGGCGAAAGCAGTCCGTCTCGAATAATTTTGACGGCGAGCGGCGGTCCGTTTTATTTTGCGTCTGACCGCGATTTGGACGAAGTAACCCCCGAGCAAGCGGTAGCGCATCCAAATTGGCGCATGGGGCGCAAAATATCGGTCGATAGCGCGACCATGATGAACAAAGGTTTGGAAATAATAGAGGCGCGCTGGTTGTTCGACACATTGGATATAGATTACGTGATACATCCCGAAAGCGTGGTGCATTCCATGATAGAGTTTGCCGACGGTTCTGTCAAAGCGCAAGCGAGCTATGCCGATATGCGGTTGCCCATTCAGTACGCTTTGACTTATCCCGAGCACGCGCCGCGTACGTATAAGCCGTTGCATTTACCGTTGTCGTTGCGCTTTTTGCCGCCCGACGAAAAACGGTTTCCCGCGCCGCGATTGGCGCGCGAGGCGCTCGAAGCGGGCGGGGATGCCGCAGTTATCTTAAACGCGGCAAACGAAGCGGCAGTCAGACTGTTTTTGGAACGCAAGATAAAGTTTACCGATATAATCGAAACGGTGGAAAAAACTTTAAACAGCGAGACTATATCCAAAGTGTGCGACGAAGAAAGCGTTTTCCAAACGCATAAACGCATTTACGATAAAATATACTTGAAATATTGAGGTTGTAAATTGGTCTATTTCGGCTACATTGTTTTATCGCTCGTGATCTTGCTTTTAATGGTGCTTATACACGAGGCGGGGCATTATACCGCGGCTAAGATACTCGGCTTTACCGTCGAAGAGTTTGCGGTCGGTTTCGGACCCAAGATTTTTTCTCGGCGACGCAAGAACGGCGAGCTGTTTTCTTTGAGAATGCTCCCGCTCGGCGGTTATTGCGCCTTTTTGGGCGAAACGGAAGACGACGTACAAGACGAAAAAAAGCCTGAGGAAAAGGCAGAAAATAACTGTGATAGCGCAGCGTCGGATACGGTCGAACATGCTGATCATACGGACGGCGCGGCGGAAAACAGCGACGCGCAAGCAAATGCGAAAAAAGCGGACGACGATCTTTTGTCGTTCGTCATGCGCAGTAAGATAGACGACGAAAAGCAAAGCGTAGCTGACTGCAGATCGGCTTCTTGCGCAAGCGCCGAAAGTCAAGTGGTTCGACTCGACAAAAACGGCGCGCCCGCCAAAACGTTTTACGAACAAAAACCGTGGAAACGCATAATAGTGTTGTTGGGCGGCGTGGTTTTCAATTTTTTGTCGGCTATAATTTTTTCGCTTATTTATATATGGTCGGTAGGCTATGCCACGTCGCAGATAACCGAAATTTATTCCGATCCGAGCGGAGAGGTATATTGTCCCGATCTACGCGTCGGCGACGTTATTTTGGCTGTTGACGGTCGGCAGATCAGCGTAATGGAATCGTTTTCGGAGCTTGCGGCAAAGGTAAGCGAAGGCGAGACGGTCAAGCTAAAGATCGACCGCGACGGTGAGATCGTTTATGTAGATGCGACCCGCCGTGAAATTACGGTTAATAACGATAAGGGCGAGAGTTCGACGTATACGGGCTTCGGATTCGTGTCTCAAAACGTTTTTATAGGCGCTAACGCGGGCAATGCCTTTAAATATTGCGTTCCTTACACGTTCAAGCTTTCTTGGTCTATACTCGGCTCTTTCGGGCAGCTCATTACGGGCAAAGTGCCTATAACGTCTGTGTCCGGACCGATCGGATCTATAAATATGATGGCGCAGCTCTCGGTGGCGAATTGGCGTAACATTCTTATTTTGCTGCCGCTGCTTGCGAGCAATCTCGCTATATTCAATCTTTTGCCGTTCCCAGCATTGGACGGCGCGCAAGTGATATTTACGATAGTGGAGTGGATACGTAAAAAGCCCATCAACCGCAAGATCCAAGGCATTATAAACAGCGTGGGACTTGTTGTTTTATTGTTGTTTGTGCTAATCGTTGACATTTTATCGTTCGCGTTGTAAAATATAACCGTGAGTGAATTAACGGTCAAAATCAAGGATATCGTCATCGGCGGCGGAAACAAGATAGCCGTTCAGTCTATGACTAATACGGACACTTCCGATCATGAGGCGACTTTCGAGCAGCTCAAACGTTTGCAGACGGCGGGCTGCGATATCGCGCGCATAGCTGTATCGAGCGACGCGGAAGTCGAAGCGTGCAAGCATTTGATAGGCAGATTCGGTATGCCGTTGGTGGCGGATATACAGTACGATTATCGTTTGGCGATAAAATGCTGCGAAATAGGATTTGACAAAATAAGATTCAATCCCGGCAACATAGGCGATCGCGACAAAGTAAAACTTCTTACAGACGCTTGCAAAGCTAACGGTACGCCCATAAGGATAGGCGTCAATACGGGCTCTATAGAAAAAGAATATCTTGATGTAGATCCTTGCGAAGCGCTTGTAAAGAGCGCGCTCAAGCACGTGCGCATGCTCGAAGAGATGGATTTTTACGACATTGTGATTTCTGTCAAGTCGTCCGATGTTAAGACTATGATAAAAGCGTACAGACAGCTTGCGCGATCGGTGCGGTATCCGTTGCACTTGGGCGTTACCGAAAGCGGCGCCGATATGCGCGGTATAGTGCGTTCGGCAGTGGGCATAGGCTCGTTGATAGCCGACGGCATAGGCGATACCGTGCGCGTGTCGCTGTCGGGCGATCCCGTAAAGGAAGTTGAAGCGGCGCGTTTGATACTGCAAGAATGTGGCGCGGATGTCGATTATTGCCAAATAATTTCATGCCCAACATGTTCGCGCTGCAAGTACGATCTCAAAGCTGTCGTGGACGAACTCAAAGCGGCGACCGAGCATATAAAAAAGCCCGTCAAAGTGGCTGTCATGGGTTGCGCGGTAAACGGTCCGGGCGAAGCCAGAGGCGCAGATTTCGGCGTTGCGGGCGGCGCAAACGGCAAGGCGGCGCTCTTTGTGGACGGAAAGCCTATAAAAACGATAGAGTTCTCGGACGTAGTTCCCGAGCTTCTCAGATTGATCGACGAGAAAACGGCAGAATAATATGAACGAATTATACACCGAGATAAATAACAGAACAAACGGTAAGTATGCCGATGTGCGTTTTCCGCAAATACAATTTTTTTCGGGCGGCGCGGTAGTAACAGTCGTTATCGAACAGAACGCTATCGGTTCGTCGGACGCAGACAGAGCCGAAATAAAGCGTCTCGTAAACGACGTATGCGCGTTCCATGCGCCTGCGGATATCAAATTTGTTTACGAGGAGATAACGCGTAAAAGCTTGCGCGACAAAGTAGCGGCCTTTCTCGGCAAGTTCGCTTTTGCGGCTTCTGCGGATATTTCGGTAGACATCGATCCCGCGCGCGTTATTTTAACGATGCACAAGAGCATGATGAAGCTTGCGGAAGAAAGTTGCTTGCCGCGGCTCAAAGAGTATTTAAAGAACAACTACATACAGCCGATAGCGGTAGTAACTGAAATTATAGATTATGCGGAAGAGCGTCGCGACGTAAAACAGTCGGCAGTCGTTAAAAAATCGTATAAAGTGTCTGACTTAGCTCCGATCGCGGGCGAGATAGCCGCGGAAGAAGCTATCTCGGTAGCGAATACCGAGGAGATTTCGGGCGAAGTTACCGTGTGCGGAGTTTTGACGATGCTTACCGATTACGTCAGTAAAGTCAAGTTCGGCGGCGGGGGAAACGAATACGAATTGTTTACATTGTACGACGGCGAAAAAACATTGGTTTGTCGTTATTATCCAAAAGACGGCATTGTATTGTCGGTGCATAAAAAAGATATCGTAAACAAACCCGTGTGCGTAAAAGGGTACGTCAAAGCGGGGCGGTTCGGCGAATCATTGCTGACAGCCGATGCGATAGCTCTTTGCTCTGCGGACGGACTGACCGTTTATCCTACGCCCGTGCCGCCCGAAAAGTACGAAAGCGTTGCGCCCGCGCCGTATGAAGAATACGTTCAAGCGAGCTTATTCCAGACGGAAGTCGAACTTCCCGATTGTCTGCGCGGAAGTTTTGTGGTGTTCGACTTCGAGACGACGGGACTTAGTTTGGAATACGACATGCCGACTGAGATAGGCGCGGTAAAGATCACAGACGGCGTTATTACGGAAACTTTTTCCACGCTGATAGACCCCAAGCGTCCTATACCGACCGAGGTTTCGGCAAAGACGGGAATAACAGACGAAATGGTAAAGGGCAAGCCCGAGCTTTATGACGTACTGCCCGATCTGTATAAATTTACATTCGGTTGTTCGCTCGTGTGCCATAACGTATCGTTCGATTTTCCGTTCTTGCTCAAGCACGGCAATAAGAGCGGTTGGACTTTCGGCGACAGAAAAACTTACGATACGATGGGGCTTGCGCCGCGTGCGATCAAAGGCATAGAAAAGCTGTCGCTCGATAAAGTGCTCGAAAGCTTGGGGCTTGTCAACGACAACGCGCACCGCGCGCTTTCTGACGCCGCAGCCACCGCTAAAGCGTTTATAGCTATGGCTAAAACGGTGCGGGAAATTTGAGCGGCGCAGATACTGTGAATGCGTCTTAGGCTTTGTTCGAGCGTGCCGTACCGACCAAAAAGGTATGTCAAAACGCTTGCAATTTCAAAAGATATGTGATAATATTATGGTATGGTATTTTGGTAGCATGAGAGTGGGTTTTGCCCGCTCTCAAGTTTTATGGAGGCCTTTTATCAACAGCGTAATAGAAAAAGCAAGACCTACGGTCGAAGAAGTTGTCAGTAAGCTCGGCTACGAACTGGTGGACATCGAATACAAGACATTGTACGGCGATAAACATCTCGTAGTTTATATCGCCAACGACGACGGCGTGAGCCTTGACGACTGCGAAGCGGTATCCAACGCGCTCGACGCGCCGCTCGACGCGCTCGACCCCACGTCGGGAGCGCCTTACAGTTTGGACGTTTCGTCGCCCGGTCTCGACCGTCCGTTCAAAACGCAACGCGACTACGAACGCAATTACGGAAAGACGGTCGAAATAAAGCTTTACGCGCCCGTAACGGGACATAAGGACAAACTGCTCGTCGGCGAGCTTGTTCTAAAGACGGCAGACGCTGTCCAAGTGAATATAGACGGCAAAAACGAAACGTTGGACGCGCGTAGCGTCGCGTTGGTAAGACCGCACGTCGAGTTTTAACGGCGGCGGCATATATCATGAAAATATTTTTCGGGAGATAAAAATGGCAAAGAAAAATTCGACACTTACTCTGCAAGCGGATTTCTACAACGCTCTCGCCGATCTCGAGAGCGAAAAGGGGATCAAAAAGGAAGTATTTATCGACGCTTTGGAAGACGCGCTCACCAGCGCGTATAAAAAGCAGTACGGTGTTGCCAAGTCCATCAAGATAATCATGTCGGACGAAAGCAAAACGTTTAAGATCTATACTTGCCAAAAGGTAGTGGAGCAGGTAGAGGATCGCGAAACGGAAATAAGCCTCGAAGACGCACGGCTCATAGACAAAAAACACAAAGTGGGCGACGATATTTACGAGCCTGTGGACGCGAGCGGTTTCGGACGCATAGTTGCGCAAATGGCTAAGCAGATAATAACGCAAAAACTGCGTTCGGTCGAAAGCGAAATGGCGTACAGCGAACTTTCCGAAAAGGAAGAAGAACTCGTTACATGTATCGTTCATCGTGTTGACGGCAAAAACGTTTGCGTAGAGATACAAAAACTCGAGGCTGTGCTTTATCCCAAAGATCAGTTGCCCGGCGATCACTTTAAAGTCGGCGACAAGATCAAGGTCTTTGTTCGCGGGATAAAGAGCGGCATGCGCGGACCGCAAGTGCTTGTTACGCGCACTGCGCCGGGGTTCATTAAGCGCATGTTCGAGCTGGAAGTTCCCGAGATAGCGAGCGGCGTCGTGTCTATAAAGGGCATAGTCCGCGAAGCGGGACTGCGCACGAAAATGGCTGTTTATGCCAACGACTCGGGCGTAGACGCCGTAGGCGCTTGCGTGGGTAACCGCGGCGCGCGCGTCAACAGCATAATATCCGAAGTCGGTGGAGAAAAGATAGACATCATTCCTTGGCATGAGGATCCGCTCGAGTTTATAGCCCGTGCGCTTTTGCCCGCAAAAGTCGTCATGGTGGAAGCCAAAGAGGACGAGCATGCCGCAAAAGTAGTCGTAATGGACGATCAACTCAGTCTCGCTATAGGCAGAGAAGGCGTAAACGCGCGCCTTGCCGCAAAGCTCACGGGCTGGAAGATAGATATTAAACCGTACTCGGCAATGGAAAAAGAAGTCCAAGCGGCTAAAGAACTCGCAGAACAAATGGGAAGCGACAACTTTGACGTGTTCGACGAGGATCTCGGGGAGCTTGACGAGGGCGGCGTTTAATGAAGCACGTCCCGCAACGTACTTGCATAGCATGCAGAGAGCAGAAAGACAGGTCCGATCTTGTCCGCATTGTTCGCAAGACGGACGGAACTATAGAGCTTGATATTAAGGGGCGCGAAGACGGTCGCGGCGCGTATATTTGCAAGAATGCTAACTGTATGCGCACCGCCATAAAAAAGCGCGCGCTCAATAAGGCTTATAAAGAGTCCGTCTCCGATCAAACGTACGATCGACTGCTCGAACAATTCGATAGCTATTTCGGGAATACGGATGAACGGTAGCGCGGACAAATTCAAATCGATGATCGGCTTTGCAAAGCGGTCGGGCAAGATAGCGTACGGTTTGGATACCGTAAAGTCGGCTAAGAAGTTATACATGCTCGCCGTAAGCGATACGGCATCGAAAAACTTGACTGACAATATGATCACCGTGGCGCGGCGGCGAAGTATCCCGCTGTTGCGCGTGCCCGAGCTGGAAAGCATAGTGGGCAACAACTGTAAAGCGCTCGGTATATCGAACGCTGACATGACAAGCTGTATAATGAACTACGTCAAAAGCGGCGAGTCTGAATATTCATTACTTTAAACCTTACAAGTTACGGAGGTAACGTTAATTGGATAAAACCAACAATAACGCGACGAAGGGCGAAGAAAACGCAACGAGTTACAAAAAGCTTCATAAGCTCGTCGAAGTCGGCGAGCTGACGGAATATCAAAAGCGCGTTGCGGAATTGCGCAAACGCGTGGAAAAGCTGTATTCCGCAGAGCGAGCGAGATTGCTCGAGCTGCAGGAAGAACGCGCACGCGCCGAAGAAGAACGCAAAGCCGCGGCAGACGAAGCGGTAAAAGCGGAAGCGGAAGTTTTGCCCGATAAGTCTTCGGATCAAGAGCAGACTGTTGCCGAGCAGAATATAAATTCCGAGCAGCAACCGTCCGCAGCGGAAACCGACGTTCAAGAAGGTCAACAGCCCGTCAAGGAAGAAAAACCCGCAGCGGAAAAGACTTCGTCATCTTCCGTTCATATTTCCGAACCGCCGCCTTCGGCGACGCGCACGGCTATACCGAGTTATATACGCGGCGTGGTAAAGCATACTCCGCGCCCTGCGCCCACGGAAAGACCTAAGTACGACGGCGCGCGAAGAGACGCACGTCCGTCTTCTCCGCGTTCGCCTTCGCAACAGCGCCCTTCTACGCCGCATACGGGCGGCGCGGCGTCCCGTCCTCCCGCATCGGCAAAATTCGAAGTGCCGCCTACGGCGCGTAAACGCGAGACGACCAATAAAAAAGCGTTTGTAAAGCCGGAAGACAAGCGGCAGATGAACAAGCGCACGCTTATTCGCAAGGGATATATACAAGAGAATTCCGACGAAGAGCGTATGGGCACGCGCAAGCTCAAAAACAAAAAGGTCAATAAAGTTATCCCGTTTGCGCCTATCAAGATAGAAAAAGCGGTCATCACTACGGAAAACCTTACGGTCAAGATATTGTCCGAAAAAATAGGCAAGACCGCGCAAGAAATAATCAAGCAACTAATGGAACTCGGCATCATGACGACCGTAAACTCGGTAGTCGATTTCGCCACCATGCAGCTTGTTGCCGACGCTCTCGGCGTTCAGATCGAACTCAAACTCGAAAAGACCAAGGAAGAGGAGCTTAACGAGCTTCACGCCGAACCCGATGCCGCCGAAGATCTTGTCGCGCGTCCTCCCATAGTTACGGTTATGGGACACGTCGATCACGGCAAAACGTCGCTTTTGGACGTTATCCGCAAAACCTCGGTCGCGCAAGGCGAAGCGGGCGGTATAACGCAGCACATAGGCGCGTATTCGGTTGACGTCAACGGTCAGAAGATAACGTTTTTGGATACGCCCGGGCACGCGGCGTTTACGGAAATGCGCCGCCGCGGCGCAAACGTAACGGATATAGCCGTTATAATCGTCGCCGCAGACGACGGGGTCATGCCGCAGACTATAGAGGCTGTCAAGCATGCTCAAGCCGCCGAAGTTCCTATGGTGGTGGCTGTAAACAAGATCGATAAGCCGGGCGCTAATGCCGACAAGGTTAAAGAACAGCTTGCAAATTACGACGTGTTGTGTGAAGAATGGGGCGGCAAAGTGCCGTTTATACCCATCTCCGCAAAGAAAAACATGGGTATAGACAAGCTGCTCGAAAATATTATACTTCTTGCCGAAGTGGAAGAATTCAAGGCAAACCCCAAGCGCAGCGCTCGCGGTTTTGTTATCGAAGCTCGCCTCGATAAGGGAAAAGGTCCTATCGCAACGGTCATAGTGCAAAACGGAACGCTCAAGACGGGAGACTATATCGTGTCCGGAACCACGTACGGCAGAGTGCGTACCATGACGGACGATAAAGGTAAACCCGTCAAAGCTGCCGCGCCGTCCATGCCGGTCGCCGTTTACGGACTTGCGCAAGTGCCTGCCGCGGGCGATTCGATAGTCGCCGTGGAAAACGAAAAAATGGCGCGTCAAGTTATAGCAGAACGCGAGGCAAAGATAAAAGAGAGTAAGATAACGGACGGTCCTTCCATGGAGTTCCCCGTTTTCGAAGAAAATCCCGCCAAAGAGTACAAAGTATTTATCAAAGCGGACGTGCAAGGTTCGAGCGAAGCTATTGCGGAATCGGTGCAAGAGCTTTCTACGGACGAAGTCAAAGTCAAGGTCATACACAGCGGCGTGGGCGCTATAACGCAAAACGACGTTATGATGGCGGAAGTATCGGGCGCGGTGATAATAGGCTTTAACGTAAAACCCGACAGCGAAGGTCGCACAGCCGCCGAAAGAAAGGGCGTAAAAGTAAAACTCTACAATATTATTTACGAAGCTCTCGACGATATCAAAGCCGATATCGAGTCCATGCTCGCGCCCAAATTTGTCGAGCGCATTACGGGCAGAGCTATCGTGCGCATGGCGTTCAGAGTATCGGGCGTGGGCATTATAGCGGGTAGCTACGTTCAGAGCGGAAGTATCGTTCGCAACGGTAAAGCTCGCTTGTTCCGCGGCGGAAAACAGATATTCGACGGAAATATAGTCGGTCTCAAACGTTTCAAAGACGATGCCAAAGAGGTAACTGTCGGATACGAATGCGGTATCGCGCTTGCCGATTATACCGATTTTCTCGAAGACGACGAGCTTGAATGCTATGTAGTCGAAAAGGAGACTAAGTGAAAAATCACGGCACAAGCTACAGAGCCGAACGTGTCGCAAGCTTGATCCAACGCGAATTGGAAACCGTCCTCGAAACGGAAGTAGTCGATTGGGTTGGCGGTACGATAACGGAAGTAAAGCTTACGCCCAATCTTAAGCAAGCGACCGTATACGTGGATTGTAATTGCGACGAATCGCTTTTGGAAAAGTACAATACGGGCGCTTCGAGCTGCGCATCGTTCATACGCGCGCGGCTTGCGTTGCGCCTCACCGAAATGCGCGGAGTACCGCGGTTGATATTTAAAAAGGATAACTCCCGCGAGTACTACGAGCATATAGAAACAGTTATCAAAGGCTTGCACGATGAGCAAAGTAACAAATGATATTATTCGAGCGATAAGCGAGAGCGAAAGTGTGTTGGTGTGCGGTCATATCCGTCCCGACGGAGACTGTATAGGCTCTGCGCTTGCGGTAAGACGTATATGCGAAAGAATGGGCAAACATGCCGACGCAGTTTGCGACGTAGAACAACAGCCGTACGGTTACGGTTTTCTGTCCGATTACGATTTGTTTTGTAAGCCGCGCCTCAATAAATACGATCTGTTCATAGCCGTAGATTGCGCCACGGAAAAAAGGTTGGGCGTATACACTAAACAACTTCATTCGGCTAAGTATTCCGTAGATATCGATCATCACCCTACAAACGAGCGTTACGGAAAGCTCAATCACATAGTGGGTTCTGCTTCGAGTACGTGTCAAATAGTATACGAGCTGTTTAAAGATACCGACCTGATAGACAGAGAGACCGCAGAAATGCTTTACACCGGGCTCTCTACGGATACGGGTAATTTTATGCATTCCAATACCGATACGTCCGTATTCCGCACAGCCGTCGGGCTTAGCGAATACGGTTTGGATATCGGCAATATCAATCACGAAATTTATTGCAACAAGCCGATGCGTAGGATAAAGCTCGCTTCGCGCGCGCTTGACAGCATACGTCTGTATGCCGACGGCAAGATCGGACTTATGACGATCACGCTCGACGATCTTAACGGGTGCGAATGCACGTCGGAAGATACCGAGGGTCTTATAGACAATGTTTCGAGCATAAACGGCGTGCGCATAGCGATATCTATCTGCGAACAACCGGGCGGGATATTCAGATGTTCGCTTCGTTCATTTTCCGTCGATGTTGCCGCAGTCGCGGAAAAATTCGGCGGCGGTGGACATAAGCTTGCGTCGGGTTGTATAATAAGCGGAACGCGGTACGACGTTGCGGACAAATTGATATCCGCCGCATCTCATGCGCTTATAGGTGAATATTGATGAACGGTGTGATAGACCTTTACAAGCCGAGCGGAATGTCGTCTGCGGCGGCAGTCGGCAAAGTAAAGCGCATGCTGGGTACGTCCACCGTAGGACATATGGGTACGCTCGATCCGATGGCGGAAGGCGTTCTCGTGTTGGGCGTGGGTAAATCCGCGCGACTGTTCGACTATTTTTGCAGTAAGCGCAAATCGTACATAGCCAAGTTTAAATTCGGATACGAGACGGATACTCTCGACGCGATGGGAACAACGGTATCCGAAACTGCTGATATCCCGAGCGTGGACGCGGTGATCCATGCCATGCAGTCTCTTATAGGTAAGACAGAGCAGATCCCGCCCGTTTACAGCGCCAAGCACATAAACGGCAAACGCGCATATGCGCTTGCGCGCGGCGGCAATCCCGAAGTGCCCAAGCCCGTAGAAATAGAAATTTACGGCGCAGAACTCATTTGTCAGCCGAGCATGAGCGAATTTGTATTTTCCATAGACTGTTCGGCGGGCACGTATATACGTTCTATTTGCAGAGACGTGGCTAAAATGTGCGGATCGCTCGCAACTCTCACATACTTGCAAAGAACGCGTTCGGGCAAATTTACCGTCGAAAACAGCGTTAAATTAGACGAACTCGAGGCAAAGCTCGGATCGGTAATTATACCGCCGCAACAAGTATTGGATCTTGACCGTATTGATTTTCCCGATACGGCATACGACGATATAGACCACGGAAGAGCGGTAGCGTGCGATATAGCGGGAGAGTTTCTCGTTTTTTGCCGAAATGTTTTCTTCGGTATAGGTTGTTCGCTCGACGGCAGACTCAAGATCAAAACTTATTTAAAAGATGATTGACGCATATATCCGTAAATAGGAGGAAAGTACATGATGATAAAAGAACTTACGTCCGACACGAAAGTATGTATCGCTCTCGGTTATTTCGACAGTGTGCATCTCGGTCATAGAAAGCTTATCGAGACTGCGCGCCTCCTTGCTAAAAGCAGAGGAGTCGAATGTGCCGTAGCGACTTTTTCAAACAACGCATACAAGGTATTCAATAAGGACGGAAAGCAGGTCTATACGTTTGCCGAGCGCTGTAAGCTTTTGGAAGAGCTTTGCGACAGTATTTTACCTATGCGCTTCGACAAGCGCATGAAAGACCGCGATGCTACCGAGTTTTTGGATCTTTTATTTCAGCATTATACTATCGACTCGGTGGTATGCGGTTACGACTATCTGTTCGGTGCGGGCGCGCGCGGCGATGCGGAGCTGTTAAAGAAATATTGCGCCGAGCGCAACGTAACATGTGTCGTAATGGATAAATTCGAGCTTGACGGAGTGCGAGTGTCTACTACCGTAGTTAAAGATATGCTCGCCGCGGGCAAGATCGAAGACGCTAATACATATCTCGGCGCGCCGTTTTCTTTAAGCGGCAAGATAGTACACGGAAGAGGCGCGGGGCGGTTGTTCGATATCCCCACGGCTAATATTAAGATACCGACGGATAAGCTTTTGCCGTCGTTTGGCGTGTACGGAACTACTTGCATTATAGACGGTAAGGAATATGTCGGCGCGACCAACATCGGCGCGCGCCCGACTTTTGATCTTACCAAGACCGTCGTAGAGACAATGATAAAAGACTTCAACGAAAACATTTACGACAAAGAGATTACGGTGTACTTCCACAAATTTTTGCGCCCGGTAATGCGGTTTGAAACGCCCGCACTGTTGTCCAAACAAGTGCACGAAAATATTAATTGGAGAAAAAAATGATAAGGATAGGACCGTCCGGAAACAGCGATGCGTTTTATGCGTCCGGAAGAAAGCACACCTACGAAGAGGGCGAGTTTTTGCACGGGCTCGGACTTAACGCATTCGAGTATTCGTTCGGGCGCGGAGTTTCCATTACGGACGAGACCGCGGCTAAGATAGGCGCGGAGCTTGCAAAATACGATGTTGCGATCAGCGTTCATGCGCCGTATTACACCAATTTCTCCAATCCCGATCCCGAAATGATAAAAAAATCAATCGGGTATGTTTTGCAGTCGGCGGTGGCTTGCAATAAGCTCGGCGGTCAGCGCATAGTGGTACATCCCGCAGCGCGAGGCAAAGCCGAACGCGCCGACGCCGTTGCCGCCGCAAAGTCTAACTTGGCGTTGCTCGCAGAGGCTTGCAGCGGTTTGGATTTCGAATTTAAGATATGCTTGGAGACAATGGGAAAAAACAATCAGATAGGCACGGTGGAAGAGGTAGTCGATTTCTGCTTGATCTACGACAAGTTTTATCCCTGTTTCGATTTCGGGCATATCAATGCGTATACGCACGGCGGAATAAAGACCAAAGAAGATTACAGACGTATACTCGATCACACTATTGAAAAGCTCGGCTTTGAAAAGGCTTCGGCGATGCATGTGCATTTTTCCAAGATAATGTACGGCGATAAGGGCGAGATAAAGCACTTGACGTTTGCCGACGATAAATACGGTCCCGAATACGCGCCGCTTGCGCAGTTGTTCGACGAATACAAGATGTCTCCGTACATTATTTGCGAGTCGGACGGCACTATGAGCGACGACGCTGTGGCTATGAAAAATATGCACGAAAACGCTTAACAATCTTCAATAAATATGTTACAATATATTCGATTCGGTTTGTTTATAACTGCCGACCGAAGCGGCTTAAAGAGAGATAAAATCGGAGAACGGTATGACGACTTCTGACTTATTTGAAAATAACGGTAAATTCGACGCGTTTGTGTTTATGGGCGAATCGAACAGATTCTACTTTACTCGTTTTGAAACGTCGTTCGGAGCGGTAGTCGTTACGCGCGACAAAGGCGTGTTTATTACCGATTTCAGATATGAGACCGAGGCGCAAGAGCGCGTAAAAGATCTGGATATCGTCATTTCCACATATTCGGAGTTTTTCGGAAAGATAGCCGAAGTTTTGCAAGCGGCAGGAGCTAAGACCGTAGGATACGAAGAAACTATGTCGGTCGGCGAGTTCGGCGAATTCAAAGCGGCGTTAAAGGAATTTAAGCTTAAGCCCGCGGGCGATATAATAGCGGCTAAACGCGCCGTCAAGACGGAAGAAGAAATAGGCTTTATATGCACTGCGCAGCAGATAGCCGAGCGTGCGTTGCAAAAAGCGATCTCGCGTGTAAAGGCTGGCGTTACCGAACGCGAACTTATGGCCGAGATCAATTACGAAATGATCATAGGCGGCGCGGAAAAATATTCGTTCGAGACGATAGTAGCGTTCGGCGCAAATACCGCTCAGCCTCATCATCATCCGAGCGACAAAAAACTCGACAAAGACGAGTTGATCCTCGTCGATATGGGCGCTAAGTACAACGGTTATTGTTCGGACATGACGCGCACGTTCTGTATAGGCGACCCCGGCGAGCAGCTCGAACGCGTTTACGATATAGTAAAAGAAGCGCAAGAATACGCGATAAAATACATCAAAGCGGGCATGACATGTCATGAGGCGGATGCGCTCGCTCGCGAATACATTATAGCAAACGGCTACGGAGATAACTTCGGGCATTCGTTCGGACACGGCGTGGGCATCGATATCCACGAAGATCCGCGTGTCGGCGCGAGTTCGCAGATCGTTTTGCGACCTAACATGGTAATTACCGCAGAACCCGGTATTTATATTCCCGGTTTGGGCGGCGTTCGTATAGAAGATATGCTCGTTGTAAAAGAGAACGGCGTATCGGATATTACGAGTTACGAGAAAAAATTAATTATATAATTCGGAGGTATTTATGGTATCGGCAGGAGATTTCCGCAAAGGAACTACGTTTGAAATGGACGGTAAGGTGTACACCGTTGTCGAGTTTCAGCATGTAAAACCCGGTAAAGGATCGGCATTCGTGCGCACCAAGATCAAAAACGTGATTACGGGACAAGTATTGGAAAATACTTTCAACCCCTCGGACAAGTACGAGGAAGCGCATATAGACAGACGCGAGTATCAGTATTCGTACAATGACGGCGATCTTTATTACTTTATGGATACCGAAACGTACGATATGTTGCCGCTCAATCACGAGACTTGCGCCGACGCTCTGCGTTTTATCAAAGAGGAAATGACTTGTACCATCTCTTCGTATAAAAATTCGCCGTTTGCGGTGGAACCGCCCAACTTTGTCGAGCTTACTATAGCCGATACCGAGGCGGGCATACAAGGCGACACGTCCAAGCCCGGAAACAAGCCCGCAACGCTCGAGACGGGATTTGTTATAGGCGTTCCGCTCTTTGTCGGTATTGGCGACAGAATTCGCGTCGATACCCGCACGGGAACGTACATGGAACGCGTCAAATAATAAACTTGATATAGGCAAAGCAAGACCCGACGGAACACTTTCGTCGGGTCTTTTTGGTGTGCGCATAAATATGTTTACGGTAGTTTGTCCGAGGTAGCTATGTCCGCGTTATATTAGCGGCGCGGCAATCATAAATATAACGGTATGGAAGAGTTGTACAAGCTCATACCCGACGATTACGCGCGTGTAATATCGCGACGGCTGGCTTTGGACAAGCTGTGCGAGATACGTGTGCGCAACGGTAAGCCCGTGCGCGTGTGTTACGACGGCGGTTATTTTTATCTCGGCGAAAACGGTTTGACAAAGATCGCAGACGAAGCGTTTACCGCGGGACGCAGCGAAGCGGAAAGCATAATCATGCGCGCATGCGACAGGTCGTTGTACACCGTAACAGATACGCTCAAATTGGGATACATTTCAGTAGCGAGCGGGGTACGTATAGGAGTTTGCGGAACTTCGGTAATGTCTAACGGACAAGTATCGGCTGTAAAAGACTTTACCGCCGTAAATATCAGACTTCCGCACGAAGTAAAAAACTGTGCGGCATCGTTGTTTTGTAAAACGGTGTCCGATAGTGTGCCCAACATATTGGTAATTTCTCCGCCGGGCGCGGGCAAGACGACGGTATTGCGCGACTTGTGCAGGATCATATCTGACCGCGGATACAACGTGCTGTTGTGCGACGAAAAGTACGAGCTTGCCGCAGTGCATGACGGCGCGCCTACGCTCGATGTGGGAAGCTGTACGGATGTGATAAGCGGTTCGGATAAAAAACACGCTTTTAAAGTCGGGATATCGTCAATGCGCCCCGATGTGATAATGACGGACGAACTGTTTTTCGAGGACATGCCGTTTGTGGAGCGAGCGGCGCATTGCGGGATATCGGTAATAGCGACGGTGCATGCGAAGGACGTCGCGGATATGCGCCAAAAACCCGAGTTGCGGGCTATACTCGACAATCATATTTTTACGCGTTACGCGGTCATATCTCCGCCGCCGTACCGTGATATAGCCGTATACAGCGATGCGGAGGCGATATGAGCGTTAAACTTCTAATTGTGTTCGTTTGCGCCGCCGTCGGCACTTGTTGCGGGTTTTTCATAATGAGAAACTACAGACGCAGTTGCGAGTATTATAAAGACTTGTGCGATCTTGTAGGCGAATTGCGCCGAAATATTTCATACCGCAGAGACAGCGCCGCAACCGTTCTATCGCGCTTTAAAACGGACAGCTCGCTGTTGAACCGCAATATCGGCGAATACTTGACGTTTGCGCGATCGAAATCGGACGCTCCCGATATAAGCAAAGGGTTTTTGCCCGCCGACGCGTTTGGAGATATCAACGCTTTTTTTACTTCTTTGGGTAAAAACGACGGAAATTCTCAGCTCGACGAGCTGGAAATGTACGATAAAAAATTCACTATGTTATGCGAAAAAGCGACGGTCAAGTCGAGTAAGTACGGCACTCTCGCCGTCAAACTCGGGTTTTTGTTCGGTCTGGCGGTCGGCGTACTGTTTTTGTAGGTGATAATGGACATCAATATTATATTCAAGATCGCGGCAGTCGGACTGATAACCGCCGTAATAAATCAGCTTTTGAAAAAGTCGGATAAGGACGAGATAGCTACGCTCGTTACTCTTGCCGGTTTGGTCATCGTGCTCATAATGACGGTAAATATGATAGGCGAGTTGTTTGACACCCTCAAAGCCGTATTCGGAATGTACTGACATGGAAATATTCAAGATCGCTGCCATTGCGCTGGTTACAGCGTTTTGCACGCTCGTGTTACGCGACATAAAGAGCGAGCTTGCTTTGTTTGCGGCGTTTGCGGGCGGCGTGGTGATATTGCTGTCGGTCGTAAATTACTTTACCGATATTTTTTCGGCTATAGCGTCGATAGCAAAGCGTGCGGGACTTGCCGCATCGGTGGTAACCCTTCTTTTCAAGATAATAGCGGTAGGTTACATTTCAGAGTTTTCTTCGTCGCTCGTAGAGGATGTGGGTCTTCCGTCTCTTGCCGATAAAGTTACGCTCGCCGGCAAACTGATAATAGTCGCCATGTCGTTGCCCGTGATAATCAAACTTTTTGAGTTTATAGCCGGTATGTTGACATGATAAAAAATCGTTTGACAATAATATCGGTATCGTTCGCCGCATGCATATTTGCAATATTGGCGGCGATCTTTATGTTTGTAGCCGTGATCGATACATATGACGGCGGTGTGCGCAGCGATGCAAACAGTATCGTTAAAATGCCGTTCGGCGCTCGGTCTGACGAGCAAGACGACGAGCAAGACGATTCCGAAAACATTCCCGACAGTATAGACGATCTGTTGGACAAGCTCGATCTGTCGAGTATACAAAGCATAGTGGATATGCTCACGTCCGATCAAATAGCGGTATTCGGATTCGGCGATATAGCAGAACGCATACGCGCAGTGGCGAGCGGCGAGTATGAAAACGATTTCGGCAGTATAGTGTCTTACATATTCGCGCTTTTCGGATCGGATATATTTGAATTTTTGCCGTTGTTGACGGCATTGCTTGCGATAGTCATAGCCTATAACATAATTAATTCCGTAAAGGGCAAGTTCGCTTCGCAGTCTGTGGAAAATGTTATATTTTTCGCCACGGGAACGCTGGCGGTCAGCATTACGGTCGGATATTTTTCTTCCGTATTGATGTCGGCGGTAAAGTTGATAGCGTCGCTAAAGACACAGATAAACGCAGTATCGCCCGTGCTCATAACTTTGATGACCGCATCGGGCGCAACGTCGTCGGCGGGCGTGTACACTCCCGCAATAGCCGTGCTCGGCGGCGGTATGACCAATCTTACTACGTACATAGCTTTTCCCATGCTGCTTATGGGCTTGGTATTCGACATCGTAGGTTCGATCTCCGTCTCGGTCAAACTCGAAAAAACATCTGAATTTTTTCGCTCGGCATGCAAATGGTTTTTGGGAACGGCGTTCTTTTTATTCGTTACCGTTATAGGCGTATCGGGAATCACGGCATCCGTCCGCGACGGGATAACGGTGCGCGCCGCGAGGTTCGCCGTGTCTAAATACATACCCGTTATAGGCGGATATTTGTCGCAAGGCTTTGACTTTATAATGGCGGGGAACGTTCTTATAAAAAACGGACTGGGCGCGAGCGCGGTCATTCTCGTGGTATTGAGCGTTGCTCCCACTGTGTCGCGGTTGGTAGTGTTTACTTTGACTCTTAAGCTGACGGCGGCCGTCTGCGAGCCTTTGGGAGGCGACAGATTCGGCAATATACTTACATCGATATCGAAGTCGTCGTCTATGCTTGCGACCGTTGTGATCGCAGTATCGGTGTTGTACGTAATGTTTCTGTCCATGATCGTCTGTTCGGGGAATATAGGACTATGAATTCTTTTGCCGCTTGGGGATTGACTGTGCTCGGTCTGGCGATAACTATATCCATCGCCGAAATGCTTTTGCCGCAAGGCAAAATGCGCAAAGTCATACGCTCCGTGTTTGCTACTGTAACGGCGCTCGTGATAGTTACTCCGTTGCCGTCGTTGCTTAATACCGACTTTGATCTCGATTTCGGTATGGATGACATTGTTGTTGATTCCGATTATTTGGAATATACGAACGGCGTAAAAGCCGCGCTTGTGGCGGCATCGGTAAACGACAAGTTAAAGGCGGCGGGCTACATCGGCGTCAGTGTTGAAGTGTCGCTCGACGACGGGTGGAATGTTCATTCCGCAACCGTCAAATTTTCAAATTCGAGCATGACGGAAGACGGCGAGCATATAAATAAGAGTGAGATCATCGGGCTGATTGCGGACTATTTGCGTATCGGCGAGGAGGCGATCATGACTTATGGGTAAGGCATCCGACTTTTTTAAAAAGCTAAAAAAAGTCAAGCACATAGAGATCGTGGCTTGCGGACTTTTGCTCGTCGTAGTTTTGTCGGTGTACTTCCTTACTGTATCATGTTCGGGCGGTAAAACCGAAAAGACGTCGGCTGACATCACCAACGCCGATTACTGCACGTCCATGCAAGCGCGTCTCGAGCAAATAGTATCCGAAATATCAGGCGTGGGAAGCGCGTCGGTAGTAATAAATTGGGATAAGAGCGTTTCGTCGTCGTTTATGAATAATGCGACCGAAAACCCTAAAGCGACCGGCGTCCTTGTTGTCTGCGACGGCGGCAACAGTACTAAAGTCAAACTCGACGTGATATATGCAGTATCTACGCTGCTTGATCTGTCGATAGAAAAAATAATAGTTTATCCAAAATCTTAATTCGGGAGGTAAAAATGAGCAAAAAGAAAAAAATCATCGTTCTTGCAAGCATGGTGGCATTGTTGGTGTTGACGGGTTGTTTGAATTACTTTTTAAACAGATCCAACACACAAAGAGCGGATGCAGACAACACGACCACGTATACCGACTACTTTACGGCATCGCATGCGGATAGGGATTCTTCGCGCACGGAAACCGTAATGTACTACGAGGCGATAATAGGCAGCGAAGCGTCTTCTCAAGAAGCCAAAGCGGATGCCGAAAAGAATCTCGCCGCGCTCGTAGCGAGCATGGAGACCGAACAGCGTTTGGAGTCTCTTATAAAGGCGCTCGGTTACGATGACTGCCTTGTAACGGTGGGTACCGAAAATATCAACATCATTTTGAAGTCCGCGGCTTTGACCGATCAAGAAGTGGCTCAAGTACTCGATGTGATAATTTCGGAAACGGGCAAGACTGCGTCCAATGTGAGGATCAAACCCATCGACGCATAATAATGCGATATGCAAAAACAAATGCGGTAGCGCAAAAGCGTTACCGTTTTTTGTTGTCTGATAAACTATTATAAAAGTCATTAAAAAGCATTGTAATTTTTTTGCCGATGTGCTATAATACAAGTGGATTTGCTTGCTCGCAAGGGCAAATTCGCGCCGTATTTCAACTAACGGCTATTATCTGCGTTTTGCGGATAATATTGCGACAGCAATACAAAAGCTTTGCTTTTGTGAGCCGTTTAATGTTATAATACAAGTGGATTTGCTTGCTCGCAAGGGCAAATTCGCGCCGTATTTCAACTAACGGCTGTTACTCGCTCTTAACGGGGTTGCGGATAAGTATTGAAGTAGTTCAAACGTATCGCAAATGTAAGTCTTAGATGCGATTTAGATGTCGGTTTGTTCAAGCGTATTGCCGACGAGGTGAAAATGAGTGCAAAGCGCAACAATTCATATTCGGGTGATATAACGTACGGGCACAATGTGCTGCGTTCTATTATTCGTTTGGCTGCGCAAGAGATAAGCGGTGTGGAATCGGTATGCGGCAGGGGCGTTAGGTGTTACATTGTGGGTGATACTATAGACGCCGATGTATATTTGGAAGTCAACAGCGAAGTGAGCTGTTCGGATATTGCGTTCAAGGTACAGGACAACATCAAAAAATCGGTCGAAACCATGACAGATTATAAAATGGGCGTAATCAATATCAACATTATTTCCGTTAAATTTTTAAAACATTAGGAGAAGCCATGAAACGACGCGCCGCGCGCGAGATAGCATTCCGCTTGACATATGAAATGGTTATGACGGGCGAGTTCAACGACGATACCAAGGAAGATCTGTTGACCGACGAACATGCCGATAAGGAATCTCGCGACTATATAGAAAGTACGATCGCGGGCATTGCCGCGCACATAGACGAACTTAAAGATGTAATAGTCAAATATGCCAAGGGCTACGAATTGGAGCGCATATACAAGACCGATCTTGCCGCGCTGTACGTAGCATGCTACGAACTTCTGTTTACCGATACGCCCAAAGCCGTTGTCGCAAACGAAGCGGTGGAAATAGTAAAGACATATTCGGACGTGCAAAGTTACGCTTTTGTCAACGGTATACTTGCGTCCGTGATCAAAGAGGCATCGAATGGCTGAGATAATAGACGGTAAAGCGGTCGCGTCGCGCATCAAAGAAGAAGTCAAAGCTTGCGCCGATCGGTTTGAAAAACTCAAAGGGCGCAAGGTGGGGCTTGCAGTTGTAAAAGCGGGCGACGACCCCGCATCGGCTATTTATGTGCGCAATAAGATCAAGGCTTGCGAAGCGTGCAATATCTCTTCTTCGAGTTACTATCTCGACGGCAATGTAACGCAGTTGGAATTGACGGAACTTATAGACGCGCTTAATGCCGACAGCAATATAGACGGTATTTTAGTGCAGCTTCCTTTGCCGAAACATATAGACGAGCGCGCCGTGCTGTCGCGTATTTCACCGGAGAAAGACGCGGACGGGTTTCATGTCGTCAATGCGGGAAAGCTGTTTTTAGGCGAAAAAACCAAGTTTGTCGCATGCACTCCGTGCGGTATAATAGAGCTTATAAAGTCTACGGGCGTAGATATTCGCGGAAAACACGCTGTAGTAGTAGGGCGCTCCAACATAGTAGGTAAGCCTATAGCCATGCTGCTATTGAGCAATGACGCAACGGTAACGGTGTGCCATAGCCGCACTAAAGATCTTGCGGAAATTACACGCACCGCGGACATTCTCGTTGCTGCTGTCGGAAAAAAGCATTTGATAACAGCCGACATGGTTAAAGCGGGTTCGATCGTTATAGACGTAGGCATGAACCGCGACGAGAGCGGCTTATACGGCGATGTGGATTTCGACGGCGTCAAACAAGTAGCGGGGTATATTACGCCCGTGCCCGGCGGCGTCGGACCCATGACGATCGCAATGCTGCTCCGCAACACGGTAAACGGTGCTTTAGATGAATAGATCGATGACGGTGTCTCAACTGTCGGCGTATCTGAAAGGCGTATTCGACGACGAAGAACTGCTGCACGACGTTACGCTGACGGGCGAAGTCGCAGATATTTCGTACTCCGACAAGCATACGTTTTTGGTGCTTGCGGACGGCAACTGTTCTATCAAATGCGTACATTTTTCATCGCGCGACGATATTGCAAAAGGCGTGCGCGTAGCAGTCAAAGGCAGCGTAGGGTTTTACGGCAAGCGCAGCAGCGTGTCGTTTAATTACAGCGAGTTTCTCTTATGCGGCGACGGCGATAAGAACGCGCGGCTTGCGGCGCTCAAACAAAAACTGTACGAGCGCGGCTATTTTGAAAACAGACCGCAGCTGCCTAAGTATATAGTCAACGTCGCGGTAATAACAAGTCCTGACGGCGCGGCTATCCGCGATTTTATGCGAGTAGTTGGCGATAAGTGTCCGTTTGTAAAGATCCGCGTCATTCCCGCGCGCGTTCAAGGCGAAGGCGCAGCGCGGCAGCTCGCGGAAGCAGTCAAAAGAGCGCAGTCGTATAAAACCGACACGCTTGTGCTTTGTCGCGGCGGCGGCAGCGACGAAGATCTCGATTGTTTTAACGATGAGGAATTGAGCGTCGCCGTTGCGCGATCGGCGATCCCCGTGATCTCCGCCGTCGGACATGAGATAGATTATACGCTGTGCGACTTTTGCGCGGGGACGCGAGCGGGAACGCCGTCTATCGCGGGAGAGATAGTAAACAGCAGAGCGCTTGCTCTCATAGACGATATTTATCGGTTGGCGGATAGCTGCCGCGCGGCGCTCGACCGCAAGCTGGATATGCGCAAACGTTTGTTAGAACGGCTCAGTTCGGACGTAGTTCGCACGGCGCACGCGCATATATCGGACAGACGGCACGAAGCGGAGACTATAATTAGACGCGGCTGTTACGCAGCGGAAAAACGGATAGCGTTGAGATACGGCGAATTGACGGGCGTTGCTCGCAAAGCCGAATCGTCGTTAGTGCGGGCTTTGGAAAGAAAGCGCGAAAAAATGAACCGTCTTTCGGCGCTTACCGCCGCGCTCGATCCCAATAGGATAATCAAGATCGGATATGCCGCAGTACTTCGCGACAAAAACAAAATAACAAGTGCGAGCGAACTTAATGGCGGCGACAAGATACGATTGGTATTCGCCGACGGAACGGCGACTGCGACCGTGGATAAAGTTATACGGAACGAGGTTTGATATGGACGAAGATAAAAAAGAGATCACTTGCATCGATTATGAGAGCAAGCTCGACGAATTGCAAAAAGTTGTAGACAAGCTCGAGTCGGATGTATCTCTCCAAGAAAGCATGCGCCTTTTTGAAAGCGGGATAAAACTTACAAAAGAGTGTATCGACGAGCTTGACCGCACGCAAGCGCGCGTAAACGATCTTAAAGATCAGCTCGACGCTATACTCAGACGCGGATCGGTGGACGGAAATGAGTAGCCAATCTTATGAGACCCGCCTTAACGAATGGCGTGAGCAGATCGATCTGTGCATAAAAGACGAATTGCGTTCGAGTATTTATCCCGAAGAATTCAAGGAGATACTCGACTACGCATTGTTTCCCGGCGGCAAACGGTTGCGTCCCGTGCTTTTTTTGGAATGGCATAGTCTGACTGCGCCGCCCGATGAGCGAGCATTGAAGTTTGCGTGCGCGATAGAAATAATGCATTGCTATTCGCTTGTGCACGATGACATGCCTTGCATGGATAACGACGATGTAAGACGCGGCAAGCCGTCGTTGCATAAGAAATACGGCGAAGGCAAAGCTTTGCTTGCGGGCGACGCTTTGCTCAATATGGCGTACCGCATGTTGGCGGAAGCCGCCGACACCGAAAACAGAATGGTTCTCAACAGATTGGTTTCATACTTCGGCGGCGACGGCGGAATAATACACGGGCAGTACCTTGATCTGTACGGCAATGCGTCCGATATTAACGAGCTTATGAAGATGTACGCCAAAAAGACGGCTGCTCTCATATCTGTCGCATGCGTAACCGGGTATTTGTTTCCGATGTACTCTTTCGATCTTAATATTTCGGATATTCTCAATTATGTCGATACTACGGAGCGCATGGGCGCCGATCGATTTGCCGATCCGCAAAGCGCCGCCGCGGTGCTGTTCGGAGAAACGATAAAGTTCGGAGTGTCGTTCGGAATAGCGTTCCAGATATATGACGATCTTTCGGAATATATAAGCGGCGAACGATCCGACGGAACGACCGTCATAGATTACATGGATCTCGAAGAAGCCAAAAAGCTTTTGAACGAATATTTAAATCTTGCTATATCAACGCTGGATAATTATTACGATGCGGATACGCGCTATATACGCGAAATTGCCAAAAGTATAGTGATAGTATGACGGTTCGATAGGAGACAATGGATCGGTTTGAAGTCAAAACGCCGCAAGACCTTAAGCGGCTCGATATCGGAGAATTAGGCGACGTTGCAGACAGCATTCGCTCGCGCATAGTGGAGACCGTGGAGAACAACGGCGGACATTTGTCGTCCAATCTCGGCACGGTCGAATTGACTGTTGCTCTTCACTATGTTTTCGATTGTCCGCGTGATAAATTCGTGTTCGATGTGGGACATCAATCATACGCGCATAAGATTTTGACAGGTCGCGGCGATGCGTTTTCGGGGTTGCGCAAGGACGGCGGCATATCTGGCTTCCCGCGGCCGAGCGAGAGCGAGTACGATTCTTTCGGCGCGGGGCATGCGTCTACATCGCTGTCCGTGGCGCTCGGTCTGGCGCAAGCTATGCAAGTAAACGGCGAGAGCGGGCGCTCTATAGCCGTTATAGGCGACGGCGCGTTGACGGGCGGTATGGCATACGAGGCGCTCAATGCCATAGGCAGCGAAAAACTGCCTGTGATAATAGTACTCAACGACAACGAGATGTCCATAAGCAAAAACGTCGGGGCTATGAGCAAATACCTTACGCGTTTGCGCGTCAGTAAAAGATACACGCGAGTAAAAAACGAGATAAAGCGGGCAGTCTCTATAATACCGCTCTTTGGCGACGGGGCTATGCATTTGCTCAACAAGGGCAAAAAATTGTTAAAGCGCATAGTGCTTTCCAACAAGGTTTTCGAGGCTATAGGCGTGTCGTATTACGGACCGTTTGACGGACACAATATAAAAGAGCTTGTAGAGGTTTTCGGGCAAGTAAAAAATATGGACGGACCGTCGCTCGTACATGTTATAACGGAAAAGGGACACGGTCTTAAGAGCGCTATAAAAGACAGAGAGCATTCTCACGGCATCTCGGCTTTCAGCGCCAAAAACGAAATGATGTTTTCCGATGTTTTGGGCGAGTTTTTGACGGATGCGACAAAGAACGATAAAAGAATTACCGCTGTTACAGCGGCGATGGCTATAGGAACGGGGCTGGAGAAATTTTCCAAGGCGTTCCCCGAAAATTTCAAAGATGTGGGCATTGCCGAAGAGCATGCGGTTACGTATTGCGCGGCGCTCGCCGCGGGCGGACTAAAGCCGTATTTTGCCGTGTATTCCACATTTTTGCAGCGCGGCTTCGATCAAATTATTCATGACGTTTGCATCGATAAATATCCTGTTACGTTTTGTGTGGACAGAGCGGGCGTTGTGGGTTCGGACGGCGTTACGCATCAAGGCGTTTTCGATCTCGGTTATCTTACGATGATACCCAACATGACGGTAATGTGTCCTACAGACGGCGAAGAATTTCGCGCTATGCTCCATTTTTCTCTCGATTTCGGCGCGCCGCTCGCTATCAGATATCCGCGTTCGTACGAATGCTCGCGCGCCCATGCGCCGATAGAATACGGCAAATGGGAAAAAATCAAGACGTCGAGATCTAAGGTATATGTGCTTTGCGCGGGCGGACGCGCGCTCGCTATTGCGGAAAATGCCGATAAAAGCGTTGATATAAATATAGTCAACGCGCGTTTCGTAAAGCCGCTCGACACCGAATTTTTGGATAAGATAAATAAGAGCGGCGTTCATATAGTAACAGTCGAGGACAATGCAGCACGCGGCGGATTCGGACAGAGCGTATTGGCGTATCTAAACGGTAAAGGTTTAAAGGCGCGCGTGAGTATATTAGCGCACGTAGATAAGTTTATTGACGATAGGAGCGTGGTCGGCGCATTGGCACGGTCGGGACTTACCGAAGAAAATTTGATCAATACGGTGAAAAGCCTTGAATAATACGGAAAAACGGAGTATAATGTCGTTATGAAAATCGGCATTTATACTAATCCGAATAAAGACGCGGACGGTTCGGCTTACCGCGCGGTCATGCAAGCGGCGGAAAAATACGGGATTACCGCACAGTCTTTCGATCTTAAAGATAACTACGACTTTGTTGTTTCGATTGGCGGCGACGGAACTATATTACGTATCGCCAAACACTGCGCAAAGCAAAACATGCCCATACTCGGCGTAAATAAAGGCACGGTCGGGTTTTTGACGGAGGTCGAAGCGTCCGATATAGAAAGATCGATCGAACGGCTCATTTCCCGCGACTACATACTCGAACGCCGAGCTTTGCTCGACGCGTGCTTACACGGCGATCATCACTATGCGCTCAACGACGTTGTGATATCGCGCGCTGGCAGCGGCAGAATGATAACTATGGAAGTGCATGTAAACGACGAGATAATAGATAGATTCACATGCGACGGTTATATTGCGTGCACGCCCACGGGCTCTACGGCATATTCGCTGTCGGCGGGCGGGTCGGTCATTGGTCCTAATACCCCCGTTATAGCGCTTACGCCTATAAACCCGCACACATTGCGCACGCGCCCTATAGTAGTGGGGTCGTTTGAAAAGATCTCTATGAAATATTCGGGAGAAGGACAAGCCAGTCTTTTTGTTGACGGGGACAATGCGGTGCGCCTTGATTGCGGCGATGTAGTTACCGTAACGGGTTGGGATAAAAGCGCGTTGTTTGTGCGGTTCGATTCGGAAAGCTTTTACTCGAGGTTGCTCAGTAAGCTCAATTCGTGGTCGGCGGCGGAGGATTAAATGCTCACACGTATCACTATACATAATTTGGCGTTGATACGCGATCTGGAAATAGAATTCAGTCCCGAACTCAACGTGTTTACGGGAGAAACGGGCGCGGGAAAATCTATAATAGTTGATTCGCTGATGCTGCTTATAGGCGCGCGATACGATAAATCCCTTTTAAAGTTCGGCGAAGACAAGGGCTTTGTGGAGGGCGTTTTTTCGTGTGAAGACCGCCGTCCGATAGTAGATATGGGGCTTGACGACGAGGACGGAATGCTTATCGTTACTCGGCGGTTTTTTAAAGACGGGCGAAACGATATTCGCGTAAACGGCAGACAGATAACTACGTCCATGCTGCGCGAGTTGATGAGCAATTACGTCGATATTTACGGGCAGAACGAATATCAATCGTTGCTTCGCGTTACCGAGCAGCGCAAGATACTTGATTATTTTGTATTCAAACAGAACGATGCGCCGTTAAAAACGCAAAGAGAGTTGTATAACGAATATAAAAAAGTGCGGGCGGAAATGGAATCGCTCGGCGACGAAACGGCTCGCGCGCAGAAGATAGACATATTGAGATACCAGATCGACGAGATAGAGGCGGCGGCAGTAACTGCGGACGAAGAGCAGTCGCTTATTGATAGGCGGCATCTTTTGATGTCGTCCGAACGGATAAAAACGTCGCTTGCCGATTGCGTAAACGCGCTCGACGGCGACGGCGGCGCGGTTTCTCAAATATCGGACGCGTCGCGCGCGGTATCGGCGGTCTCGTCGTTCGGCGATAATTATGCATCGTTGTTCGAGAGACTGCGTTCGGTGTCTATAGAACTCGACGACATTGCGGATAGTTTGAAAGACGAGCTTGACAGTATGGATTCGGGCGAGCGCGAGCTGGACGCAGTGCAAGCGCGGCTCGACAAGATACGCGCGCTTAAAAACAAGTACGGTCCGTTCGATTCTATGCAAAAGTTTTTGGCTTCCGCAAAAGAGGAACTTTCGAAAGCGGAAAACGGAGCGGAGATATACGCCGAACTCGACAAAAAAGAGCGCGAGCTTAAGAAAAAGCTTTACGAAAATTGCGTAAATCTTTCTCAAATGCGCCGCGACGGCGCAAAGTCTATGGGCGATCGCATAATCGGCGAGCTTAACGACCTCGGCATGTCGGGATCGCGGTTTGAAGCGGTGTTCGAGCCGATGCCGAATGAGGAAAATTTCACGAACAAAGTAGGCGCGGGCGGTTTCGACGAGTGCGAATTTTATTTGAGTCCAAATGCCGGTCAGCCGCTTTTGCCGCTTGCCAAGATAATATCGGGCGGCGAAATGTCGCGCTTTATGCTGGCGATCAAGCTTATCACGGGCGATCTCGGCGGCATAGGCACGATGATATTCGATGAGATCGACACGGGCATAAGCGGCGCGATAGGACTTGAAGTCGCTAAAAAACTGTGCAAGCTTTCGCGCGGAAGGCAAGTGCTTTGCGTTACGCACTTACCGCAGATAGCGGCAATGGCGGATGCGCACTTATATATCGAAAAGTCGGACGCGGGCGGCGATACCGTTACAAGCGTTACGCCTTTGGATAGGTCGGGGCGTATAGGCGAAATATCGCGTCTTTCGGGAAGCAAGGGCGTATCGAGTTCTTCGACCCGCAATGCGGAAGAAATGAAAGACTGGAGCGACGAGTTTAAGCGCGGTCTGTCCGCATAAGCTAAAATGTCTTGATTGTCGAATATTGCCGAAAAAACGCCGATAATATACACAATTTACGCATATTATTCTGTAAGACGCAAAAACTATTTTTCGTATGAAAAAATTGCGTGTTATCATATGTTTGCTTATTTGCGCCGTACTTGTCGTATGCGGTACGCCGCAGCAAGCCAAAGCGGAATCGGAGAGCGTATATTTGGGCGGTTTTTCGGTAGGTATATCGCTCGATATCGGCGGATTATTGGTTGAAAGCGTTTCGGGAGTGGAAACGGAGTACGGACTTGCTACGGTTGACGGACTGCGTCGCGGCGATATTATTCGCCGTATCGACGGAACGGAAGTCAAGCGCGTGAGCGAAATGCAAGAATTGTTGTTGGGTAAAGACTGTGTAACAGTGCGTTTGCTAAGAGACGGCGATGAGTTGGATGTAGAAGTTAAACCAATAACGGAGATTTACAGCAATAAGCCGCGTTTAGGTATAAAAGTAAAGGAAAAAATATACGGCGTGGGTACGGTTACGTTTGTTCGTCAAAATGGGCGTTACGCCGCGCTCGGACATGAAATATACGACTCGGAAACGGACACGCATATTCCGATCTGCGACGGCAAGATACATGCATGCAAGATAATCGGAGTCAAACAAGGTAAAAAAGGCGAGGCGGGCGCTATACTCGCTTCGATCATTGCCGATTCTGTATACGGCACGGTCAACTGTAATAACAATTTCGGCATATCGGGGCATTACGATTGCGACAAATACAAAGACGAGATCATAGAAATTGCGGACAGAAGCGAAGTAAAACCGGGCGCGGCACAAATACGCACTACTATAGACAATAAGCCCGAATATTTCGACGTGGAAATAATCAAAGCATCGCACCAGAGCGGCAGAAAAGAAAAGGGGATCGTATTCAGAGTTACTGACAAGCGTTTGCTCGATCTTACGGGAGGTGTAGTGCGCGGTATGAGCGGTTCGCCCATCATACAAAACGGAAAACTCGTCGGGGCTGTAACACACGTGTTCTTGAACGATTTTACAAAAGGCTACGGCGTATATGCCGATTGTCTGAATAAATAATCGCTTGATCTTATTCTTTTCGCGTAAATAAGGCAACAAATATGTTTAATCTCCGTTATGTGCGCGCATTGAGCGATATAATGTATACAAATGCGCGCGCATGTAACGGAATTGCTCAAGAATATCGGCTTGACCGAAAACAAAGGCTTTGATTATTTGGTCGAAGCCGTTTTGTTGTATGACGGACAAAGATCGCTAAAAGAGATATACGCTATGATCGCAGCCGAGTGCGGAGCGACAAGAGCGTCGGTGGAAAAGAACGTCGCATTGTGCGTAGACAGCGCGTTATTCGACACGACTACTCCCAAAGCTTTTATAGCTTGCGTAAAAGAGCGAATAATGTTCGGTTTTGACGAATAAGCGAGGACGCGTAAACATATAGATTTACTATGAAACGGACGTATGTTATAGTAGATTGGTTTTATAGGCTTACTCACGTATTGCGCCGCAACAGATCGGCGGTACTGTTGTATTCGCTCGGTTGTTTGCTATTTTTGGTCGTGGGCATAGCCGTAGGTGTAAATGTGTCCGATAAAGCGGGTTATGCCGCTCTCAACGGCGGCACGGTTTTTAAATATTTGCGCGGCGGTACGGGTGTTGTCGGGTTTTTCTTTTTGGATCTGTCGTTTACGTGCGCGTATTGCGTGTTTGCGGCATCCATGTTTTTCTTTAGATTTTTGCCTGTGTTTTCGCTTGCTCCGTGCTTATATCGGTCATACACTTTAGGTATGCAGACATGCGTTATAATCTTTGTGTATACCGCATCGGCATTGCCTATGCTGTTTGTGTTTTTCGTGCCTGTGTGTTTGATAGAGATAGGAGTCATGGCGATGCTCTCGTGCAGATGTTTCAGATTTGCGGGTATAAACGGAAGATGCTCGCCGTCGCGTCAAGACATAAAAGAATATTACGGCGGGTTGTTCCCGTTCTTGCTTCTTATAATCGTTTGCGAGATAATAAAAGCTCTTTCAGCCGCATTGTTCGGATCGGCATTGATAGGCGTGATAGTATGAATTAAATATCCGATTATATGACAAAATATAATCGGAGGTAATATGAATAAGAAACTTATGATAGGTATAGCGGTACTTTTGACTGCTATATTGACGGCGATACCATTCGGGCGTGCAAGCGTCGCAGCTCTCGCCGAAGAAAACTTCGCCAAGACGTCAAAGGCGGCGGTCCTTCTCGACAGCGAGACGGGGACTGTAGTATATGAAAAAAACGCCAAAGACCGTTTGCAGATAGCGAGCATGGTCAAGATAATGACTTTGTCCATTGCGTTCGACGAGATAGTCAAGCGAGACATCCCGTTGGATACTCTCGTTAACGCATCGGATAACGCGGCGTCTATGGGCGGATCGCAAGCATTTCTCGACGCGAATGCGGAATATCGCTTGGACGAGCTTTTAAAAAGCATAATCGTAGCTTCGGCAAACGACTCTTGCGTGGCGGTAGCAGAATACTTGTACGGCAGCGTGGATGCATTCGTATCTGCCATGAACGAGCGTGCTGCCGAGTGGGGAATGTCCGACACTCATTTCGTTAATTGCACGGGGCTGCCGCATGAAGGTCAGTATTGCTGCGCAAGCGACGTGGCGGTCATGTTTTCCAAACTGATCGAGCACGAAAAGTTTTTTGAATATGCAAATGTTTGGATGTACGACTTTGCTCATCCCAACGGACGTGTAACTCAGCTTACAAACACCAATAAGCTTGTGCGTTTTTATGACGGTTGCGACGGCGGCAAAACGGGATATACGGACGCTGCGCGTTCTTGCATTACCGTAACGGCAAAACGCGGAGATACTCGTTTGATATGTGTTTCGATCGGCGCGGAAAATTCCAAAACGCGCAACGCGGAAGTATCCGAACTGCTCAATTACGGTTTTGCTAACTATAAGACCGTGTATGCCGTAAAGCGCGGCGATACTGTGGGCGAATTTGCGGTAAATAACGGCAAGACGGACGGTATTTCCGTAGTGGCTGCCGACGATCTTTCCGCATTCGTTAAGACGGGCGAGCCGTGCGAGTTTACTTTCGAGCCGAATATCGGCAAGATCGCCGCACCTGTAAAAGAAGGCGACATTGTAGGCGAGATAACCGTTTTGCGCAACGGAGAGAAATTCGGATCGGTGAATGCCGTTGCCGCGCAGTCGTGCGAAAAGAAAGGATATCTCGATATAGTGGAAGATTTCATAGGTAATTGGTAATACCTTGGGTTTGCGCAACGGTATTTTGTTGACCGCCGCGCGTTGATATGGTATAATTCAAATGACCGAGATCGGTCGCGCAGCAATATAGAAGCGGCGATCAAACGACCGAACTCGGCATTATGCCAAATGAAAAACACCTTGATAGCCCCTTCTATACTGAGCGGAAACTTTGCGAGCCTCGGAAACGATACCGCAAACATGAAAGATATAGGCGCGGATTGGATACACGTAGACGTTATGGACGGGGTATTTGTTCCCAACTTGACGTTCGGATTCAAGATGATAAGCGATCTTCGTGCTATGTCGGATATGTTTTTCGACGTTCATTTGATGATCACAGAGCCCAAAAGATATGTCGAACGCTTTGTCAAATCTGGCGCAGATCTCGTGTCTTTCCATATAGAAGCGGAAAACGACGTAGACGGCGCTTTAGATATAATAAAGAGAAGCGGCTGCAAGTGCGGTCTTGCCATAAATCCCGATACCGATGTTGCCGCCATAAAGCCTTACTCCGCCAAACTCGATCTGATCTTGATAATGTCTGTATTCCCGGGTTTCGGCGGGCAGAAGTTTATCGACGGATCGCTCGAGCGCGTCATGCAAGCCAAAAAAATTCGCGACGAGTATGCGCCGCAAGCGCTTATAGAGATCGACGGCGGGATAAATGCCGATAACGCAGCTTCCGCGGCAATGGCGGGCGCGGATGTTCTTGTGGCGGGCAACGCGGTGTTCGGCGCTTCTGACCGCGCTAAAGCGGTGCGCATGCTTCGCGGCGAGCAAATGTAAAAATTTGTAACGCTTTGTCGTCTGAATGCATAAGTAATTTAGTAGGAGGGCGACGGCATGACAAAGATAATTTGTATAAAAGTCCCTAAGTTTTTGGGAAAGATATTGCGTATTTTCAAACGTTCCAAATAGGGTGGCGGGAGTGCCGCCGCATATTCCGTAAGGAAGTCGGTTCAAATAAAAATAATAGCAAAAAAAGTCCGAAACACAGCATACGCTTGCTTCGGATTTTTGTTTGCCGAATTAATTGATTTAAATTAATCGTTTTCTTGCTTTTTTGCAGTACGCAAACAACGCGTGCAAACGTACTCGTGCGAGACTTTGCCGTCTACTTCCGTTGTAACTTTATGGACATTTGCATTAAAGCTGCGTTTGGTTTTCTTGTGCGAATGGCTCACGTTGTTGCCCGACACTCTGCCTTTGCCGCATATAGAACAAACTCTGCTCATGGCTCCTCCTAAGACCTTGATCGGATGATTTCCATATAAATATACCACTTTTCATACCGTTTAGCAACCGATTAGACCGCTTTTTTGACGAAAATTTCAAAAATTTAGTAAAAACCCTTGCAAAATTATAAGTAATGGGTTAAAATATAAATGCACGGTACATATACTTAACTATTTAAGGAGACAGTTTCGTGAGCGTCCACACTTCAAATTCATACGGTAGAATAACGGTAACGGAGGATTCCATTGCTCAAGTTGCCGCCGATACCGCCTTGGACTGCTACGGTATAGTTGATCTTGTCTCCAAAACTTTTTCCGACAATCTGTCGGATCTGTTCAAACGCAAACGGTTGTCCCGCGGGGTAAACGTGTTTACCAACGGCGACAGAATCTTCATGGACCTATACGTGATAATAAAATACGGATTATCTATCGAAGCGGTTGCCCAGTCGCTCAAAAAAGCGGTCAAGTACCGTGTGGAGCGGTTTTCGGGAATGGTAGTAGATACGATAAACATTCACGTTGTAGGTATTAAAGTATAGTGCCGCATTTTTCGGAGGATTAAAAATGCAAAAGTCTATCAACGGCGCAACGTTTCGCAAAATGATACTCAACGGCGCCAAACTGCTCGATGCCAACAAGGCGCACGTAAACGAACTTAACGTTTTCCCGGTTCCCGACGGCGATACCGGTACAAATATGTCGATGACCATGCTTTCCGCTTCCCGCGAGGTCAGCGGATGCTCTACCAACAATATGCCCGAACTGTGCGATGCCGTAGCCAAAGGCGCTTTACGCGGCGCGCGCGGAAACAGCGGCGTAATACTCAGTCAGATACTCAAAGGAATGACTTCCGTCTTGGCTCAGTCCAACGAGCTCACCGCAAAAGTTTTCGTTAAAGCGTTTGCCGCAGGCACGGAAGTAGCTTATAAAGCGGTTACAAAACCCAAAGAAGGAACGATTTTGACCGTTATTCGCGCCATATCGGAAGGCGCGGAAAAAGCGGCTAAAAAGAACGTAGAGTTAAAAGACTTTTTCACGGCGGTCATCGAGGCGGGCGAAGCTATGCTCAAACAAACCCCCGAAATGTTGCCCGTCCTTAAAAAAGCGGGAGTCGTCGACGCAGGCGGCAGAGGACTGCTCATATTGCTCCAAGGCTTTTTAAATGTGTTGCTCGGTCAAGAAGAAGAATTCAATATAGAATTCGACGATTCGTATAAAGCATCGAGCGAGGATAATCCGTACAGCGAGCAGGCGCACTTCAACTACGACGACCTTGCGGAAATAGAATACGCGTACTGCACCGAATTCTTCATTGTAAATATTTATAAGAAAACAACGGAAGCGGATATCGACTTGTTCAGAGAAAAACTTATGAACATAGGCGATTGCGTACTTGTAATAGGCGATCTCAGCATGGTGAAAGTTCATGTACACTCCAACGCGCCCGGTCAAGTACTCACTTACGCTCTCGAGTTGGGCGAACTCGATCACCTAAAGATCGAGAACATGTTGCAACAGAACCGCGCTTTGAAACAGCAACAGCAAGAAGATCTCAAGCCTTTCGGTCTTGTTTCGGTTTGCGCGGGAGACGGTCTTACGGCTATCTTCAAGGATCTGTTGGTGGATAATATAATCGAGGGCGGTCAGACGATGAACCCGTCCGCAGACGATATCGCCAAGGCTTGCGACGCAGTAGCCGCAAAAGACGTATTCGTATTCCCCAATAACAAGAATATAGTGCTTGCAGCCAATCAGGCAAAAGCGCTTTCCAAACGCAATATACACGTCATACCCACGTCTAATATACCGCAAGGGTTGTCCGCTGTGCTTGCTTTCAATCCCGAAGATACTGTCGAAGGCAACTTGAAAAACATGAACGACGCATTGGGCGGCGTTAAATCCGGCTCTGTTACGTATGCGGTGCGCAATACGCAGATCGGCAATTTCGATCTTAAAGAAGGCGACATCATCGGCATGGACGCCAAAGACATTGTTGCCAAGGGCGACAGCGTAAATGACGTAACCGAGCAGCTCATCGACAAAATGATGGACGACGACGTAAGTTGCATATCGCTGTACTTCGGTAACGACGTAAGCGAAGCCGATGCCAACGCTATTGCGGCAGATATAACGAAAAAATACCGTTCGTGCGACGTTGACGTCCATTTCGGCGGTCAACCGTTGTATTACTTTATCGTTTCTTTGGAATAAACAAAAGTCTCGGCAGATAGTTAATAGTATACGTATGCCGACGCAAGTCGGATAAAGACGAATTGGAACTTAATGAAATAAAGGGAATCGGAGCAAGACGCGTGCAAGCGTTAAACGAGATGGGTATATATACTCCGTCGGATTTGTTGTTGCGGTTCCCCGATAAATACATATTTACAGACTGTAAGCTCGATCGTAACGTGCGCGAAAACGAAGAGATATCGTTTATCGGCGAAGTTGTGCAACCTGCGTCCAAAAGGTATTTGCGGCGCGGGTTGTCTGTTGTTACATGCGTATTTGCAAATAACGGGATAAACGTTAAATGTTCGTGGTTCAATCAACCGTTTGCCGCCCGCTATTTAAAGGAGGGCGACAAAGCATACGTCATTGGCAAAGTCAAAAAGTTCAAGAGCGTCATACAGTTGACTAATCCCGTATTGATCGCGCCTAACAGCGGAGATAAAAGCATTTTGCCCGTGTATAAGACTGCTATACCGTCGCGCACTTTTGCGGCTGCCGTCGATACCGCGCTTAAAAATGTAAGAGTAAACAGTTATATACCGAGCGCGATCGCGCAAAAGTACCGATTGATCCCGCTTCAGAAAGCTATTGCTTCTATGCATTTTCCGTCTTGCAAAGAGGAGCTGCACGAGGCTAAACGCTCCGTAGCGATAGAAAATTTGTGTTACGTTATAACTACATACCGATTGCTAAAGGACGATAAGCGCGATCATAAATACAACGCGCCCATAGAGTTTATAGATAAATTCGGTGAAAGTCTGCCTTTCGAGCTTACCGACGGACAAAAATGTGCAATAGATCATATCATAGGCGCTATGCGATCGGACAAACTCATGAACATGCTGGTACAAGGCGAAGTCGGCTGCGGAAAAACCGCTGTGGCAATGTGCGCTATGTATTACGCAGCTATGAGCGGATACCAATCGGCAGTCATGACGCCGACGGAAGTTCTTGCGCGGCAGCATTATAAGTCTATGATAAAGACATTGGAGCCTTTGGGCGTTAAAACGCAGTTGCTTTGTGCCTCGATGAGTAAGCAAGAGCGTGATACGGCGCTGTTCAATATCAAGTATGGTGCAGTTAGTTGCGTAGTGGGAACGCAATCGCTTATAAGCGAAAATATAGAATTTTCCGATTTGAAACTGGTGATTGTAGATGAACAGCAACGCTTCGGCGTGAACCAACGCGCCAAGCTGGAGCGCAAGGGCGGTAAGACCGACGTCATCGTAATGACGGCAACGCCTATACCGCGCACGCTTGCGCTGTCTCTGTACGGCGAATTGCAACAAGTGGATATTAGGGAATTGCCTGCAAACAGACCGAAAATCACAACGCGCATAGTTCCGCCGAATAAGATAGACGGAATGTATAATTATATAAGTGAATGCGCCCGAGATGACGGAAGGACATATATAATATGTCCGCGCATAACCGATACGGACGATGATCTTACTGCTGTCGAACAGGTTTACGAAAAATTGCGCGCCATGCCGTTCGGCGGTCTGGTGGGGCGTGTGCACGGAAAAATGAAAGATGCGGAAAGGGTGCGCGCTATGTCCGATTTTGCGGACGGCAAGACTAAGATACTTATTTCGACTACCGTGATAGAGGTGGGCATAGACGTGCCGCAAGCGACAAACGTTATAATATATGATGCGGAAAGATTCGGGCTTGCTCAGTTGCATCAGATACGCGGACGCGTGGGGCGCGGCACGCGCGATTCGTATTGTTTTTTGCTTACAAACAACGATAATGCGGAGAGTTTGGAACGACTTAAAAAATTCTGCGAGATAACGGACGGCTTTTCCGTTTCCGAACTCGACTTTAAATTGCGCGGCGCGGGTGATTTTGTGGGTCTGCGTCAGCACGGTAACGGTTCGCTGGAGATAGACGAAGAAATTATCGCGCGTTCGCGTTCTTTATCCGACGCGCTTATCGCCGACGGAAGTTCTACCGCCGCCATTGTGCGTTCGATGTCCGATCCCGAATTTATAAGATCGGTTACGATGAATTGATGAACAAAATGATGCCCGTTAATTTCAGAGCGTTTCTGGTAACGGCGATATGCATTGCTCTGTCCGTTGCTTGCGCGTATGCTTATATTGCGATACGCGCGCTCGGCATAGCTTTGATATGCGTAATGCTATTGTGCATTTTGAGTTTTGCCGTGGTTTTCACCGTAAAACTTGTTCGCGGAAAATCGAAATTACGCGCAGTTATCGCGCTTTATCTGTCTTTGGCGCTAAGTATATGCTCGTTTGCCGTTGCCGCAGTTTATAGCGACGGTTGGAATAAGAATGCTCAATTCGGCGGATACCGCAATGTTAGCGGCAGAGTGTGCGCGATAGTAACAAACAGCGGCGATTATAGAATAGACTTGGAAGATCTTGCGATAGACGGGCGCAGCGCAAAAGGGATATTGCGCGTGAAAATAGCGGCATCCGATCATAATATAGCGGAAATAGCCAAAGTTGGCGACAAATTATCGTTTGACGCATATTTGAGCGCGGTCAAACTTTGCGAAAACGGCAAAGTAAACGGTACGGCATACAGAACAAATATAAGATTTTACGCAAACATCCGTTCCGAGAATATCAAAATGACGTTCGGGAAGCCCAATGTTATAGAAAGATTTCTTGCGGCTTTGCGTTCGCTTTTGACGGAAAATATGGGCGATCATTACGGTAGTATAGCATATTCGATGCTTAGCGGCGATAAAGACGGTTTGTATCACTCGGTAACGGAATATTATTCTGCGGCAGGGCTTGGACATATTATGGCGGTTTCGGGTCTTCATATAGGGTTCTTGACGGTATTGCTCAATTTGGCTTTGTGCAAAATCGACAAGCGCATTAGATTTCCGATCGTTTTATCCGTATTGATAGCTTATGCCGTCCTTGCCGACTTTTCTCCGTCAGTAGTTCGTGCGGTGATAATGTCCGCGATAGCCATGATATCTCTTTTCACGGGTGGCAGGCGCGATATTTTGTCGTCTCTTCTATGTGCGTTTTCCGTCATACTTGCAGTCAAGCCTTTTTACTTATTCGAGGTCGGTTTTATACTCAGTTTCGGCGCTATTTTCGGAATAGCGATGTTTTCAAACAGTATTTCGAGAGCGCTTATCAAACGCGGCGCTCATAACAAGGTGGCAAATTCGATAAGTTCCGCGCTTTCCGTTCAGATTGGCATAATACCCGCGCAAATATATTTCTTCCACAAGATACAGCTTCTTGCGGTGCTTGTGAATATCGTTCTGATCCCGTATGTATCCGTAGTGTTTATATCGGTGATATGCTGTTCCGTCATAGGTGCGATCCCGCATTGCGGCAGCGTGTTGTATTTGTGTAAGTATCTTCTGATGCCTCTCGATACGATAGCAAACGCGATTTCTTCTGTACCGTATTCCGAAATAACGGTGTATTCGACAAGCGCGATCTTTATGTGTTATGCCGTAATGTTTGTCGCGAGCCAATATTTTATGATGTATAAAGGCAAAACGGCGGTTGCTTTATATTCCGCGGCGATCTACATAGCTTTATGCTTGATCGGAATGCCTAAGGCGGACGGCGTATTGTCCGTTTCGGCAAGCGGCAGAAACGAAAGCATTTTATGCGATAACGGGGCAGTATACGTTGTAGGTTATGCGGATGATGAATATGCGTTGCGTCGATCGCTCGTCAATAACAAATGCCGTCGCATTGACGGTATATATTTGTTTTCTATCGATGAAGATACTGTAGATAATATAATAAAACTGAGTCGCAATTTCGAAATTGCCGCAGTGTACTGTTATGAATATAATGATTACGCAATGATATTGATCGATAACGGCATCGATTTTTATATGTACGAAGACAGCCTTCCGTTCCGACCGTTTTACCGCAACGGCAAACAGCAAGGATACATCTACAATAATATACTGTTTGCCGCCGACGGTTCGGATTCTCCGCTATTTGCGATGTTCGACGTAGTGCGCGTCCGATCGCTTGACGACACCGATACGATTTACGAAAATACAACGTATTTATGCAACAAATCGGATGGCGAATACGATAACGTTTATACGGTCAAAAACGGTGATTACACTTATTCATTGTGAAAAACTATAGTATAATTTCCGATTATTCAGTTGTTTGAGCTTTCTGTAACTCGCGCCATTACAATGATACCGCTGTTTTCGTACAACATGATCTTGCCTTGAGGATACACCTCGCCGTATGTGCAGTCATACGACGTATGTCCGGGCAGATCGCGGGCGAGCGGATTGTCCGAAGAATCGTAGTACAGCGTTATTTGATCGTGCTTGGAATACCAGTGCCCCGTAAATTTGAAATTTGTGTTGTCCGAAGTAATGTTCATCTCAAAAGTATTGTCTTCTTTGAGATCGAGATCGTACCGCATTGACGATTCGCATGCGAAAGAGATGGGCGAGTGGATATATTCGCTGTAGTATTTTCCCGCCAATGAATGTTCTTTATATATGCGCACTCCCGGAATGGATGGCTGTAAAAAATCGCCGTCCATTATTTCCGTATTGTCGGGCGCATACTCGTCTGTCTTGCGCTCGATCACATATATCGGCTGTACGGGCTGCAACGATTGTCTGTCGTCAAGCGTATAGGCGGCATCGTCGGCGGCGCACCCGCATGCCACGGATGCGGAAAGAGCGCACGCTATTGCGGCTAAGATAGGTTTTTTCATGGCTGTCTCCGTTGTTTTTTCTTAGTATTATGATAGGATGCAAATTTATGCGCGCGCCGTAATATTAAAGAGACATGTATAAATAGATATAAATAATCTGTAAAATAGCGTAAAAACGTTTGACAACGCCAAGGCGTTGATTTATAATAGATGAGCAAGTAGATCATTATCTCACCGCTCGGGCATGCTCGGATCGGTCAAACAGTTAAATACCTTTGGTTTTAGTTGTGAGTAAGTCTGCTTTGCTCGCAATTTTTTATTTTAGTCTGGTCAGGAGGATAACGACTATTTTTAAAGAGCTTGTAACAAACGACGGGATATCGGACAATCTCGACGTTAGAGTCAAGGATGAAACGGGCGCAATGCTCGGAATAATGCGCGCGGGAAAGGCCAAGGAAATGGCGTACGAGCGTCGGCTCGATCTCGTAATGATAACGCCCAACGCGCAACCGCCCGTCTGTCAAATAATGGATTACGGCAAGTTCAGATTCGACGCCGCCAAAAAGGCAAAGGATGCGGCGAAAAATCAGAAAAAAGCCGATCTTAAAGAGATACGCCTTTCCATGACCATCGATTCGGGCGATCTCAATACCAAAGCCAAACAAGCCAATAAATTTTTGGCGGACGGCGACAAAGTAAAAGTGTCTATACGTATGCGCGGTCGCCAAATGGCGCGTCCGCAGATGGGCGTAGATATCATGTATGCGTTTTACGAAACAGTTAAGGACGTAGCGACGATAGAACGCAAACCCGCGGTAGACGGCAGAAGCATAGTTATGAATCTTGTGCCCGTCAACAATAAATAATCAATCAGTAATTAAATTCTTTCGGAGGAATAAAACATGCCCAAAATGAAGAGCCACAGCGGCGCGAAAAAGCGCTTTCGCGTAACCGCAAACGGCAGAGTTAAAAGAGCGCAACAAGGCAAAAACCACATTCTCAACAAAAAGCCGAGAAAGCGTATCATGAGATTGCGTCAAGGCGCTTATCTTAAGTCGACCAAGCAAGAAAAGACAATTCGCAACATGGCGCAAAAGTAGGAGGTAGGTCATGAGAATCAAAAGAGCAGTCAACGCTGTAAAGAAACGCAGAAAAATATTCAAACTTTCCAAGGGTTATTTCGGATCTAAGTCGCGTTCGTACCGTGTAGCGCGTCAAGCCGTTATGAAGTCGCAGATGTACGCTTACATCGGAAGAAGACTCAAAAAACGCGATTTCCGCTCGCTTTGGATAACTCGTATCAACGCCGCGGCGCGTCTTAACGGAATGTCTTACTCCAAATTTATGCATGCGCTCAAGGCTGCCGATATCAACATCAACCGCAAGGTGTTGGCTGATATGGCTGTAAACGACGCGGCGGCTTTTAAGGCGCTCGTCGAAAAAGTTAAATAAACGATAGATAGAGCGCTTTCAAAGCGCTCTGTTTTTTTGACAGATATGGAAATTGTAACGTCTCAATCCAACGCTACAGTCAAGAGGCTGGGGCGGTTGAAACTGAAAAAATACCGCGATCAGAGCGGCGAGTTCTTTACCGAGGGCTACAAAAACGTGTTAGATACGTGCGCCGCCGCGCCCGAACTCGTCCGTCTTATCGTGTTGAGCGAAAGCGCTTACAAAAAAACGGGCGAGCGATTTGTCGATTTCGATACGGTCGTTTTGTCCGATACGTTGTTCGATAAAGTTTGCGAAACTAAAAACAGTCAAGGCGTATTGTCTGTGAATGCTCTTCCGCGCTCGGTATTTCCGCGCTCGGAGCGTTGCATATTGTTAGATAGAGTGCGCGATCCCGGCAATGTCGGTACGATCTTGCGCACGGCGGTAGCTTGCGGATACGACGTAGTAGTAAACAACTGCGCCGATATCTATTCGCCCAAGGTAACTCGCAGCGCGATGTCCGCAGTTTTAAAGTGCAATATCGGCGTAGATATTTCAGTCGAAGAAATTAAAAAAGCGGGATACGAAATAATAGCTGCGGATATGGGCGGTGAGAACGTTTTTAAATTCGAGTCGCCGCGAGGTAAGTATTGCGTGATAGTGGGAAACGAAGCGGACGGCGTAAGCGACGGCATACTGAGATGTGCCGACAGAACGGCGAGCATTCCGCAAAACAATATGGAATCGCTCAATGCGGCGGTTGCGGCGGGTATCATCATGTTTACCTTGCGGTACGGCGCAAATAATTGACAAACGATCGACGGATATTGTATACTGTCGGTAATTACATTCAACGGAGTTATATTTATGTCGGGACACAGCAAATGGGCTACTATCAAACGTCAAAAAGGCAAGACGGACGCAGCGCGCGCCAATGTCTTTACTAAGATCGGCAGAGAGCTTGCCGTTGCCGTAAGGGCGGGCGGACCCGACCCCAACAACAATCCGCGTCTGCGCGACGTTATTGCAAAAGCGCGAGCGGCAAATATGCCTAACGAAAATATCAACCGCTCCATAAAAAAGGCGAGCGGCGACGACGGCAACGTAGTATACGACGCTATCACTTACGAGGGATACGGTTCGGGCGGCGTAGCCGTGATCGTTGAGGCGCTTACAGACAATAAAAACCGTACTGCGGCTGCCGTGCGTCATATATTCGATAAATGCGGCGGCTCTTTGGGCACGACCAACTGCGTATCGTATATGTTCGAGTCCAAGGGCGTTATCGTAACGCCCAAAAAGCCAGACGACGACGAAGAAGAAGTTATGATGCTCGTGCTCGAGCTCGGCGCGGACGATTTCGATTCATCGGAATCCGAGTATTATATTTCGGTCGTACCGTCTACGCTCGATGCTGTGCGCGACGGCTTGGAAAAAGCGGGAAGAGAGATACTGTCCGCGGAAGTTCAGCAAGTTCCCGCGTCTACCGTAGACATTGACAGCGACGTCGAAGCTAAGATCCGCAGAATGCTCGATATGTTTGACGAGAACGACGATGTTCAGAACGTGTATCACAATGCCAATCTGAACGACGAAGAATAGTGATAGTTATTTATTGCGGAATACGCGCTCATGTAAGCGCCGATGTTCCGCATGTCAGTATAAGAGAATAAAATGAAATTCGGTGATTTGTCAGTCAAAAAGCACCGCCTCGTTATAGGCGGTTGCGATACGGTAGAGCTTGCCAAAAAATACGGCACGCCGCTTTACGTATTCGACGTAGACCGCGCGGTAGGTACGGCAAAAGCTTACGTAGATATTTTAAAACGCGAGTATCCCGATTTTACCGTTTGCTATGCGTCCAAAGCATTCAGTTGTACGGGCATATACGGCTTGCTCGCGCCGCTCGGAGTCGGCGCCGACGTTGTGTCGGGCGGGGAGCTTTATACAGCGCTCAAAGGCGGCATGCCGCCCGATATGATATACTTCCACGGCAATAACAAGACGGAGGAAGAAATAGTCTATGCGCTCGACAGCGGCGTGGAATGTTTTGTCGCAGACTCGGAGCGCGAGCTTTATCTGATAAACAAGCATGCAAGATCACCGCAAAATGTACTTATACGCGTAAACCCCGGTGTGGAAGCGCATACGCACAGATTTATACAAACGACTACCATTGACAGCAAGTTCGGTTTTTCCATACCCGACGGCACTGCCGAAGAGGTGATAAGATCGCTCGGTCGGTATGAAAATGTCCGATTCAAAGGCATTGCGTGCCATATAGGATCGCAGATATTCGAACCGCAGTCGTTTGATATAGCAATAGATAAGACGGTCGATTTTATCAAGCGTTTGAATACATTGGGCATACAAGCCGAACGTCTCGATCTGGGCGGTGGATTCGGCATACATTATATCGAGCAAGACAAACCGCTCACGCCCGAGCAGTATATGTCAAATTCGGTTGCGCATTTAAAAGAGGCTATAGCTCGCAGCGGTATAAAGCCGCCGCGTTTGATAGTCGAACCCGGGCGCTCCATAGTCGGCGAAGCGGGGATAACGCTTTATACGGTCGGCGCGATAAAAACTATAAAGAACGTTAAAACATACGCCGCGGTGGACGGCGGCATGTTCGACAATCCGCGGGTCATGCTGTACGACGCGCAATACACCGCAGTGGTCGCTGACAGAGCGGATGTAGAAAATACGCATAAATATTCGTTGGCGGGCAAGTGTTGCGAAAGCGGCGACATACTTTTAGACGGTATAGACTTGCCCGAGCTTAAAAGCGGCGATATAGTTGCCGTTCTGTCTACGGGCGCTTATCATTATTCCATGGCGTCCAATTACAACAGAAATTTAGTTCCGCCCGTTGTGGCTGTTAAAAACGGACAGTCATCGTACATGGTCAAGCCGCAAACTTACGAAGATCTCACACGCAACGATGTTACACCCGTATTTGCGGAGGATAAAGTATGATTTTTGCCGCAATGTACGGCGACGGAGATTTTGCTTCGTATGCGATTATTCTTGTATTCACTTTTGTTGCGGTATATATCGCGCTCGTATTCCACGAAGTCGCGCACGGATTGGTCGCTAAGTGGAACGGAGATCCTACGGCAAAATATTCGGGTAGGCTGTCGCTTAACCCCATGCGTCATTTCGATCCGATTGGTTTCATTATGATGATGCTCGTCGGCTTCGGATACGCCAAGCCCGTGCCCATAAATCCGTCTAATTTTAAACATTACAGAAGAGGGCTTTTTACCGTTGCTATAGCAGGGGTAGTTACCAATCTGATAATTGCGTTCATCGCCACGTTATTCGGCGGTTTGATGGCGCTCGGCTTGGCTCACAGCGCAAACGCAGCGGTATCCAATATGTTCTATTATTTTTCTCAATTTTTCAGGATACTCGCTCGCATCAATTTGTCTTTGGTGTTTTTTAACATACTGCCGATTTTTCCGCTCGACGGTTTTCGCGTAGTGGAAACATTTACGCATCGCGGCAACAAGTTTTGTGCGTTCATGCGCACCAACGGACAGTATATATTATTCGGGTTAGTCGGTTTGAGCTTTATTGTTTCAATGGCGCAGAACTATACACGGTTGCCCGATTGGTTCGGCTATATAGATATTTTGGGTACTTACTTGAACTTCTTCGTTTCAAATTTGAACTGGGTGTTCGTCAGGTTTTGGGCGCTTATGATCCCGCTCGCGCCGTATTATTTACTTTCATTATTGGTATAACCGTTCGGGAGCAAAAATGCAAGACGATAACATTGAAATATCAGAACGATCGGAAGTCGATCAAAACGATAAAAGCTATCATGTGGTGTTATCCAACTACGACGGACCTATAGATCTTTTGTTGGATCTGGTGCGGCGTAAAAAGATACTCATCGAAGAGATATTCATATCGGATATCACGGAACAGTATCTTCAAGCTATGGAACAGATCGACGAGATAGACATGGATCAAGCCGCGGACTTTATAGAAGTGGCGGCGACGTTGCTGTTGATAAAATCGAGCAAACTGTTGCCGCGCGCCGAAGAACCCGAATCGCCTGTCGAGGAAGCTAAAGCCGAACTGATAAACCGCATAGAAGAATACAAGCTGTACAAGGAAGCGGCGGAAAAAATGCGTCGGCAAGAGGTGATAAACATGCATTACCGCGCGCCCGACGATTCGGTCGGACAGCCGCGTTTGGTGCTTAAAGACATGACGACCGACGGCTTGATGAACGCGCTTAAAAAGGTATTCGAAAAGTTCGGCGTTCGATCAACGGAAATAAAAACAAAAAAGATCAAGCTCGATCCTTTTACCGTTGCGGAAAAGTCGGAGTTTATAAGAGAGGTGATCAAAACAGTCGGCAAGGTTACATTTTATGAGCTGTTTGAAGAAGATTACACGATCAACGAAGTAGTAACGACATTCATGGCGCTCCTCGAACTTTTAAAAGGGCAAGAAGTGCGCGTCGAACAAAATGACATTTTCGATACCATTACTATTTACAAAAGGAGCATCGAAGTAAGCGATGGAAATTGAACTGATCGATGATATTTTGGAGGCGTTGCTGTTTGTTTCGGGCGACGGTCTGAAGATAACCGATATATGCGAACTGTTGGAGTTGCAACGTTGCGAGGTCAATTCCGCCGTTAAGCGTTTGCAAAAAAAATTCGGCGGTAAAGCGGGCATTCATCTTATTACATATAACGGTAAAATACAGTTTGCATCCAACCCCGAATATTCGGATATCATAGCATGCGTGCTCAATCCCATAAAGGAAAAGGCGCTGTCTACGCCCGCCATGGAAACCCTTTCCATAATCGCATATCGTCAGCCCGTAACGCGCCTCGAAGTGGAGAGTATCCGCGGCGTCAACTGCGATTACGCTTTGCAAGCTTTACTCAAGAATAACCTCATAGAGATCACGGGGCGCAAAGATACTCTCGGCAAGCCGCTGCTTTTCGGCACGACGGAAACATTTTTAAAGCGTTTCCGCATAGAAGATATTTCGCAGCTGCCCGATAAAGACGCTTTGCAAGAAAAAATACGGCTCATGGAAGAAACGGCGGGCGACGTTGCAGACGATGAGTTGTATAATTTTAAGGAAGAAGATACGCCCGAATTTTTAAAGGACGAAGAAATAGAAACGATAGTCGCCGATGAGGCGGCTGCGACATCGGACGGAGCAAATAATTCCGACGATTGATCGAAGTTACACTGTTTTACGATAAAACTGTTTGGTTTTACAAATAATTATTTGAGATAACGGCAAACACTAAATATGTATGATGTATTTGGTGTTTGCCGTTTTATTTTTGCATATATCTATCGTACCAATTGCGATCTCTATTGATATCGATATAGATTCGGATAGCAAAATGGGCAATGCGGCATTAAAAATTCTGTTTGTTCCTATATTCGTAAAGCGATTGAGTGCGGACGATATAAAGAAATTTGTTGATCATGAAAAAGGATCGGCAGACGGCGGCAATAAGAAAAAAAAGTCGGCATTTAAAAATGCTCTGAAAAAGTTTGCTGTAGCTGCGATCCCTAAACTTTTATCGCGCATACGAACAAGAGATATGTATTTGAGCTGCATGATCGGAACGGGCGACGGCTTTTCCACGGCAATGACTGTCAGTACGGTAAAGATAATTTACAGCCAGTTATGTGCGTATTTAGACTATTCTTGCTCAACGAGCGGCACGATAACGCCGAATTATGACGACGAATGTATATTTGTGCGATATTACGGCATATTTTCCCTATGTTTTGCGGATATTATTTATGTTATGCTTTGTGCTTTTATCGACGTAATGACTCGAGGAAAAGTCAAGAGGAGGAAAACATATGCACACAACAACGTTGCCGAGTGAACAAACCGTTTACGAGCATCCGATAGAACGCATCATGGATAGCGCGTTCGGCAAGGTACACACTCTTACAGATGCCGATCTTATAGTGGGCGATCCCATAATCATGCCCGACGGTACGAGTATAATACCTATAAGCAAGGTTAGCATAGGTATTGTTTCGGGCGGCGGCGAATACAGCAATAAACAGCAGAGCGAATATCCGTTTGCGGGCGCTTCGGGTGCGGGAATGAGCATTGCACCCGTATGTTTTTTGGTCAACGACGGTAAATCCGTCAAAATGCTTAACGTAGGGAGCAAAAGTCCGTTCGACAAAGTTATGGATACCGTTCCCGAAATTGTAGGATCGTTGTTTGGAAAGAAAAAGAAATGAAAAGAATACTTTGCATGATATTGGCTGTTTTTACTGCCATTTTATACTTAGGTTGCGCCCCCGCGCCTCGTTATGCCGAAAACGTCGATAATCGCGACGAGAACGGCATTGCATCGGTGTTCGAGCTTGCGACCGAAACGCCGAGTTCGGCGCATTCCATGGCACTCGTAGACGGGGATACGGGCGAACTTATATTTTGCAAGAATAAGGACGCGAAACGCGAACCTGCGAGCACAACTAAAATTTGCACCGCTATAACGGTGTTGGAAAATCATACATTGCTCGATCTTCCCGTACCCATACCGAATGAGGCAGTCGGAGTGGAAGGGTCGTCGTTGTATTTGCAAAAGGGAGAATCCATGACAGTGCGTGATCTTTTATACGGACTGATGTTGCAGTCGGGCAACGATTGCGCCGTTGCGCTCGCTGTCATTGTGGGTGGGAGCGTAGACGGCTTTGTTAAAATGATGAACGAAACCGCGCAAAAAGCGGGCGCTACTAACAGCAACTTTGTCAATCCGCACGGCTTGCACCATGACGAGCATTATACCACAGCTCACGATCTTTGCAAAATATCATACTACGCCATGCAAAACAAACTTTTCAGAGAGATAGTAGCTACCAAGCGCCACAGCACGCCGTACCATGGTCATGATTACAAGCGCAATTTCCCCAATAAAAACAAGATACTTTTTAATTACGACGGCGGAAACGGAATAAAAACGGGCTACACTCGCGCATCGGGAAGATGTTTGGTGTCGTCCGCTACGCGTAACGGCAAAACATATATTTGCACCGTGCTTAATTGTTACGACATGTTCGAAGAATGCATGAGGCTTATGGATAAAGCTTTTGCTCGTAACGTTTGATATGCGGAAATAGCTTGATTTTTCGGCAAAAATAAGATATGATATTACCATAATGTACAAAAGGATATTGGTAATTTAATGCGTATCAACAAATATTTAAGCGGCTGCGGCATAGACAGTAGGCGCAAGTGCGAAAAGTTAATAATCGACGGCAGAGTGCGCGTCAACGGAAAAACGGTAACCGAACTCGCGACGGATATAAAAGACAGCGATTCCGTAGAAGTGGACGGGCATCTCGTATCGTCGGCTCAACGCAAGATATATATAATGCTCAACAAGCCGAAGGGTTGTGTGTGTACGGTCAACGACGAAAAGGGAAGGAAAACAGTGCTCGATCTCGTCAAGATCAATCAACGTATATATCCCGTCGGACGTCTCGATTACGACACCGAAGGATTGCTGCTTCTTACAAACGACGGCGATTTGACCAATAAGATAACACATCCCAAAAATACCGTCAAAAAAACATATTCCGTGCGTGTCGAGGGCGAGCCGACCGCCGCCGAACTAAAACGCTTGCGCGGCGGCATAGAATACAACGGCGTTAAGTATAACGGCGCGGAGATAAGCGTAGTCGGGGCGGAAAACGGAGAAACAAAGCTCTTGATGACCATAACGGAAGGCAAAAACCACGAAATAAAAAATATGATAGAATCGCTCGGCAGAAGAGTGTTGTTTTTAAAACGTGTTGCTATAGGCGATCTGCGCCTCGGCGGACTTTCCAGAGGCGAATGGCGGTACTTGAACGCGCGCGAGACAGATTACCTAAAATCGCTTTGATGCGGTATATCCTTCGAAGAATAAAAGGCAAATGTTTTTAAAAAAGGTTTGCCTTTTTTGTTGTAATCTTTTTTCTTTTGTGATAGAATGTAAATTAGGGATATACGGATATTCCGCATTCATAAAGCAGATGTCGTATTTTCCTATACGCTATTGTGGAGGCTTAAATGGCAACGTTGAAAGAGACTAAAGCGACGCTCGCGGCGGCTAACAAGGACGTCTTGACATTAATAAGATCGTTTGCCGACGAACAGTCGTTTATAGAGACGGATGCGTTCATGAGTTCGGAGACTGATATCGCCGATGCGCCCGGAGAGGGTGTGGTCAGCGGATTTGCATCTGTCGGCGGTAAGGGCGTTTGTGTTTTTGCTACAAATCCCAAGGTGTTAAAAGGCTCTATAGGCGCTTTGAATGCTAAAAAGATCACGCGCTGTATAAATAATGCGGTGCGCACCGAAAAGCCTTTGATAGCGGTTTGGGACACTTCGGGTGCACGTTTTGCGGAAGGTATCGACGCTTTGGACGGATATGGCGACATATTGCGCGCGTACACATTGGCATACGGCGATATTCCCGTCATTTCGATCATAAAAGGAAATAACCTCGGCATTTCGTCTTATGTGGCGGGCTTGAGCGATTTTGTCATCGCTTACGACGAAAGCGTTATGGCTACATCGTCGCCGCTTGTTATCTCTGCTCAAACGGGAGTGGACGTAAAAAATGTCGGTTCTTCCAAGACATTGGCGGAAAACGGTATAGTAACCAATATCGTTAAAAAGGATCTGCGCGACACGCTAATAAAAATATTAGCCGTATTTGCGGGCGGCGCGGAAAGCGGAGACGACGCAAACCGCGTATGCAAAGGTTTAAAATGCGGCGCGGACATGAAGGCTGTCATTAAAGAAGTTTTCGATAAAAACAGCTTTTTGCCCGTTCGCGACGGTTTTGCTCAGTCGGTGATAACGGGATTCGCTACGCTCGGCGACATTCCCGTAGGCGTTGTTGCCACGAACGCCGAGTGCGGCGAAGGAAAGCTTACAGCGCAGTCTTGTTTGAAAATAACCGAGTTTTTGGGCGCTTGTTCCACTGCCGATTGTCCCGTGGTGTTTTTGGTAGATAGCGCGGGTACGGAAGTTTGTGCCGACGACACCCGTTTGATGTACGAATTATCCAATCTTTTATATACCGTTCACACTCAGCAAGCCGATATGTTTGCAGTCGTTTGCGGAAAAGCAATAGGCGGCGCGTATACTACGCTCGTTGCGCCGTGCGAATATAAGATCGCGTGGGAGTGCGCGGAAGTCGGCGCGCTTGCCTCCGAGTCGGCGGCAAGACTGTTATACGCCGACGAGATCAAAACGGCTAAAAACAAAGACAAAGCTGCGGAAAAACTCGCAACGGCATACGCTGCGGAAAATTGCTCCGCTCTGACGCTTGCTCGGTCGGGACGCTTCGATAATGTTATAGAACCCAACCTCACGCGTTCGTACTTGCTTGCCGCGCTTGTCGCGCACATGGAGTAGAATATATGGGCGCGATGTTGTTTTTGAGCGCGAGCGATATGAATTTGCTCGACGCATTTTTATACGCTATAGTAGGGTTCGCCATAGTGCTGGCAGTGCTTGCGTTGTTGGTCGGAATATTCTATCTGTCGGGATTTTTATTCAAATCGAAGCTGCTCGGCAGAGAGAAACTTTTTGAACGTAAAAAGAAAAAATCGTCGGATGTAGTTTCTGCCCAAGAAGACGACGGGGAACTTGTCGCGGCGATAACGGCGGCTATTTCGGTCGTTCTCGAGAGCGAGAGCGACGGAGACGTTAAGCCCGAGTTCGTCATACGTCGTATAGTACGTAAATAGTAAATAAATCGGAGGACATATAATATGCGTAAATTCAATGTTGTTGTAAACGGTAAAGCGTATGCCGTTGACGTGGAAGAGATAGGCGGCGACACGTCTGCTGCTATTCAAACGCAAACCGCGCCGTCTGCGCCCGCCGCATCGAAACCCGTTGTAGGCGAAGGCACGCCCGTTAAGGCGCCCATGCCCGGTCTTATACTTTCGCTCGCGCACAAAGACGGAGACACCGTAAAACAAAACGAAAAAGTAGTCGTACTCGAAGCTATGAAGATGGAAAACGACATCAACGCTTCCGCCGACGGCGTTATTACTTACGTCGTTAAGAAAGGCGATAACGTCGAGACAGGCGCGGTGCTTGCATACATTAAGTAGGTTGACATGAACTTTGTTGAAATGTTAAAGAACCTATGGACGAGTACCGGTTTTGCTCATTCCGAATGGGAAAACTACGTGATGATGATCATCGCGTGCGTTTTGCTGTTTGTGGGTATAGGGCTTAAAAAAGAGCCGTTGCTGCTTGTTCCCATAGGTTTCGGTATGCTTTTCGTAAACATACCGGGCGCGCACGATATACTCATGAAAGCGCCTACGGTAAGCGGTGATACGACGAGCCCCGGCGGTTTACTGTACTACATGGAAAAAGGCGTGGAATGGGTATTGTTTCCGCCGCTCGTATTCCTCGGCATAGGCGCAATGACCGATTTCGGACCGCTTATCGCAAGTCCCAAAAGTTTTATTTTGGGCGCGGCGGCACAGCTCGGTATATTTATTACTCTTTTCGGCGCGATACTTTTGGGCTTTGACGGCGCGCAAGCGGCGGCGATAGCCATCATAGGCGGAGCGGACGGACCTACGTCTATATACGTAACGACAATGCTTAAACAGTTCGATCTGTTGCCGGCGATAACCGTTGCGGCTTATTCGTATATGGCGCTTATACCCATTATACAGCCGCCTATAATGAAGCTGCTTACGACAAAGAAAGAACGGGCAATAAAAATGGAGCAGTTGAGACCCGTTTCCAAGCGCGAAAAGATAATATTCCCTATAGTTGTTACAATCGTGTGCGGTTTGATATTGCCCGATTCTTTGCCGCTACTCGGAATGCTCATGTTCGGCAATCTGTTAAAAGAATGCATGGTTACCGACAGACTTTCGCAAACGGCAAGCAACGGACTTATGAACACGATAACGATTTTCTTGGGCGTGTGCGTAGGCGCGAAGGCGCTCGGCACTACGTTCTTGACGCTCGACACTCTTAAAATAGTCGTTTTGGGACTTTTTGCGTTCGTAATGGGAACGATAGGCGGCTTGCTTATGGCAAAGCTGATGTGCGCTATTACGCACGGCAAGGTAAACCCGCTCATAGGCAGCGCCGGCGTTTCGGCAGTACCTATGGCAGCGCGAGTATCTCAAACAGTTGCGCAAAAGGAAGATCCCAATAACTATCTGCTCATGCATGCTATGGGTCCCAACGTCGCGGGCGTTATCGGTTCTGCGGTCGCCGCGGGTGTTTTGTTATCAATATTCGCATAAAAATATACAATCGGTCATCGGAGAGACATTATGGCTAAAGTGAAGATAATGGAGACGGTTTTGCGCGATGCGCATCAATCGCAAGCGGCTACGCGTATGCGTACCGACGAAATGTTGCCCGCGGCAAAGCTTCTCGACGACGTAGGTTTTTACGCGCTCGAGGCGTGGGGCGGAGCGACTTTCGATTCGTGCTTGCGCTATCTCGACGAAGATCCGTGGGAGAGACTGCGCGCTTTGCGCAAAGCGATGCCCAATACCAAACTGCAAATGCTTTTCCGCGGACAAAATATTCTCGGCTATAAGCATTATGCCGATGACGTAGTGGACGAGTTCTGCCGTCTTTCCATCAAAAACGGGATCGATATAATACGCATATTCGACGCGCTCAACGATATCCGCAACATGAAGCAAGCTATCGACAGTACAAAAAAGTACGGCGGTACTGTGGAAGCGGCGTTGTGCTATACTACGAGCAAGGTGCACACCATAGATTACTTTGTCGATCTTGCAGTAAAGCTCGAGCAAATGGGCGCCGATATAATTTGTATAAAAGATATGGCGAACTTGTTATTGCCGTACACCGTGTACGAGCTTGTTTCGCGTATCAAAGATAAAGTAAAGATCCCCGTGCATTTGCATACGCATAATACAGCGGGTACGGGCGATATGGTAAACCTCAAGGCGATAGAAGCGGGCTGCGATATTGTAGACACCGCGCTGTCTCCGCTCGGCAACGGAACGAGCCAGCCCGCTACCGAATCGCTTGTAGCGTCGCTCCAAGGCACCGAGTACGACACGGGGCTCGATCTCGATAAACTCAATAAATGTACGGTATATTTCCGTAAGGTCGCCGATAGGCTAACTGCGGACGGCATACTCAATCCCAAAGTGCTCAAAGTGGACGTAAACGCGCTCATTTATCAAGTACCGGGCGGCATGCTCAGCAATCTTATAAGCCAGTTGAAACAGCAAAACGCGTTAGACAGACTGACGGAAGTTTTGGAAGAAGTGCCCAGAGTGCGCGCCGACCTCGGATATCCGCCGCTCGTTACGCCCAGCTCGCAGATAGTTGGTACGCAAGCTGTATTAAATGTGCTTACGGGCGAGAGATACAAATCCGTTACGAAAGAGACAAAAGGCGTTTTGGCGGGCGAGTACGGAAAACTGCCTATCGAACCCGACGCGAAAATAATAAAGAAAATACTCGGCGACACGCCGCGCATCACTTGTAGACCCGCAGATAATATCGCGCCCGAACTCGATGTGTACAAGAAAGAGATAGAAGAGTTTGCTATACAAGAAGAAGATGTCTTGACTTACGCGTTGTTCCCGCAGCTTGCGATACCGTTCTTTAAAAAGCGCGAGGCAAAGTTGCACGGCATAGACAAGACGATATGCGACGGTAAGGGTCTTGTTCAACCGATATGAGGATATTACTTACTAACGACGACGGCTACGATTCGCAAGGATTGCATGCCGTCGCCGATTTATTTAAAGACGAACACGAAATTTGCGTCGTCGCGCCCGATTCGCAAAAGTCGGGTTTTTCGCATTCAATAACTCTAAAGCCCAATGTTTTTTCGTGTCGCGAGGTTTTCGGATACGGCTATAAAGTTTTTGCCGTAGGCGGATCGCCCGTAGATTGCGTTAAATCGGCATTGTCGGTGTTGTTTAAAGATCCCGACCTCGTTATTTCGGGAATAAATAACGGAGAGAATCTCGGAAGCGACATAATGTATTCGGGAACGGTATCTGCCGCGACCGACGCAGTGCATTTGGGCAAGCGTGCGCTTGCGTTGTCTCTCGACAAAAAGGGCGCAACGCGCAACGATTTCGATTTGTGTGCGAGGTTTGTCAAAGATAACTTTAATGCGTTGATAGGCGCGGAATTGCCGAGCAAAACTTTTTTGAATATTAATTTCCCCAACGGTACGCCAGTAGGCGTTAAAGTAGTTAAGATGAACACTCAGATCACGTTTATAGATCTGTATAAACGCGGCGATAACGAAATGCTTATCCCAGACGGCGATCGCGATTACGGAGAATTAAACGGCGATAACGACGAATATTTTTGCAAAGCGGGATACATAACGATAACTCCGCTCACCGTGGACAGAACGGATCACAGCGCGCTCGAAAAACTCAAAAAGGGAAAGTTCGTTTTATGAAGATAGCTGTCATAGGGGGCGGCGCGGCGGGGCTTGCGGCAGCGGGAAGCGCGGTCGGCGCACAAGTTGTTCTATTCGAACACAACGACAAAGTAGGAAAAAAAATTTATATAACGGGCAAGGGCAGATGCAACTTCACTAACGTTTGCGAAGTATCCGAATTTTTGCAAAACGTAGTTACAAACGCGCCGTTTTTGCGCTCGGCGATCAGTCGCTTCACGCCCGACGACGCAGTGGAATTATTGAATTCTTGCGGTTGCAATACCAAGGTGGAGCGCGGACGCAGAGCTTTTCCGTCGTCAGACAAGGCGAGCGACGTAACAAAAGCATTAAGAGTTTACGCGGAACGAAACGGCACGGAAATACGTTTAAGCGGCAATATATCGGCTGTACAGCCTAACGGCGACGGTTACACCGTTGCGCATGACTACGGCGAAGAACGTTTTGACAAGGTCATAATTTGCACTGGCGGCGCAAGTTATCCCGTAACGGGATCGGACGGCAGCGGCTATGATATCGTTCGCGCAATGGGACATAATATTATTGACATCCGACCGTCGCTCGTCGCGCTTAAAACATCGGAGGAACTTTCTCAAGCGGAGGGTTTGACGCTAAAAAACGTTTCGCTTCGGGCAAACGGAGTAAAGCAGATATTCGGGGATATGCTTATTACTGCCGACGGGATATCCGGTCCTATCGCGCTTACCATGTCCGCATATACGGCTCGGCGCGAATATCCGTTTGACGTGTATGTAGATCTCAAACCGGCTATGACGCACGAAGAACTTGACGCACGGTTGTTAAAAGATTTCGGACTTAAATTAAACAGACAATTCAAAAATTCACTCGACTATCTCTTGCCAAAATCGTTGATCCCGTATATAATAAAACGGTCGGGCATCGATCCGTCGGTGCAAGTCAACTCGGTAAAACGTACCGAGCGCGCAGCGCTGTGCGAGCTGATAAAAAACTTTAAGCTCGAGATATGCGGTAACGACGGCTTCGATCGTGCCGTCGTAACGAGCGGCGGAGTGGACGTTAAGCAGATCGACCCGAAAACGATGGAGTCCAAGTTGGTCAAAGGTCTGTATTTCGGCGGCGAGGTGATCGACGTAGACGCTCTTACGGGCGGATACAATATGCATATCGCGTTGGCTACGGGATATATAGCGGGCTCGAGCGCGGCTGTAAGCTAACATCGGTAGAATAAAGGAGAAATATAGAAATGAGCGAACTCGTTTCAATACGCGGTGCGGTAACCGCGCCTAATACCGTCGAAGGAATAACGGAAGCGGCGCGGCGGTTGATAGACAGATTGTTTTTTAAAAACCGCTTGCAAGATAAAAACGTAGTAAATATGGTGTTTACATCAACTGCCGATTTGACGGCGTTTTATCCCGCGCGCGCAGTCCGCGAGAGCGGACATGCCGTTCCGCTGTTTTCGTGCGCAGAACCGAATATAGACGGCTCGCTCGGCGGTTGCATACGCGTTATGATCACGGCGTATTCGGACGCACCCGTACACAATATTTATTTAAACGGCGCGCGTGCGCTCAGACAAGATATATGCGGATCGTATGCTATAGCGCTTGACGGTCCTTCGGGCGCGGGGAAAAGCACGGTGGCAAGGCTTGTATCCAATTCTCTCGGTATAACGTATTTGGATACGGGCGCACTGTATCGCGCGCTCGGGCTTAAGGTAGTATCGAATAACGTGTCTCCGTCTGATGCGGAAGCAGTGGAACGTTGTTTGAAAGATGTATCGGTCGCTATAGAATACCGCGACGGCGCGCAATGCGTGTTGCTCGACGGCGACGACGTTTCGGGCAAGATACGTACGCCCGAGATATCCATGGCGGCTTCTGCCGTGTCCGCACTGCCTTACGTTAGACAAAAACTGCTCGGTATACAGCGCGACATCGCCGCCAAAAGCAATGTTATCCTCGACGGTCGCGATATCGGCACTGTCGTTTTGCCGAATGCCGAATTTAAATTCTTTTTGACGGCGACGGCGGAAGTCAGAGCGCGGCGACGCTATGATGAGCTTATAGCAAAAGGTCAAAGCGTTAAGTATGAGGAAGTGCTTGACGATGTAATATTGCGCGACCGCAACGATTCCACGCGCGCAATAGCACCGCTTAAAAAGGCGTACGATGCAGCAGAGATAAATTCGGATCAAATGAGCGCGCAAGACGTAGCCCGCTTTATTATCGACCGCGTGGAAGAGGATACGAAATGAAGCGTTGGTTCATGTTTTGGAAGATATTTTTGTATCCGATGGCGAAACTGCTTTTCCCGTTCAAAATAATGAACAAGGAGAAGTACAAAAAATATGCTCGCGGTCAGATAACGATATCCAATCATCTGTCTTGGATGGATGTTCCGTACGTGTATTACGGAACAAAAGGCTTTAAGCGCTTGTTGTCAAAAACGGAAAACGGCGGAGGTGAGTTCCGCCGCGCCGCATTCCGCAGTATAGGTATAATATTCGTAAACAGAGAGAGACCCGAGCTTTCTTCCATGCGCGAATGTTTGAATGCGTTAAAAGACGGTCAAACGCTTGCAATTTTTCCCGAAGGAACGCGGAACAAGGTAAACAGAGATTTGCAGCCTCTTCATTCGGGGGCAGCCATGTTCGCTTTAAAAGGCAATGCCGCCGTCGTACCGCTAGTTATACACCACAAAGCGCGCTTGTTTAAACGCAATTATATAGCGGTGGGCGATCCCGTAAAACTTGACGATCTGTTCGGTAAACGTCTTGACGAAAACGTTTTAAACGAGGCTACGGAACGTTTTAGCGCAGCCATGCAAAAAACGCTTGACGAGCTCGATAAATGGGTGGAGAATAAGGGATACAAGCGCAGCGGAAAGCGCGCCGATAAAAAAGCCGCCGCCGAGCTGGACAAACTTTATAAGTTCGCGGAAAAAGCCGCAAAAAAGGAATATGCTGAAAGTTCTTCTCGCAGATAACGCCGGATTTTGTTTCGGCGTAAAAAATGCCGTTGCCATAGCGCAAGAGTATGCCGACAAAGGCAATACGTATATGCTCGGCAATATCATACACAACGAGACAGTAATGCGCGATCTGAAAACGCGCGGCTTAAAAACCGTCGACAGCATAGACGATTTGCCCAAAACAGGCGAGCCGTATAACGTAATAATACGCTCGCACGGGGCAAGCCGCGACACTTACGGGGAACTCGAAAAGCGCGGAGCTTGTATCGTGGACGCTACGTGTCCGTTTGTGGCTAAGATACACGATATAGTGAGTAAACATTTTTCCGCCGGCTATCATATAGTGATTATAGGCGCGCGAGAGCATTCCGAAGTAAAAGCGACTAACGGCTGGTGCGACAATACGGCTACCGTGATAGATATAGACAGCGATCTCGAGCAGCTTAAAAAGTTCGATAAACTGTGCGTAGTTTGTCAAACTACTTACGACGGAAAAAAATTTAAAGAACTTTCTAAAAAAATACATAAAATTCAATTTAAAACAGTTGAAATTTTCGACACGATTTGCTATACTACTTATGAGCGTCAACGAGAGGCGGTAAATCTTGCCGCCGAATGCGATGTTATGCTTGTCGTAGGCGACAAAGCAAGCTCCAATACGGGCAAGCTGTACGACTTATGTTTAGCCGAAAACAGCAATACTCATTTTATTCACTCGATAGACGAACTCAAAAATATTAATTTTCCCCGCAGCGGCACAGTAGGAGTAGTCGCCGGGGCATCGACTCCGATAGAGTCGATTATGGAGGTAAGGACTTACATGGGTCAAGAATTCGGCGAAGCAAGCAACGAAGAGTTTATCAACGCCATCAACAAAGAAACAACCACCGTTTACCGCGAGGGTAAAGCGGTCAAGGGTACCGTTCTTTCCGCTAATGCGGAAGGTATACGCGTCAACATCGGCGGCAAAAACGACGGATTTATAGATAAATCCGAAGTTTGCGACGAAGGCGAGTATAAGCCCGAAGACTATCCTGCGGGAACGGAGATAGACGCTATCATTACGAAAAAGCGCGATGACGTGAGCGGTTGTGTTTTGCTTTCCAAACGCCGCGCCGATATAATGCGTAAATCTGACGAAACCGTCGACCAGATCAGAAATGGCGAAGTTTTTGAAATGGTCGTTAAAAAGGACATCAAAGGCGGTCTCACCGGCTCGCTCGGAACGTATCGCGTATTTGTTCCCGCATCGCAGATCCGCATGAAGTTTGTTCCCGACCTCAAGAAGTACGTCGGAAAAACGCTTCGTTTGCGTGCGATCGATATAGACGATCTCAATCGCAAGATAGTGGCGTCGCAGCGCGTCATCCTTCAAGAGGAAAAGGACGAGAAGGATAAGAAAGCCGAAATATTCTGGGAAAACGTAAAGCCCGACGTTGTAGTCGCGGGCGAAGTCAAGCGCATCAATCCTTACGGCGCGTTTGTAAGCGTTGACGGCATAGATTGCTTGGCGCATATCGATCATCTTTCGTATTCGCACATAACGTCGCCCGAAGAAGTTTTGGAAGTCGGAAAGACGTATGACTTTTTGGTGCTCAAGACCGATCGCGAAAAACAGCGCGTATCGCTCGGCTACAGAGAGCTTCAGCCTCATCCGTTTGACAAGTGCATGGAGAAGCATCCCGTCGGTTCGGTTTTGACGGGTAAGATCATAAGCGTTTTGCCTTACGGCGCGTTTGTTGAGATAGAACCCGGTGTAGAAGGTCTCGTTCACGTGTCCGAAGCTGCAGCAACGTATGTAAAGGATATAAACTCCATCCTTCATGCAGGCGACGAAGTTACCGTTAAGATAATGGCTTACGACGAGCATAACCGCAAAACCACTTTGAGCATCAGAGCATGCCTCGAAGAAGAGAAAACTGTCAAAGCCGCAAGAGCGCCCAAAAAGACGGAGGACAGCGGAGTATACAGCGACAAGTCTGAAAACAACGTATTCGCCAATCTTTTGAAAAACGTTAACGACACAGACGGCGACGCAAACGACAAAAGCAATAACGATTAATACTGTTTAAGCGCGCGTGTCGGCATATCGTCGGCACGCGTTTTTTATTCGAGTAGCATTTTTGCTTGCACGATCGCAGAATAATTTATTAAAGTCGAGTATTATATCGAAGCGATGAGTCAAGCAAGATGTCGAGTGGCATTTGGCTGCCGTCGACGACAAATTTGGTATAATACCGAGCCCTTGGGGCGTAGCTATGGTATTTCCCGAAAAGACATGTCGTTTTATGGGAAATGCGAGCTAATGGTTCTACAGTGAGCCAAATAGCCCCATAGGTAAAATACCTAATTGATCAGGAGGGTACTTGTGGCTATCAAAATCGTTTGTCCTAATTGTTTTAAAACAGTAGAGGCTGATCAAAATACGCCAAAGTGTTCGCGTTGCGGCGAAACGTTTAAATTTACCGAGCTTAAAGCGCAGAATATGATCGTAAACGCCGCAGTGGAAAAACGCGAGATAGAGATCGCTAAAGATTATTTTTCTAATACCGAATTTCTCAATGCCGCCAATCATTTCAAGCTGGCGCTCAATGCCAATAAGAATTCATATCATGCGCAGTACTTTGCCGAATTGTGCGATATTTATCTTAGCGACGGCGACGACAAGTTCGACTTGATAGGACATGCCGTTTCCGCTGTCAATTCAACGGTCGAGATGATGGCAAGATCGGGCGCGTCGCAAAAGGACAAGCGCTTGTTTGTTCCCGCAATGTTGGCGGATATCAAGATACTTATCAACAGTAGATTGTTGGCGGACGACGAGCTTTTTTCATCCGATCCCAAGTCATACAGAATACGTAAGTTGGATGAGCTTGATAGGTTGCAAGCGTTATTCGTTACGGGCGAAAATTCGGTGGCGTCTATGCCCGAAGCGTCGGTTGCGTTGCTTGAAATAGCCGACAATGCGATCGCAGTTATACATAAAGCCGTTCAAACTGCGGTCATAGGCGGTGAATTGTTTCCGCCGAGTTCCGAAGAATATATCGGACTGTTTACATTATATAAAAAATATTGTAAATTTGCTATTTCGGTCAAATCGGATTATGACGTAAAAAAGTATACTCCCGATTTTGAACCGAATGAGCTATTGATAGAAAAGGTTATTAGTCGCTTTGAAAAGTACGACGAAAAAAATAAAGCGGACATCAAAAAGCATGTGATCAACGATGTCAAGAGCTATATGGATATTTTGAACGAATGCGGTAAGGCGATAACGCTTACTTATTATAATTGCTTTATGTCCTTGTGCGATATAGAGTACGAAAAACGCAGGGTCGTTATGAAAAGCGCTATCCCGCTACTGCGTCGAATGCTGTTGCCGCGCGTTACGCCTATTTCGGGTAAAAACGCAGTTGACATAAAAACGGACGCGCAGGACGATGTTAAAGGCAAGTGCGCAATATTGAACGAGTTTATCAAGGAGATAGATTCATTCGATCCCGATTTTGCGCAACGGGCTTTGCAAGAATATTATTCCGATTTGCTCTCGATAATGGATATCCATTTTGTTCCCGAATACGCAAAACGCGGTAAGACCGTCAATAAGCTTAAGGAAGTTCGCGACGGAAACTTTAAATTTTACGAGCGTTTGTTGTTTGCGGCGGCTTGCTCTTGTACGCCCGCTATCGAGTCGTATGTCAAGTTTAACAAATATAAAATAAAGCCGCGCGTTAAACTAGTCAAGTACTGCAATCAAGCGGTGGAAGAATTTTTGCTTTTACACGATTGCAATATCGGTGAGATAGAGCATTCAAAGCAGTACAGTCCAATACTCGACATTTGCAAAGAACTTTTAAACAGCAAAGAATGATATGTCAATGATCCCGTCGAGAGTATTTTCCAACGGCAAACGGCATAGAAATACGGTATGATCTTCGATTTACACAACGATTTTCCCACCGTATTATGCCCGAACGAATACGGTGATTTCATTAGCTCTTGCGAAAGCAATGTCATAACCGCGGCGATATGGACGAGCGCAATGGCAGTCGAACACGCCGCTGTAACGGTCGAAAATACCGTTCGTACTTTGAAAGATTTAAAAACAAAAAGGCCGTTGCCGATTGCGATAGAAGACATCGGGTTTCTGTTTAACGGAGACAACTACCGCATGTTCGATTTTTCCGCGCTGTTTTATTGTTCGCTAACGTGGAATACTAACAACGGTTTTGCCGGCGGCGCGTTGGACGACGGACGGCTCACCAAGGACGGCGTGGCAGTCGTTAAACGCATGAACGGTAACTGCGCAGTCGATGTTGCACATTTAAACAAAAAGAGCTTTTACGATGTGCTTGACGCAGCGGAAACGCTTATCTGTTCGCATACGGGCTTTAACGCACATCCGCGCAGTCTCGACGGCGATCAGATAAACGCGCTCATAGCGCGCAAAGCTGTTATAGGTTTGAGCGCCGTCGTTGCATTTACGGGCGCGCGATCTATGAAAGACTGGGTGCATGTGATCGATGATTTTGTGCAAACCTATGAAAACGGCATCGACTGTTTGGCTATAGGCACAGACTTTTACGGCACGGTTGATCTTCCGCACGATCTGCAAAGCTATGATGCGGAGGACGGGATAAGACATGGTTTGTCCGATCTCGGATACGCTTCGGCAGATATAGATAAAATACTTTTTGACAATGCCAACAACTTCTACAAAACGGAGAAATAATATGAAAGAAATTTACGAAAACCCGCTGATAACGCGGTATGCAGACCGAAAGATGGCGCAAGTTTTTTCGGACGATCACAAATTCCGCCTATGGCGCAAATTGTGGATCGCGCTTGCGGAGAGCGAGAAAGAACTCGGCTTGGATATTTCGGACGAGCAAATTTCCGAAATGAAAAAATACGCCGAAGATATTAATTACGAGTTTGCGGAAAAAGAGGAAAAGATAGTTCGCCACGACGTTATGGCGCATGTTCATGCATTTGGAGAGCAAGCGAAAAAGGCGAAGCCAATAATACATTTGGGCGCGACGAGCTGCTTTGTTACAGACAATGCCGAACTGATACAGATCCGCGACGCGCTCGACATAGTGCGAACAAAAATGCTTACGGTCATGGACAAGCTGCGCGCGTTTGCTATCAAATATAAAAACCTGCCTGTATTGGGCTACACACATCTTCAGCCCGCACAGCTCACCACGTTAGGTAAGCGCGCTACGCTGTGGTTGTACGATTTGTATTTGGACTATGAAGACCTCAAGCATTTGACCGATAATTTCAAGCTGCGTGGAGTAAAAGGCACTACGGGAACTCAAGCGAGCTTTTTGTCGTTGTTCGACAGCGACGGTGAGAAAGTTAAAAAGCTTGAAAAAGCGGTCGTTAAAAAACTCGGATTCAAAAAAGTATTTGCGGTAAGCGGTCAGACGTATACGCGCAAATTCGATTATTCGGTCGTATCGTTACTTTCAAAGATCGCTCAAAGCGCGTATAAGTTCGCCAACGATATGCGTATAATGCAATCGTTCAAGGAAGTGGAAGAACCGTTTGAAAAAACGCAGATCGGCTCGTCCGCAATGGCGTATAAGCGCAACCCCATGCGTAGCGAACGCATATGCGCATTGGCGCGTTTTGTAGAATCGATGCCGTTCAACGAAGCGGTAACTTCGTCTACGCAGTGGTTCGAGCGCACTCTTGACGACAGCGCCAACAAGCGTTTGACTATACCACAAGCGTTTTTGGCTATCGACGGGGTATTGAATATTTATATCAACGTTACGGAAAACATGGTAGTTTATCCCGGTGTTATTTCCAAACGCATAAACGACGAACTGCCGTTCATGGCTACCGAAGAGATATTGATGGAATGCGTCAAAGCGGGCGGCGACAGACAAGAGTTGCACGAAGCGATACGCAGACATTCGATGGAGAGCGCCAAAGCCGTTAAAGAGCGCGGCGAACGCAACGATCTTATCGATAGGATCAAAGCGGACGACAAATTTGCTACCGTGCACGGAAATATCGATAGTATTTTGCGTCCCGAAAAATTTACGGGCAGAGCGTCCGAGCAAGTGGACGATTTCTTACGTGATTGTATCGATCCGCTGTTCGCAGCCGAGAAATACGAACCGTTTGAACCGGACATCAAAGTTTAAAGTTGTAATGAGGAGCGTAGTTATTGCGCTCCTTTATTTTACTTAACGCGGGCTCGTGCGCCTATGCACCGATGCACCATACAAGCGTGGAAATTATGCTTAGAATAAAAAGCGGCATGCGCAACTGCCATACCTCTATGTTATTGTGATGTTGTGCAATTACAGCAATTTCGAGCCTTTTTTTGCTTGCGAATATTCGTCGCGGTGTTTAATTTTATAATGTTTTCCGTCCATGACGAAATTCGATCCCGTTTGGTGGAAATCGAACGCAACGCCGTATTCGTCGCATGTGCTCTTGATACGTTTTATCCAATCGAAATCGCATACGCGCGCGTTTTTATAAGATTCGCCGCCGACCGAAACTTGATCTATGCAGTGTGTTTTCAGATACTCGCCGAGTTCTACATATTCGAGAATAGGCGCAACAAAAACATACTTCTTTTTTGCTTTTGCTTGTACGAGATAGGGCAGTCGTTCGTCCGCAGCCTTTTGATTTTCGCACGATACCGCTATCGCCACGTTGTCGTATCCGTCTTTCCAATCGGACGGAATGCATGCATCAAATCGGTGTATGCGCTTTGTGCATATCAAAAATTCAACATCAGATCTCTGCGCTATCAGCCGCCATGCGTCATCGCGCCACTCATCCGCTTCTTCCAAAAAGAAATCGGACGTGAAGCAAGTAGCAACACTGCTGTGCGGCGGCATCTTGTAATTGCCTTTTCTGTCTTTTTTGACGGGAAGATCGAAATTTGATTTCGACTTAACAACTACGTTTGAATCGACGCCGCGCAACCCGTCGAGATAATAAACGTAACAGTTTTGACAGCCCGCGCTATATTTGTGGCAACCGTGCCACGGATTCCATAACATTTTGCCCATAAAATACTTTCAATGGTTTGATGAAGGTATTTTATCACATTTTAGACCGTAATTCAACAGTATTTAATTATTATTTATCATTATTGTCAGTAGCACTAAAATTCGGCTGTTCGTCATTCGTTTTGACGGCAGCGGACGCACTCCTCACGGTCATATGACAATGCGGTTTTTTTATCGGGCAGTTCGGATCTTTGCATTCGTTTTTATGTTTATCGTTCATAGTTCATTGTATGCCTTAAACGGCATTGACGACACCGCAAGTAAATACGGAGCGTATTACTTGATTATACGGCTTGATTGTGGTATGATATCGTATATGAGCGTCAAAGCGACGTTATGGAGGACATCATGGCGGAAAAGCAATATTACGATACCATAAACGACAGATCCGTATATAAATACATTTTAAAGAGCGGTAAGCTCGATGTCGGAGTAGTCGATCACGGCGCGCGCATCGATCATTTAAGGTTCGACGGCGTAGACGTGGCGCTAGGCTTCGATTCTATAAAAGACTATTGCGACAGCGCGACTTATGCGGGCGCGACTATAGGAAGAGTAGCGAACCGTATTGCCAAAGGCAAATTCGCAATAAACGGCAAGACATATTCGCTCGCTTGCAATAACGGAAAAAATCATTTGCACGGCGGAAACGTCGGCTTTGACAAACGCCCATTCGATGTTATTGAACATACGAACGATAAAATAGTCATGCGGTACGTCAGTGCGGACGGCGAGGAGGGCTATCCCGGCAAGCTGACGTTGACCGTTACCTTTACTATCGACGGCTGTAAATTGCATATAGGATTCACCGCCGAGAGCGATGCGGATACGTTGTGGTGTCCCACTAATCATCTGTATTTCAATTTGGACGGCGCGGGCAGCGGCACATGTCTTAAAAACAAACTGGTTATAAATTCCGATACGATTACTCCCGTTGACGAAGGGCTTATCCCCACGGGCGAAAAGAAAGCGGTCGATAAGACGTTCGATTTCCGAGTAATGCGCGAGATAGGCGAAGAGTATTCTTCGGATGAGCTTAAAGCTACAAACGGCTACGACCACAATTACATACTGCGTGGCGATGACGCAGTTTGTGAAGTCAATAGCGATGCAAGCGGCATTTCCATGCGTTTATATACCGATTTGCCGTGCTTGCAGTTCTATTCGGGCGGGGCTATGCGCAAGTGCAAAGGTCATGACGGCTTGTATGACACGTGGTACGGCTTTTGTTTGGAGCCGCAATTCGCGCCAAATGCGATAAATGCAGAGGGCTTCGACAAACCCATACTCAAAAAAGGCGAAGTAAAGTCGTACAATATAGAATACGTATTTTCGCGCGATAACGGTCGTGAATGATCACTAAACAATGAATAGAAATTGACGGTAAAATAAATATATAAAGCAAAAAAAAGTCCACGCATTTTGATTGGCGCGGGCTTTTTTCTGTTGAAATTTGTTTATCAATACGTTTATGAATTTATCGCGCCGTATGTGTTTATGCGCATAGTAAACTTGAGGTCGCTTGACGTGGATATTATTATTTCCGTTTCTTCCACGGACGAGCGTTGCCGAGCCAGCCGTTGTCGTACCAATAGTCGTTGTCGAGACCGGTGTTGCCGTTTTTTCGTACGCGTTTTTGTATGAATCGGCACAATGTAAACTTGATTTTAGTCATGGTACTCGTGCGCGCGGGTTTTGAATAATCGATCTTTGCGAATTTGCGAGCAAGTCTGTTGATCTTATTTGTCATATTATTTCGTTTCTTTTCCGACAAATTGTCCCAAACTATATCGCTAATGAGCGCGCCTTTGAATATGCCGATCTTAGAAACGCCCCACCACGACAAGCTTTGTTTGATATCGGTTGCCGTTGATTTTGCTCCCGCGCCGACACATTGCGTGATGATGACCGCACGCTTGGCGAACATTTCCGCAGCAGGTCGATGCGGCATCCAACGATATCCCAAATGATCGAGCAATGCCTTCATAGCACCCGTCGCATGCATAACATAGGCGGGTGAAGTCATAACTATCAAATCGGCTTGCATTAGCGATCTTTCGATGTTGTCTATGTAAGAGCGATCTTTGCAAGTATCTTCACCGCGCATAAAACAGTTTGTGCAACCGACGCAAAAGGCGGGGCAGTCTTTCGGCAAATAAAATTCGGTGATTTCGGCAACTGCTTTGAAATTTTGTAAAAACAGTTCTTTCAATTTGTAAGTAACACCGCGCTTCTCCGTACCGTTTATTACTGTTAT